>CAMHFN010000005.1 GCA_946184615.1 uncultured Bacteroidales bacterium
GCCAGAGCGCTGTCGGGTTGCGTCCACAAAAGGCTGTCGATGGCAGCCAACTCCGTTGGATGTGGTGGTAGACACGTGCCATGGCGCGTGTCTACGGCGTTGGGAACGGCGTTACGGTGACACGCCGCCAACGTTAAAAAAAACAGCAACCCGATCCATTTCCAATGTTTTATCACCTTACGCACGCATTTGCGGCCTTCCCTGTTGGTGACACTGCCGAAATCAAAAAACAATTCCACTATTTTTGCATCCAGCCTCCCGTCCAAGTGATTTGTTTAGTAAAGGTTGGGGTGTCGGAGTCTTCGTAGTACTCAACGACGGCGGTGCCGTCTTTGAAGTAACCACCAAGGTAAACAAGCATCGATACGAGTGTGCCATGTCGTTGAGTCTCAATAGTGAAACCGTTTGTTGTATTATCGGTGATTACCCAGCCGTTATTGAGACTTGCGTCAAGATGTGCGTCACCTGTGACTTTTATCTTAAGGCTCTTTTCTAAGGGTGTGATCGCAGCAACAACAAAGGCATTTGTGCCGTCGAACTGCGTCATTTCTTTTACAAGGATGTTGGGTACTTCGCCGCCTGGACCCAGTTCCGGTGCTGGGCTGGCCTGGTCGGGATAGACGAACTCGTCGGTCGTTTCCTGGTGCATGGTTTGGAACCTGGCGATATACGACTCAAAGTCGGGGATTTCTACGTTAAAGCCAAGTCTTGAATAGTAGTTCTGGATGTGTCTTCTAATATACATTTGGTCTTGCATCGAGATGTTGTAGAGTAGCGTGTCGACCAGAGCCTTATTGTCGACGATGCCGTCATCGGCGAAATCGGTGGAGAGGTTTGTCATGAGCCAAGTCAGTTCGGCGGGGAGGGTGGGAACTACCATCAAGTTGTTGGATGGCCTTTGCAAGATGACGGAGAAGGCGAGTAGCATGGCGTTGAAGTCGTCGCTTGAGGCAATGGACATTTGCTCAAAGCCTTGGTTGAAATGCTCGGTCACACCGAGGAAATCCTGAAATTCGCCCTCTGCCTGATGCTTGGCTTCGGAAAAACTCATGCCATCGCCGACGAGTTTTTCGATACGGGCTTTGGTAATGTGCGTCAGCGCGTTGATATTGACAGTTTCAGCATCCTTCAGGTCGGTGATGGCTTGCAGGGTGATTTGTGCCGAAGAAAGTTGGCCGATCACTTCGTTGTAGTAGAACCCGTTGCCGGAAAGCAGGGCCAAGTTCGATTCCATCTCGATGTTGCTAAGGCTGAAGCTGCCGTCGTCGGAAGAGATGGAGGTGGTGAATGACTTCCCAGTCTGCCCCAAGCTTTCGTTGAGTTCGTTGACGGTGATGGTGGTGCCAGTCACGAAAGGACCTTTCTGCATCTTGCCCGAGAATGTGAAGGTGCCGCCGGTTTTCTCCTTGGTGCAGGATGCAAAGGCCAGCATCGTGATGAGAGCAAGGCTCAAGGCTTTGATTTGAATTCTCATTTTACTATTCATGGTGTTGGTTGCTATAAATGAAGAACGATTCTGTTCTGCAAAAATAAAAAAAAATCCCGCCATCGCTGACGGGATTCTTTTGATTCAGAAAAGAATTTAGAATGATGAATTAAGAGATCTCTAAATTCTAAATTCATCATTCTTAATTCAAAATTACTCTTCCTCCTTTTGGCTCTCTTCGTATTCCTTGAGCAGACGTTGTTGCACGTCGGTAGGAACTTGGGCATACTCGGCATACTTCATGGTGAAGGTGCCACGGCCCGAAGTGAGGGAGCTGAGGGTGGTGGAGTAACGGTCCATCTCGGCGAACGGGACCTTGGCGTGGATGGTCTGGTAGCCGTGATCGCTGTCCATACCCATCACGATGCCGCGGCGGCCCTGGAGGTCGGTCATCACCGCACCCATGAGGTCGGCAGGCATGCGGACGTCGAGGTCATAGATAGGCTCCATGATCTTCGGGCCAGCGTTCTTGAAGGCCATTGAGAAGGCCATACGGCCGGCAATCTTAAAGGCCATTTCGTTGGAGTCGACGGGGTGCATCTTACCATCGTACACATAGACGATGATGTCGCGGGCGTAGGAACCTGTCAGAGGACCCTGTTCTAGACGCTCGTTGATACCCTTCAGGATAGCGGGCATGAAACGGGCATCGATGGCGCCACCGACCACGCAGTTGGCGAAGATGAGCTTGCCGCCCCAAGGCAGTTCGTACTCATCCTTGGTACGCACGGCGAGTTCCTCGGGATCGGTATAGCCTTCAAAGTAAGGTGCCAACCAGAGGTGCACCTCACCGAACTGACCGCTACCACCGGACTGTTTCTTGTGACGGTAGTCGGCCTTGGCGGACTTGGTGATGGTCTCACGATACGGCACTTTAGGCGTGCTGAACTCGACAGCGATCTTGTGGACGTTGTCGAAGTACCACTTCAAGGTGTTGAGGTGATACTCGCCTTGGCATTGGAGGATGTTCTGACGAAGCTCGCGTGACATGCCGGCGATGATGGTCGGGTCGGTCTTGTGCATGTCGTTGAGGATGCCACCCAGTTTCTCATCTTCCTGTGAGTTGGCTGCCTTGATGGCGATTTGGAAGATGGGTTCCGGGAACGGGATGGGCGGGAAGGCAGCTTCGGCGACCTTGGCGTCGACGAGGGTGTCACCCACGCGGCCGTCTTTCAGTTTGATGGTGCAGATGATGTCGCCAGCGTTGACTTTCTCGACTTCTTCACGGTTCTTGCCGCGGAAGGCAAGCAGCTGTGAAATACGTTCCTTGTTGCCGGTGCGGGGGTTGACGAGGTCCTGGCTCTTGCTCAGGGTACCACCGTAGACGCGCATCCAAGCCACGTCGCCGAGGTTCTGCTCGGTGGTGACTTTGAAGATCTGGAGGGCGGTAGGATCGTCGTTGCTGTTGTGGAACTCGGTGCCGTTCTCAGCCTTGATGGCGGGAACGTCGGCCGGGCTCGGGCAGGCGTTGATGAGGAATTCGCAGAGGCGATACACGCCGATGCCGCGTTTGGCAGCGCCGCAGATCACGGGGAACATCTCACGGTTGATGATACCCAGACGGATACCACGTTCCATGTCTTCTTCGCTGAGGGTCATCTCTTCGAAAAACTTCTCCATGAGGGCCTCTTCGCCTTCGGCGGCATGTTCGATCAGGCTGTTGTGCATCTCTTCGGCCTTGTCCATTTCGGCGGCGGGGATGTCCTGGATTTCAGGAGCGCCGTTACCGTTCTTGAAGACCAACATCTTCATGAGGATGAGGTCAATGACGGCGTTGAAATCTTCACCGGTGCTCACAGGGTACTGGATCGGGGTGACCTTGTCACCGAAGTACTCGCGCAAGTTGCGAATGGCGTTGTCGAAGTTGGCGTTGCTGTGGTCGAGTTGGTTAAGGAAGAACACCACGGGTTTTTTGGTGGTCACAGTGTGACGCCATGCGTTTTCAGTGGTGGCTTCGACACCGGCTTGGGCGTTGACGGTCAGCACTGCGGTGTCAGCAGCGGCAAGGCATGACACGATGTCACCCGAGAAATCGGTGAAGCCGGGAGCGTCGAGGATGTTGATCTTCTTGTCGTTGATGACGGTGTTCATCATGGTGGCATGGACGGAGATCTGACGCTCCATCTCGATAGGACGATAGTCGGAGACGGTGTTCTTTTCTTCCGTGCTTCCTTTTCTGTTGATGACCTTACCTTCGAAAAGCATGTTTTCAGCGAGGGTGGTCTTGCCGGACTTGGCAGCGCCGATGAGGGCGATGTTCCGGATTTCGTTGGTCTTGAATTCCTTCATTGTTGTTTATAATGTCTAATTTATTGATATACTTTTTCTTAAATCAGGCTGCAAAGGTACGAAAAATTATAATACTTTTAATGAATCAAGGATTTTTTGCCATCTTTTTTCGTCCATCTTGGCACCAATCACCTCGATAATATTGGCGGCAAGGGTGGCGCCCATCATTCCGCATTGTTGGAGCGACTTTCCTTGTACGAGGCCAGCCATAAAGCCTGATGCCCACAAGTCGCCTGCACCAGTAGTGTCGACTACCTTGGCGGGGATGGGGCCTATGGTCACGACCTCTTTGCCTTGCTGGATGAGCGATCCTTTCGCTCCGACTTTCACGATGGCGATGTCACACATCTGCGCGAGTTCGTTTAAAGCTTGTTTGGGATCTTCGATATGCGTGAAGGCACGGGCTTCGTCTTCATTGGCGAATACAATATCGAGATAGTCTTTGGTAAGTTGCCTTAAATAGTCGCGATTCTCCTCCACGACATTAAAACTGGCCATATCGAGGGCGGTCTTCATACCTTTTGCCTTGGCCATAGGTAACACTTTATCCAGCAGGGCATGGTTCTGAACGAGATATCCTTCCACATAAAAGATATCCCAACCATCAAGCATCTCAGGTTGGATGTCATCGGGCGAGAGCTCCAAGGCCGCACCCAGATAGGTGGCGAAAGTGCGTTCGCCGTCTTTGGAGATGATGGCTTCGGCACATCCGGTGGGGGTGTCTGTGGTGAGCATCATGGGTTTTACACCTGTCTCACGCATGGCATTCTCAAAGAAATGACCACGTTCGTCTTTTCCTACTTTGCCGATATATCCTGTCTCCACCCCGAGTTTGGCTGCACCGCTCATGGTGTTGGCCGTGGATCCGCCAGCGGCCCGGGCGATACCATATTGCATTAAATACTCGCCATAACGTAACGATTTTGCTGCGTTGACATGATGCATGGTGCCCTTGGGGAGGTTCAGTTCATCCAAGATATGGTCATCGGGGATTTGGGTCAAAATATCGACCAAGGCATTGCCTATTCCTAGTATATTCTTCATGATGGTTTTGTTGTTGGGAGTGCAAAGTTAAAAAAAAATGAAAAAAAAACTTGCAGGGTTAAAAAAAAGTCGTAATTTTGCAGCCGCAAATGCCTCCTTAGCTCAGTTGGTTAGAGCATCTGACTGTTAATCAGGGGGTCTCAGGTTCAAGTCCTGAAGGGGGCGCGTTTCATGTTATTAATTTTTTGAGTAGGAGTTCGTTATCGGGGTCCTACTTTTTTTATTTACAGGTCATGGATTCCATATTCAATACGGCCTTGATTTGAGGAATCGGAATGATCTTCCTGAAAGGGTAAAGGGTTTTCACGGCCAGGTGCATCCACCATTTGTAATGAATCGCTAAGCGGCAATACGATTTCCTAAAATGAAACTTCTCTTCCAAAAACGACTGAATGTTGGAATGTTGGGTGATGCTACGCGTACCATCGGTGACATAGCGGAAGCCTTTTTCCTGTAAATAATATTGGTTCATGCTATAAAACAGCCCATAGTAAGGATAAGAGGTACATTCCCTTTTGTATTCTGGAAGAATGCCCACCAGTCCGTATTCGACGGCATCGCTCCATAGCCAGTTGGCGCAGAACCCGATCAGTTTTGCTTGGTCAAATACTCCCCAATATTCATAGTGTTTTTTCTTGCCTAAATCCAGATATTCCTCAAAAGTTTGTTTGTTCATCACACGGTCGGTAACCGCATAATCATCGTAGGTGGCTTTCAGAATGGGGAATCCTTCGCGTTCGATGAGTTCAACGTCGATCAGCTTGAATTCGAGCTTCTCCAGCGAACGCCTGACTTTTTTTCGGGTGTTGCCGGAAAGTTCTTCCAAACCTTCAAAACGGTCTTTGATCAAATTCCAAAAATGGGTTTCTTCGGAGCATTCAAAATCATAGGTGTTACGCACCAAGACTCCGCCTTGAGCCAGCAAGGCCTTTGCTTCGTCCCTGGTGAGGCAAGGTTCTTCGTGGGGTGCGCCGTCAAAACGCCAGGCTTTCCGATACAGGTAGAACGAGCACATCAGAGACGTTTTTTAATGGCATGGAATACATAGCAAAGAAAACTGTAAAGGGCTGTTGGTAAAGGCAGTTTTTCGTGTTTTCGATAGACGCTCCAAAGATCGGCTGAGGCTTTCAGTTTGTTGGAACTTGCTGAGTTTCTTCGGATTTTATAAGAGGTCAGAGGTGTTTCGATGGCGTAGGCTTTGAAGCCTTTTCTCAGAATATCGAGCCAAGTAGCCGTATCTTCACTGGTGCGGAAGTCGGGCACCACCACGGGGCCTATCCTATCCGTGTCGATCATCACGGTGGAACAGCCGATGATGGTGTTGTGTAGATACGCCTTGTAGTCCAGGTCTCCAGCCGTTTTGATGGTCTTTCCCAACGGTTTTCCGCTTTCGTCAATCAAATCGTAAGCGGTATAACTGAATCCGATTTGGCGTTCCATCATGAAGTTCAGTTGGTGTTCCAGTTTTTCGGGATGCCAAATGTCGTCGGCATCAAGAAATGCGAAGAACCGTCCCCTTGCTCTGGAAATAGCTTGGTTTCTTGAAGAAGCGATGCCTGAGTGTTCCTCCTTGATGGAAAAAAGGATTCGTTCGTCGTCTTTACAAAAAGAACGAACTATTTCGGGTGTCTGGTCGACTGACAGATCGTCGACGATAAGGAGTTCCCAATGGGGATAGGTTTGCCGCTGCACGGACCTAATGGTGTCGGCAATGTAGTTTTCCATGTTGAAGCATGGTACGATGATTGAGACAAGCGGCTGGTTTTCCACGGGATACGTTTATTTTAGTCCTTCAATCCAATTCTTGATTTGTTGCTCATCGTGTAATTTGCAAACCAGCAAAGAATGGTCTCGATAAGCCACCAGATAGTCTTCCAACCCTTCCACCACGGCTTCGGTGCTTTCTTCGATGTTGACCATAGTGTTTTTGTTGTCAACAGAAACCACTTTGCCTCGTATGGCATTGCCGTTGCCGTCTTTTGGGGCATGGGTGAACAATGAACCCCAAGTGCCAATGTCGCTCCATCCGAAGTCGGCAGGAATGGTAAAGGTGTCGGGCGATTTCTCCATGATACCATAGTCGATGCTGATGTTTGGGCAGTCGAGGAATTTTTTATTGATGAAGTCTTGTTCGGCTGCTGTTCCGAATGTGTCACGACCTTCATCGAAGAGGTTCAACAGGTCGGGCAAGTCGCGTTGGAAAGCCCTCATGATGCCTTCCAAGGTCCAAAGAAAAATGCCCGAGTTCCACAAATAATGGCCATCCGCCACAAATTTTACGGCGGTTTCATAATCCGGTTTTTCCTTAAAGTTCATCACTTTCTCCACTTCCGTCTTCTGTCTTCCGTCTTCTGTCTTCCCTACTTGGATATATCCGTAACCGGTCTCTGGCCGTGAGGGTTTAATGCCGATGGTCATCAAGGCTTGCTGGTTTTGTGCCAGAAAACCGAATCCTAAGCGGATGATACGCTGAAACTCTACTTCGTTGGTTACCAGATGGTCTGCCGGGGTAACCACGATATTGGCATTTTTGCATTTGCTTTGAATGTGATAACAGGCGTATGCGATGCAAGGAGCCGTATTGCGTCGGGCGGGTTCGCAAAGTACTTGCTCAGGCTTCAGCATGGGGAGGTGTTCAAGCACCAGATGTTTGTAAGCCGCATGGGTCACCACAAGGAAGTTTTCGTCTGGGACGACGGGGCTGAAACGCTCGTATGTACTACGAATGAAACTTTTTCCCGTTCCAAGAATATCAAGGAATTGTTTGGGATAGTTGTCTTTGCTGAGGGGCCAGAAGCGACTTCCAATACCTCCGGCCATGATGACGCAGTAGTTCTTCATCGTCATTCTTCTTTTTGGTCCAACTGACAGAACACACTGTTGTTGCTCTTGAATTCGGGAACAATGCGTTTCATTTGTCGGACGATGGAGAAGTCGTCGCAGGAAGCCAGGGCTTTAGCCAATTCTTCAATCAGAACGTCTACATCAGCGGCTTCATAGTTGCGCACCTGTGCCCTCATAATTTTCGGGTTGTCGGTAGGCAGTGTGTTTTCCTTGGTGGCCAACAGCTCTTCGTAAAGTTTTTCTCCTGGACGGAGTCCGATTTCTTTGATTTCGATGTCGGTTTTGCCGGAGAGTTGGATCATCTTTTTCGCCAAGTCGTAAATCTTGACGGGCTGTCCCATGTCGAAAACGAAAATTTCATTGTTCTTTCCGATGGAGCCGGCTTCCATCACCAAGCTACAAGCCTCGGGGATGGTCATGAAGAAACGTATGATACGTTTGTCGGTGACCGTGAGGGGTCCTCCTTGAGCGAGTTGTTTTTGGAAGAGTGGCACTACTGAACCATTGGATCCCAACACATTGCCGAATCGGGTGGTGATGAATTGGGTCTTGCATTTGCGGCTTTGGGTGTAGATCTCTGCAATACGTTTGGTGGCACCCATCACGTTGGTGGGGTTCACGGCTTTGTCGGTCGAAATCATCACAAACTTCTCCACACCATGTTCAATGGCTAGGTTGACGATGTTTCTGGTGCCAAAGACATTGACATACACCGCTTCGTAGGGATTCTCTTCCATGAAGGGTACGTGTTTGTAGGCAGCGGCATGATAGATGAGCTGTGGATGGTAGGCTTCGAAAACTTCTTTCATTCGGCGCTCATCCTTCACGTTGGCGATAATGAACACCATCCGGTCAATAATGGGTTTGAACTCAGGGGTGTTCTTGAGTTCAAACTGTAAGTCATACATGGGTGATTCTGCCTGGTCGACCATAACCAGCATTTGGGGATTGTAGTGAAGCGTCTGGCGGCACATTTCGCTACCGATGGAACCTGCAGCACCTGTAATCATAATGACTTTGCCGTCGATTTCGCGTTTTACATTCTCCTTTCCTAATTTGATGGGTTCGCGTCCCAGCAAATCCTCAATCTTAATGTCTTGAATTTGGTTGGTTTTGATTTCTCCATCCACCCACTGCATAAATGAAGGCATGGTTTTTACTTTCAAACCATAGTTCATCCCTCGTTCGATAAGCTCTTTTTTTCTCTCTCCGGAAACACTTGGTAGGGCAAGAATTAATACGGAAATATTGTTTTTCTTTATAAAATCATCGTTGAATGCTTTATCGGGCAGCAAAACGGGGATCGTGTTAATGTATTTGTTTACTTTTTTAGGATTATCATCGGTAAAGGCCAAAATCTTATAAGGAGTTTCTTTGTCCTGTGAAAAAGCGCGTAGCAACATCACGCCGCCTTCTCCTGCGCCGTAAACGAGGGTGTTTTGTTTTTTGCCGGAGGTGTCTTTATAAAACTCGTTGTAAATCCTTCGAATGGTAAAACGGCTTAAGGTCATGAACAGCACGGTAAGGAAGTAATGATACAGGATGATCTTGTATCCTGGAAGAATATGTTTTACGATGCTGGGATTGACTTGTGTGATAATGACTTTGCTGAGGATCAAAATGGTTAAGGCGATGGTGCACGAATTGAAGATTTTCCTAATATCGTCAAATCCTGAATACCGGATCATACCATAATAGGTACGATAGGCAAGGAACATGATGATGTATACAAGCATCACGATGAAGATCCTGTACCATCCACGGAACATGATACCCTCGGAGAGGTTGTTGTAATGGACCAGGAACATGGATATCAAATAGGAGGTAAACAACACTACGATATCAAAAGCCAACACCCAAATACGGGGCAATGAATTGTTGGCCTGTTTTCCAAAGAGGAAATTACAAATTTTAATAAGTACAATCCGCATGATGTATGTTTTTTACCATTTAAAGGGATGGGGTTTACATTCAAGTTTTGCTAAAGGATGGTAGTCACCCGTCAGTCCGATAGGTTTAGCGTTGCGAATGTCGTAAACCGTGTTGATGGCATTTCGCGACTCGCTGATTTCGAAACCTTCTCCGTTGAGAATTTTCTGGTAGCTGACGGTGTGCAGTTCGGTAAAGCCCGTGCTAAACTCAAACTCTTCCCCGTCAATGAGAATGGAGCGATAGGTCTTCCCTCCGTTTTCCACCACGTGTTTGGGGAGGGTATCGGCGGAAATACTGAGAAAATACCGTACATTGGCGTTTTTCAGTTGAAGGAACCCCGCTACCCGGTCGTGGGTGGAGATGTGGACAATGCTTTTCTGTACCTCACCGAAAATCCAGCAAAGCATGTCATAGAAATGCACTCCGATATTGGTAGCGATACCTCCGCTTTTGCGCACGTCGCCTTTCCATGAGGCGTAGTACCAATAACCTCTCGGAGTAATATAGGTGAGATCAATGTCGTAAATTTTGTCTTTTGGTCCGGTTTCAATCTTTTTTTTCAGGGCAGCGATGGCCTCATGGAGACGAAGTTGGAGGATGGTATAGGCCTTGTGTCCTTCAATTTGTTCCACGGTTTCGAGGGCATCGATGTTCCAGGGGTTAAGCACGACGGGTTTTTCGCATATCACGTTGGCGCCGAGACGCAGTCCGTAACGGATATGGGCGTCGTGCAGGTAATTGGGGGTACACACTGAGATATAGTCGAGGTTGGTCCCTCTGGCCATCATCTTGGTATTGTGCCGGTCGAACAGCTCGTGTTCAGTGAAAAAAGAGGCGTTGGGGAAATAATTGTCCATGATGCCTACGCTATCGTTCTTATCGTAAGCGGCAAGCAAACAATTTCCCGTTTCCTTAATGGCTTTCAAATGGCGTGGGGCGATGTATCCCCCCACGCCAATAAGAGCAAAATTCTTCATTAAAGATTGTCCTTTTCGATGTCTTTAAAATATTTTACAGTTCCATAGGTCAGTTCATCGCAAGCGGCATCGTCGCAGACAATGATGCCTTTGGGGTGCATCTGCAGTACGCTGACGGTCCACATCTGGCTGACTCCACCTTCGATAGCGTGTGCCAAAGCGCGAGCTTTGCCATGACCGTTGGCCAAAATCATGACTTCGCGGCTGTCCATGACGGTACCCACACCCACGGTAAGCGCCGTCTTTGGCACTTTGTTGATGTCGTTCTCAAAAAAGCGCGAGTTGGCGATGATAGTGTCGGTAGTCAGGCTCTTCACACGGGTACGCGAGGTCAAGGAGCTGCCTGGCTCGTTGAAAGCGATGTGGCCATCAGGGCCGATGCCGCCCATGAAAAGGTCAATGCCGCCATAACTCTTGATTTTTTCTTCATAGCGAGCGCACTCGGCCTCCAAATCCTTGGCGTTGCCGTTGAGGATATTGACATTTTCCTTCTTGATGTCGATGTGCTTGAAGAAGTTGTTCCACATGAAGCTGTGATAACTTTCCGGGTGGTCTTCGGGAATGTTCACATATTCATCCATGTTGAAGGTAACCACGTTTTTGAAAGAGACCTGGCCTTTTTTGTAGAGCTTGACCAACTCTTTATAAGTGCCTATCGGTGTAGAACCAGTGGGTAATCCAAGGATAAAGGGCTTCTTTGCTGTCGGCTTGAAGGCTTTGATGCGTTCAACAATGTGGTTGGCTGCCCAACGTGACATTTTTTCGTAATTCGGTTCAATAAGTACTCTCATAGTATGTTGATTGTTAAATTGTTTAATTGTTGCGGATTTTGTTTATAGAAGCGATAAACTCCTCGGTTTCTTTTCGTATTTGTTTGACAAAGGAGACGTCTTCGATGCGACCCACCACGGCGATTTTTTCTTCCTCATTGCGGAAGGTGGCGCTGCGGATGGGGTTCTCGTAGTCTTTTTTACGGGATTCGTAGACTTGGTCGCAGATATACTGTTGAATGCGGACGGCTTTGTCGAGGCATTCTTCCCACATTTCCGAAGTCAGCACGTCGGTTTCGTCTTTGTAAAGGAACATCAGTGAAAAATAGGCATGTCGGAGTTTTTCCATGCGGTAGCGTTTCCACAATTCGTTGTAGCGTTCGTGGACCTCATCCCAACTGTTCAGCACACCCGTCTTGATGTCATCGCGTAGTTGGTCGACATCCTCCTCGGGCATGGTCTGTCCTCCGAGGTTGATCCATTTACGAAGGCGTTTACCTTTCATCATGCGGCTCAAGTTCTCGATGCTGGCTTCTTCATGGTTTTCCAGATAAAGCACAATGTTCTTCACGGCATAATAGACCAGCATGTCGCCGTAGGCGTGATAAGCTTCGTAGGCTTTTAAAATGCGGGTGCGGCGCTTGCTTTTCTCAATGTTTTCGCCAAACACCTCAAGTTTTTTGCATACTTCGGCCTCGTGGTCGAGGAGGTTTTTGCCGAGGGCTCTGAGGTCATAATACTCCTGGGTGTCAGGATTTTCGCCTTTGGAGCGGAGATATGCTTTAGCCACCCAGACCTCTAGAAGCTTGCGCGCCTCGATGGTTTCTTCCATGGTATCAGGAGCGAAAGTCTCAAACTCGATGTTTTGGATTTTCCGTTTGCGGATATCCCGTTTCTGGTATTTCGAAGTATTGCGAGCGATGGCGTACATGTTGTACATCCACCAATAGGCCGGCATAATCTCCAGTTGGTTGGTTTGGTTGTTGTTGTTGACCAAGCAGAAGGGGAGCATGATGTTCATCTCGTTAGGGTAATCCGCTTTCGAGAGGAGCGTGAAGGAGGCAAATCTCGACGAGTGCTTGATGCTGGAGCAAAGACCCGGCCAGAAGCCCCGGCTGGCGACGATTTCACCATCGGTGGCACGGCTGTTGTGGTTGGAGCCTAAAGTGGCTCCAGCGGCCATGTTGCTCTGCCCCATCACACAGGCGGAAATCAAGAACGAATTGTTGTGATGCTGCTCGTGTGAGGGGAAGATCAGGTTGTTGAGCACCTCGCAGCACGAGATGGTGGAGTTGTCGCCCAACACGGAATAGATTAATCGGGCACCGTACTTCAGATTGCAATTGTCGCCCAACACAAACCGTATCGCCACCACGGAATAGAAAATGTGACAGCCATAACCTGTGATGCCGTTCACCATGATGACGCCTTCGCCAACTTGGGAAGGCTCTTCCTCGGAGGAGTTGATGGTGATGTTTTTGAGTTTGCTGGCGCCTTTGATGTAGCAGAAAGGACCAATCTTGGCATCTTTTAGGATCCAACAATTCTTGATGACAGAGAATTCACCGATAGTTCCATAATAGCCTCGATGAGTGTCGAATTTTTTATTGGTGAGGTCAAAAAGACGTTGTTGTAAAGGTTGGTCGTCAACGTATTTGGCCCATAAATAGGCATCGGCAGTGATCATGCCGTCGAAAGGCAAAATCTTACGTCCACCGTTTTCGTTCATCACTTCGAGCCAAACTCGAACATCCTCGGATTCTCCTTCTTTAATCACACCGTTTCCGAACTTGGAGTGATCGGTGGTGGAAATTTCTTGGATGTTAAACAAAATACATTTGTCGCCGATGATATAATTGGCCATATAGTGGACATCGTGGATGGCCACGCTGTTGCCGATATCACAAGAGATGATGCTACTGTTGGTGATGCCTACGGGCACACGGAGGTCGTGATACTGGAGAATTTCATTGGTCACGCTTCCGATGCGGCACATTCCGAAGAAATGGTTGTTACGGATCATGTTGGTGTCGAACGCATCGGTAACCCAGATTTCATCCCAGTTGGTCGCTGTGTTGCTGTTTTTTACCAATCGTTCAATTTCGTCGGAATGCAAATGCCTCCAGCCGTTGACTGGTTTTTTAACTTGTTGGTTGCGATAGAAATACTCATCATGTCCATCGTGGAGGTACTTCTCGTCGATGAAATTTTTGTATATTCTGTCGTAGGGTAATAATGTTACTTTGTCCATAATAAATGTTGCTTTTCGAGTGATTAAAAAGGAATACTAAAGTTTTTTACATCACGGAAAAGGTCTGATGACGCCTTCGTAGCGTTCACCGGGTTTGACAATGGGTATGGTTCTGGTTCTCATGGTTCAATATCCGTTAGGGTTGTTACGTTGCCAGTTCCAGGCATCTCTGCACATGTCTTCCAAACCAAATTGAGCTATCCAGCCGAGTTCTTTTTCTGCTTTGGAAGGATTGGAATAACATATGGCGATGTCGCCGGCGCGGCGTGGTTTGATGCAATAAGGTATGTGGATTCCGTTGACTTTCTCGAAGGTTTTCACCAGTTGAAGTACGGAATAGCCTTGGCCGGTACCTAGATTATAGATAGCACAGCCACAGTGGTTTTCAATAGCTTTCAAGGCAGCCACGTGACCTTGGGCGAGGTCCATCACATGGATGAAGTCGCGAACACAGGTACCGTCAGGCGTGTCGTAATCGTTGCCGAAGATTCCCAACTCAGGTCGTCTGCCCACAGCCACTTGGGTGATGAAAGGCATAAGGTTGTTGGGGATTCCGTTGGGGTTCTCCCCTATTCTGCCGCTCGGATGTGCGCCAATGGGATTGAAATAACGCAGGATAACCACATTCCAGTCCTTGTCGGCACGCTGCATGTCCATCATGATTTCTTCAAGCATGTTTTTGGTTTGTCCATAAGGACTAGTGCAACGGCCTTTGGGACATGCTTCGGTGATGGGAATTACGTTGGGTTCGCCATATACGGTAGCAGAGGAGGAAAATAGGATGTTCTTACACCCATGTTGACGCATTACATCAAGGAGCGTAAGTGTGCCGTTAATGTTGTTTTCGTAGTATTCCCAGGGCTTTTCTGTGCTTTCCCCTACCGCCTTCAATCCAGCAAAGTGAATGCAGGCATCGAAATGATGTTGTTCTAAAACACGACAAAGTCCCTCGCGGTTGCGTAGATCCACCTGATAAAAAGGAATCTTTTTCCCCGCCAGTTCTTCTACTCTTGTCAGTGAAGCAGGATTGGAGTTGGAGAGATTGTCAACCACAACCGTCTCGTGTCCTGCCTCAGCAAGGGCGACCAAAGTATGGGAACCAATATATCCGGCGCCACCGGTGACTAAAATTTGCATGGCACATTTTTTTCCAACCAACAAAAATACAATTTATTTTTTTAACTTTGCAAAAAAATATTATTAAATATGATTTTATGCTTGGAAACCGCTACGCCAATCTGCTCTGTAGCATTGAATGATGGAGTAAATAATTTGGCTTTACGAGAGTGTAAAGGTCAAAATGCACATTCTGAAAAAATCACTATATTTATTGATGAAGTTTTAAAGGAAGTAGGGATAAATTATAACCAATTGGATGCTATTGCAGTGAGCAAAGGACCTGGGTCGTATACGGGTTTGCGCATCGGGGTGAGCACAGCGAAAGGCATCTGTTACGCTGCCGACTTGCCTCTGATGGCCATTGATACGCTGCACGCCATGGCGTATGGAATGCGAAACAAGTTGGGGACGGAACTTCAACCCGGAGACTTGTTAATACCGATGATTGACGCCCGCCGCATGGAGGTTTATTGTTCGGTTTTTGATGCCCATCTTACTAAAGTGAAAGACACCGAAGCCGTCGTTTTTGATGCCACCCTACCTTTCTCCTCTCTTCCCTCTTCCCCCTCCCCTTCCCATACTTGGCTCTTTGGCGATGGTGCTCCTAAACTTCATAAACTATTTGATGGAGTCGACCCAATTCGTATTCTTGACGACTTTACTCCTTCTGCGGCGTATATGGCGATTCTTTCGGATCAAGCGCTGAAAGCTGGGGATTTCGTCGATGTGGCCTATTTTGAGCCATTTTATTTGAAAGATTTCGTGGCAGGAAAACCACATGTAAAAGGACTATGAGGGAGTGGAAAACGGAACGGCGTAAGCCCTCACCGACCGGAGGGAGGTAAAACGGAGAACATTTATGAAGAAGGTTTTATTAATGTTTTTTTGGGGGGTGGTTGCCTTGAGTCTTCAGGCCCAACACCTTTTTGAACATACCTATCCCGACATTCAACAAGAGGACGCTCGTATGCGGCAGCTGATGAACCAAGTTTCCAAAGACAGCTTGGAAGCCACGATCGAACACATGCAATCGTATCGCACGCGTCGGTGGGACAGTCAGATGGTGTATGAGGTGCAGGACTGGCTTTACGACTCGTTCCGTGAAATGGGAATGGATTCGGTGTTTTTGCATGATTTTGTTTTCCTGTATCACGATACGCTTCGGGAAACCTCTGACAATGTGATTGCCATACAACGTGGGTTGATCTATCCCGATGAATATGTGGTTTGTGGTGCGCATTACGACTCCTATAACCATGCCGATCCAGGTCATCCTGACTCGATTTACGCCCCAGGTGCAGATGATAATGCATCGGGAACTTCAGGTATTTTGGAAACGGCTCGACTCTTAAGTCCTTGTAAGTTTGAACGGTCCATTATGTATTGCGGATGGGCTGCCGAAGAAGTCAACCTTCAGGGTAGTGCTGCGTATGCCAAAGAATGTGCCGATAACCTAGTGGATATTGTAGGCTACTTCAATCTAGACATGATCGGTTATCTGGAGGAAGGACAAGAGATGCAAATGCGTTTGATCTATGTCAATCGGGATTCCACTTTTGCCAATTATATCTATCAGTTTTGTGCGGTCTACGATCCTGATTTGCTGGTTAAACAGGGTTGGATGGAGGGCGGCGATAGCGACTTCTCCTCATTCAATCGCAACCATTATCCTGCGGTTCATCTCTTTGAAAACACGCACCACTATTCTCCGTTTATCCATACCACTAACGATGTTTTGGGCATAAGCGTTAATAACCTGGATCAAGCCAAACGCTTTACTGAATTAAATCTGGGTTTAGTGGCAACGCTGGCGGGACCAATCAATACATCGGTGGAGGAATCCGATACGGATGGGTTGACGATTTTTCCGAATCCTTCTTCTGGATGGTTCACGCTGAAAGGTTTGGAACTGCGACAAATAGAGATTTACAATCTTTTGGGTCAACGGGTAACAAAAAAAACCTGCCACGATTCGGTGGTCCAGCTGGATCTCACCTCGCTCGCGGCAGGTATCTATGTGTTGCGTGTGACTGACGACGCGATGAAAGTTCATGCGCACCGTCTGATCAAGTTTTAGTCACCTAAAGTGGCGACCATCACAGCCTTGATGGTGTGCATGCGGTTCTCGGCTTCGTCGAACACGATGCTGTTCGTGCTTTCGAACACGTCTTCAGTGACTTCGATGCCGTTGAGGCCGAATTTCTGATGAACATCGCGGCCCACTTTGGTTTCGAGGTTGTGATAAGCTGGCAGGCAGTGCATGAACTTGCAGTTCGGGTTGCCGGTGAGCTTCATCATCTCCTTGTTCACTTGATAAGGCATGAGGAGATCGATGCGCTGTTTCCAAACTTCGTCAGGTTCACCCATGGATACCCACACGTCGGTGTAGAGGAAGTCGCAGCCTTTGACGCCTTTCTTCACGTCATCGGTCACAGTGACCTTGGCGCCGGTTTCCTTGGCGATCTTCTTACAGGTGTCGATGAGTTCCTTGCTGGGTTGGA
The DNA here is from genome assembly GCA_946184615.1 of uncultured Bacteroidales bacterium. Taxonomy (GTDB): domain Bacteria; phylum Bacteroidota; class Bacteroidia; order Bacteroidales; family F082; genus Limimorpha. The sequence continues at coordinate 17,214 of CAMHFN010000005.1, forward strand.
GTTGTTTGGGAGCCACAATGCGGACATCCATGCCCATCTTGGCACCACCCACCATCAGGCTGTTGCCCATGTTGAAACGTGCATCACCGCAGTAGGCAAAGGTCACTTGGTTGAGGGGCTTGTCGCTGTGTTCCTGCATGGTGAGGAAGTCGGCGAGGATTTGGGTGGGATGGAACTCGTTGGTAAGGCCGTTCCAAACCGGTACGCCAGCGTATTTGGCCAATTCTTCAACGATGTCCTGACCGAAGCCACGATACTCGATGCCGTCGAACATACGACCTAGCACGCGGGCGGTGTCAGCCATTGATTCCTTGACGCCGATCTGTGATCCAGTGGGGCCAAGATAAGTGACATGGGCACCCTGGTCCTTGGCGGCGACTTCGAAAGCGCAACGGGTACGGGTCGAGGTCTTTTCGAAAATCAAGGCGATGTTCTTGCCCGTGAGGTGAGGTTGTTCGGTACCTGCATACTTGGCGGCCTTGAGGTCAGCGGCGAGTTTCAGGAAAAATTTAATCTCTTCCGGAGTGAAGTCCAAAAGCTTCAGGAAGTTTCTGTTTCTAAGGTTGAAAGCCATGACGAATTGATTTAAAGATTTATGTTTTAAAGATTCTTGATTTAATTTTGCGGCAAAATTAGTCTTTTTTCACGTATCTTTCACCTTTTGATGTATTTTTGCATGATGATAATTTTAGATAATATAGTGGTCAGCGACGAATTCCTGAACGCCTATTTTTGCTGTGACCTGCCGCGCTGCAAGGGTTGGTGTTGTGTGGAAGGTGATGCAGGGGCTCCTCTCGAAGCCTCTGAAATAGAGCAAATCGAAGACAACATCGAAGCCATCAAGCCCTACATGCGGCCAGAAGGCCTTAAAGTGGTTGAAGAAAACGATGTTTACGATTACGACGAGGCAGGTGAGCTCGTCACGCCGTTAGTAAACGGAGCAGAGTGCGCGTTCGTCTATTTTCACGAAAACGGCACGGCGCTCTGTGCCATCGAAAAGGCTTATCTGGAAGGCAAATGCGACTTCTGGAAACCGATCTCATGCCACCTCTATCCTATCCGATTGCTTGAAAAAGATGGTTTCACTCACATCCTCTATCATGAATGGAGCGTATGCGTGCCAGCGAAACGCAAAGGCGAAAAGGAAGGAATCCCGTTGTGGAAGTTCCTGAAAGGACCTATGGTAAGAAAATTTGGAGAAGATTGGTATCAACGTCTTGAAAAAATAATAATCAAAGGCGATATGCGTTAATAGGTTTTAGAATCCATACGTGAAACGATTTTTTTTAATAACGGCATTGTTTTGTATAGGTCTTAAGCTTTTTGCTCAGGGTCAAGATGTTATGGATTTTGAGAAGAGGTTGCCCATATTGGGGAAGATAGTCACCTCAGATAGTCTTTTGCCAGTTCGCAACACCCATGTGATTAGTAAGATGGGACATTGTGGCACCATTTCCAACCGTGACGGACTTTTTCTTATCCCCGCCAAGACGGTAGATACCCTTTGGGTAAGTTGCATCGGTTATAGCCGTAAGCTGATTCCTGTTGACTCCACCATGGCTGATCAGGACACGTTGCGTATCGTTCTCCACCGCGATACCATTACCTTGAAAGAGGTCACCATCTTGCCTTTTTATGACTATGCTACCTTTAAGCAAATGATCATCGACATGCCCTCTAAGCCCATGCCACGTGAGATACAACGGCTCAACGAAGAATTGGCAGGCATGAGAAGTGGGAAAAAACGCAATCCTTATTTCAATATGGAAAACATGGGCTTCACAGCAAGCCCCATTCAGTATCTCTACGACAAGTACAACTTTAGTGCGCGGCGGCAAAACAAACTTCTTCGAAATCGGCGCATGTTCAACGAAATTCTTAAGGACCAAGGCCGTACCGACGAACTCCTCCCCGACTCCATGGACTATGTCATAGAATATAATTATTATATTTATGATACAATAAATTAAATTTCTATATTTGCGGTTCAAAATCGCAATAAATGAAATTTACTTGGATTGATGCTCTTATAGGATTGTTTTATCCTTCGGTTTGTTCCGCCTGCGGCAACACGCTGTATAAATGGGAAAACATCGTATGCACCCGATGCAAAGCCTTCTTGCCCAAGACAGGCTATGCGTTGAATGAGGACAACCCCTTGGCACGGATGTTTTACGGCCGAGTACGGCTCAAAGCAGTGACCGCTTGCTTCTTCTTTTCCAAGGAAGGCAAGGTGCAACGCTTGGTCCATGAATTGAAGTACAAAGGCAATGCCAATGCGGGTGTTTTTCTAGGCCAAGAGCTGGGCAAAAGCATCAACGAAGCGCCACTTTTTCAAGAGATCGATTATTTGATTCCTGTGCCGTTGCACCCTAAACGTGAAAAAGAACGGGATTACAACCAGAGTTGGGTGATTGCTAAAGGTGTCTCTGAAGTGACGGGTATCCCAATTGGTGAAAAATACTTGGTACGTTCGGTGAACACCGCCACGCAAACCCATAAATCCAAGGAAGAACGATGGAAAAACGTAAAGGACATCTTTGAGGTACGTTATGCTGAACAACTTGAAGGAAAGGATGTACTTTTGATAGATGATGTGCTCACCACAGGTGCCACCTTGGAAGCTTGTGCTTTGAAGTTATCAGCGATTCCGGGGATTACCATCAGTTGTGCCACGGCAGCTTGCGCAGGACAGTGATAGACAAGAATCTTCAGAATCTCCAGAAACTCTAGAAATTCTAGACTATCTAGATTATCTAGTTTGTTTAAACGAAAACTATAAAAATACTATGAAAAATAAAAATTCAGCAGAGAAAATAGCATCGGTATTAAGAACTCAAGCTAATTGGAAAAACTTGTGGTTTTACCAAAAAACTGTAGTACTCTACCAAATGACTTCTGTCTTTACGAAAAGATTCTTACCGTCTTATGGTGATAGAACTGTTGATCAGATGATTCAAGCAGCTCGTTCTGGAAAACAAAACATTGTTGAAGGGTCAGCTGATGGTGTAACTTCAATGGAACTAGAATTAAAATTACTAAATGTTGCTCGAGCTAGTATTCAAGAGCTATTAGAGGATTATGAAGATTATATTGTTAGGCATAAATTAGTAAAATGGACAAAAGGACATCCTCGTTTTAACGGATTATTAACATTTTGCCGTAGTCATAATCTTCTTTCGGATTACGAAGTTTATTTCAACCTTTGGTCCAATGAGGAAATGTGTAACATCGGTATTAGCCTTTGTCGAATGGTGGATAAGATGTTAATGACTTATCAAAAGAAAATAGAAAATGAATTTATCAAAGAAGGAGGTATAAAGGAACGAATGACAATGGCTCGTCTCCAGTATCGAAATCAACAAAACCAAGCTCTTGAAGCAGCTCATTATGAAATCGCTGTCTTGCAAAAAGAAAACGCTGAACTTCGAAAAACGGTAATCAAGTTACAGAAAGAATTAGAATTCCTTAAGAAATAGTTTGTATCTTTGTCCCATTATTTTGAAAAATGCCACAACCCCTACTCGAAATAAAAAACCTGAAGATTGATTTCCTTAGCGATGAGGAGTGGCACGAGGTGGTGCATGGCATCGATTTAGAGGTCTATAAAGGCCGTACTTTGGGAATTGTGGGCGAATCGGGTTCAGGGAAATCGGTGAGCAACCTTGCCGTGATGCATCTACTCAACCCTAAAGTATCTAAGGTGAAAGCGGATGCCATGTTCCTTGAAGGATTGGACATCAAAGACTTCAATGAGAAACAGATGGCTGAGGTGCGAGGAAAGCGTATCGCCATGATTTTTCAGGAACCAATGACTTCCCTAAATCCAGTCTACCGTTGTGGTTATCAAGTCTCTGAGATGATTCGTCAGCATGAGAATGTAACACGAAAGTCCGCTCGCGACCGGGCAATTTCGCTATTCCGTCAGGTGATGTTGCCGCGGCCTGAAGCGATTTACGACAGCTATCCCCATGAGCTTAGCGGAGGACAGAAGCAGCGCGTCATGATTGCCATGGCCATTGCTTGTAACCCACAAGTCCTTATCGCGGACGAACCCACCACAGCCCTCGATGTGACCGTTCAGAAAGAGATTCTCAAACTATTGCGTAAGCTTCAGCAAGAGACTGGTATGGGCATGGTGTTTATCACTCACGACCTGGGAGTGGTTTCTGAAATTGCCGACGATGTGGTGGTGATGCACAAGGGTGAGATCTTGGAACGAGGCACCGTGAAAGAAGTGCTGGAAGCCCCTCGGCATCCTTACACAAAAGGGCTCCTCGCTTGCCGACCCCCAATGAAAATACGCCTCAAAAAGCTACCTATCGTGAAGGAATTTCTCGACGGACAATGGGCAGGAGGCAAAGAGCAAATTCTTAAAGAGTTGCAAATTACCGATGCAGATAGGCAACAGCATTTGACAAGGCTATATGCCCAAGACCCTTTGCTAAGGGTGGAGCATTTGCAAACTTGGTATCCTCTGAAAAAAGGCCTCTTTGGTCGCGTTTACGACCACGTAAAGGCCGTTGATGATGTCTGTTTGGAGGTTTTTGAAGGTGAAACTCTTGGACTGGTGGGGGAGTCAGGCTGCGGCAAGACTACCCTGGGACGGAGTATACTCCGCTTACAAGAGCCAACAGGGGGCAAAGTGTGGTTCAATGGTCAAGAGGTTACTGCTTTGAAAGCTTCGGAATTACGCAATTTCCGAAAGCAGGCACAGATTGTGTTTCAAGACCCCTACTCTTCGTTGAATCCCAGGATCCGTATTGGCGAAGCTATTGCTGAGCCTTTGAAAGTGCATGGCATAGAAACCGATCATCGCAAGTGCAGGCAAAAGGTGTGTGACTTATTGGAACAAGTGGGCTTGGAAGCTGCTCATTACGACCGTTATCCGCATGAATTCAGTGGTGGGCAGCGACAACGTATCTGCATTGCCCGTGCTTTGGCGGTGAATCCCCGGTTGGTCATTTGTGATGAGTCGGTATCAGCACTCGATGTGTCGGTGCAAGCCCAGGTGCTTAATTTGCTCAACCGGCTGAAGGAAGAACGTCATCTAACCTATATCTTTATCTCACACGATCTTAGTGTGGTGCGTTTCATGAGTGACCGTGTGCTGGTGATGTATAACGGCAAACCTGTGGAATATAACGATGCCGATGCGCTATTTGAGCATCCACAGAATGATTATACCAAGAAATTAATTGCGGCCTTACCGGGAAATCATTGATTTCTATCGATAGAGCACACTGGCGGGGTGCGTCTCCAAGGGGCTTATCGGGCGGTAGCAACCGCTTTCTGGAATCGGCTTGTGATATCCTTTACGCGGCCGTCAGCGAGACGCTTGACCATGCGTTGGTTGGTGGTGAGAGAATCCAAGGCACCTAGTTTCTCGTCATAGCGCCCGGTTTTGATGTAATCAAAAGTCTCTGCGTGGAACGCTTCGGGTAATTCGTTTTTACCCGAATACCATGCCGTTTTTATATCCTTATATTTGTTTTTCACGTACATAGCGAGGTTAGCCACATCGTATGGATCGTTGTCACCACCCATGAAGCAGACACAGGTTATACCGGTTTGGTATTCCTCGATCAACCGATCGAGTGCCTCCTTGTCCAGCGTGTACCCCTCGTCTTTCCAGAGGTATTTGCTGTGACAGCCTATGCACTGGTTGGGACAGTTACTGATGTTGATGGCCAAGGTCACCTCGTCAGGCACTTCCTGAAATACTATATCGTAATTTGCGTATTTTAGCATCTGTCAATTTCCTTTTTGCTGTAATGCCTTCTTGCCGCCTCTTCCTGTCGTGCTTCTGAGAAATTGCTGATTCGTTTCAAATATCCGATGATACGGGTCAGGTAATCTATGTTTTTGCTGTGGCACACTGGGCATTCCTTGAGGTAACGTTTATCAATATGACCACAGTCGTTGCAGACGGTGTTGGGGATGTTGAAAGTAAAGTAATTGCAGCCCTCACGTGCCGCTACACGTAGCAGTTGGCGGTATTGCTCTTTGCTAAGATGCTCTTCCAAGTTACAATGCAGCGCGGAGCCTCCCGTGAGGTGCTTGATGTATTTTTCGCCATGTAGGCGAAACTTGTCGAGAACGTTGGTGTTGGGGTCCTCCACAATGTAAAAATAACTGTTGTAGCAGTCGCGGTGTACCTCATAACCGTCTTCCTTGTCCCATTTGGCATGCTTCACACCGACGTTTTCGGCAGGAATCATCTCGCAATTGAACATCAAGCCTTCCTCTTTGGAATAGTATTTCTTGTTGTAACGTTCGATGAGACCGAGCACGTCTTGTACAAAATGCTCATAATCAGGATTATCAGTAATCGGTATTTTGAGGAACTCCGCGGCTTCTACGAGGCCGTTGACACCTATAGTGAGGTATTGGCGGCCCAGATTGATGTAGCCAGCGTCGAACAAGGGCAACATGCCTTTGGACTGTAGTCCCTTGAGGTTCTCATTGTAGCAAATCTGCACCTTGTGGCAGAGGTCCACAATCTCTTCAAGGAAAGTGAGATAGTGCATGTTGTTGCGAGCGGCATACTGGATGCAGCGGTTCAAGTTGATGGTGAGCACACTCTTCGATCCAGTGGAGACCCCACCAGCACCCAAAGTATAGCTGAAACCATTGTCTTGAATCTCGTTGCGTAGGCGGCAGCACGACGACAAGGAGTCGGCGTTGTCGCTAAGGTAAGTGAAGAAGGAATGACCTTCGGCATACATTTCTGCAGTAAAGTCACCCCATTCCTTGTCGATGACATCACCGTCTTTCGAGAGTAATGCCATGGTCTCCACGGGGAAGGTGAGCACACTTTTCAGACGTTCGGCATTGAACCACTTCATGAAGCGTTTTTGGAGCCAACTCAGCCCCTCCCAATCGGGCTGTGAACCATCGGGGAAGTAGAAGTTCTCGAACAACGATTTGAAATAATATTGGTCATAGTAAGCGATGTTCCAGAACACGGACTGATAGTTACGGGCGCCAGCGGGTTGGTTGAGCGAGTACACGATCTGCTGGAAGCAGTCGGTGATGACTTTGTCAAGGGTGCGTGGTTTGACGGAATGGTCAACGATTTCGTCGGCTCGTTTGTAGTAATCTCTACCATAATCGAGGCCGATGAAGTAGTTCATATACATCAAGAACTCTGGCGTGGCACAAGCTCCAGAGAGCTGCGACGACACCATGAACACCATATTAATAAACCCTCCGCAGAACGAACGCAACTTAGTGGGTGCCGTGGAGTTGCCTCCGATGGAACTCGTTCCTTCGTTCAGCCATGGGTACATGGTGATGGAGGCACAATAGTTTGCCAACGAAGTCTCGTCGTTCTTGTAAATGAAGTGGTTATTAAGCAGGTAGATGTAACGGTCGGCGAGTTCCTTACCATAAACCTCCTTGATACGGTCAGTGAGCAGACGTCGATTGATACGGATGAAGCTCGACTTGGGCAGTTCTCCCATCAACGTGGCGATGTTTTTCTTCTCCACATTGGCGTTCGCATCGAACTTTGATCCGGAAGCAGCATTGGAAGCGTTGACATAATTGCTCAGGAAATCAATCTTTTCCCTCACTTCGCGGTCTTCGGTATGTTTCTGGCGGTAAAGGATGTAGTTCTTCGCTACGGTGTAGTAATGCTCTGCCATCAGAGCGGTCTCCACTTGGTTTTGAATCTCCTCAATCGTGATACCGTTGAAAATTCTCAGCCGACTCAAGATGCCATTAAGATCCTCGTCTGACGCATAAAAGCCCGAGGCTAAAAAAGCCTTGCTAATTGCGTTTTTGATTTTGTCAATCGAAAAAGGTTCTTCCCGGCCGTCTCTTTTTTTAATGTACAATCCGCCGTTGCTCATATAATGTGCTCGTTTACAATGTTTTGTGAAAAAATGTATCTCGTGATTTCCCTTTGGGACCTTCTTTTGCAAAGGTATAAGTTTTTAAGGATTGAAATTATTAATCTTTTCGGTTTTTTATATCAACAAAATTATCAACACACTAATCCGTTGATTTCATTATTTTTGCAAGCGATATTTTTGAAAATGAAATAAAGAACCGTAAGAAAAGTGAGATTTTATGGGAAAAAAGAAAAAAATAGAGAATAAATTAAGCGTTTTTACTACAGCCATCCTAAGCATTTACGGCGAAAGTCCGTTCCGTCCGATGAACTACAAACAGATTTGTAAGGTATTGGGAATCAAGGACGCAGCTGGTAAAGATGTTGTATACCATATATTAATAGACTTGTTTGAAAAGGGCATCTTGCGCGAAGAACGCCCCTATCGTTATGTGTTGAATCCGGCATATCTGGAAGAATATGGTCCGAAAAAACAGTATGTGGAAGGTACTGTAGATATGAAATCGACAGGTAAGGCTTATGTGATCCTTGACGACCAAGCGGGAGAGGACGTTTTTATTGCCCCAAACAATACTGGCCAAGCCTTGCATGGCGATCGTGTTCGTGTCGCTATGTTTCCCAAACGTAAAGATAAGAAACCGGAAGGCGAGATTGTGGAAGTGCTTCAACGCAAGCATACCGATTTTGTCGGAGTGCTTCATATCTCCCATGGCTATGTGTATGTGGTGCCCGATATGAGCACGGTTCCAGTTGACATTTTCGTGCCCAAAGGCGAGTTGCATGGTGCCAAAAATGGACAGAAAGTAGTGGTGCATCTGGTGGATTGGCCAGAAAATTCAGGAAACCCCTTTGGCGAGATCATCCGTGTGTTGGGTACCCCGGGCGAAAACAATGTGGAGATGGAATCTATCCTTCTCGCACATGACTATCCTTTGGAATTTTCCCAGGAAGTGGAAAAAGAAGCAGCAAAGATTTCCACCAGGATATTGAAGTCAGAAATCGGAAACCGAAAAGACTATCGTCCTGTTTTTACCATTACCATCGATCCTGCTGATGCAAAGGACTTCGATGACGCCATCTCATTGCAGAAACTTCCCAACGGTCATTGGGAGGTCGGGGTGCATATTGCTGACGTTTCGCATTATGTAAAACCAGGATCTGCTATCGATGAAGAAGCTTATCGCCGTGGTACTTCGGTATATTTGGTGGACCGAACCATCCCGATGCTTCCAGAAAAACTTTGCAACAAAGTCTGCTCTTTACGACCGGACGAGGAAAAACTGACGTTCTCCGTAGTCTTCGAGATGGATGATGATGCCAACGTGTTGAATCATTGGATTGGAAAGACCGTCATCAAATCATGCCGTCGTTACGCGTATGAGGAAGTCCAAACGATGATTGAAGGTGGAGAGGGCGATTACAAGGAAGAAATACTCACTTTCCACCATTTAGCCAGCAAACTGCGCGAAAAACGCATGGCCCAAGGTAGCCTTAATTTCCATTCCGAAGAGGTGAAGTTCATTTTGGATGAAAAAGGCAAGCCCATAGATACGTATATCCGTGTGCAAAATGAGTCGCACGAACTGATTGAGGATTTCATGCTACTGGCCAACCGGACCGTAGCGGAGACCTTTGGCAAGCCTGAGAGCAAATGGCACAACTATACATTCGTTTACCGTGTGCACGATGAACCCAATCCCGAAAAGTTGAACAATTTCCTGAGATTGATCTCGCGGCTGGGTTATTCAATGGACATTAGTTCCCGGTCGAAACTGATCAAGTCGTATAACAAACTGTTCGATGACGTGGAGGGCAAGGGAGAGAAGAACTTGGTGGAAACCGTAGCGATCCGTACCATGGCCAAAGCCGTCTACAGTACGGAAAACATAGGCCATTACGGACTTTCGTTCGATTACTACACCCATTTTACCTCCCCCATCCGACGCTATCCAGACCTTATGGTGCACCGTCTGATTACTCGTTATCTGCTTGAAAACCAAGACTCTGTTAATAAAAAAGAGTATGACGATTATTGTGTTCATACGAGTGAAATGGAAAAACAGGCCGAAGAAATGGAACGCCAAAGTGTGAAATACAAACAAGCTGAATATCTGCAAGATAAAATAGGACAAGTGTTTGAGGGATTGATTTCGGGTGTGAGCAAATGGGGTTTGTATGTGGAGCTGAAGGACAACAAATGCGAGGGTCTGGTGCGTTACGAGGACATGCCGGGCGACTATTATTTCCTCGATGAAGAGAACTTCCGTGTGATTGGACAAGGCTCGGGTCGAGTCATTCAACTGGGTGATGAAGTGAAGGTGATGGTGAAAAAAGTCGATCTTTTCAAACGACATATGGATTTTGAACTTATTTTGGAAAACAATAAAAAGAAATCAAGCAAAAAAAAATAACTTTGCGGCATGAAAAAAGTTCTAAAGATCATAGGGATAATACTAGGCGTTTTGATTTTCATCATTGCCTTGGCATTGTTGTTGGTTTCGCCCATTGCAAAGGCTTACATCCAAAAACACGACAAGGAGTTGGTAGGTCGCGAAATCACCATAGATCACCTTCGCATAAACGTGTTAGCGGGTAAGGTGGGCATCAAAGGCCTTACGCTTTATGAGGATGATGCACAACATGCCTTTGTGCAATTAGGCCACTTTGAGACCAATGTGAAACTTTGGGATTTGCTGCATCGCCAGCTGACCGTGGAAAAGCTTTGGCTGAAAGGATTGAAAGTCAATATTGAGCAAAACCGGACGTGGTTTAACTTCAATAGTATGATAGACTTTTTTGCTTCAGATAAACCCAAGGAAGAGAAGTCGGAGAAATCCGATTTTGGTGTGGTCCTCAATGACATTTTGGTGGATAGCAGTTACATCCGTTACGCGGACATTGAGGTGGGCAGTGAGTTTTTGCTGAACGACATCTCGTTACGTGTCCCTAAGATCGATCTGGCTTCTTTGAAAAGCCAAGTTGGACTTGACCTTATTTTGGGCAAGGACGCTAACCTTCACACCCAACTTCACCTGTCCGAAAACGCAGAAGACTATATCCTTAACATGCAGTTGGAGAATTTGGACTTGAACATCATCGAGCCCTATCTGAAACGCTCGATGGCTGTCGATTCCGTATGTGGAAAGCTTGACTTCAATCTTCAAGCCTTGGGGCATACGGAACATATTCTCGATTTCGACATGACAGGCGATATCACGCTTCGCGACATTGCTGTGCAGGACAATACCGGTTATCTTATCGGTACCATCGATTCCATTAACACAGATATTCAAAAATTCAGTATCAAAGAAAACTACCTGAATCTAAAGCGACTGAAACTTTCGGGGCTCCATACCGAGTATATTGTCAAAGCGGACAACACCACCAATTTCGATGTTATTCTAGGTAAGAAAAAAGTGTATAACGACACCACCATCTTTGAAAAAATAGGTGACACCATCGCTGCCGAATTCAATGAAGTCCAAGAAAACAAATCGCTGAAGATTTTTGTGCAAGATTTCAAGTTGGCGAATACGCAAGTTTATTACGAGGACAACACCCTTCCTTCGCCTTTCCAATATGAGATTTCCGACATCACCATGAACTCGAAAAACTTCAACTTCCAAGGCGAAAACTCGGTCCAACTACGAGCATTCTTGAATCAAGTCGGCAAGTTGAATGCCGTTTGGAAAGGCAATGTCACCAGTTTGGATAACCACAACCTCACTTTACTGCTGAACAATTTGAAGTTGTCCGACTTCTCCCCCTTCTGTGTACAAACTTTCGGTTATCCCTTGGAAAACGGCACGCTATCGTTCAACAGTCAGAACATTATCACCGACCGAAACTTGAAGGGAATCAACAAATTGGAGATTGCCGAGCCAAAAGCTGGCGATAAACTTAAGGGGTTTGAACCAGAAATCAAGCACGTTCCGTTGAAACTTGGGTTTTATCTGTTGACGGACAAGGAAAACAAACTTGCCTTGAGTCTTCCTGTCGCCGGTAGTCTCGATGATCCCGAGTTCTCTTACCGACGGGCCATATTGAAGGTGTTGGGTGGTCTTATTGTGAAGGTTTGCACGGCTCCGTTCAGACTGTTGAGCGGTTCTGACGATATTCAGTATTTTGAATTTGACATGCTTCACTTTGATTTCACGGCATTGGAATACAGTCAAATCGACGAATTGGCAGCCACCATGCTTGAAAAGCCGGAGTTGACCTTGGTTCTTCAACAGCGTGTTAATTATCATGAGGTAATTCAAAGTTTATGCGACATCCAACTTCAGCGTGATTATTACCTTTCGCAACATCCTGAGATTCAAACGACAGGCATGGATTTCCTTACCAACGAAGAGATACGTTCTATCAAGCTGAGCGACAAAGGTTTGTGGGAATATGCCTCCCAATTCAAAGAGGAAGGCACGGTGCAGTCGAAACAAGAAGTTGAAGAGATTGCCTTGAAACTGTTTGGTGATAAGTCTGATGACTTGTTGACGCGGATGATTGAACGGAAAAACAACAAATTAATTACGTATCTTACGACTACGAAAGGTGTTCCAGCGAACCGGATTAGCCTCAACGCCCCCACAACGGAAGCCATGAAAGAGTATAATAACAATTGCCGTTACGAGATTCACGTGGGCATGGGGGATGAAATTTTTGAATAAAAGATTGCGGTGTTGTAAAAAAGTGTTATCTTTGCAGCCGCAAAAAAGCCACTTTAGCTCAGTTGGTAGAGCAACGCATTCGTAATGCGTAGGTCGTTGGTTCGAGTCCGACATGTGGCTCAGTTGGAAATGGAAGACGTAAAACGGAGAACGGAAAATTCTCCGTTTTATTTTTTGATGTAGGAGATGAAATCCAAATCAAACGAGAGACTGACAAAAGGCTTGGCCTTCCACACTTTTGCGATCTGGTCGTTCAATGAAAAGCCGGCGGGTAGTTCATCCCCCTCTTGATAGGCACCGGTAAGCATCTCGTATTCACAGATGTTAAAGCCTGCGGTGAGGTGGAAGAAATCCAAGAACTTGAACGAGGGCCCCACATAAAAGTTTTTAAAGAGGTTGCTACCGCCAAAGCCTACATACAAGCCCAGGCTATAGGAGAAATCTTGATCGAATTTCTTGATTTCAATTTGTTTTTTGGCAAGGGTGTCGGTGTGCGTATTCTGATGGATATGGGTGAGGTCCCATAGCATTACATAGGCTCCAGCAGTATAGTCAAATTCCACTTCTCCCCCATTCTTGTTGACGATTCGGTACCCGATTCTTTCGTTTTCATTCGCATCGATGATTTTGTCGGGTGCAAGCGACCAGCTAGGGGTACGGAAGGTTTTCATGGCAATGCCTTGGATGGCGCAAACTTTTTTCTTTCGGGCGGTGGCTGCGGTGATTTTGGCTTCAGCATCTTTGGCCCGTTGTTGGGTGTATTTTAGTTCTTCGTTGGCGCGGATAATGGACTTTTCAGTTTCCGTAAGGCGAAGTCGTAGCGAATCACTCAAATGCTGGTATAGTTCTTTTTCGGTGAGCAGTTTTTCGTTGGTCTCGCGAAGGTCGCGCATGGCCTCTATTTTATAAAAAGATTCTTTTTCCTCGTAGAATTTCTGTTTTTCTTCCAATCGTTCCAACTTTAGCTCCAGTTGGTTCACTTGCATTTGCAGTTCTTTGTTTGCCATGGTCAAGCTATCCAGATCTTTCTGTAGAAGCAGCTGCAAGGTGTCGGACTGTAGGGTGTCACGTTCTTGCGCATCGGTTATGGAGGCAGTTAGCAGAAGAAAGAGGGAAGCGATAATTCGGCAGAAATGGTTCATAACAGTGTTGAGGCGAAATAATGAATTCTATTCTTAATAAACTCAAATTGCTGTCTTTTAGTTTGTCATTGAAAAAAAATAGGGCTGTCACATCTGTGGCAGCCCTAGGTTTTTGAGGTACCTGGCGGATTCGAACCGCCGTCCCCGGTTTTGCAGACCGATCCCTAACCGCTCGGGCAAGGTACCTTTTGCGGCTGCAAAGATACGCAAAAAACCCAATATCGCAACAATAATCTTAAAAAATTATTCCACGGGCGGCAAGCTTGATATAGTTCCAAGCTACGATGGCCACCAAAAGCAAGATGTTGTAGCTGTAGAAAAAAGCGAAGTCTTTTCTTTTAAAACGGGTCATGCCGTAGGCCGCCAAGATGAGTATTCCAGGCAGTGCGGGCTGATGGAAACGCTCACTGTTGAATGCAAAAGAGAAGGCGATGATCAACGCATAAATCAGTGTGTAGGTCCCTATCAGACAGAAGTCGCGGCAACGTTTTTGGCGGATGGCCGCCACAAAGCTCCATAAGGCAAAAAACGCCAGGTAATTCTTCACAAAGAAGGTGCCGTTCATCATCTTTTGGTTTTCGTTAGCCACTTCCACCAAATTGGCCAAAGGCAAAGTAAAGGCCCCGGGTGCCATGTATTTGTAATGGGCATATTCCGCATAGTTCATCCCAAGGTGTTGGTATTTTTCAACCATGTCCTCACCCGTAAGGAAGTTGATTTTGAAAATAATGTACATCTCCCACCCTACTGGCGAGAAAAGGAACAAAAGTGCAATGGCCGCAGTAATGCCCACAGTGATCATGCGGCTTTTTTTGGATAGCAATTCCTTCGGGCAGAAGAGGACATAGAGCACAAAACTTGCCAATAGGGTCATGCCGACGACCGTACGGAAACCAAAGGTCAATGCCGTGAGCAGGACGGGGACCAAAATGTTCCAAAACGTATAACGTTGACTACGGATAAGATAATCCATCCGTTCGAGGGCCAGCGTGGCAAGGAACACCAGTTCCGTCTCTTTCATATAGGTGCCAGTGTAATGGATAAATTGGGGAAGAAATACCGCCATGATGGCCGCCAACCGGCCGGTTTTTTCGCCTAGACTCCGTGAAGCAAGTTTGTAAATCGCCACACACATATAGGCACTCATCAACGCTTTCAACAGTCGTGGTCCGAGGATGTTGTTACCAAAACAGGTGTAGAGCGAGGTTAAATAGAGTAGATAGCCTTGGTCAGAAAAGCCCATCGTGTTGCCGACCAATACGCCCAACATCTCGCGAAAGTTCCCTTCACGAACCAGCTCTGAAAGGTAACTCGCCATACGGTGGTACATCCAGCTGTCGGCGGCTTTGTATTCAAAACTGACCCCCGTTTGCCAATAATAATAAAATAGAATGCTTACCACATAAACCACTCGGATTCCCAAGGCCCACAAGAAGACTTTTCTCAGAAAAACCTTTTTATCGTTGTGTTGCCAACGGAGATGGCAATAATAGGTTAAGCAGAAAAAAAACAAAATGGTAGCAACACCCCATGCAATCCAAAGTGGTTTTAACGCATAGGGTTTGAGCCAAACACTTGTGATAAACAACGCAAGTAAGTAGCCTCCAATGCCAATGATGGAAAAATGCCGATGGAGTTTAGTGGGCATGGTTAATGAAGGGAATCAACGGTCCGCTAGGCTTTTTCATCACCTTTTTTGGGTTGATTTTCAATGACCTATTGTTGTTGGTAGCATTGAGGGTGTAGAGTTTCTCAAATCGATTGTGTTTGTATTCGTTGCTGATGGTGAAACGTTCGTTCGAAAGCTCATGAATATAGGCAAAATAGCTTTCAAGTGAGTCGTTTACGGTTTCGAAACTCAAATTAAGACTGTCGTTTTCGGGATAATAAACATAATGATATGGGAAATAGACGGTGTCGTTGTCATAAGCGTAAATCAGATAACTGACGGTGTCGTTGAAATAGAAAAACCAATCTTCAAACTCTTCACCAATATAATAAGTCCAGGTACGATACGATTCATCAATGATTTGGTTATAGTAGTCCAAGTCCCATCTTTCATAAAATCTTAAAAACCAAATGTTTCCTACAAGCAACCCAACATTAATGTTTGTTTTTTGTTGAACATAGATTTTCTTACTGGACTTTCCGTTGGTCGAAACAACAGTCAACACCTCGCTTCTTTCAATTTGGTCCGCATTGCTTCTCACGTTAATGGTAACCGTAGCGTTGTCACGGCCTTCGTCTTGACTGAGAGAAATCCAAGAGGCCGTAGTGGGGACTTCTATCTTCCAGTCGCAGTTTGCCGTGATGTTGAAAGCGATAGCACCGCCATTCATATCAAAAAGGAAACGATCTCGAGAAACACTGACGTGATCGCTTTTTCCACAAGAAGTTGCCAATAGGAGGATACACAGTGTGAATCCAAGGAAATAGGTTGTTTTTTTCATGGTGTTAACTTTTTTGCAAAGATATATTAATTCTCAGAAATCAACTATCTTTGCACCTTAAATATTTTAAGATGTCCACACGGCAGGTTTTGATCGGAAAAATTGAGCGTTTTGTCAGGAAGTTCTATGTGAATCGACTGATTCAAGGCGTTTTAATAGGTGCTGCCCTCTGGATTGTGTTTTATCTGCTCGTGAACACCTTGGAGTATTTTTCCTGGTTTTCACCTCGGGTGCGCTTTGCTTTGTTTTTGCTGTTGCTGGTCGGTAGTGCCGCCGTACTGGTTTTCTATGTGGTCATCCCCTTGGTTAATCTATTCCGATTCCGGAAAAAGATGTCGCACGAGCAAGCAGCTTTGCTCATCGGCCGTTTTTTTCCTGAGGTGCAAGACAAACTTCTTAACACTTTGCAGCTTGCCGATGTTTCTGACACCAATGCTTCAAACCAGCTTCTATTGGCAACCATTGAACAACGCACCCAACAATTGGCGCCATTGCGTTTCTCCGATGCTGTCGACCTGAAGGGCAATCTTCGCTACCTTTACCTCTTCTTGGCGTTGTTAGCGGTGTTGGTGGCTTTGGTCATCTTTTTGCCTCGATTTGCCGTACAACCTACCCAACGTATTCTCAGCTATGACCAAGAGTTTGAGAAGCCCCTCCCCTTTGTTGTAAGGCTTTCCGATGAAATACTGGAGACCACTCAAGGTTCCGATGTGAAATTTGCTCTCCATGTGGAAGGCAGCCGTATCCCTGATGCTTTTTATGTAAAGAGTCCTGCTGGTCAGCAGCTCTTTGAAAAAAACTCATTGAACGACTATACTTACACGTTCCGAAATCTGTATCACGACCTTTCCTTTCAAGTGGTGGGTGGCGAGTATGTCAGTAAACCGATCCACATTATTGTGCATCCCAACCCCACGTTGCTTTCCTATCAATGTAGGGTCTCCTACCCTACTTATATCCATCGTGCCCCAGAGGTGCTGCAAGGGAAAACCCGAATCATAGTGCCGCAGGGTTCACGGCTTGCCTTTGATTTTGTGACTCGCGACAGCGATTCGGCTTTTATTTGGCAAGATTCTGTGGTGACCCCTTTAATGGTAGACCAAGGTCAATCTTCTTTTCTGATGACCGCTGCCCAATCGACTAGTTTCGACTTTGGGTGCCGCAACCGTTGGTCAGATGGCTTCGAACCGCTTCGTTTCACCATCGATGTCATTCCCGATGGCTATCCCGATATTCGTGTGGAATCGTACGATGAGGAATTGTCTAGTCAAATCTTTTTTTCAGGCCTGTTGGCAGACGATTACGGATTTACCAAATTGGTTTGTCATTGCGATATCCAGCAACCCTCGTCGCGTAAAATGGTGCTTCCCATTGCTTTTGACCGTATGGCCACCAAAACCTCCTTTTTTTACTCCATTCATCTGGACAGTCTGGGGGTGCTTCCAGGACAACAGGTAGAAGTTTGCTTTGAAGTATGGGATAATGACGGGTTCCATGGTCCTAAGTCGAAACGCTCTGAAACCTTTGCCTATTATAAACCTTCTTTGGCAGCGCTCGATTCGGTTGCGG
Organism: uncultured Bacteroidales bacterium; assembly: GCA_946184615.1. Classification (GTDB taxonomy): domain Bacteria; phylum Bacteroidota; class Bacteroidia; order Bacteroidales; family F082; genus Limimorpha. Next base: position 34,900 of record CAMHFN010000005.1, read on the forward strand.
AACAAGCCGAAAACGATATCATGGACCGTATGGCCCAAAATGCCGATGAAGCCCAAAAGCTTAAGGAAGACCTTGAAAAGATGCTGCAAGAGTTGACCTCCAAAAAGGAACTCGATTGGTCTGACAAAGAGAAGATTAAGGAATTACTGAAAAAGGAAGAGCAAATCGAGGAAGAATGGAACCAACTTCAAGAGGAACAGGAGAAGCTGAGCGATTTCATGAAAGAACACGACTTGGCCAATGAGGATTTACTGAAAAAGCAAGAGAAAATCAATGAATTGTTTGAAGAACTGATCCCCGAGGAATTGAAGAAAATGATGGAGGAGATCGAAAAACTGCTTGATGAAATGCCGCGTGAGAAGATGCAAGAACTCCTGCGTGATATGCAGAAAGACAACCAGAAAATGCAGGATCTGCTAGACCGTAATCTTTCCTTGTTGGAGCAGTTGAAAATGGAAAAAGAACTCAATGAGTTAGTGGAACGATTGGATGAGTTGGGTGAGCAATTAAGTACCGAAACAGACACCTTATCGGCTGAAGAAGCCAAAGAGTCGTTCGAGGAAATGATGCAGACGCTGGATAGCCTTTCGGATCGGAACGAGCAATTGAACGATCCTTTCAATATTCAAAAGGACGAGGCGCTGGAACAATCCATTGAGAACGACCTTGATCAAGGGGCGAAGAAAGACGCTGGTAGCAAAATGCAGGAAATGGCAAACAAGATGATGATGAGTATGATGATGGGCGGACAGGAGCAAATGGCCGAAGACGCTCACCTGGTTCGTGTTTTGCTCGAAAATGTGGTCCGAGCTTCCCACCAACAGGAGTCTCTCATGGATGAACTTGGAAGAATGCGAACAGATGATCCCTCCTTGCGCGAAAAAATAGCCATTCAAAAGGAGCTTTCGTCCAACTTCAGCATGGTTGAGGATTCCCTACGGTCCATGGCCCTTAGGCAGATGTCCATCCGCAACTTTGTTTTTGAGGAGTTAGCGGTTGTCGACCAACAAACGGAACAAGCCTTGAAAAACATGAATGACCTTCGTTTTTCCATAGCAGTCAGCCACCAGCACCGTGCACTTCAATCGATGAACAACCTTTCGCTGATGTTGGCAGAGTCCTTGGATGAAATGGAACAAACCATGTCCATGTCGGGTTCGGGTTCTTCTTGCAAAAGAAAGTCGCAACCTCAACAGCAGGGCAAGAGTATGCAACAGATGCAAGATTTGCAAAGGCAGCTGGGACAACAGTTGGAGCAACTGCAAAAGCAAATGCAGCAGCAGATGCAGCCCGATGGCAGTCCTTCGATGGCTGAGGAGTTCGCTCGTATGGCTGCCGAGCAGGAGATGATCCGGCAGCAGATGCAGCAGATGCTTGATGAGATGAAGCGTAATGGTCAGATGGGCGATGATGGCTTGAATGAGATCATCAAAGATATGGAACGTTTGGAGGAGGATATGGTAAATAAACGGGTCAACCGTCGTACGATAGAGCGCAATCAGCAGATTTTGTCGCGGATGCTTGAATCGGAAAAAGCTCAACAGAAACGTGAACAAGAGGAAAAACGCAAATCGAACGAATATAAAGGCTCTAAATTTGATCGGTCCGTTGATGAATTGTTCTATCAGCAACAATTGAAGAAAAACCAAGAATTCCTACAAGAGAACCCTGTTCGTTATCAGCCGTATTATCAATCGAAAATCAACCAGTATTACCTTAAAAAGAATCAATGATATGATACGTTTTCAAGTGATCGATGTGATGATGCCGAATTTTGATATAGACCATGTGCGCGACTGGATTGAAGCGGTGGTAGAGCATGGAGGATATCAGGTGGGCGAGTTGTATTATTATTTTTGCAGTGACGAGGCCTTGTTGGACATAAATCAACGTCGGTTGGGGCATGATTTCTATACGGATATTGTGACCTTCCCGATTTCGGAGGACGTGGTTTTATCCAGTGAGTTTTGTCTTAGCTTGGATCGCATTGCTGAAAATTCTCTTAACTTTGGTCGTTCATTTGAAAGTGAGTTGTTGCGGGTGATTATTCATGGGGTGCTTCATTTGATGGGGTTTGACGATCACACGGAAGAGGATCAAGCCACAATGCGTTCCAAGGAGGAAGAATGTTTGAATTTATATTATAATAAATTGATTATCAATAAAATATAACAAATGTTTCGTGTGAAACACTGCGTTTATGAAATTTGAGCAATATGACATCATTGTAGTTGGGGCGGGCCATGCTGGATGTGAGGCTGCGGCTGCGGCTGCTCGCTTGGGCAGTCGGGTTTTGTTGATCACCATGGATCTGCGTTTGATGGCTTCCATGTCCTGTAACCCAGCGATGGGAGGAATTGCTAAGGGGCAGATTGTTCGGGAAATTGATGCCTTGGGCGGCTGTTCAGGAATGGTTTCGGACAAGACGATGATTCAATTTAGAATGTTGAATCGTTCGAAAGGACCTGCTATGTGGAGCCCGCGTTGCCAAAGTGACAAGATGATGTTTTCGGCGGAATGGCGGAGTCAACTAGAAAAAATACCCCGTTTGGAGTTTTGGCAAGATGTGGTGGATGGTTTGCTGTTTGAAGGAGACCGGGTGTGTGGCGTGCATACTTTCATGGGTGGCGAAGTTAAGGCAAAGGCCGTTGTTTTGACTAATGGTACGTTCTTAAACGGTTTGATCCATATTGGGGAAATGCACTTTTCGGGAGGTCGTATTGGTGAACCTGCCAGTTACGGGGTGTCGGAACAGTTAAAGGAGAGAGGATTCGAGGTAAAGCGGCTGAAAACGGGAACTCCCATGCGTATTGATGGGAGGACCATCGACTTCTCAAAACTGGTGGAACAACCTGGAGATGATGAAGTGACCGGGTTTTCCTATCTCAAGCATGAACCTATTGCCCGGCAAAGAAGCTGCTACATTGCCCGAACTTCCTTGAAAGTGCACGAAATATTAAGAAAAGGTTTTGCCTATTCGCCGATGTTCTCGGGTAGGATTCAAGGGGTAGGGCCTCGCTATTGTCCCAGCATTGAAGATAAAATAGAACGATTCTCCGATAAAGACTCGCATCAATTGTTTGTGGAGCCCGAAGGGTGGACCACCCAAGAGTATTATTTGAATGGCTTCAGCTCTTCTTTGCCCGATACGATTCAGTACGAGGCTTTACGTGCGATTGAGGGGTTTGAAAACGCGAAAATATTCCGTCCTGGATATGCCATCGAATATGATTATTTCCCACCAGTACAACTCCATCATTCCTTAGAAACACGGCAAGTACATGGATTGTTTTTTGCTGGACAAATCAATGGTACTACGGGATATGAAGAAGCCGCCTGTCAAGGTTTGATGGCGGGTATCAACGCCCATCAATTGATCCATGACCATGATCCTTTGGTGTTATCTCGCTCAGAAGCTTATATCGGGGTGCTAATCGATGATTTAATTACAAAGGGGGTTGACGAACCCTACCGTATGTTCACAAGTCGGGCCGAATACCGTATCCTCTTGCGGCAAGATAATGCCGATGCCCGCCTTACAGAGAAATCCTATCAACTGGGTCTGGCCAGTGAAGAGCGATACCAACACTATCTGGAAAAGAAAGCAATCGTCGAAGAAATGATGGAATTTTTGAATCATACCAGCGTTACTCCTGACCAAATCAATGGTTTTTTGGAATCCTTCGGAACTTCCCCGTTGTCGCAACGTGCTAAATTGGGTTATGTGTTGCTTCGTCCGCAGTTGAATCTTTTTGATATGATTCAAACCTTGGATTTTCTGTCTGATAAATATAACTTGAAAGATCGTTTCGTCCGAGAATGTGTTCAAGAAGCTGAAATATTGATTAAATACGATGGTTATATCAACAAAGAACAAGATTTGGCAGAAAAACTGAATCGTTTGGACTATGTGAAACTCCCTCGTGACCTTGATTATCATACCTTGACATCGCTTTCATTCGAAGCGCGCGAAAAACTCAATAAATACCAACCAGAAACCCTCGGTCAAGCCAGTCGCATCAGCGGAATCTCGCCAGCCGATATTTCTGTATTAGCCATATTTTTAGGAAGATAGCTCATTGTTTCACGTGAAAACATCCCATTATGAATACTTGCCCCTGGTGCGGATCAACCAACGATAACACCGTTTTGGAACTGAAAGATTATTTTCTGTCTAAAGAAGATTTCAAAATATCAGAATGCCCTCATTGTGGACTACGTTTTACAATCCCACGTCCTGCACCGGAGGTAATCGGAAAATACTATCAAAGCGAAGCATACTATAGTCATCAAATCAATAATAAAGGTTTTATTCCGCAAGTATATGAATTTATAAAAACCTTTAATATCAAGCGTAAAACTCAACTTGCCATAGGCGGACTTCCCCCAGGTCGTTTGCTGGATATTGGTTGCGGAGTTGGAGATTTTTTGGTACAAATTCAAAATCAGGGATGGGGTGTCCAAGGTGTTGAACCCTCTGAAGATGCAAAAAAAATTGCTGAAACTCGTTTGGGTTTCTGTCCCCAAGCTCCAACCGACTATGCTCTTTTTGAGGACAACTCTTTTGACGTGATTACGATGTGGCATGTGTTGGAGCATGTAGATGATCTCCATTTTCAGACATCTGAAATTGTTCGTCTCCTTAAGCCTGGAGGACGACTTATCCTAGCACTCCCTAACTTTCAATCGTTTGATTGTCAATATTATAAGGACAAATGGGCTGCTTGGGACGTTCCTAGGCATTTGAATCATTTTGCGCCCGACACCCTTCGGAACATTATGACCTCTCTTGGTTTTCAAGTAATTGACACTCAAAGACTTATTTGGGATGCCTATTATATCTCCTATATGAGTGAGCGCTTCCTTGGTCATTCTCTTCCATTGGTTCGTGGCGCGTGGATTGGACTACGATCCAATTGGATGGCCCGGAAAACCGGAATGTATTCCAGTTTGGTGTATCGTTTTATGAAGTAATATGAATTGCGGTTATGAATCACACGCGAAATAATAGAGATGTTTTGTCTTGGGTGCTTGGTGCCCTGGTGGTGTTTTTTGGCCTTTTTTTCGTTTTTCACATTTTTTCATTTACCCCTGTTTCGCATCGTTTGTTTTCCAAACGGGTGCAAAAAGCCGTGATTAACGAGGATCGTATTTTGCAAAAATCCAAAACAGATCTTATCAATGCCCTCAACTCCTTTGGCGAAACCTATGATTTTCTATCTCTTGACCCGGTTCTTCCCACGAATGTCGGAGCCTATATCTTTAAGAAAGATACCTTGGTCTATTGGAATAACAACTTGATCGAGCCTCGAGTGCTGCGGAAAAGAGTAGGGGAATCGTGCGATACCATCGTCAATGTGAATTCGGGCGACTTTATCATTACCTCCAGCCCATGCGGAGCTTATTCTTTTTACTTGTTCTCCTTAATCAACACAACCTATCCCGTTGAAAACAAATACTTTTCGAATCGATTTCTGCCCGCTTTGGGTCAACATAAAATCAAATTTGGAGATTCTTTGGCGCAAGAATCGTTTCCGGTTTACTCGCAATCCAACAAACTGCTCTCTTATTTTACTATCGAATTCCCTGCTTTTGGTCACTCTACCAACTTGTCTTTACTGGTGCTTTGTGGCATCCTGATGTCATTAAGTCTCTATTTGTTTGTTGTTCGTCGTGTCCTTCTGAAGAGATCCCCGAAAAAAACACCGACAAAACAACCGTTTATCTTTACCGTTTTGGCTTTTGTGCTGGTGTTAGTTGTGGTGTATTTTGTTTTCAGTTCTTTGTTCCGCTATGGGTTTAGCCAGAATTTCTTCATACCGGAGGGAATGCGGATAGACTATTGTTTTTTTGCCTTGTTTTTTTGCTGCCTTGCCTTGGTAACTTTGGCATTATGGCTACGCCGACTCATAGGAGCTTGGATACAACGCCGTAACGAAACCCTCCTCATGATCGGCCAGCTCGTGTTTTGGGGGTTGCTGCTTACCTTGATTTACAACAGGGAATACACTCGTTACGAGAACCGTCAGATTCAGGAATTGGCCCAAGAGCTTTCTTTAGAACGTGATACGATTTTTGAACAGTCTTATCAACATTTTTTGGACGAAACCCAAACAGACACCATCTTTAATAGCATGATTTTTTCCGATGACGTGATGGAAGAAGTGGCACAGGATTACATGCACAATTTTCTCTTCGACTCAGTGATTAACAAATACAATGTGTCGTTGACGCTTTGTGTACCCGACCAGGAACTCATCATACAGCCTTTCAATTTTGTGACGGATTGTGAGAGTTATTTTCAAGAAAAAATCAAAGACAATCGAGGTGTAAACCTAGGTGATGGCCTTTGGTTAATGGACGACAACACGCTTGATCCTGGCTATCTGTCTACCCTTACCTTAAGAGCCTTTGATACCTTGGTCGGGACGGTGTTTCTCGAATTCTCGAAACCTATTGCTCCACAAGGCTTTGGATTGCCTAAGATCCTTCAAGACGATCATAACACGATGCTTTTAAAATCGTCGGTGGCTAGTTACCGTGATAGCTTGCTCGTTTATAAATTCGGGTCGTATGTTTTCCCCAATTTCCTCTCGGATTACAAGCGGCCATTCAATGAGTTTAGCTACGGGCGAAAAATGAAACATTATGTGTATCGTGTCGATGAAAACCGCGTATTGGCCATTACCCTTGAACGGCGCGACTGGATGGAGATGACATCACCTTTTGTGGTGTTTTTCGGATTGTTGCTGGTGCTGTATCTTCTCATTTATTTTGTTGGCCGAAATTCCCATAGACCCTCTTTGTTCAGGGCCTTGAGCAGTCGTTTCCAAATGCTGGTGTTGATCGCTTTGGGAATCTCTTTTTTGGTGTTTGGTCCCTTGTCGGTAATTTACCTTCGTTCCTTTTATGCCCAAAAGACCAACGAAGCGCATTATGAACGCATCCGCACCCTTTCGCTTAACATCACTAGCGAGGTCGATTTCTCCTTCCTAAAACAACCTGGGTTTAAAACCACACTTGATGAAATCTTGCATCGGTATTCAGAGACCTTTTTCACCGACATCAACGTGTATGGTGTCAACGGAAAACTGCTAGCCACAACAACGCCCGAGTTGCTCGATATGCACTTGCAATCCTCGCTAATGAATGCAGATGCTTTCCATAACATGCAAGGGGAGAAGCTGCTTTATTACACCCAGGAAGAACACTTAGGTAATGCGGTGTACCAATCTTCGTATCTAGCCATACAGGACTATTGGGGCAATACTCTGGCCTACCTGAATACCCCCTTCTTCTCTAGCCAGTCAGACCTCGGATCGGAGATCCTGAATTATGTGTTAACCTATATCAACTTCATTCTGTTGATCAGCTTGGTTTTCTTCACCATAGTGTTGTTTCTGACACGGAAAATCACCGACCCCTTGGTGCGACTTCAAGAAAAGATGCGTCAAATAGACATCACCAAGCCAAATGAGCAGTTGGAATGGAAGAGCAAGGACGAGATTGGCGCGTTGATTAACCAATACAATTTATTGGTGGTGGAACTGGAGAAGAGTGCTGCCGAGTTGCGCCGTACCGCAGCAGAGTCGGCTTGGCGAGGTGTGGCCCGACAGGTGGCGCATGAAATTAAGAACTCCCTGACCCCGATGCGACTCAGCGTGCAATTGTTACAACGGTCGGCCGAACAACATGGCGAATTGGACGAGCGCCTCCAACGGACCACTAGCACGTTGTTGGACCAGATCGACGCGCTCTCTGATATCGCTTCCTCGTTCTCACAGTATGCCAAGTTGCCAGTGAACAACTCACAGCCATTCGATTTGTCTGAATTGGTTGGCAATTTGGTGAATCTCTATAACAATATCGACAATATTGATTTTCAATATCTTGTCGATTCAGGAGTGGATTATACCTTCCATGGTGATAAGACCAATCTACACAGTGCCATCGGCAATATCATCAAGAATGCCACACAAGCCATTGGTTTGAAACCCAACGGTAGGATAGAAGTGTCACTGAAATCCCGTGACACGACCTTTGTCATTGTGGTGAATGATAATGGCAAAGGCATCAAAGAAGAAGACAAAAAGATGATCTTTTTACCTAACTTCACGACCAAAACGGGAGGTTCTGGCGTGGGATTGTCCCTTGCCTACAACATCATCCATTCCTTGGGAGGCACGATCACATTTGAAAGTCAAGAAGGGGTGGGGACTGAGTTCGTGATTACTTTACCGCGTGTGGTCTAAAATAATAATCCTATTTTTGCGTTTGAAAAAAGAAAAGTTGGACTATGGCAGAAAACAATAGACTGGGGTCCTTGGCAAAACAAACCGCCATTTATGGCTTGAGCAGTATCATCGGCAGGTTTTTGAATTATCTGCTGGTGCCGCTGTATACTTACAAAATCGCCGCTGAATCGGGTGGTTATGGCATCGTTACTAATTTGTATGCTTACACCGCTTTGCTTTTGGTTATCTTGACTTTTGGCATGGAGACTACTTTTTTTCGTTTCTCCAACAAAGAAGGCGTCGACCCCAATAAAGCGTTCTCCACTTCCGGTTTGGCGGTGGGGTTGGTAAGTGTGGTGTTTGTGGCTTTGGTCAGCGTGTTCTTAAAGCCCATCTCCAACGCATTGCATTATGCCGATCATCCTGAGTTTGTGGAGATTATGGCGATTATTGTAGCCTTGGATGCTTTTCAAGCCATTCTTTTTGCACGTTTGCGCTACGAGAACCGCCCCATCAAGTTTGCTGCCCTGAAATTGTTGTTCATTTTCCTCAACATCGGGTTGAATCTGTTCATTTTCCTTGTGGCACCTGGTCTGAAAGAGAGTCATCCCGCCTTGATGGGTTGGTATGAAAACAGCTATCAGGTGGGGTATATCTTCATCGTCAATCTCATCTGCACCGGCTTGATTACCTTGGGCTTTATCCCAGAAATCCGGAAATTGCGCTTCGGCATCGACCGCAAGATGTTGAAGCAGATGTTGAAATACACATGGCCCCTCTTGTTGTTGGGTCTGGCAGGCATTCTTAACCAGGTGGCAGACAAGATTTGCTATCGTTTCATTGTCCCTGGTGAGGAAGGAGATGTGCAGCTGGGCATCTATGGTGCTTGTGTCAAGATAGCGATGATTATGGCGATGATCACCCAGGCCTTTCGCTATGCCTACGAGCCTTTTGTTTTTGGTGGCAAACGTGATACGGCCGATAAGGAAACCCAAGCCAAAGTAATGAAATACTTTATCATCTTTACGTTGTTGGCTTTCCTTGCTGTGGTCATGTATATGCCGATTTTAAAACATATCATCAAAAGCGATTATTGGGAAGGTTTGCGCGTGGTGCCTATCGTGATGATGGCCGAGATTTTCATGGGCATCTATTTCAACCTCTCCTTCTGGTACAAACTTATTGATGAGACCTGGTGGGGTGCTATTTTCTCAGCCATCGGTTGCATCGTGTTGCTCGCCATCAACTTCATCTTTGTACCAAAGTACGGCTATATGGCTTGTGCTTGGGGCGGTTTTGCGGGTTATGGCACCTGTATGGTGTTATCCTACTTCGTTGGCCAGAAAAAAGCCCCCATTCCCTATCATTTGAAATCAGCGTTCCTTTATTTTGCCCTTGCCATAGTCCTTTATTTTGTCCAAAAACTTATCCATATCGAAAACACAGCATGGACCCTGGTCGTCAACACGGCCTTGTTATTGGTCTTTGTTGCCTTTATCTGCTTTATGGAACGTGATTTGATAAAAGGAGTCACCTCCTTCTTCAAAAAGAAATCTTAAATCTTTAAATTTTTAAATCTTTAAATCTCCATGAAACTCAAAATAGTCAATCAATCCAACAATCCCTTGCCGACGTATGAGACCGTGAACTCCGCCGGGATGGACTTGCGTGCTTGGTTACCCGAAGGCCCTGTTACCTTGGAACCCATGCAGCGTTTTTTGGTACCCACAGGCCTTTATATGGAGATTCCTGAGGGTTTTGAAGGTCAGGTGCGGCCTCGCAGTGGTCTGGCCCTTAAAAGCGGCATTACGGTCCTGAATACCCCTGGTACCATTGATGCGGATTACCGTGGGCAAGTTTGTGTGATTTTGATTAATCTGTCCGACAAACCGTTTGTTATCCATAGTGGTGACCGTATTGCGCAATTGATTATCGCCCGATGCGAACAAGTCGAGACGGTTGCGGTGGAATCGCTTTCGGTGACGGAGCGGGGAGAAGGTGGGTTTGGACATACGGGGAGGAGTTGAGAACGGAAAACGAAGTATTAAAATGAGAAAATGGATTATTATCGGGTTGCTGTTGGTGGTAACTGCTGCTTTTGGGCAGGTGGACGTTCGTAAAAACGCCCATGCGTTCTCCAAAGGTCTCGAATGCAAATACAAAAACGATACGGAAGGTGCCATTAGCTGCTTCGAGGAAGCCTTAAAATCCATGCCCGACGATGCAGCCTCCATGTTTGAATTGAGCGAGCAATATGTCAAAGCAGGAAAACTGGAGGAGGGTTTTGCCATGAGCAAAAAGGCGGCAGAGCTTGACCCGGAAAACAAATGGTATCAGATGCGCTTGGCCATTTTTTACCGTAACCAGGAACAGTTTGACGAGTACATCAAAATCTATGAGCTGCTGACCACCAAATACCCTGGCGACATCAACATGTTGGCCGATTTGATCGATGCCTACATGGTGGTAAAGAATTACGACAAAGCGCTCGAAAAAACCGACCTTCTCGTAAAACAGGCAGGTGCCGACACGCGCTATTACCACATGCTGGCCAATGCCTATATGGACGCAGGAAAAGAGAAAAAGGCTTTGGCGATGTACGACAAAATCAAGGCGATGGATCCCAACGACCAGTACATCAATATCTCGCTGCTTGAGTACCACGAGAAAAAAGGAGAATTGGACAAAGCCTTCGAGGAACTGCTTGATGCCATCCATAACGAAAACCTCGACTTCAATACCAAGGCGAACATCTATGAATACTGGTTCAACAAGTTTCAAGAGGCCAAAAACATCGACCAACAAGCATTTCAGGCAGGCCAAGCCTTCATTGAGGCTTATCCCGACAACCAGCTAGGCTATCTGATTCTGGCTTCCTATTATATCAAACGCGACGACTTTCAATCGTGTAAAGCCATGTCGCTGAAAGCCTTGGAGTTTGACCGTACCAACTACGGTGCATGGCAGTATCTGGTGCTTTGCGAAGCCCCGCTGATGGAGACCGATTCATTGATGAAACACGCTGTTGAGGCCTTGCAATACTATCCTACCCAGCCGGTCTTTTATTGGTTTGCGGGGGTGTCACATGCACTTAAGAAAATGGATAACGAGGCTATCGATTATTTTGAAAAAGGTCGCAAATTTGTGATCGAAAAAAAGCTGCTCGCTGATTTTGACAGCTATTTAGGTGACCTTTACCATGCGGTTGGAGAGGAGGAAAAATCGTTTGAGGCATACGATAGGGTACTCCGTTTCGATCCCGACAACGCCTTGGTGTTAAACAATTACGCTTATTATCTTTCTTTGAAGAAAGAACGCCTTGACGAAGCAAAGACCATGGCACATCATGCCGTGGAACTTTCTCCGGATAACGCCATCTATTTGGATACCTATGCCTGGGTGCTATACCAAAAAGGAGAATATGAAGCCGCCGAAACTCAAATGAGCAAGGCCATCCAACAGTTACAGCAGCCCGACAAGACCTATTACCAGCATTATGCCGACATCCTTGAAAAGGTGAACCAACCCGAAAAGGCAGCAGAATACCGTACCAAAGCGGAAGAATTATGAAACGGAGAACGGAGAACGGAACCCCGAACGGCGTAGCCTTCACCGACCCAAGGGAGGTAACTAAGGGCTCACCGACCAAATGGGAAGTAAAACGGAAAATAGAAAACAGAACGTTTTCTCTTCTCCTTTTGGTGCTACTGCTTGTGGTGTCGTGTACCTCCAAGAAAAAACTGGTATCGCCCATAGCACATGGTACCGATTACCGTTGGATGACTGCCAAAATGAGCGGAGAGTTGAAAATGGAGGGCGAAGATTTTCCTTTTTCTGGAAATCTTAGGATGTGTCGTGATAGCACGGTGTGGGTCTCCGTGTCGGCTTTTATGGGTATGGAAAGTATCCGCACCTTGGTGACGCAAGACTCTGTCGTTCTGGTCAATCGATTGAACCAAACCTATTTGGCGGAACCGAGGTCCGTCTTAGTTGAGACCCTTCAGGTTCCTTCTTTGCAGGAAACACAGGCTATGCTGCTCGGTGATGGCTCCTCCGACCACGTGGAGATTCAATGGGGCCCCTATATGGCTAAAATACAATACTCGGATATCCATTGGGATGAACCAACCAGCTTCCCAATCAAAATCAACAAGAACTATAAAAGAATGAAACCATGAAACGAGTCGTAAGAACCGGACTTTTGTTGCTGTTAGCCCTGCTATGTGCTACTGGAGGTTATGCCCAAAAAAAGACCAAAGAATCACTTCAAAAACAAATTAATGCCTTGCAAAAGGAAATCGAAACAGCCAATAAGCTGTTGAAAGAGACCTCAAAAAACAAAGAAGTGACTTTGAATCAGGTGACTTTGCTTGATAAGAAAATACAAAATCGTCAAAAACTTATTAATGCTTATAATGAACAAATTAAAGTACTTGACGAAAATATCCATCAGGGTGAGCGCAACATCAACAAATTGAATGGCGAGCTTAAAACACTACGTGGCGAGTATTCCAAAATGATCCAGTTCGCCTACCGTAACCGAAGTCATTACGACCAATTGGAGTTTTTCTTTGCCTCAGAGGATTTTAACCAAGCTATGCGACGTATGCGGTACATCCAACAATTTACTGATGCCCGAAAGACCAAGATGGACCAGATAGCCAATGCTCAAAAAAAAGTAAGAGACGAGGTGGAATCCAACAGGAAGGCTCGTGAAGAACAGGCAGCGCTATTGGCCGAAGAGAAAGCCCAGCAAGAGGCGATGAAAAAGGAAAAGGAGGAGCTAAACACCCAAGTGGCACAGCTCAAAAAGAAGGAGGGCAGTATCCAGCAGAATATCAAGGACAAGCAAGCACAAGCCAAGAAATTCCAGAAGCAAATCGATGATATCATTGCCGAAGAAATCCGTTTAGCCAACGAGCGAGCTGCTGCCGAAGCAAAAAAGAACAAGGAAAAAAACAAGAAATCGAGTACTACGACCACGAAATCCGATAAGATGGCGCTCACTCCCTCGGAGAAAATCCTTTCTACCTCGTTTTCGGCCAATAAAGGAAAACTGCCCTGGCCCGTGGAACGTGGTGTGATTTCCAGTTCCTATGGCAAACATACTTCGGCCGTCTCCAGTAAGGTGACGGTAACCAATAACGGCATAGATATTGCTACCAGCGAGAACGCCAAAGCCCGTTGTGTGTTCGAGGGGGTCGTGGTGAGCGTGGTGAAGCCATCCGCTTCCAACATCGGTGTCATCATCCGTCACGGCGACTATTTCACGGTGTATTCACAACTCGACGAGGTTTATGTGAATCGAGGCGACAAGGTGACGACCAAGCAGAACATTGGCAAGATACACACCGATCGTTCAGAAGGGAAGACCGAAGTGCATTTTGAGTTGCGACACGGCACGGAGACGCTAAATCCTTCGCAATGGCTGGCAAAGTGAAGAGTTAAAAGAGAAAGTGAAGATGAAAAGAAATCGAATCCTACTCGTTTTGTTGGTGATGGCCACGGCCCTAATGTTGGTCAGTTGTCGAAGCCAAGAGCGTTTCGGGCAGCGAAAAGCTCCGAAGAACTGTCATAGTTGCACCAAATGGAGTAAATAGATTAGCACTTTAAAATCCATTCAAACTCATGGTCACGGTAGGGATGAGCAATAACCCACCGATGACGATGAGCACCAAGATGAACTTCCAAATGAACCGCACCCATTTTTCCCATGGGATGCGGGCCACACCTAGGGTGGCGATAAGTACACCGGAGGTGGGGGTGATCATGTTGGTAAACCCATCGCCAAATTGGAAAGCCATCACCGTGGTCTGACGCGACACCCCAATCAGATCGCTGAATGGTGCCATGATGGGCATGGTGATGGCGGCTTTGGCCGAACCTGAAGGAATCACGATATTGATGAGCGTCTGGATGCCGTACATGATCTCGGTGGAGGCGATGGTACCGAGGTTGTTCATCGACTTGGAAAGCCCGTAAAGAATAGTGTCGATGATGCCACCGTCTTGCAGCACAATGACAATGCCTGCTGCCAGACCCACCACGATGGCTGCGGAAAGGATGTCCCCCATGCCTTCGATGAACAATTTGGCAATGGCGCTGGCACTCTTGCCGATGGCCAGACCGCTACACACGCCCATGAACAGGAACAACGTGGCAATCTCCATGATGTACCAGCCATAACCCAGCACTCCAGTGACGAGATAATACACCGTGCCAAACAAAAGGGTTAGAACAAAATAGGGCACTCCTTTTCGAAGGGCGAAGAAACCCACAAGGGCAAACAAACCCGCTCCGATGGGCAGCAAAGGGAGGAGGGTGGCACTATGGCCGATTTTTAGGGTGGTCATGGGGAAGCGGATGGCACAAAACAACAAAATGGCGGTGACAAAGCCGTAAACCCACCAGGCCGGACGGTTACTATTCTGTCTCCTGTCTTCTGTCTCCTGCCTCCCGTCTTCTGCCTTCTGTTTCCTCCAATATTCATCATCCTGGTAAACCACCGAAATCATGGGGTTTTTCTTCACCTTTTTGGCATAAAGCAGCACGAAAACAATGCCGACAATCGTCAGGATCACCCAACAAACCAAACGGTAGCCGATGCCAGAGAACAAGGGAATATCGGCGATGCCTTGGGCGATGCCGATGGTGAAGGGGTTGAGCATGGCGCCCGAGAAACCGATGTGTGCCGCCACATACACCATGCAGACCCCCACGATGGAGTCGTAACCCATGGAGATGGCCAAGGGGATGATGATCAAGGTAAAGGCGATGGTTTCCTCGCTCATGCCGAATACGGAGCCAAAGAGGCTGAAGAGCAACATGATCAAGATGATGACGATGTTGTTGACCCCAATCTTCCGTATCCACTTGCGACGCTCCAACTTTTTGGTGAAGCCCAAAAACGCCATGATTCCCGTATCGATGGCCTTGCTTTTGTTCATGATCCAAAAAGCACCGCCGACAATCAAAATGAACACGATAATGCCACTCTGTTTCTCAAACCCCTTAAACAAGGCTGAAAACACCTGCCAGGTCTGGGGCTCGGCATGAAACTCTGTGGCATACGGCTCAGGTAGCTGGTCTTGGTAATAAAACGTCATCACCGACTCACCGTTGACCTGCTCTTGGACGTACTTCCCGGGCTCGATGAACCAAGTCATCATAGCCGCCAGTAAAATGCAGCAGAAAACAATGACAAAAGTATGTGGAACCTTGCGTTTTTTCATGGTTGTAAAATGATTTGCAATATTACGAAAAATGACGTAAATTTGCACGCTTATTGTGTGGAATCGATTTTAATTATATAAAACAATGAAAATCAAACAATTAACTTATTTTGCGGCAATAGCTTTACTTGCTGTTGCTTGCACAAACACCCCCAAAGTAGTCGTGGAAGAACAACCACAACCCAAGTTGATCGACAAATATGCCGAGTACACGCTGACCACCGACATCAGCCACCTGAGCGAGAACGAAAAGGAAATGCTTCCCCTGCTCTTCGAAGCGGCCGACATCATGGAAGACCTTTTCTGGAAAGAGAACTATGGCGACAAAGCCGAGTTGATGGCCAAAATCAGCGATCCTGACTTGCAAAAATTTGCTTGCATTACCTATGGTCCTTGGGATGGCCTCGACAACAACAAGTCCTTCGTAGAGGGTATTGGCGAGAAACCTGCCGGCGCCCAGTTCTATCCTCAGGACATGACCGAAGAGGAGTGGAATGCCTTTGACGATCCCAACAAGACCAGTCAGTATACCATGATCGTCCGTGACGAGAATGGTGCCTTGAAGTGTGTGTGGTATCATGAGTATTTCGAGGAGCAGATCAAGAAGGCTGCTTCCTTGCTGGACGATGCCTCTGAACTGGCTGGCGACGAGGAATTTGCCGAATACCTCCGCCTCCGTGCCATGGCACTTCGCACGGATGATTACTTGGAAAGCGACATGCGTTGGATGGATGTCCGCAACAACAACATCGATATGGTGATCGGACCTATCGAGAACTACACCGATGCCCGCTATGGCATCAAGGCATCGCACGAGGCTTTCATCCTCATCAAGGACCAAGAGTGGACCAAACAACTGGCCCGTTATGCCCAGTTTGTCCCAGAACTGCAGAAACAGCTTCCCGTGCCGGAGGAATACAAGAAGGAAGTCCCAGGCTCGGATGTGGATCTGGCTGCCTACGATGTGGTTTACTATGCGGGCGACTGCAATGCCAACAGCAAGACCATTGCCATCAACCTGCCCAACGACGAGCGTGTTCAGCTGCAACGCGGCACCCGCAAGCTTCAGCTCAAAAATGCCATGCAGGCCAAGTTCGAAAAGATCTTGGAACCGATCTCAGGGGTGCTGATGACCCCCGAATCGATGGAACACATCAAGTTTGATGCTTTCTTCGCCAATGTGATGTTCCACGAAACCGCCCACGGCATGGGTATCAAGAACACCATCACCGGAAAAGGCTCCGTCCATAGCGCTTTGGGCAACCTCTATAATGCGATCGAAGAAGCCAAGGCCGACGTGTTGGGCCTCTATCTGGTGACCAAGCTTGCTGAAATGGGTGAGTACACTACGACGGAACTTGTCGACAATTACACCACCTTCCTCGCCGGCATCTTCCGCTCGGTGCGTTTCGGTGCCGCCAGTGCCCACGGCAAGGCCAACATGATTGAATTCAACTATATGCAGAACGAAGGTGCTTTCACCCGTAACGAACAAGGCCAATACGCCATCGACTTCGAGAAGATGAAGGTGGCTGTGGAAAAACTTGCTGGTGAAATCCTCGTGAATCAAGGCAACGGCGACTACGAAGCCACCAAAGCCTGGATGGAAGAGCGCATGCTCATCAAACCCGAACTGCAAGCCGACCTTGACCGTGTGAACAACGCGGGCATTCCGGTGGACATCTACTACAATATGGGGCCGAATGTGCTGATGGGGAAGTAAGAAGCAAGGAGTAAGAAGTAAGAAGCAAGAAGATGGAAACATAATCCGCAATCAATAAATCAATAAATCTTTAAATATCAAATCTTTAAATGAAAAAATTACTCGTATTTGCTCTCGCCATCCTGGCCATGGTTGGCAGAGTGCGTGCCGACGAAGGCATGTGGCTCCCGATGTTCGTGGAGCGTTTGAACTATGTGGATATGCAGAAGATGGGTCTTCAGCTGACTCCCGAAGAATTGTATAGCATTAACCACAGCAGCCTGAAAGACGCCATCGTAGGTCTGGGTAGTGAAGCCAAACCTCGTGGTTTCTTCTGCACGGGTGAGATTGTCTCCGAGCACGGCCTGCTCTTCACCAACCACCACTGTGGTTACGGCTCCATCCAAAAACTCAGCTCAGTGGAACACGACTACCTGAAAGACGGTTTTTGGGCTAAGAACTACAGCGAAGAACTGCCCGCTCCCGACATGACGGCCTCTTTCCTCGTTCGTATGGAAAACGTCACCGACGAAGTGCTTGGCGTCGTCCTCAGCGACATGGACTGGCAAGCTCGTAACAAGGCCATCAGCGCCAAGATTAAAGACCTTGAGGCCGCTGCCTCGGAAGACGGCAAGTACAACCCCGTCATCAAAGGTTTCTTTGAAGGAAACGAATACTATATGTTTGTGTATCAAGTTTACACTGATGTTCGTCTGGTGGGTGTGGCCAACTCTTCCATCGGCAAGTTCGGTGGCGACACCGACAACTGGATGTGGCCCCGTCACACGGGTGACTTCTCCATCTTCCGCGTGTATGCCGACAAAGACGGTAACCCGGCTGCTTATAGCAAGGACAATGTGCCGCTTACGCCCAAGCATCACCTTCCCATCAGCCTTGATGGTGTGAAACAAGATGACTTTACCATGATTTGGGGCTTCCCGGGCACCACCGAGCGTTACATGTCGAGCTACGGCATCGACTATAACGTGGATACCTTCTATCCCATCATCATCGACATCTTTGGCAAACAACTTGAAGTGATGGATGAATTCATGCAAAAAGACGATGCCATCAACCTGATGTATGCCGACAACCACGCCGGTCTGGCCAATACGTGGAAAAACTTCATCGGTCAGTGTACCATGCTCCGCAAAAACAAAGTGAGTGAAGCCAAGGTGAAACTTGAAAACAACTTCATGCTGTGGGTGAACCGCAACAACAAAGACGAATACAAAGACGCTCTCGGAAACTTGCAGGAAGCCTATAGCCAACTGGGTCAGATCGCCAAATACGTCTATTATCCGAACTTCATCTCCCAAATGGGTCCCGCAGGTAACGCTGCTGCCTTCATGGGGTACTATATGGCCGCTACCGGCGATGATAAAGACATGAAAGAAGCTGCTGCCATGGAACTTCAAGCCATGGATGTGGATGCCATGTTTGCCGAGACCGATCCTCAGGTGGAACACAAGATGTTTGCCGAGATGTTGAAGCTCTATCGCAAAGCCTTTGCCGAAGAAGAACTTCCTGAGTTCTACAGCAAAGTCGTCGACAAGAAATTTGATGGCGATATCGATGCTTTCGCCGACTACATCTATGAGAATTCCCTCTTCGCCACTCCCGAGAGCATCAAGGCTTTCATTGCCAAGCCCAATGCCAAGAAGATGAAGAAGGACTATGCCTTCCAAATCAGCGAACAGATGACAGAAGTCATCATGCAGGCTGTCCCGCAGTACCGTATGGCCATGACGGCCACCCAGGAGAACGACCATATCTTCGTCAAGGGCTTGCGTGAATACTATGCCGAGATGTTCCCTGAGAAGAGCCTCTATCCCGATGCCAACTCTACCATGCGTATGAGCTATGGCTCAGTGCAAGACTACATGCCTGCCGATGCTGTGCATTACGACTATGTGTGCACCGCTAACGGTATCCTCGAGAAATATGTGCCTGGCGATTATGAATTCGATGCTCCCAAACGCCTCATCGACCTCATCGAAAAGAAAGACTTCGGTCCGTATGCCGACGAAAATGGCGACCTCATCGTGTGCTTCCTCTCCACCAACGACATCACTGGTGGTAATTCCGGCAGCCCCATCATGAACGGCAAAGGCGAACTCATCGGTTTGGCCTTCGACGGCAACTGGGAAGCCATGAGCGGCGACGTCAACTTCGAACCGCGCTTGCAGCGTACCATCAACGTGGATGCCCGCTATGTACTCTTCATCATCGACAAATATGCCGGTGCCACCAACCTCATTAACGAACTCGACATCCGCAAGTCGGAACCAGAACCCGTCAGAGAAGAAATTGAAGAGGAAATAGTTCCAGAAGAGCCCAAAGCTCCCAAGACCGTCAAACCCAAAAAAGGGAAGAAATAAAAAATAAAATGAAGGATGACCATCATGACCATCGCTCCCGATGAGTCACCCTCGGTAAAATGAAAAAGCTGTTGTTGATATTGCCTCTGCTGCTTGTGCCTTTTTTTGGCACATCACAACCCATCGAGAAGGCTTGCTTTTCGGTACCCGGAGGCTTTTATGAGGAATCTCCCGTGTTGGAGATAAGTCCTTTCTATTCGCAACACCATATCCGTTTTACCACCAACGGCAATCGTCCAACAGCACAGTCTCGGCTTTACACCGAGCCGTTGCTGTTGGACGAAAGTCTTTATTCTACCTCCGACATCTACACCATCCAAGTGGCTCCGGAGAAAGACATGTATTACCCCGATAGCGTGGCTCATTGTGTCGTCATCCGTGCCGCAGTATTCGATGCAGAGGAGCATTGTATCAGCGAAGTGACCACCAACAGTTACTTTATCCAGTCCTTGGGTTGCAACACCCATGGACTGCCGGTCTTCTCGCTTTGTGCCGATTCACTGGATCTGTTTGGCTATTACAAGGGGATCTTGGTTCCCGGAGCTTGGTTCAGTCCGAATTTGGTGGATTGGACGGGGAATTATTTTTGTAAAGGGCTTGAATGGGAAAAACCGTGTAACGTAGAGTTCTACGAACAGGATAACACGGGTGTCAACCAAATCGCCGGCCTGCGTACCCACGGAGGTGCTTCCAGGCGTTTCCAGCAGAAAGGTTTGAAGGTTTTTGCCAAAGAGGAATACGGGAAAAAACGGTTTGAACATGTCTTCTTCCCTGAAAATGCCCCACTTGACAGTTACAAACATCTGTGTCTGAAGCCGTTTCGTTGTAGCAATTGGATGACTACGGGGATTCAGGACCAATTTGCCCAGCAAGTGTCCCGCACTCTCAATATGGATGGCTTGGCTTCGAGACAGATGGTGCTTTACCTCAACGGAGAATATTGGGGTATCTATGCCTTGGAGGAATCCCCTGATGAACGCTATCTGGAAGACCACTTTGACGTTGATTTGGACGAAAGCAACATCATCAAGCAATGGTATATGCTTGAACATGGCGACGACACCCCATGGAACGAATTATTTCAATGGGTAGAGGAGGCGGATCTCTCTCTTGAAGAAAACTACCACCATCTGTGTGAGCAGATTGATGTGGAAAATTTTATTGATTATCAGATCTTTGAACTATATTCTGGCAATGTAGACTGGCCGAAAAACAATGTTCGTTGCTGGCAACATACCCATGGAAAATGGCGTTGGATTTTCTATGACGGGGATGGTTGTTTCTTCCGGGATTGGGATGTCTTTGCCAATGCCACAGACACCTCTAGCGTGAGCATCGGAAACAATCCCTCAGCATTTCAAGCCACGTTGTTTTTTAGGAAACTTATTGATAATCAAACTTTTAAAACACACTTCACCGCCCGTTTTCATCAATTGCTTGCTCATTCTTTGCATTATGACCAGATCTCTCCTCTTTTCCATGTCATTTGTGCGCAGATAAGACCGGAGGTCGTATCCCAAAGCAAGCGTTTCGGTTTTCCTTCTTCTATGGAGAAATGGGAGGAAGATGTGACTCGTGTGGATGAGCATCTCCGTACACTGAATGCCACAATAGAACAAAAGTTGAGTTGCTTCTTGAATGCACCCGATATCCCTGACCCTATCCCAACGCTTGACTGTTTTCCCAATCCTTTCGAGGATCAATTGACCTTGAAAATGGTTTCGACATCCCCCAAGAGGTGTGAGCTTTCCGTGTTTAACCTTTGGGGTCAGGAAGTCTTTCATGAACAAGTCGTGTTAAACACTGGCGAAAACAGGATGACCCTTCCTCTTTCAGTGCCTTCTGGGGTTTATGTGTTAAAAATGGATCAGCATTTTATCAAAATCGTCCGACAATGAAAAAACGCATCCTTCTCTTTCTCGTTCTTGCTTTGATCGTTGTGGCAGCTGCTTTTTTCATCCATCAAAGTGTCAACTGTCATTTTCGTCCCATGACCAACTTTGGTGTTGGACGTACGGTCAGCCTTGATATGGATTTGGAGAATGCGGTGACCGACGGGATCTGCATTCCATCGCTCCAGCAAACTGAAGAAGGAGACGGTTTATTCCATTTTCGTTTTATTGCCCCGAAAAAGGGCTTGTATTATAAGATTTATTATCAGAACGAGAGTTATAAGTTTCCCGACACCAGTGCGTTGTCCGTGGAGAATTTTTATGGCAGCTGGGAAGATGTTACGATCGGCTTCAAGCCCGTTGAGCATTGGGTGGTTAGAGACGCTTTGCGCATCGTGGGCAATCCCAGGGACGAACGGATCTACTACGGTTCGGACGTTTTCGATGAATGGGGCGTAAAAACCCGTATAGAAGCCAAGGTACAGGATATCCGCAAGGACCCACAATGGTATGATGCCGTGGTACAAAAAGCGATCGCCAACCATATCAGTGTTGAAGACCAGTTGTTTATTGATGCCGTATGGTCGGCGGGTCACAACTTGAACAAGGAAGCGGCCAACCAACGCTGGAAACGCAACCCTCGGGCCGGAAAATACAGTTTTATGCTGGTCCTTTGCGACGACGAGGGTCTGGCTGAGATTCCCGACTATATTCAATACATTGGACAGTCTGACGAACACGGACATCTGGTCAATCCTTTTGGTTGGTTTGAGACGCATCCCTCCAAGCATATTAAAGTTGTCAAATCTGGCCGGATGTTGAAGACGCGTGCGGTGCTGGATGCCCGGCAAGGTTTGAATTATGGCGATGTCCAAGCACCCAATGCCTTGTATGAACAGTTCTTCAGCCATGTCAGCCAGCAATATACGCTTCGCAACATCCCTGTCATCAAGGATGTGGTGGGCGAAGATCCCTATACCCGGGCGGAGTATGAATCCAACAAAACCCGTTTCGATTCGACACAGCTCCAGATGAACTATCCTGTGGTGAGCGACAAGCCCGGCACCACAGTAAAGGTGGCTCCCGATGGCAAATCCATCACGCTGATCAATCCGGCCAGCACCGAAAGTAACCTCCGTAAGGAATCCACAGGCGTCCGCACCCGTGTGGGCTTCACCTACGGCAAATACCGTGGCAAAATCAAATTCCCAGAGATGCTCAACGACGAGAATATCTGGAACGGCCTGACCTATGCCTTTTGGCTGATTTATGCCGATGGCGGGTTATGGAACCAGCGACGCCCCAACTTTGTCGATGGGGGCTATATCCCCAAATGGGACGATTCGGAGCATCCCCAGCGTACCCCTTATCACCCCTATTCAGAAATTGATATTGAAATTGTGAAAGCCTCGCAATATTGGCCTTGGGAGTATTACAGATGGTCGCGCAGCGATAGGGAGAATTGCGAGGAGGACGCCACCCAAAACAATGACGTGATGTTCTGTTGCACCAATTGGGACCTGGCGTCCACCGCCCCACCGAAGTTCAAAGGCGGGTTGGATACCATTACCTACGACAAGACCCACAGCTATCCCGTCATGCGATGGTATCCTCACTACAAGGCCTTGACTTCACGTACACCCATGGCGAATGCCGACTTCAAGGCGGATTGGTATTATTACGAAATTGAATGGCGCCCCACGGAAATCATCTGGCGCCTCGGTCCTGACCCTAATCACATGGAAGTGATGGGCTATATCGACGACCAACATTCCAGCATTCCCAACAACCAAATGAAGTGCATCGTCACCCAGGAGTACCATTATTCCGAATGGTGGCCGCCCATCGTTTGGGAACAGGGATTGATTCCCTATAACAAAACCGACATCGAAGGTCGTGTATATGAAATTGTCATAGAATAATAAAACAACAGCATCCCTATGGTTTTCAGTAGCAACGTATTTCTCCTCTATTTCCTGCCGGTTTTCCTGCTGTTCTACTTTGTGTGTCCCCGCAGGTTCCGCAATTACGTTATCTTGCTGTTTTCCATCGTGTTCTATGCTTATGGTGGGCCGGAATTCATTTTGATCCTGTTGGCTTCCACCACGGCGACGTATTTCCTGGTGAAGGCGATGTGTCGCACGGAAGCAGTTCGAAAGAAGAAATGGTTGTGTGCCATTGCCATTGTGATCAACCTTGGGCTCTTGGTGTATTTCAAATATGCCAATTTCTTGGTTGATAATGTTAATGCTATACTTTCGTTGTTTGGAATAAACGGTATTCCTTTATCCAAGATTGTCTTGCCTATCGGAATCTCGTTCTTCACCTTCCAGTCGATCACCTACGTTTTGGACACTTATCGGGGTCAGGTAAAGCCGATGGACAAACTGACGGATTACATCGTGTATATCATGATGTTCCCCCAGCTGATTGCAGGTCCCATCGTGAAATACGGTGATGTGGAACAGCAGTTGCGTCATCGAGAGAGTCCGCCCGACGAATGCCTCCAAGGTTTTTACCGTTTCGTCATTGGTTTGGCCAAGAAAGTGCTGATCGCCGACGTCATCGCTGTGCAAGCGGATGCTTGTTTTGGTGGAGATGTATCCACCTTGGACATGGGTACCGCTTGGATCGGCAGTTTGGCTTATACGATGCAGCTTTATTTTGACTTCTCAGGTTATTCCGACATGGCCATCGGTCTGGGACGCATCATGGGCTTCAAGTTTCCCGAAAACTTCAACAATCCCTACACTTCCCGTTCCATCACCGAGTTCTGGCGTCGCTGGCATATCACCCTGGGGGCGTTTATCATGAACTACCTCTACATCCCGTTGGGCGGCAACCGTCGGGGAAGGAGCCGTACGTACCTCAACTTATGGATTTGCTTCCTTTTGTCGGGGTTGTGGCATGGGGCTGCTTGGACGTTTGTGGCCTGGGGCGCATTCCATGGCTTTTTCATCGTGTTGGAGAAAATGCTGAAAGTCAAGAGAGACAAACTATCGACTCCTGTCGCTTTGCTCACGACACTGCTCACTTTTGTCATTGTGAACTTCGGTTGGGTGTTGTTTAGAGCCGACAGCATCGGTCAAGCCTTTGATTATTACAAGGCGATGTTCTCGTTCAACTTCGAGGGATTCAGCTGGGGTGCAGGACGACAGTTCTATACCATGCTGATCATCGCCATGGTGTTCTCCTTCTTGACGTTGTTTCCCTTTGGCAAGAAGATCGAACAAGTGGTGTTTTACAAGAATTATGGCACGGGTGGACACATCATTGCTTGGCTGATTTCCATCTTCCTGCTGTTCTTCAGCATAGCCGCCATGAACGCTACAGGTTTCAGCCCGTTTATTTATTTCAGATTCTAAAGAATAGAAGGGCTTATTTGACAAATCCCTTTGGTTCGATGTTTGTTCGATACGCATAGTCAGCATTGTCCCACAGCGATTGCTCTAGAGTAATACCCTTGTTTTCTGCTTGTTGTGTTACGCTTTCCAACCATTCGGGTATGGTCTTGATGTGTTCGATGATTCTTTCGATTTCCTGGCTTCTAAATGTGAAATACAAACTGTCGGCAGCATCATATTGCGACGATTGTTTTCCAAGGAACACCCGGTCATAATCACTCAGATAACGCTCAAGGAAACCGTAAGGCCAAAGGTGGTTGGTGGCTTCGGTGCAGACCAAAAGCACAAACTCTTGGTTTTCAATCTCTTGTCTATAGTCGATGGATTCCACATTTTGGATGGGCGATCGTTCGGGGTAAATGGTCTTGTTGTAGAACCAAAAGCCGCCGTTACTGAAGAGATTTTGTGGTAGGGCAACGTTCTCTGCCCAAACGGTCCACCAATAGGAGTCAGAGATAGCCAGCACTTTGGGCTTGTAGCCTTCGGTGAAGCTGAACCGTGGTTGGTCGATGGTGTTGTGCTTCAAGGGGAACATCAGGTTCATCATCCGATAAAGGTCATCGTCCTGATTCATCAGGTAAGTGGTGTCGAAACCCGTTATCAAAGCATGAGCCTGTGTTTGTTGGGTCTTGCTTTCCATGTAATGCACCAACGAATCCATGGCCAATGATGCGGCATAAGCGGTCCAATGGGCGCTGAGGTTGCAGTAGATGGGGTGGGTTTCTGTGCCTTTTTGTTCGCAGAAATAGCGGTTGAAGTCAATCATCTCCACCCCTTGTTCGTCGAAGGCTTTCAGGTATTCCTTGTAGTTGTTGGTCTCGTGGTAGATGTATTTTTCCGGAATGAGTTCAGGATAATAGGAAGCCTTGCCTAAAACGAAGACAGGCAAAAGGGTGACGCCTTTGGTGTGGAGTATCTCTTGGACGACCTTGAGTTGACGTGTGATGGCGTCGACTCTATCTTTGCCAAGGTAGGTTTCGCCTGTATAGCTGATGATGTAGGACTCTTCGAATAAGGTGTTGTCGTCGTTGCCTTTCACAGGACCAAAGGCCGAGATTTTCCCAAAAGCAGAATAAAGCAATTGGTTGTTCAACCGTATCATGGTGTTTCGGAACCCGGTCTGCTCGGTACACCACGTCATCAGCGAGTCTTGGGCGGTTTCAAGGAATAAGGTCTTCATGGTGACCTCCGGCTTCTTTGCTGGTACGTAAGCGCCATCCAAAGGTTTTTCGTCCACCCCATGGAAAATCGTCTGCAACATCGGCAGGGATAGCAGCAGGAGCAGTACGAGGAACCCTATTTTTTTGAACGTTTTCATTAGAACCTAAAGTAGATAAACGGGTTAAAACTTCCTTTAAGGATGAACGAAGCGGAGAGCACCAGGAGTACGACGATCACAAGACCAAATAAAACCGTATTCCGGTTGGAGAATGGAGTAGATAGTGTGGAGAGGTGTTCCAGTTTGGATTGGAGTTTGGCACTGGGTATCAACCCGATGAAGGAGAAGACGGCGGCTACGATGAGTGTAAAAACGAACTGGCTGTTGACGAAAAGAGCGGGCGAGCTGCCGTTGGTGCCAAACATAGCCCCCACATAATGCACGGCATAGCCTATTGTATCAGCGCGGAACAACACCCAGCCAATCATCACGGTCACAAAAGTGAAGAAAACGGAGAGGTAAGCAGTGAAAGTGTTTTTTTGGTGGGCACCTTTCTTTTGGAAAATCTTCTCCAATACAATGAAAAGCCCATGGAAAACACCCCAGGCCACAAAGGTCCAAGAGGCACCATGCCATAAACCCGATAGGAAGAAAACAATCCACAAGTTGAGATAGGTCCTGCCATTGCCTTTTCGGTTGCCACCCAACGGGATGTAGAGATAGTCCATCATCCATCTGCCGAGGGTGATATGCCATCGTTTCCAAAATTCTGAAACGCTTTTGCTGATGTAGGGGTTGTTGAAGTTCTCAGGAAATTTGAAGCCGATCATCTTCCCGATGCCAATGGCCATGTCGCTGTAACCGGAGAAGTCAAAATAGATTTGGAACGTATAGGCCAGAATGCCCAACCAAGCCGTCGAAAAACCGATTTCGGTCGTGGGGAGGGCAAACACTTGGTCGACATACTCCGCCAAGATGTTGGCAATCAGCATTTTCTTCGATAGGCCGAGGACAAAACGATAGAACCCCAAAATTTTGTTGTCGATCGTCTCGTTGGCGCTTCGGTCGGTGATTTGTGCCGCAATTTCATTGTATCGTACGATGGGACCCGCAATGAGTTGAGGAAACAGCATGATGAACAGGGCATAGTCGGTGATCTGTTGAAGTGGAGCCGAGGTTTTGCGGTAAACATCGATGCTGTAACTCATCTTCTGGAATGTGAAAAACGAGATGCCGATGGGAAGCACCACCTTGGTCCAACGGATGGGTGACGAGCCAAAAAGTCCTAATAGGACGTTGAAATTGTCGATGAAGAAATTGGCATATTTGAAGTAAGCCAGCAGGCCAATGTTGAGGATGATGGAAAAGACAAGGAACAGTTTCCGGCGTTTCGTGTCCGGGCTTTTGTCGACTTGCCTTACTAGGAAGAAGTCGATAAGGATGGAAAACAGCAGCACCAACAGAAAGCGAGGCGAACCGAAGCCGTAGAAAAGCAGGCTGGCCAGCAGTGCAATGGCATTCTTGTAGCGCCTATCCACAAGGAAATACACCCCAAGGAAGATGGGCAAAAACCAAAAGAGAAAAAGGCTGCTGCTAAAGACCATGGCTCAAGATTGGATTTGCAAAAGTAGCATTTTATTGTTGATGGTCTACCATATAGGCGGCGTTTTCGTACACCCAATCATCCACGGGGATGCCTTTTTCGACAGCTTCTTTTTCTAAGGCCTTGAACCAGTTGTCGTCATAGCGGATTTTTTGTTCCATCTGTTTGATTTGGATTTCGCGGTATTCCTCCGGGGTAATGGAATTGTCGCGAAGCGAGGGCAAGCCTTGTGCTACACGTTCAGTCTCGTGGTCGATGGCTTGCTGCAAGGAGAGATGGTCAACCACCATGGCGTTGGTTACCATCATCAGCCATTGCGGATCCCCTTTGATCTGCTTTCGAATGTCGCGTTTTTTCCAGTATTCCTCATTGAGGAGCAAGGGGTTTCGGGCAGAGGGGGTGTCCTCGCCAGCGATTTCAGGGAAATAGGCTTCGGGATCGTTACGCATCTGGTGTACGAGTTCCTTTTGGGCGCTGCTGTCGAGAGAGAGACTATCGGTAAGCTCTTGAAGCCTTTGTTGGAACCGCTTATCGCCAATGCAAAGCTGAAGGATGGCATCTTCGGCAAAGCCTTCGGTGGCACGATACATCTGGCTGCTGCTCGAAAACCACACGATGTAGTCGGCATCGAGCAGATAGTCTAGCCGGTTGAGGAACGACACGCTGTCGATGAGGCGATCCGCCCCTTGGTAGGCCACTTTGTTGTAGTACCAGAACTGGAAATCGGAAAACACTTCTTTGGGAGGCAGGTAGGCGATACTCCGAAGCAGGAAGGAATTACCGACAAACAAAGCGGCAGGTTTCACGGTGGTAGAGTCGCTAACGATTTGATAATCCTGTTCCTTATAAGCGAATTTCGAATCGAAGGTGATGGGACGAAGCAGGTTGAGCTCACCCTCCAAGTCGCGGTTTTGGTCATCGCCGATACGGCAGGAGTCGGACCATGTATTAGCGTATTCGAGGCGAGCAAGTTGGATGTTGCGTTGTTGTTCCATGAAACGGAGCAGGGAGTCGGTGGCATACACGCAGGAGAAGTTCCAGTGATCCCCAGTGGGCGGGAAAAGATAAAACGAACAGGTGTCCTTCATCTTGATGAAATAGTCGTTCATCTCAAAACAGGGCATTCCTGTCTCTTTGAAACGTTTTGCAAAATAGACCTGGGCATTGAGACTGGTGGTGTCGAACTCCCGTGGGGGCAAATACTCGGGGTAGACGATGCTCTTACTCGGTGCGATAAAGGTGAGTAAAGTCACCCCATAGTCGGCCAAGACTCCTCTAACCTTGTTCAGCAGGCGCACCTCTTTTTCATAGCCTTTTCGGGCGTCTTCAGCATCCTTATACCAATGATACATTTCAGTACCATAATAATCTTCAATATTATGATCGTAATATAACCATCTGTTTTTTCCTGAATAGATATAGCTTACATATTCCTTGCTATAGAAATCCCAACTGTATTGGTGGTAGAGGCGAATGATGGGTTCACGGAAACCATATTTGTTGGCGATATAGTTTTCAACTTTCTTTTGGAAATAGCCGTTTTTATACCATTCCCAGCGGAACTTTGGTTTTTCCGGCTCCAAGAAATAGCCCATCAAGGGCTTGGTCTTGAAGGGCTTCAGGTGTTCTTGGATCATGAATGAGAACAAGAAGACCATCAGGAGGCCAAAGAGGATGCCGTATATCCAATTGTCTTTATTCTTCATGGCTTGGTCGTTTTATTTTACGCTTCAGGCAGTCCAGCCAATACCTTGCGTTTTTGGTAAGGCTTTCTTCGAGAGTGATGTGGTGTTCTTCTGCGTAGTTCACCACACCCTCATACCATTTGGGCTCGTCCTTGATCATCTGGATCACGGTTTCCATGGCTTCGTCTTCGTTGAAATACCCTTTTTCAAGCAGTTCCTGTGCGGTTCTGGGGAATTCAAACATGTAATTGTACATCATGGGCTGAGTAAACACGGCCAGCACGATGTCGGCCTCTTGCAGCACGGTTACGGCATCAAACTCTTCATTGACGATTCTCCAGTTAAAACGAGGCCGTGATGAGTGGATATCTCGATTATAAGCCCACCAATCCCAATGGTTGAAGGCTTGGGCGAATGCAGAGGAGACCAGTTGGTTGGCATAGCTGTCGCCGATGACAAGTAAATTAGGTCGGTCTTTGGTAACTGTGTCGCTGAGCGCAACGACAGGACGGGGAAGGGCTGGCTTGGGATAAGGGAACAAAAGGTTCATGCTGGCCTCCAACTCGGCATCTATTTCTGAATAATGCTTGGTGAGATTCTCGTCCACATCGTTTATTTCGGCTAAATCGAATCCTGTGAGGGTTTCTATTTTCCTCAATATTGAATCAGAGACCCAAGGAATGGTCGATTCGGCCCAATGGGTACCCGTCCTAGTGTAAAGGGGATAAGTCACGGTGTCTTTTATGGCTTTGAAATAACTGAGGAAGTCGATATGTGGAATGTGGTTTTCTTTAAATAATTCGATGTAGTATTCTTCTAAAGAGAAATCGGATATTTGTTTTTGATAGTATGACGGCATTTTTTCGGGATAGACAGCCGTTTTGGAGGGTGCAAAGACAAACAGAAAATCAATGTTGAATTGTTGAAGGGTATCGATAAGCCGTAAGGTTTCCTGCACGTTCTTTCTTGCGTCTGCTTTGGCTTGTTCAACAGTTGGGTAGTTTTGTTTGAGTGTGGCACCGGTGATGTCGTTCAGGTACATCTGGAGAAAAAGTTCGTGGTCTTCGCCTTCAACAATATGGTCGTTGGTGATTTTCTTGAAGCAGGAATAGACAGCTTGGTTATAACTGCGGATGAAAAGTTCGCGGAAGCCGAGATGTTCGCTGACATAGCGTTCCAGTTTTTCTTGGTAGTCGCCCGAAGCGAACTGTTCCAAAGTGAACACAGGCTGTTCCACATCGGGAGTATAGCCGTTCAAGGGTTTCAGCGTGAAAGGCCTCCACTGGGCTTGAATGAACATCAAGACGAACCCCAACAGGGTGAACAGGCATAATAGTATGCAAATGCGGCTTTTCATCAGAATCTAAAATAGATGAACGGACTGTAACCATTGGCGTTGAGGGCGCCGAGGCAGAACACAAATGCGCAAAGGCTCAGCACGAAGGCAACGACA
The DNA here is from genome assembly GCA_946184615.1 of uncultured Bacteroidales bacterium. Classification (GTDB taxonomy): domain Bacteria; phylum Bacteroidota; class Bacteroidia; order Bacteroidales; family F082; genus Limimorpha. The sequence goes on from CAMHFN010000005.1 coordinate 65,645, forward strand.
TGTCCCGTTTTGTTGTACTCGGTGAAATAGACCTTGTCTTGCACCTTCAAGCCGAATTTGGAGAGGGTGAAGAAAGAGAAGAAGGCGGCTACGAGCATCGTCACGTAAAGATGCGGGTTGTCGCTGAAATGGAAAGGCGCGAATTCAAAGGCAAACAAACGTTTGATGAAAAGCCAGGACAAATCGATGCGCTCGATACGGAAGAAGCATCGGGTGAGCACGATGATGAGGAAGGTGAAGAACACGCTTGGAATTTTGCCGAGGCGCTCGTTGAATTTCTTCAAGAAGAGCTTGTCGGCGCAGATGAAGATGCCTTGCAAAGCGCCATAGACCACAAAGTTCCATGCAGCGCCGTGCCACAGACCACTAACGAGGAAACAGAACCACAGATTGAAATACTTCCGTGCTTCGGTTTTCACGCGGCTGCCGCCTAAAGGGAAGTAGAGGTAGTTCTTGATGAACACGCTGAACGTCTGGTGCCAACGCCTCCAAAACTCGGATATGGTGGTAGAAACGTAGGGGTTATCGAAGTTTTCGGGGAATTTAAAGCCCATCATGCGGCCCAAACCTATGGCCATGTCGGAATAACCGGCAAAGTCAAAGTATATTTGGAAAGTAAAGGCAAAGATGGTGATCCAAGCCGTGGTGCTGTCCAAAGCAGCGATCCGGCTGGCAATATCGGCAAGTTGTTCACTCGACAGGATGTCGTAATTGGAGGGTCCTAAGACTTGATCGACTTGATAGCCAATGATATCGGCGATGAGGATTTTCTTGCACAGACCGAGGACGAAGCGATAAAAACCTTGTAGTCGGTCAGTATAGAGCGACTCGCGGTTGCGAATTTGGTCGGCAATATCGCAGTAGCGCACAATGGGTCCGGCAATCAGTTGCGGGAACATCACGATATAGAGCATGTAGTCGCTCAACCGTTCCATCGGCTCGTTTATCTTGCGATAGGTATCCAAGGTGTAGGTCACACTCTGGAAGGAAAAGAACGAAATGCCAATGGGGAGTAGGATTTGGGTCCATTGCAAAGGTCCGGCATGAAACCAGCCCAACACCGAGTTGAGGTTCTGCATGGTGAAGTTGCCGTACTTGAAATAGAACAGCAACCCGATGCTGATGGCGACGGAAATGCCGCAGAGCAGTTTCTTCACCCCAGGCTTTTCTGTTTTGTTCATCCATCGTACCAAATAGAAGTTGGCGATGACGGAAACGATCAGATGGATGATGAACTCGGGCGCACCCCAAGCATAGAACAACAGTGAGGCGAGCAGCAGGAAATAGTTGCGGGCTTTCCTGGGCAGGATGAAATACACCAGGAAGAACGCTGGAAGGAAATAGAGGAGGAATATGTTGCTGCTGAATACCATGAAATTCGCCTTGCGGCTGCAAAGATAAATAAAAAGGTTGTATTTTTGTCACACGATGAAGGTGTTGAAAGACAAACTGGTTTTAGGACTGGGTGAATGGGTTCGTTTGAACCTTTTGCTACTGGTTTGCATGGTGGCACTGCGTCCCTTGTTTTTTCTGGAGGTGTACTTCAGGCTGGGGTTGGAGTGGCGACAGTTGCTCACGGTCCTTTCAGGGTCGTTTTTCGATTTGTTTTTGGTAAGCCGTATCTTCACTTTTGGCCTACTCCCGTTTTTGTTGGTTTATTGTTTCTTTCCGAAAACCGCAAAGGGGATTTTCAAAGGCCTGATCATCTTGTACGCAGTAGTCTCGGCCTTGTTGGCGGAATATTACTGCAACCTGACCATGCCTTTGGACCACGTTGTCTTGGTGTATTCCCTAGAGGAATTGAAAACCACCTTGTTTGCATCCACCACTTCTGTTTCATTGGCTCAGGTGCTGTGGTTTGTGCTTCAAGTGGGGATGGTAGTGTTATTCGTTAAGAGAGGGGAGTTAGGAGTGAGAAGGGGGAAGTGGTGTTGGTGGGTTGCTGGGGTGTTGGTTATGTTGGTGTTTATTCCCTATAAGCGTATTATTCGGAACGAAAAGATTTATTCTAGCCGCACAGCTTTCTGCTTGGCGGTCAACCAGCCTTCCTATTCCTACATCAAGATCACGGATTATTGGCGAAACGAAGGCGGTCAGCGGGGAGAGGAAGACTATTCGCTTTCCATGGCGCAACTCTCCGCTTACCAGGCTTGTCATCCCGAGTTTGAATACGACCGACCAGGCTATCCTTTCTATCGGAAGGCTACCGATCCCGATGTGCTGAGTCCGTTTTTTGGGCAAACTTCCGATGGCCTTCCGCCCAACTTGGTGTTTGTCATCGTAGAGAGTTTGGGTCGCCGTTTGACGGGTGTGACGGATCCTCAATTGTCGTTCACCCCGTTTATCGACAGTTTGGCTTCTACAGGCTTGTTCTGGCCCAATTGTTTTTCCACTTCAGAGCGCACCTTTGGCGTGCTGCCGTCGATTTTCGCTTCGGCACCGCACGGACGTTACGGATTCGCGGCGATCGAACCCATGCCTCGCCATCATTCCTTGATGCTTGATTTGGAACGGAACGGCTATACCACCTCGTTTTTCTATGGAGGCAGTTCCGAGTTCGACCATTACGACCGTTTCATGGAAATTAATCAGGTCAACCATGTTGTGATCCCCGATCGGATGGTGACCGACAGCAGCCAATATTACCTTTTGGCCGACAATTACCGCTGGGGGTTGGATGACGACCAGTTGTTTGACTATGCCAGGCATTTCAAACAGGACAACCCCGACCAAAGGCCTCATGCGGACATCTATCTGACCCTTTCTACCCATGAGCCTTTCATGGTGGAGCAGATAGAGCAATACGAAGAGCAGGTGAAAGCGATGGTGGAGCAGGTCCCAGATCTCGACAAGAAAGAACGTGACAATGTGCTTCGCAATCTCAATATTTACGCTTGTTACCTCTATATGGACCAAAGTGTTCGCCAATTGATGGACTATTACGCCTCACAGCCCGATTTTGCCAACACTGTTTTTGTCATTACCGGCGACCACCGGATGGCTTTGGTGCCTACGGGGATTGCTTTGCGAAACTACAATGTTCCCCTGGTGCTTTGGTCTCCCCTGTTGAAACGCTCCAAGACCATGGGAGCGGTGGTCTCGCATCTCGACATCACACCCTCGTTGAATGCTTGGCTGCACGCGCAGTATGAGTATGCTATCGACGACCACTGCCATTGGTTGGGTACTTCGTTCGACACGGTGTCAGCATACCATAACACACGGAAACTGAGCTTTATGCGCAATAACCGAGACGTGATCGACTATTTCAGCGGTACATACTATATCAACAAGAACACACTCATTCTCATGGATTCGTCGGTCATCGGTTTTTCTATCGAAAACGAAGCGTTGTTGAAACAATACCAGGAGGAATTGGAAAACTTTGAGGCCGTCAGTCGTTTTGTGGTTCAGCACGATGTGTTGATTCCAGGAAATCAATAGCACTGAGGTATAGGAGTTCTTCCGAGGAGAGGTTCCATTTTTTAGCCTGTTCAACGATGGTGCCATACCATTGGGAATTTTGCCGTATGGCGTTTACCAGTTGAATCACTTCCTCGTCGCGTCGATGGATGGCGATGGTGTATTTCCTGGATCGAGCAGAGGGAATGGAATCTCTCAAGGCGGGGATGAACCGGTTGGGGTATTTGCGGATGTTGTTTTGGGCTTCTCCGATGACAACGCTATCGATGCTCATCTCGTATGCTTCGGCAGTTTTAACCAATCCTTCCATCCATGAAGGGTTGTTTCGAATATCATTGGCCAGCCTTTTCTCTGCTGCTTTGATTTCTTCATCGTTGCAACAAATTTCCATCAAAAGCCGTTGGGAGAAACCTTGGCTCATGTTGTAGATTTGGGGCGTGCAGTAGGCGATCATCACAAAATCGGCATCGATGACATCTTGTAGTACATCCGCTTCCTTGACGTTGTTGTGCAAGGGATCGTAGTAAACAGTGTTGAAATAGTACCAGTAACGAAGGTCACGCATCACTTTGCCAAAGGGTGTCGCGTTCAGCAAGTTCCAAAAGTAAGAATCGCCAATGGTAATGAGATAGGGCTTGGTGGCGGTGCTGTCTTCAAGGATGGTGTAAGACGCTTGGTAATTGGGCGCTTTGGGTAGCGGTCGAGCCAAGTTCATCAACTGCTCCAGGTCATCATCGGGAATGACGGTGCGTTCTTCGCGCTCACCAATGGTGAAGTGCTCCATTTTGATATTTCCCAACTGTTCCATGTAACGGATGAGGCTGTCGGCTACATACAAGGCCGCATAGTTGCTCCAATGGGTGCCAGTTTGTGGGTAGAGCAGAAAGTCAACCGTGTCTTTCATAGACAGAAACCAAGGGTTGACATCAATGTAGTTCACCCCTAACTCGTCGAACTTTTGGTGATAAAACTCAGTGGCCGAGAAGGTCTTGTTGTGCGGATATTTGTCGGTTTCGGGAACATGTTCTGGATAAATGACTTCTTTGCCAGGGAGCAATAATACAAATAGATGGGTACCCTGGGTTTCCAAGATCTGTTGTATCTGATAAAGCCTCAAGGCCTCTTCACCAAAATAATTGGCCATGCCGAGAGAGTCGCTCGCAAACCACCGCCCCTTGCCCGCATAAAATTCCTCTACGTGTTGTGACTCATAAATCCATCCGTCCTTGTCGATGAAAAGTCTTTTTTGCTCTATCTGGTTTGACTGGTGGAAGACATCCCAGCGATATTGGTTGTACATTCGGGTGAGGGGCTCGTGGAAACCATAGTTTAACCGAAGATGTGCCTCGGTCCATCGTTGCCAACTTTGGTTGGAGACATGGGCAAGATCTGCTTTTGGTTTGGGGTCTTCTGCCACTACGCCGGTCAACGCCCTGAAGTCGAAAAGCCTTGTGTGTTCCTGGATCATGGGCAGGAACAGGAGTACAACAGTCAGGATGAACAATATGAGTTTGACGTGACGTTTCATATTCGGGCTTGCAAAGTTATTATTTTTTATCTTTGCATCCATGAAAACCACGAAAATAGAATTGCTTTCACCCGCCAAGAACCTGGAAGTAGGCTTGGCGGCCATCGACCATGGGGCAGATGCCGTGTATATTGGTGGGCCTGCATTCGGAGCACGTGAGAAGGCAGGTAATAGCATTGAGGATATTGAGAAACTGTGCCGTCATGCGGCTTTGTTCGATGCCAAGGTGTATGTCACCTTGAACACCCTGCTGTATGAAAACGAGCTGGAACCGGCCCGACAGCTGGCTTGGGACTGCTGGAACGCCGGTGTGGACGCTTTGATCCTACAGGATTTGAACTTGTTGCAGCTTGATTTGCCCCCCATTTCGTTACATGCCAGCACCCAATGCGACAACCTCAGCTTGGAACGGGTCCAAGAGTTGGAAAAACTGGGTTTTGAGCAGGTGGTGTTGGGTCGAGAGCTTACCCTCGACCAAATCCGTGAAATCCGCAGCAAGACCACGGTGCCGCTGGAGTTTTTCGTCCATGGTGCGTTGTGCGTCAGCCATAGTGGCCAATGCTATTTGAGCCAATATATCGGCAACCGTTCAGCCAATAGAGGAGCTTGTGCCCAGCCGTGCCGACTGCCTTGGGATTTGCTTGATGTGGAGGGTAAGGTGCTTGTCAAAGGCAAGCATCTGCTCTGCCTGAAAGACTTGAACAACAGCACTCATCTGGAGGAACTGATGGATGCTGGCATCACTAGTTTCAAAATCGAAGGTCGTTTGAAAGATGCGGATTACGTGAAAAATAACACGGCCTATTATCGCCAGCAGCTGGATGCGATTTTTGAGCATCGGCCAGAATTCGCACAAGCTTCGTTGGGTCATTGTAGCTATACTTTCGAAGTCAATCCCGAAAAGTCTTTCAACCGAGGCTTCACCGACTATTTCATCCATGGCCGACAACCCAACATTGGTTCGCCACACACCCCGAAATCGATGGGCGAATACCTTGGTGAGGTGAAGTGGTGCAATTCCGTTCAGATGGAGATTGTCACCGACAAAACACTGCACAATGGCGATGGCTTGTGTTTCCTCAACCAAGATGAGGAATTGATCGGCATTCGTGCCGATGTGGCCAAGGGCAATAAGGTTTCGTGCAATCGTCCTCATGGTGCGTACCGCGGCGCTCAGATTTATCGCAACTACGATATCGAATGGCAACGTCAGGTGGATGCCTCCAAGGGCAACCGCAAGATCGATATTGATTTGCTGCTGGAAGAAACCGAGGAAGGGTATGTTTTGAACGGAAAACGGAAAACGGAGAACGGAGAAATTTCCGTTTTCAATTTTCCGTTTTCCGTTCAAAAGATTCCCGCCACCAACCCCGAAAAGGCACTTGAGAACATCCGTAAAAAACTGTCCCAATGGGGTGATACAATTTATAACCCTATAAATATTGATATTCGTTTATCAGAACCTTATTTGATTCCGGCCTCGGTGTTGGGGGAAATGAAGCGTCAGTTAGTGACGGAAATGACGAAGGGATTGACAGAAAAACATCAAAACAACCGTTCTCGTAGAGACGGTGTGCCCACCATCTCTACGCTGCGAATTGTCCCCGATGAAATCCCCAACCACCTGATGACTTGCCACCACTGCATCCGTTATGCCAATGGCCTCTGTCCCAAAATTACTGGGAAACCCACAGGACCGCTGTTTATTCGCAATGGTGAGAATGTGTTTCCCCTTGAATTTGATTGTAAGAATTGTCTCATGTATGTTAAAGCCCCAGAATAACCCATGAATCTCTTTCAACTCTTCAAAAACGTAAAACCCTTTGTCAAGCCCTATAAATGGCTGGTTTTCATAACCTTGGTCTTGACTCTGATTGGCTCTTTGATGGCCCAGGTCAATGCCATCGTGCTCGATTGGACGGTCGATCAAGTGAATGGTTTGGTGACCGCTGGCGTAGAGTGGGGGATGCAGGCCGTGCGCATCATCACCATCATCTCGGTGGTGTTGCTCGGCAAGGAAATTCTCTCTGCCCTCATTACCTTTGCCCAGAACTACTATGGTGAGCGGATGCGCATCTTTGTCAGCCGCGACTTGGCCCAAAGCGTCATTGAGAAAGTACTCACGTTCAAGATGGCGTTTTTCAATTCTGGCGAGAATGCCACGGGCAAACTGCAAGCTCGTATCGACCAAGGTGTAAGTAGCCTCTCACGCACGGTGCAGAACTTCTTCATCGATCTGCTGCCCTTGTTCACCTCCGCCTTGCTGGCCTTGATCCTGATGTTTATCGCCAACGTCTATGTCGGTTTGGTGGCTTTGGGCATTGTGCCCGTGTATTTCTGGATCACCTATCGTCAGGCCAAACGTCTTAAGGGCTGGCGTCGTGAGATGCGCAACCATTTGGAAACCAAGAGTCAAGGCATCAAAAACATCATCGACTCCATCAATGTCATCAAAAGTTTCAACCGCGAGCAGATCGAAGGCCAAAAACAGCTTGACATCCAGAATCAAGTCACGGAGAACCAGATGAAGACTCGAAAGGTGGCCTTCTATTACAATGGCATCAAGAGTTTCGTCAGACAGGTCGGCACCGTGCTGGTCATCATCCTCACGGCTTATCTGGTGTTGATGGGCTATCCGGGCATGACTATCGGTAAGATCATGTATCACGTGATGTTGTTCAGCAATGTCATCGCCCCCATCACCCAGTTGCAGCGCATCTTCGACGATGTCAACGATGCCTTGATCTACGCCGAGGGCTTCTTCTCCATTCTCGATTCGGAGAAGGACATCGAGCCTTCTGGCAATTACAAGCCTGAGAAGATCCATGGAAAATTCGAGATGAAACATGTCGATTTCACCTATCCCAACGGCAACCAGGCCTTGTTTGATGTCAACATGACCATCGAGCCGAACAAGATCACCGCTTTGGTGGGACTTTCAGGAGCAGGCAAGAGCACCATCGTCAACCTGTTGGATAAGTTTTATGAGCCTCAAGTCGGCACGATCACCTTGGACGGTGTCGATTTGCGGGACTACGACACCCAATTCCTGCGTGAGAACATCGGTTTGGTGCTGCAGAAGAACCATATCTTCGATGGTACCATCGAGGAGAACATCCTTTACGGCAAGCCTGATGCCACCCATGAAGAGGTGGTGGAAGCCGCCAAGAAGTCGTATATCTACGATCAGATCATGCAGCTGCCCAAGCAGTTCGAGAACAAGGCTTCCGACCTCAGTGGCGGTCAGCAGCAGCGCATCGCCATCGCCCGTATGTTCCTCAAGAATCCGCCTATTATCTTCTTGGACGAGCCCACGGCCTCATTGGATGCCATCGCCACCGAGCAGATCAAAAACAGCTTGGATGCCATCAAAAAGGATCGTACTGTCATCATTATCTCGCACAGCATCTCGCAGATCATCGATGCCGACATGATTTACGCCCTCCAGATTGGCCGTGTGGAAGAGTCGGGCGATCCCGATGAGATCTACAAGAAAGGCGGTATTTACAAGGATATTATCGATGCCTCGGCACGGAGCTTGAACATAGGTAAGATTGCTCGGACGATTGGGGAGGAAAATGGTTAAGTGTCATCCTCAGTGTAAACGATGTTGATTTTACCCATCAGTTGACAGTCGAGTGACATCAACGCCAGTGATTTCGAGGATGGTTTTTTTGTCGAAGCCGGCTGCAAGCATCTTTTGCGCGGTTTCCCTCTTGGCTTCCTTCCGTCCTTGTTCTAGTCCTTTTTCCATGCCTTTTTTCATGCCTTTTTCCATGCCCTTCTCCATGGCATGCCTTTTTGTTCCGCGAATGATGGCATTTTCGATACGGACGCTGTCGATGTCTCTTTCGTAAAGGTACCTTTCCACGTCAGTCATGCCCCATTCTTCCATCAATTCCACCGCCTTGTTGGTGAGTGGGTTGGTGAGAAGTTCGTCGGGTGCTTTGCGGGTATCTTCGTTGATTTCGGTGAGAAAGCGTAGCCATAGCCGCTGCATTTCTTTTTCGACAGGGGTTTGAGGGGTGAATTTAGGCAGTTCAATGAACGCGATGTGAAGGCCTTTGATGATGTTGTTGGAATCGCAGGCGTGAACCATCTGATAGTAGTGGTAGAACTGGTCCTTGGGTAGTTCTGATTCTACGGTGTCGTTCACGATATTGAGGGAATAAACAGGCTCCAACATTTTATAATCTTCACCTTTGTGTAGTTGTGTGACGTAAGCCTTGGAGGCATTGAAAAGGACGCGTCTTTTGAAGTCCTCGGTCCAAACCATCTGCATTTCAACGAGGAACTGGTGGTTTCGTTTGTCTTTGCATCGGACATCAACAACCGAATACCTGATGTCGGGTAAGGGTGGCATTAGTTCCGGCGACAGATATTCGATTTCCTGAACGATTTGGTCACCTTCCAGCGGAAGCATGGCATTGATGAAGCTGATCAGCAGGTCGGGATGTTCGGCGAACACTTTCTTAAAGGTAGTGTCAAAGCGAGGGTCAACGTATCTACTCATTATATTATTAATTATTAATTTATGATTATGGATGATTGTTTCTTGTTATTCTGATGTTGCAAATATAGAACTATTTTTTTAAAACAAACAAAAATATTAAAAAAATTAGAAATATTTGAAAAATGGATGAAATGGATGGAGCTCTCCATCTCACTTGAGGTTACCTTTGCGGAAACTCCAGTGACATGGCGGAAAACCATCCCAATGAAATCCACATAGGTCAATGCATCCAGGAGCAGCTGAAAGCCGACCAGCGCAGTGTGTCATGGCTGGCCACGCAGATACCCTGCACCCGCAACCATCTTTACAAGATCTTCAAGAAAGACTCCATTGACTGTGCCTTGTTGCTTCGCATTTCGCAGGCGATGCAGTTCAACTTCTTCCGCTATTATGCGGCGGAAGTCAATAAAGTCATGCAGGATCGGCTAGGGGAGGAGAGATAAACGTCTCTTTGTCCCATCTAACTCTGGCGATTTGGATGAAATGGATGAACTTTGTCTTCTCACGTGAAGTTACCTTTGCGGAAGTTTCAAAAATAAAACTCAAAACTATGAAGAAAACCCTTTATGCAGCGATGCTCCTGCTTGGTTTGAGCATAATGGCCACTTCCTGTATGTCAACCTATGATGTAAGCCATCAGAAAAGCCTGTATGAGGCTCAGATGACGAGCAATAAAAAAACCAAGGCCTTGCTGGAAAAGCTTCCGATTTATTTCTCTGAATCTGAGGTTGGAAGAAACTTCAATGTCATGTATTATTGCAGTTATGAGCCACTGACTATACCTGTATTACGTCCTGAAAAGAAGGTGTTGAAAAACAAATTCTATAAAAAGGCAGTTTCTACAGCCGAAACGCTAAATGGTGATGCTGTTATTATCGACACGAAGAATAGTTTCAGGGTGATTAAGTGGAAGTAGGTTGCCGTGGATGGTTGTTGCCTTTTCCAGGGTGCGAAAAATAGTCAAGCCCATACACATCATAACTATTATATTTAAATTATCTGTTTTGGATACAATAATTGTATCCAATTTGGATTATTAAAATATTGATTATCAATTGATTAATTTGTTATTTTTGTTTTTTATTGTAAATTTGCAATGAATCATTCAAAAACACAAAAACTATGTGTATAGATGTTCGAAAAATTGTTTTTTTCGACGAGATGCTTATCTTTTTGATTAAATGGATGAAATAGATGGATTCTCCATCTCCCCTGAAACAACCTCCAAATGGGGTGTCGACCAATACTAATTTTTGTCCAAATCTCTAAAAATTTTCTAGATTTGGACAAAAATCATTCGTTTTTTGTCCAAATCTCAATGTTTTTTGTTGATTTGGACAAAAATCTTATTGATATTTTAAATAATTGTTTTATATTTGCGTCAAATTTTCAACAGATGACAACACAAGAAAAACTGATTGGCCGTCAAAGAGAATGGCAAGAACTCCAATGGGCTTTGGATTCCCATCGGTCTGAATTTGTTATACTGTATGGTCGCCGCCGCATCGGAAAAACGTTTTTGGTTCGTCGTTTTTTCAATGACACGTATAGTTTTCACTATGTTGGAGCCCATCGTCAAAAGAAAAGCACACAGCTTCAAAACTTCAGGGAAGCTTTGGTGCGTTATGCTGGAGACAGAAACATCCCGAAACTAAAAAACTGGCATGAAGCCTTCCTGCATTTGGAAAACTATTTGGAACAATGTCAAGATGTTCGAAAAGTTGTTTTTTTCGACGAGATGCCTTGGATTGACACCCAAGGTAACGAGTTTGTCGAAGAGTTGGAATACTTCTGGTCCAAGTGGGTGCAGGACCGTGATGACATTGTTTTCATCGCTTGCGGAAGTGCTACCAGTTGGATGAAAGACAAGCTTGAGGACAACCAAGGAGGACTTCACAATCGCATCACGCACAGGATTTATCTGCGACCTTTTTATCTCAACGAATGTAAGGCTTATCTTTTTGACCATGGCTTCGATTGGGATGACTATCAGATCCTTCAGTGTTATATGCTCTTTGGCGGTGTGCCATATTACCTGAGTTTACTGCGTCCTCAGCTGAGTCTGCCCCAAAATGTCGATGCCCTGATTTTCCGTCGTGGGGGCGACTTGAGCGACGAGTTCAATGAATTGTATAACGCCCTTTTCAACAAGGCGGATCGATACATTACGATTGTAAAATTGCTTTCTAAAAAAAGAGAAGGCTTTACGCGTGAGGAGATTGAGCAAGGCACGGGTTACAGTGGCGGTGGACTCTCTAAAATGCTCGAAAACCTGGAACGTTGTGACTTCATTGTCTCATACGCCCAATTCGGTAACAAGACAAAACTGACACTTTATCGTCTTGCTGACTTTTATACCTTGTTTTATTTCCATTATGTTGAGCAGAATCGCTCGCGAGATGAACAGTACTGGCAACACCACTTTACCGATAGAGGGGTTGCTTCTTGGGAAGGCTTCACTTTCGAAGAGGTCTGCCTTCGACACCTGCCTCACATCAAGAAAGGCTTGGGTATCTCGGGGATGGCTACAGAGGCTTCTTCATGGCGGTTCAAGCCTTCTCGAGACGATCAACGGAAAGGGGCTCAGATCGACTTAGTAATCAAAAGAGCCGATAAAATCATTCATCTGGTGGAAATGAAGTTTTCAGAAATACCTTTTGTCATCACCAAAGCGTACGGACAGCAACTGTTGGAACGGAAAAGTCTCTTTATGGAAATCACCGGGGTTGCAAGAGGTGCGGTTCTTACTTTTGTTACTCCCCGAGGGCTTGCTAATGGAACGAATACCTCGTTGGTACATAGCGAAATTACCGCTCAACACCTCTTCGCCGAGGTTGAGGAATGATTATTCTGTTTTCTGTCTTCTAAAAAAACTCACATCCTGAACACTCCGAACTGCTGCTGCGGGAAGGGTTGGTTCAACGAGGCGGCAATGCCTAAGGCCAAGATCTTGCGTGTGTCGATGGGGTCGATGATGCCGTCGTCCCACAAACGGGCGGTGCTGTAGAAAGCAGAGCCTTCGTAGTCGTACTTGGCCAAGATCTCTTTCTTCAGCTGGGCGATCTCGTCCTTCGGGACTTCCAAACCTTTGTATTTGTACTGGTCCTCCTTGACAGTGGCCAACACGCTGGCCGCCTGCTCACCGCCCATGACGGAGATCTTCGCATTGGGCCACATGAACAACAAACGAGGACTGTAGGCGCGACCCGCCATGCCATAGTTACCTGCTCCGAAGGAACCACCGAAGATGACCGTAAACTTGGGCACATTGGCATTGGAAACTGCATGGACCATCTTGGCACCGTCTTTGGCGATGCCGCCTTGCTCGTACTGCTTGCCCACCATGAAACCAGTGATGTTCTGCAAGAACACCAAAGGGATGTTGCGCTGACAGCACAACTCGATGAAGTGGGTGGCTTTTAAGGCGGATTCAGAGAACAACACGCCATAATTGGCTAGAATCCCCACGGGGAAGCCCATCAGGTGGGCGAAACCGCAAACCAGGGTGGTGGCATAGCGCGACTTGAACTCTTGAAAACGGCTGCCATCCACGATGCGAGCAATGATCTCGCGAGGGTCGGTCAACTTGTGGAAGTCGATGGGGGCGAGGCCGTACAGCTCACGGGGGTCATACAGCGGTGCCTCCACGGGAAGGATGTCGAGCTTCTGGCGGTGCGACTTTTCCAGGGTTTTGAAAATGTTGCGGCAGATCTGCAAGGCGTGCTGGTCGTTTTCGGCCAGATGGTCGGCCACACCCGAAATCGAAGTGTGCATCTCGCCACCACCTAACTCTTCGGCCGTGACCACCTCGCCGGTAGCGGCCTTCACCAACGGAGGACCGCCAAGATAGATGGTGCCTTGGTTGCGCACGATGATGGTCTCGTCGCTCATGGCAGGTACGTAGGCGCCTCCGGCAGTACACATGCCCATCACGATGGCGATCTGGGGAATGCCCATGGCTGACATGCGGGCCTGATTATAAAAGAATCGTCCAAAATGGTCGCGGTCGGGAAACACCGTGTCCTGCTCGGGCAGGAAGGCGCCGCCGCTATCGACCATATACACACAAGGCAGGTGGTTCTCCATGGCGATTTCCTGGGCCCGGAGGTGTTTCTTCACCGTATATTGCATGTAGGTGCCACCTTTCACCGTGGCATCGTTGGCCACGATGACGGCTTCACGTCCTTGGATCACCCCGATGCCCGTGACGATACCGGCCGAGGGGAAGTCATTGTTATATGTCCCGTAGGCCGCCATCGGCGACAGTTCCAAAAAGGGTGTGTTCGGGTCGATGAGCAGGTCGATGCGCTCACGGGCAAGCAACTTGTTGCGTTTCTTGTGCTTGGCTACGGCACTCTCGCCGCCGCCTTGCATGGCAACCGACATGGCTTCACGGTATTGGGCCATCAGCTCCAGAAAGTTCTTCTCGTTTTGCTTGAACTCTGGCGAGTCGGTTTTTATGTTCGATTTCAGAACTTGCATGGTTAAAAGTTTTGAAACTACAAAGGTAATATAAATTTGAAACATAACAATTATTTCGTACCTTTGCAAAATCTAAATATGCTGCTGAATCATGAAAAAACTCCTTATTTTGTTGTCGTTGCTTTGTGTTTTTGGCTGCTCAACACAACATCAGGGAGGCAAGGACTCCTATAATGTCAACATCTACGATACCAGGGGTGAATGGTATGAGACGGGTTTGTTGATCGAATCGTTCGATAATCGGGTCTTCGTCAAGATGGACGGAGGACGCTATGAGTTGCTTCCATCGGATAAGGAAGAGTACCGCTATATGATTGTAACCGATGATGAGGTTCTCTATGTCAAATAAAAGCAACCGGCATAGAATCAACATCACACCCGAAAATAAAGTCCATTTCTGGTCCATCTTCACGACTGCCATCGTGGGGCTGTTCTCCTTGTGGATAGGTATTACGATTCAGGATGACATCAACACCAAGAATGCCCATGAAACCCAGAAATTGGCTCGTTACCAGATGACCGAGGCCATCTATCCTAAGTTTGTGCAATATGTCGACACCTGTGGCTATGTGTTCTACGATCTGTTGGAATACACCGACCCCGACACCTATATGGATCGTAATGCCATCATTGATTCTGTTGGTGCATATTATTCCAGGGAACGCACTGCTTTCACTGAAGCCATGAGTAATTCAGTCAACTTCCTGTGCGACAACCAATACTATCTTGGCTCTATTTTTGGCAAGGGTACGCACACCCGGATTTGCAAAAACAACGCTTCTATCTTGTTTGGTTTGCGACTGCTCTCGCATCGCAACAAGAAATTGTTCCACATCACCAAATATTGGCAAGACGCTGGCTCCCTGAAAGATTCCATCTCTCTGGAGTTGCGTGACCCTTATTATGCCAAGAACGTGTATTCGTACCGAAAAGAGGCTTGCGATGGCATCCTCGAGAATTACCGCCTTTTTAATGATAATCTCGAAAAACAAGGCCATGACTCCCTAAAAGTCATCAACAATGCCGTGTATCAATTCATTTTTGCTCCTTATTTTGATAATTTCAACGTTTATTCACAGGAACTGATACCTTCTGAGGACGTGAAAAGCCATATTTGGAAACACCTTATTTTGCTAATTGGAAGTATCATGCTCGGTCTGTTGATCTGCGTGATCCTACTGAAGCACGTGTTCGGAATCAATATCATGGTTCGAACCACCGAAGAAAACACCGAAGAGCTTCCATAACAGCACAGAAAAACTATTGCGTCAACAAGGATATCGTTACCGTTTTTTTGTATCTTTGCATTTTTATTTCAAACATGTCAGGGAAAAAAACAAGCAATCGTCGTGTCGCAGGGTCCTACGCCCTGTCGTTGGGGAGCATTACTCTGGTGCTTTTCCTTTTGGGTGCTTTTGCCATCTTCATGATGCACGCCCGCAAGCTCTCCAACCACGTCAAGGAGAACATCGGGTTTGAAATCGTGATGAACAGCGATGTCAAGGAAGCCAACATCCTGCGCTTGCAGAAGGAACTTGATGCCATGCCCGCCGTGAAGTCGACCGAGTATATCACCAAAGACGAAGCCATCTCTCGCTTGAGTCAGGACCTTGGCGAGGATTTCCTGGAATGGCTCGGCCCCGAAGAGAACCCGTTGCTGCCTTCGATCGACGTACGCTTCCACGCCGCTTATGCCAATACCGACAGCATTGCGTTGGTGGAGACGCAAATCCTCGAAAACCCCGATGTCAAAGAAGTGTATTACCAAAAGTCGTTGGTCAACCTCATCAACGATAATATCCGTAAGATTGCCATCGTGCTGATGGTGGTGAGTTTAGCCCTTCTCTTTATTGCCATCGCATTGATACGCAACACCATACGCTTGTCCATCTATTCCAAACGCTTTTTGGTTCGGAGTATGCAGCTGGTGGGTGCCACCGAGAGTTTCATCCGTCGGCCCTTCCTCAAACAGGGGGTCTCCCAAGGTTTTTTCGGGGGACTGCTGGCCGACCTGTTTTTGGTGGGTATCTTGTACTGGGTCTCGAAACGTGTTCCCGATCTTGCGTTGATTCAAGACAGGTACGTGATTGGCACTATTCTGTTAGCGGTGATCGTCTTGGGAGTGGTCCTGGCTTGGTTCTCCACCAGAGCAGCCTTGGATAAATTTTTGAAAGCAGATTTAGATAAATTATATAACTGATAATCAATAAGTTATGGAAAAATCAAATAATACAGTCACCAAAGAGGTGGTTGAAGAAGAAAAGAGACTTCCTTTCACCAAGATGAATTATGTTTTGGTGCTGGCAGGAATAGCACTCATTGCCTTGGGGATGGTTTTGATGATTGGTGGAGGCTCTTCCGACCCCGATGTCTTCAACGAAAAGATGTTCAACTTCCAACGTCTCACCTTGTCGCCCATCTTGATTTTGCTGGGTTTTGTAGTTGAGATCGTTGCCATCTTCTGGAAGAAAAAATAACGTTTATCTTTATCCATTAACAAGTATCTCTCATGAACTGGCTTCAAGCATTAATCCTAGGTCTTATTCAAGGTTTGACGGAATACCTTCCCGTCAGTAGTAGCGGTCACCTCGCCATCGGTCAGGCTCTTTTTGGCCTCGAGGATGGAGAATCGAATCTCGCTTTCACCGTGTTGCTTCATGTGGCTACCGTGCTGAGCACTGTTGTCATCCTCTGGAGTGAGATTGTGTGGCTCTTCAAGGATCTTTTCAAATTCAAGTGGAACGAAGGTACCAAATACATTGTCAACATCTTGATTTCCATGATTCCCGTGGCCATCGTGGGTTTCTTCTTCAAAGATAAGATCGAGGCGGTGTTTGGTTCGGGTCTGCTCATCGTAGGTATCATGCTGATTGTGACGGCGTCTCTGCTGACCTTTTCCTACTTTGCCAAGCCGCGTCAGAAAGAAAATATCTCACCCGTACATGCGTTCATCATTGGTATCGCCCAAGCCTGTGCCGTCATGCCGGGCTTGTCGCGTTCGGGTTCTACCATCGCCACGGGTTTGTTGTTGGGTAACAAAAAGGAAAAACTCGCCCAGTTCTCGTTCTTGATGGTCATCCCGCCCATCTTGGGTGAAGCCCTGCTCGACATCAAGGATATGTTTGAAGTCGGTTTCAGCGAAGCCATGAGCGGTATCTCTCCTTTAGCTGCCCTCGTAGGTTTCTTAGCGGCTTTCATCGCGGGCTGCTTTGCCTGCAAGTGGATGATTAACTTGGTGAAAAAAGGCAAGCTCATCTGGTTCGCCGTCTACTGTTTCATCATCGGCGGCATCGCCATCATTTGCTCCTGATGTTTTACGTAGAAGAAGGTGCTGTTTTTTTGGTCGACAAGCCCATTGACTGGACTTCGTTCGACACGGTAAATTTTGTCCGTGCCTTGTTCAAGCGCTTCTACGGCATCCGCAAGCTCAAAGTGGGTCACGCGGGTACGCTGGACCCCCTGGCTACAGGGTTGCTCATCCTCTGCACGGGTCCCATGACCAAGCAGATCGAAGATTTTCAGGCACAAGTGAAAACCTATACGGGCACCATGCTTCTGGGTCAAAGTACACCGACTTACGACTTGGAAAGTGAGCCGGATGCGCTCTTTCCCACGGAAAACATCACTCCTGAACAAATAGAAGCCACTCGTTTGAAATTTATTGGGGACATCAAACAGCATCCACCTAAATATTCCGCCATTAAAATCAAAGGAAAACGTGCTTTCGACTATGCCCGCTCTGATGAAGAAATCGAACTGAAAGCCCGCGACATCCATATCGATGATTTCAAATTGAACCTCGACCGTTTCCCCGAGATGGATTTCGAGGTCACTTGCAGCAAAGGCACTTACATCCGTAGCTTGGCCCACGACTTCGGTCGGGAACTGGGTAATGGTGCCTGCCTGAAATCGTTGCGTCGCACCCGTATCGGCGACTTTAAAGTTGAAGACGCTTGGCAGCTCGAAGACCTTAAAAATGAGATTATTGCAACGGGAGAGGAGTATAAAAAGTTGAAAGAAGCTCTTGACAAAACTTCGTGATTGATGTATATTTGCGCCCTAAATCAAAACGGTACAAATGAAACTCTCACAATTTAAATTCAACTTGCCCCCCGAGTTGATCGCCAATTATCCTATTAATAACCGCGATGAGGCCCGCCTAATGGTGCTTGACCGCAAGACGCAAACCATTGAACATCGAGTGTTCAAAGATTTGGTGGATTATGTGAAAGACGGTGATGTCTTTGTCATTAACAACACGAAAGTGTTTCCTGCTCGTCTCTACGGTGAAAAGGAGAAAACGGGAGCCAAAATCGAGGTTTTGCTGCTTCGTGAGTTGAACCACGAAAGCCGTCTTTGGGACGTGTTGGTCGATCCTGCCCGAAAGATTCGTATCGGCAATAAGTTGTATTTCGGTGAGGGCGAAGAACTGGTGGCCGAGGTCATCGACAATACCACGACCCGTGGCCGTACCTTACGTTTCCTCTTCGATGGTACGTACGAGGAATTCAAACAAACCATCTTCTCGCTGGGTCATACTCCTTTGCCAAAAGAGATTCTGGAACGTCGTGAGAATCAAGAACTTGTTCCTGAAGATGCAGAGAATTTCCAAACCATTTACGCGAAGGTGGAAGGGGCCGTGTCAGCACCTACCGCTGGACTGCATTTCAGTAAGATCCTCATGAAGCGTTTGGAGCTTATCGGTGCTTCCTTCGCCGAACTCACGCTACATCCAGGTATGGGCAACTTCCGCGACATCGAGGTGGAGGACCTGACCAAGCATAAGAGCGACTCGGAAGAGATGTATGTGGACCAAGAGTGCTGCGACATTGTCAACGAGGCGAACCAACGTCACAGTCGGGTGTTTGCCGTGGGAACCACCACCATGAAGGCTTTGGAAACGGCCCAGACCATCAATGGCAAGATTAAGCCTTTCAACGGCTGGACCAATAAGTTCATCTTTCCACCATACACCTTCTCGGTGGCCAATGCCATGATTACCAATTTCCATCTGCCCAAGTCACCTATGATGATGGAAGTAGCCGCCTTCGCAGGTTACGAGTTCCTGATGAAAGCCTATAAGGAAGCGGTGAACGAGAAATACCGCTTCTTCACCTATGGTGACGCGATGCTGATTATTTGATGTGAGCGGTAAAAAAGGCTGCGGATTCCTATAGGTATTTGCACCCCATCGGGGTGCTATCTCGGTAGCAATCAAACGAATAATAAAGAAGCGACGTCGGCGGGATTCAAGGCCCATTCGTAGGTATAGATCTCGTCGGCGTTTTCTTTGTCATCGACCAAGGTCAATCCTTGGGCTTCGCGTTTCAAATCCAGCAGCTGACCGATGCTGAGCTTGTTTTTCAACCGATTCAGCAAGGCTTCCATGGTCTTCAAATCCAGGTCTTGGATGGTCTGTCCCGAGAAGGGCATCTCCAACCAGAAAATTTCTCTTGCAGCTACGTCGAGCACCCCAAACACTAACCCCTTAGCAAGGTTGGCTTCGCTGATACGCACTAGATGTTGCACCGTTGACGGGTCGTAGGCCACCCCGGTTTCATTAGAGATGGTCATGGGATAGGCGGAGTTCATCCAGCCCACCATGAGGTTGGGCGAGAGGTTGCCGCTCGAATAGGCATTGCAGGTAAAAGTGACGTAGCGGGCTCCGGCTTGGTCTAGCTCGGGTAGTGAGAGTTCGATGTATTCCGCAGCGCCCACTTGGTCGGGGATGTGGATGATATCGCCCGAGTGCTTGGCCCCCGGTGCCGTTAAATTGAAATAAGCACATTCAAACACCAGACCATTGTTCAAGGCGATGGCACAGCTCAGGTCCATGTCGAGATGTTGGGCTGGCAGGCCTTTGCCCCAGTGCATGAAAAGCCTTATGGCATCGCCTTCCACGGGAAAGCGTGTGCCCTGCAAGGCACAGGAAGTGTCTTGGATGGTGGTGGCCCGGTCGCCTACACTGACAGGGATGTCATATAATTGTGGGTCGATATAGAGGGTCTTGGATGTTGTCTTTATTAAAGCAAAACGACGGCGCATGGTGTCGGCATAGAGGTCGTTGACGGCTTGGGCCATGGCCTTGCGTTCCTCCTCGCTGTAGACCCATAGCAGGGCATGAGGCGGTACGGGATGGGTGCCTCCGGTGATAGGCATGGCCACGCGGGTGCTCTCGGCATCGAACCAGCTGTCGGCGGCATTGCCTAACGACAATACCAGCCTTGCGGGCAGTTCATCGACTATGGACCCAAAGACTTCCAAGGTCTGGTCTTTGCCAAAACGCAGCATGGTGGAGAATAGGCTGCGAGCAAATAGGCCTGGCCGGTCTTTCAACAAGGTCAAAACCTCATCGAAACGCTTCTCCCGTTGTGCCCGGTCGAGTTTTCCCGCCCAAGTCTCATAGTCTTGTTTGTAAAACACATTCAAGATCTCTGCCAGAGGCTCAAAGCCTTTCCGACGGGAGTATTCCCCAAGACGCAAGGCGTGGATCATCCGCACCCACATTCCGCGTTTGGGGTTCATGTTCTCGGCGGCTTGCCGAGCGGTCATGGGCAGGGCGTTAAGCCATTCTGCCGCCAGCCGGCAGTGCTTGCGGTCATATCTTAGTTTCAGTTCTTGACGTTTTTTCTCGGCCAATTCTTCACTCTGGTTGGCGGGCATCCAGCGGTGGCGTCCCGATTGAAAAGCATTCCCTATCAGATACTTGGGCTCGATGATCTTGACTACCCCGGTCTTCTCATACCAGAAAAATCTTAATACGTCGGTGGGTGTCTTCAAATAACGCAACCCCATCTCAACTTCTATCTCCTGACTTCTGTCTCCTGACTTCTGAATCACCACCATCGCGGTTTCTTTCATGCTGATGTCCACGTCCTCGGGCACTTCGAATTCATCCAGCAAAAGCCTTAGAGAATCTAGTTGTGTGGCATCCAACGGAGTAGGGGATTCCAGCAACAAGCGGAACACCTGTTCCATATCGGCCAGAGTAAACAGCCTCAACTCTTTGAGCTTGCTGCCTTGGCCGTGATATACGAAGTGGGTCGTGTTGAACATGGTGCCACAGTAAGGACATCCGTTGTAACGCTCCAGGGGGAAGGTCCCTTCGGGAATGAAGTGTCCACAAGGCAGCGTAGTGCCTTTAAAACCAGATGCCTCACCGCCAAACAGGTTGGCCAGGAAAGTGAGCAGATGGTCCATGCGAGTCTCGCCCGTGGGTACATCCCAACCTTTCACTAAAGGAGCCCAGTTGAGATCGACTCGGAACGTTTCATTCATTAGCTTGGTAATGTTGCCTAGCTTTTGGGTTGGAACCTTGGCTAAGGCATGCAACAGCTCTTCGCTCACGCTGTAGCCGTTTTCTTTCAGCCGTTTCACAAAAGCCATCAAAGGCACCGTCGGCTCATACGAGCCCGTCAGCCCGCCACGGTCGACAGGCAAAAAAATTGCCCTATAGCGTAGGGCAACCTTTTGGAGAACTTGTTCGTTCATTGTTGTTTGGTTTAATAAGGTAATTGCGAAGCTGAAATACAAGGGCGAACCCTCATCAATTAATAGAAGTAAGCCTCGCTTGGACCTTTATTAGATGGCAAAAATAATAAAAGTTTTGGGAAAAAACACTATTTTTGCACCAAATTTTAAGATTAAAACTATGAATCAGGAAGATTTCTTTAAGAAGATTACCGCTCATGCGAAGGAATACGGTTTCATTTTCCCTTCGAGCGAAATTTATGACGGACTTTCAGCGGTTTACGACTACGGCCAAAATGGTGTGGAGCTGAAGAAAAACATCCGTGAATATTGGTGGAAAGCCATGGTGCAGCTGCACGAGAACATCGTCGGCATCGACGCCGCCATTTTCATGCACCCCACCACCTGGAAAGCCTCGGGCCACGTCGATGCGTTCAACGACCCGCTCATCGACAACCGCGACTCGAAGAAGCGCTACCGCGCCGATGTGCTCGTCGAAGACTATATGGCCAAGATTGAGGAGAAGATTAATAAAGAGGTGGAGAAAGCCCGCAAGCGCTTCGGTGACGCCTTCAACGAGGAGCAATTTGTGACCACTAACCCGCGCGTCCTTGAACACAAGGCCAAGATTGAGGAAATCAGCCACCGCCTCTATGGCGCCATGGAGCGTAATGACCTTGATGCCATTAAGCAGCTCATCCTCGACTTGGAGATCGTCTGCCCCATCAGCGGCACCCGCAACTGGACCGACGTGCGCCAGTTCAACCTGATGTTCGCCACCAAGATGGGCAGCGTGGCCGATGGCTCCGACACCATCTACCTGCGCCCCGAGACGGCACAGGGCATCTTCGTCAACTACCTCAACGTGCAGAAGACCGGCCGTATGAAGATTCCGTTTGGCATCGCCCAGACCGGTAAGGCCTTCCGTAACGAGATTGTGGCCCGTCAGTTCATCTTCCGTATGCGCGAGTTCGAGCAGATGGAGATGCAGTTCTTCGTACGCCCTGGCACGGAGCTCGAGTGGTTCCAACACTGGAAACAGGAACGCCTCAACTGGCACCTCTCCCTAGGTCTGCCTGCCGAGAAATACCGCTTCCACGACCATGAGAAGCTGGCCCATTATGCCAATGCTGCCACCGACATCGAGTTTGACTTCCCCTTCGGCTTCAAGGAACTGGAAGGTATCCATAGCCGCACCGACTTCGACCTCTCGGCCCATGCCAAATACTCGGGCAAGAAACTCCAATACTTCGACCCCGACACCAACGAGAGCTACACGCCTTACGTCATCGAGACCTCCATCGGCCTCGACCGCATGTTCCTCGCCATGTTCAGCAATGCCTTCACCGAGGAGAAGCTGGAAGACGGTTCGGAGCGTGTGGTGCTGAAGCTGCCGGCTATCCTGGCCCCTTACAAGGTCGCTGTGTTGCCTCTGGTCAAGAAAGACGGTCTGCCGGAGAAAGCCCGCGAGATCATCGACTCTTTGAAATACGACTTCATGTGCCAATACGAAGAGAAGGACTCCATCGGCAAGCGTTATCGTCGTCAGGATGCCATCGGTACTCCGATGTGCGTCACCGTCGACAACGACACTTTGGTCGACAACACCGTCACTGTCCGCGACCGTGACACAATGACCCAAGTGCGCGTCCCGATCGACAATCTGAGAAACATGATTTTCGACGAGCTGAAGCCGAAAAAATAAAACCATAAGGATATGAAAAAAACATCTTTTTTTCTCATCGTATTAACTTTTGGCCTCGGCTTGTTCTCTGCTTGTAACAACCAACCCCAAGCGCCTGTGGCTCCCGCAAAACTCGAGATGAAAGCCCCGCAAGTGGAGGCTGATGAGTCTGGGTTTATCTTCCTGGAGGAGTTCCCGCAAACGGATCCCCATCTTACAGTGAAAGTCTCCGATGACTTCACCACGGCCACCATCTGTTATGATGGCAAAGAAATCCAAAATGTCGAAGAAGAATATGGTCTGGCATCCGATGAAGCCACGGTGCATTTTCTTGATGCCAATTTCGATGGCATGACGGATATCTATATTGGCCCTGGATTGTCGCGCACCGCCAACGCTTTATTGGTTTGGGATGAAATCGAACAGCAGTTTCGCCTTATTCAAGGCTCCTCTCTGCAAAACCCCATGCTTCATCCCGAGACCAAGAGCTTCATCGAAGGCGGTAGCAGTTCCTACTGTGAAACCGACATCGCTCGCAACGAATGGGATGGTATCGAGATTCTAAGGAAGGAACACCTCGCCATCGTCCTCGACCCTGAACAGTATGGCGAGATTGATGTTGAACACCGTTATACCATTATCGATGACGACGACAAAGTTCTCTATTCCACCGATGAACTTGAGTCGCTGCCCGAAATGTGGCAAACGATTATCTCGACCTACGGCCTTTAATCTGCAATGATGCCATGAAGATCAAATGTAATTACTGCGGTGCGATGATTGATGAGACGGTGAAAAACTGTCCCCAATGTGGTGCACCGCTTTCTGGTGCCAACAGAACCTCGGAAGAACAGCCCAAGACCATCGAAGAGCTTCAGGCTTGGTATGTTGCCCACCATCTTCCACCCGAGGAAATCACGAGGTTCTTCATCGGAAAGGATATACGCGAGCCCAAGGCTTTCGGTATCTACAAAAACGAAACAGGCGACTTTGTGGTCTACAAAAACAAATCGACAGGGGAACGGGCCATTCGCTACCAAGGTGCTGACGAGAGATATGCGGTCAACGAACTCTATCAACGTCTGAGGGCAGAGATCGTGGATCAAAAAGGACGTCGTCCAGCCGCTCCAACCCAAGCCGCAACGTCGACTCCGAAAAAGAAAAAAACCAAAGGTTGTGGCTGTATCATGGCCATCCTTTTTGTCGTTTTCATAGCCCTTGTCGCCATCTTCGACAAAACTGCGCCAAATGGTTACTACAACTACCAAGGCACACAATACTACCATCAAGGCTCTTCATGGTATTATTATGATGCCAACACCGACGATTGGTATCAATCGGATGATATCGATATTGACCGCGACAATGCCTCAGACTATCGAATTGAGACTCATTCGGGAAAAGACTTTGAAGAGTCCTCGTGGTACGATGCAGGGAACACCAGTGATGATCACGACTGGGATGATGATGATGACTGGGGTAGTTCCAGCAGCAGTGACTGGGATAGCGGCAGCACGGATTGGGACTCGGACTGGTAAACGGAAAACGGATGAAAAGGACTTTTTTGGCGATACCTATTCCCGTTAGTGACGAATATCCAGTGATGGTGCAACGCCTCCAGCACCATCTGGAGCATGAACGACGTAACATCAACTGGTGCAAACCCAACCAAATCCACCTTACCTTGAAATTCGTCGGCGATACGCCCGACCAAGACGTTCCCAAAATCATCGAGTCTTGTCAGCAACTCGCCAAAAAACATCTGCCTTTTAGCATGGATTTCAACCGCACGGGCATCTTCGGTAGCAACCATT
The DNA here is from genome assembly GCA_946184615.1 of uncultured Bacteroidales bacterium. Classification (GTDB taxonomy): domain Bacteria; phylum Bacteroidota; class Bacteroidia; order Bacteroidales; family F082; genus Limimorpha. The sequence continues at coordinate 90,559 of CAMHFN010000005.1, forward strand.
CGCCAAGGGTGCTTTGGCTCGGCATGAAAGAAGAACCTAAGGCACTTTACGATCTTGAAGCCGATGTTCTCGATGCCTTCGACAGTCTTGGCTATCTTCGTGATAGACAAAACTTTGTGCCACATCTTACCGTGTGCCGCATCAAACAGCTGATCGACAAGCCTTTCTTCCAACAGGTGGTTCAAGGCATCGAGCAGAAGACCTATCTTCACGCGGATGTGAAAGAAATCGTTTATTTCCAGAGCTTTCTTCAGCCTGCCGGGGCGTTTTATAAAACGTTGAAACGAATTCCATTGGGCTGAGACGGGTTCTATTTCCTTCTTATCACCAAGGTTCCGATTACAATTAGAATCGGATAAATCTCCAGTCTTCCCAACAGCATCAAGACCATGCTAAAAGATTTTAGGAAGGGGGAAAGTCCCGCATAATTTCCCATGGATCCGACTTCGCCAAAGCCCGGCCCTACGTTGCCAATACAAGCGATGGAGGCCGAGAAACCAGAGGTTAAATCCAAACCTCCAAAAACAAAAACAAGACCGCCGATGACCGCAATGGTCAGATAGAGCATGATGAAGGTCATTACAGAGGCGATTTCGCTTTCGCTTTTGGTGCTTCCATCCATCCTTACATAGTCGTGTTTATGAGGATTTGTCAGCGATTGAAACACTTCAGAGCAGCCTTTGAGCGCGAGCCAGAAACGGTCAATCTTCATGCCTCCCGAAGTGGATCCTGAACATCCGCAGATGAGCGAACTGATACAGATGATGGCTTTGCAAAAGGGAGGCCACAAGTTAGTGTCGGTGGTGGCAAATCCCGTGGTGGTCGAGATGGAACAGAGCTGGAAAGCCGACACACGCAAAGCTTCAGCGTAGGTGCTGCACGTTCCGTCGATTTTCAGTTTGAAGCCTAGACAGAGCACGCTTAAAGCGACCAGGCCTAAGAAGATGCGTACAATCTTCGTGTTTAAAATATTCTTTCGGTTGGTCGCACTGGGCCAAAAAGTTGAAAAAATGAGACTGAAGTTAATGGCCGCCATGAGCATGGCAACGATAAGAATGCCTTCGACGAGAGGACTGTCGAAGAAAGCGATGCTGGTGTTTTTGGTGCTGAACCCGCAGGTGCTGCAAGCCGACATGGCATGAGTGGCGGCATCAAACCAAGTCATGCCAGCCAAATGTAGCGCAATAAAAGTAACCAAAGTCAAGGCAATATAAACCGTTAATATGCGGTACACAAACTGTTTCCTTCTGCCTCGATAGTATTCTTTGGCTATGGAGGAGAGCTCCACCGTCGCCGTCATCGAATGCCGGTCGTTGTTGGCCGAAATGACAATGGAAACCAACGACACCACTCCGATGCCTCCAATCCACGCTGTGGCAATACGCCAAAACAACAGTCCCTTGGGTACAGCTTCGATGTCCGATAGTATAGAAGCTCCAGTGGTAGTGAACCCAGAAACACTCTCGAATAATGCGTTCACCAGGTTGAACTCATGACCGTAAAACAGAAATGGCAACGCTCCAAACAAACAAGAGGCCAGCCAACATCCCGTTATAATGGAATAACCTGCCTTGATGTTGATGCGTTGTGCCGGCTTGGTCAATAAAAGTCCACCAAGACCAAATGCCAAGGTGATGCCCGCCGAAATTAACAAGGGATATAAACTGCGATCACGATGCTCATGAAAAGCTACGAGTGCGGATAGGATAAGAAGCGCGAAAATGCCCATCAAAGCAAAACCAATGAATCGAATGGTGATTTTCAGCGTCTGCATATCGTTTCCAAATTAAAGGACACAAAAATAATTCGCCCTATTATTATTTGTCAATACGATTATTTCTATTTTTGTATTGATAAAAATCAATAAATATGACTTTACAACAGTTGGAATATCTTTTGGCGGTGGAGCAATACCGCTATTTTTCTCGGGCGGCGGAAGCCTGCGGTGTGTCACAATCCACCTTGAGCTTGATGGTGAAGAAGTTGGAAGAAGAATTGGATGTGAGCCTTTTTGATCGGGACACCCATCCGGTAAAGCTGACGGAAATAGGGAAAAAAGTGATTGACGAGGCGAGAATGGTCTTATACCATTCCAAGCAATTGGTGGAGCAAACTCGTTCAGAGAAGATGCTTGCTTCGGGACCCCTTCGGATTGGCATGATTTCCACGGTGGCTCCCAAGCTCATGGCTGGGATGTTCAAATATCTGAGGGATAGTTATCCTGACATCAAGATGGAAGCCCAAGAAATGCGTTCAGCCTCCATGTTGGATAGTTTGAAAAAGGCGGAAATTGATATGGGAATCCTCACGGGTCCCGTGGGTGACATTGATTTTCTGGAGGTGCCTCTTTATCATGAGCGTTTTTTTGTCTATGTGGCGTCCAAGGATACTTATGATTTGGCTCAACCCATTAAACGTTCTGAGCTGCGCAACTATCCTCTGTGGGTGATGCGTGGCGGAGTGCGTTTATTGGAAAAAAACACATTGGCGTCCGACATGAAATACACGTATGAGGAGATGTATGAAGGAGGTCGAGTCGGCATTCTTATCCAGATCGCCAACGAAAACGGTGGTGTCACCATCGTTCCTGAAACCCACATGGAGTTCCTTTCGGAGGATATGAAAAGCCATCTTTATCCTATCATCGACCCGGTTCCTCAACGAGTTATCAGTCTTGTCATCCGTAAAGATTACATTCACGAGAAGATGATGAACATTGTCATCAAAGCCGTTAAATCTTGTGTTCCCGCCGGACTCCATGAGCATACCATCAAAGCGGATTATATCAAATTGTAGTTTTTTTGAGGTTTTCAGCGAATCAATCATTAAAAACCTTATCTTTGCGAAAAACTCATTTTACACCTACTCTAAATTCTAAAATCATAATCTTAAATTATAATATAATGGAAATCCGTAAATTAGAACAAATGTTCGAGGTTTTGCGCAGCAAACCCAAGAAACGTCTGGTGGCCGCATACGCCAACGATGACCACACCATCTGTGCTGTCAATGCGGCTGTGAAGGAAGGTCTCATCGATGCCACGCTTATTGGCGACGAATATACCATTGCCGAAGTGTGCAAAGCCGAGAACATTGACCCCGCCAATTTCACTATCATTCATGAACCCGTCGATGTGAAAGCGGCAGCCATGGCTTGTGACCTGATCAACGCTGGTGAGGCCGATATCCTGATGAAAGGTCTGTTGCCTACCGACAAGTACATGCGCGCCATCCTCAACAAGGAACGTGGTCTCTGCCCGCCCAACGTTACCCTGGCCCACGTCGCCGTCATCGAGAACCCCAACTACCACAAGCTCTTGGTGGCTTCCGACTGCGCCATCATCCCGTTGCCCGACATCAAGCAGAAACAACAACTGCTTAAATATGTTACCGATGTGGCGAAAAATCTCGGCGTGAGTTGCCCCAAAGTGGCCATGGTCACCGCCACGGAACAGATGAGCGCCGGTATCCCCGCTTGTGTCGATGCGGCCATCATCTCCAAGATGAATGAGCGCGGCCAGATCAAAGGCTGTATCGTGGAAGGTCCCATTAGTCTTGACCTCGCAACCGATGCCGAGACCGCTGCCATCAAAGGCATGAAGAGTCCCGTGGCTGGCGATGCCGACTGCCTCGTGTTCCCCAACCTCGAAGCCTCCAACGTGTTCTACAAATGCTGCACGAAGTTCGACAAGAGCGAAGTCGGTGCCATGCTCATGGGTGCCAAAGTGCCTTGCGTGCTGAGCTCACGTGGTGATACCTCAAAGACGAAACTCTATTCCATCGCCTTAGCCGCCATGATGGCGAAATGATTTTTTAGAAGACAGAAGTCAGAAGAAAGAAGAAAGCATTATGAATAAAATATTAACCATCAACCCCGGTTCTACCTCCACGAAGATTGCGGTCTTTGAAGGAGAGGAGCAAGTATTCAAAAAGAACATCAAGCACTCCGCCGAAGAGATTGCCAAATACGACCGCATCTCCGACCAGAAACCTTTCCGCACCGAGGTCATCCTCAACGAGTTGAAAGAAGCTGGTATCGACATCAAGGAGATGACTTGTTTGGTGGGCCGTGGTGGACTGATGCACCCGCTTACCTCCGGCGTCTATGAGGTTAACGAACGAATGATCCAAGACCTTACTTCAGGGGTTTACGGCGAACACGCCTCCAACCTCGGCGGCCTCATCGCCAGCGACATTGCCAAGGAAATCGGCGTAAAAGCCTATATCGCCGACCCTGTGGTGGTCGACGAGATGGATGAAGTGGCTCGTTATTCGGGTCACCCGCTTTTCCCACGCATCTCCATCTTCCATGCGCTGAACCAGAAGATCATCGCCCGTCAGCTGGCCAAAGACCTTGGACGCAAGTACGAGGACATGAACATCATCGCCATCCATCTCGGTGGCGGCATCTCGGTCAGTGCACACAAACACGGTCGTGTGGTCGACACCAACAACGCCCTCAACGGCGATGGTCCCTTCACCCCCGAACGCGCTGGTGCCCTGCCAGCAGGATTCCTTGTTGACGCCTGCTTCAGCGGAAAATACACCAAAAAGGAAATCGGCCAAATGCTGAAAGGCAAGGGCGGCTTCGTGGCTTACCTCGGCACCAACGATGCCCTTGAAGTGGAAAACGCCGTGAAGGCTGGCAACAAAGAATGGGAGAAGGTCTATCGCGCAATGGCCTACCAAGTGGCTAAGGAAGTCGGTGGACTGGCGGCCTCAGCGTTCAGCATGGAGGTCGATGCCATCTTCCTCACCGGCGGCATGGCCTACGACAAAGGCTTCTGCAACATCGTCAAGTCACACGTCGAGAAGATCGCTCCCGTGTATGTCTATCCCGGTGAAGACGAGATGAAAGCCCTCGCCTTGAACGGACTGATGGTCCTCAACGGCGAGACCGACGTTAAGACCTATCAATAAGGTCGCGTCAGTAGCAATTAAAAAACGGGATCTGCATCAACAGACCCCGTTTTTTTGTTAAGGTTGTAAAAAAAATCTTATTCTTCGGTTTCTTCGACTTCCTCTTCGTCATCATAGAAGATGTCGCTCAAAACGAGGAAACGGTCATATTGCTCGTCATTGGAGAGCAGCACATACTTTTCAGCGACATCGAACTTGGCTTCAAGTTTCTCCAGAAGGGGATTGAACAGCTCGTCCGGAATTTCTTCAACGGTTTCATACTGGTCGGCCAGTGCTCCGATTTCGTCGAAAAGCACATTCTCGGCATCAGCGAGGAAAGGCTCGTAAAGGGCTTCTCCTTTGGCATCTCTTTGCTCGAGATAGGCATCCAGTCTGTCGTCGTAGATTTTCATGGCAGCATCGCTGTCTTCCTGGCTCAAACCGATGATATTATCGTTTTCGTCCAGCGGAATTTCTTGGTTCAGCTTTTCAAAGAAGGTGTCGAATCTTGCATCGGCAGCATCGTAGTAGGCCAGAAAAGCATCAGCATCCTCAACTTGGTTGAGAGAAGCGATTTCTTCGTCAAAGAAGGTGTTGAACAAGTTGACGGCAAGGTCTTTCTTGTTTTGGCAAGAAGTGAGAACGAAGCCTAATACCAGGGCTCCGAGAAGTAAAGATACTTTTTTCATTTTGTTTACGTTTAAGTGATGTTGTTTAAAGCGGCAAAATTAAAAAAAAACTTTAAATTTGCAGCATGAAAAGAAAAAACCTTCAAATCGGGTCTGTTTTGATGGCGTTTTATGTGCTGTTTATGGCACATGGATTGAACATAAATTTTCATCTGTGTACCGAAAACCACCGTTTGACGAGCAGCTTCGGTGATGCTTCCATGCTTTGTGAGCACTGCCTGGGGCACCACCACGAGCACATAGAAACACATGAAAACGAAAAGCATCTCGATATAAGGCATTTTGCTGCCAAATGTTGTTGCGAGGACTTCGAAGGTGAGATTGGTTTTACCGATCAATTTACGTTTTCATCAGAAAAAGATGGGACGGGCTTTCTTCCCTTTACGGTTTTCACCGAAGCATTCCAGCTGAATAGGGACAAGGACTTGGAGTCAGCCTCCCATGATTTCATTAATGAGATAACATCCTACCTTCTCACAGGTCGCTTGAAAACAATTTTCTTTTCCCAATTGAAGCTCAATCCTCTGGTTTTCTGATTCGTTTCAGAGGCAAAAAGGCCTTCTGGCCCCAGCCCTCTAACCCATAGCATGGTCTTGGGTCACATCAATTTAAGGTATTACGCCCCCATTGGGGCAAAAGTTTTATATCATGAAAACCATCAAATCCCTATTAATCCTTTCTTTATGGTCTTTGATGACCACAGGCTTTGCACAAAAGGTCATCGAAGGCACCGTCTACGAAGAAGTCGACGGTAAAAAACAACCTCTTCCGGGGGTCAACGTCTATTGGAAGATCGCCAATGTGGGTACGGTCACCGACACACAAGGCCATTATAGCATTGAATTGCATCCCACCTATAAATGTCTGGTTTTTAGCTTTGTGGGTTACGAAAACGACACAGTGCACCACATGGCCGAGCCCCAGCATTACGACCATGTGATGAGTAAACCGCTCACTTTAAGCGAAGTGGAGATTGCTGCTCGCCAAAAAGCCCAATACGTCAACACCATCGACCCACATATCATTGAGCATATCACAGGCGAAGCTCTTCGTCGCTGTGCTTGCTGTAGCCTCGCAGAGAGTTTCGAAACCAATGCTTCCGTCGATGTGGCTTATTCCGATGCGGTCACGGGTGCCAAGCAGATTGAACTCCTTGGCCTCAGCGGTCTCTATACCCAGATGATGACAGAGAACATGCCCAACTTCCGAGGGTTGGCCTCAGCTTTTGGATTGGGCTATGTGCCGGGTACCTGGATGCACGGCATCTCGGTCTCCAAAGGCACTTCGTCGGTCCGTAACGGCTATGAGTCCATCAGCGGACAAATCAACGTCGATTTCAAAGAACCCCAAGACGATCACTCAGAAAAGGTGTTTGTCAATGGATTCGTCAACACCATGGCCATGACGGAGTTGAATTTCAACACCCGTGTCAACGTGGGCGAGCGTGACGGCCTGTTGTTGTTGGGCCATGTCGGCCATAACTTCATGAAGATGGACGGCAACGGCGATGGCTTCCTCGATGATCCAGTCACCACCCAGTATAGTGCGTTCCTCCGTTACAATCACCCGAATACCGGCCATTTTGGCTGCAAATTGGGGGTCAAAGCATTAAAGGAAAACCGTCTTAGCGGACAAATGGACTTTGATCCTAAACGTCGTGGTGAAACAGGCTATGATCGTTACGGCATCGGCATCAACACCGAACGTTATGAGGCCTTCGCCAAAACGGGTTTCATCTTCGATCGGCCTGAGACCAGCCTCGGCATCCAACAGCAGTTCACCTATCATAAGATGGACTCTTACTTTGGCCTTACCGACTATAATGCCAAACAACTGTCCTACTACGCCAACCTCCTGTTTGACTCGTACATCGTCAACACCCATCACAAATACTCGGTCGGAGCCAGCTATTCTTATGACAACTACGATGAACGGCTCAACGACAGCGTGATGCGCCGGGTGGAGCAGGTGCCCGGTGCCTTTGCGGAATATGTCTTCAGCGACGACCATCATTGGACCGTCATAGGTGGTTTTCGGGCTGACTACAACACCTATTACAACCAATGGTGCTACACCCCACGCCTCCATGTGCGTTTCCGTACCCATGACGAGCTGGCGTTGCGCCTCTCGGCAGGAAGAGGCTACCGCTCACCCAATGTGCTGGCCGAGAACTCCACCATGTTCGCTTCCTCAAGGCAGATCCTGTTTCTGGATACTCCGAAGATGGAAGAAGCTTGGAACTTCGGTATAAACCTTTCAAAGCATTTCGATGTGGGGGAGAAGGAAATCCAACTGTTATTGGATGCTTATCGCACCGACTTCGTTAACCAAATCGTCCTCGACCGTGATGCGAACGCCCACCAGATCCGTATCTATAATCTTGATGGCAAATCCTACTCCAACTGTGCCCAGATCCAACTTGATTACGAACTGTTCCGTAATTTTGACGTGTCGGCTGCCTTCCGTTACACCGATGTGAAGATGACGATTGCCGATAGCTTGCGGGAGAAGCCCTTCGTGAACCGTTACAAAGGCTTGCTCACCCTTTCCTATGCCCCGGGTACATGGCAGTTCGATCTTATCACCCAATTCAACGGCGATAGCCGCATCCCCGACATGAGTGGCAACGCCACCGCTGTGGCCGATGGACAGGTGCAAGAACGCTCTCCCTTCTATGTCATTATGAATGCCCAAATCACCAAGAAACTGGGTGAACATTGGGAGTTATATGCTGGTGGCGAGAACCTGACCAACTACAAGCAAAACCATCCGTTGGTAGCAGCCTCCGAGCCCTTTGGCAACGATTTTGATGCCTCCATGGTGTGGGGTCCGCTGAGCGGCATCAGGGGATATTTCGGATTCAGGTTCCAGATGAAGTGAGCAGTTTGGCGCAAAGATAAATGAAATATAATATTAATACAATAGCGTATTAATTTTTTATTCGAATAGAAATCTTATAAAAACAATACTTATTTATTCTTCGTGAGAGCTGCGGCACCCAGGATCGCTGCTTCGTTGCCAGGGAGTTCCGAGACTCTGATCTCCACGCTGCCCTTGAAGACAAAACAGAGATTCTTCTCGAACGACTCGCGTACGGGTCTCAGCAGTACTTCACCGGCTTTTACGGGACCGCCCATGAGGAAGATGGCCTCGGGGCTGCTGAATGCCACAGCGTTGGCCATCGCCAACCCGAGCCACTGTCCAGTTCGCTCAAAGATCATCAAAGCCAATGAATCCCCAGCGTTGGCGGCATCCCCCACGTGTTTGCTGGTCAGTTCCTCACGCGTCATCTGAGCTAACGGTCCGTCATACTCTGGATGCTCTGCCAGCACCTTCAAGGCCGTGGCACGTATGCCCGTTGCGGAGGCGTAGGTCTCCAAACAGCCCTTGCGTCCACAGCCGCATTGGCGACCATTGGGATCCACGATGGCGTGTCCCAACTCCCCAGCATTGCCCGTCTTGCCGTGCAGCAGCTTTCCATCGATGACAATGCCACTGCCTACGCCTGTGCCCAAAGTGAACATGATGAAGTTCTTCATCCCCTTGGCCCCACCATAGACCAACTCGCCGTAGGCGGCGGCATTGGCATCGTTAGAGACGGTCACAGGTACATCGAGGTACTTGTGTATCAAAGCGTTCAAGTCGGTGGTTCCTCTGAAATTCAGGTTGGTGGCATTGTCGATGCAGCCGGTATAGTAATTGCCCATCGGAGCAGCGATGCCCACTCCGTCGATGGTGGCCACATGTTCCTCCTCCATCATCTCTCTGATCTTTCTGCAGATGTCGGCCACATATAGGTCGGCATCATAGTATTTTGCCGTGGGCAGGTTATTACGCGCTACGCAATGGCCGTCAGCGCTTACCAGTCCGATATCAGTGTTCGTCCCACCGATATCAATGCCAATAGAATAGGTGTTTGTCATGATGATTGTTGTTGATTGAGTTGCTAAAATACAAAAAGTTTTCATTACCTTTGCTCCAATAATTCAACAAAAATACTTAGCAACACATGAGACGACTGTTTTTATTCCTGTGTTTGGTGGCATTAGTGATGCCAGCAAAGGCTCAGCCAAAAGGCTTCAAATCGTATTGGAACGAAAAAAACGAATATTCCATCTTTATTCCCGAGGACTTTGGAGGCATGGGTGAGTCGGATTCGGGCGATGGCCAAATCTTTGTCTCTCCTGATGGCGACACCCACATCCAAGTCTATGGTGGCTACAATGCCCAAGCCATTATGGGAACTTCCTTCGATGAGGAGTATCAGGCGACTCTCAAAAAACTCAATGACCGCAAAGTTCAGATCATCGATTCAGGTACTGCCGATGACCCGTATGAAGAATTCGATAGGGACTACACCGTTGAATATGTCGAAGCGGGTTTGTTTCACTCCCTTCGTTCCGTCTGGTGGGGCGATCACTATGCCACAGTGGATTTTTGGTGCTATTTGGAAGACAAGGCGCGTTACGAAGAAGAACCAACCATTGATGTCATCGTCTATTCATTGGGACCCAATGACGGCACTTTTAAATCTGAGGCGAACATGGTGCGCGAATGGTGCTCCGGGGAGGACTATTCCCTCAATGTCTATGTCAATGGAACACTTGAACCTCAAGGGAAACAGCCTACCATTGAAGAACTCTTCTTGAGTTTTGCCGTCTCAAACCAAACTCCTCTCACCATGATGGGTTTGGAAAAAATCAATGATCCGACTTACGATTTCGAAGACATCGTGGAATGGATCCTCGATAACAAAAACAACTATCTAATGTATCAACTGGTGAGCGACAGCGACTATTGGATCGAAGCCTGCTCATGGGACAAAGACAATGGACACAAGCTCTTTGTCATCAATTACAACGCACCCAATCAGGTACTGCTGTGCTTCGACTATGAACCCAAAGAACAGGTGCTTTACCCGGATCATACGACGCTCCAGTTGCTTCAGAACATGCCCCAAGCCATCGTTCGCTTGCCTCATGAAGGGGAGACCCTGGAGGTCTATTATTATAAAGATCTTTCTAAAGTTGTTCGTCGTTTAACCTGGGACGGAAAAAAGTTTGAAAGCGTCCCGTAAGAATGCCTTATCCGTAGAAAAATGAAACGTTGTTTTTTATTCTTATTCGTCCTGTTGCCCACCCTGTCTTGGGCACAATTCGACACTTGGTTTGAACCTGCCTCGCTTCGCGTGGATTATACCCTCACGGGAAATGACAAATCCACCCATTTTGCCCTCAAGGAGTTGATTAAAGAGCCCTATTGGAGCGGCTCCAAAACCAACCTTATCGACAATTTGGAGTTTGGCAACTACATCGTAAAGGTCTATGAACCTGGCACGGATCATTTGCTGTTTTCCAAAGGTTATCAGAATCTCTATGGCGAGTGGCAGACCACCGAGGAGGCAACGAAAGTCACCAAAACCTTTGAGGAATCAGTCATCGTGCCGTTCCCCAAGAAACAGGTTGAAGTGGTGCTCTATCGCAAGGACTGGGAAGACCATTTGATCGAAGGAATGCGACTGACCGTGTCACCCGACGACTATTTCATTCGTACCTCCGATCCTCTGGGGCTGCCGGTTTATGAGGCTTGGATTGGCAACAGCGATATCACTAAGGCGGTCGATATCGTCATCCTTCCCGAAGGGTACACTCAAGCCGAGATGGGCAAATTCGTCAAAGATTGTGACTTCTTTGTCAAAAGTCTTTTCGACTATGCCCCTTACGACCGTTACAAGAACAGTTTTAACATCCGTGGCCTGATGGCTCCCTCGCAAGATTCTGGATGTACGGAGCCCGGTGATCGGGTGTATAAGAACACGGTGATGCGCTTCAGCTATTGGACATTCGACTCGGAACGATATTGCATGACAACGGATAACCGCGACCTCCGTGATCTCGCAGGACAGGTGCCTTATGATCAAATCTATGTGCTCATCAACAGTCAAAAATATGGTGGTGGAGGCATCTATAACTTTTATTGTTCCAGTGCTGCCAGTAACAGCTTCTCGGGCGACATCATCGTTCATGAGTTCGGACATGGCTTCGCAGGTCTGGCGGATGAGTATTACGATGACTCCACGAGCTATGGCGACTTCTATAACAATGACATCGAGCCTTGGGAACCCAACATCACCACGTTGGTGAACTTCGATGCCAAATGGAAGGATATGGTAAACAAAAAGACGCCGGTGCCTACTCCCCGTGAGCCGAAATATGAACAAACAATCGGTGTCTTCGAAGGGGGTGGCTATGAAAAAGAAGGGGTTTACAGCCCCCGTATGGACTGCCTGATGAAGACCTTCAATGGGCATGAGTTCTGCCCCGTCTGTCAACGCGCTATTGAACGTATGATCCTCTATTATTCTGAATGATATGAATTACATTGACATTGTTATTTTGGTGCTATTGGTCGGTTTCGGACTCCTCGGTTTGCGTAAGGGCATCATCACCGAAGCGGCTACGTTGTTGGGACTGGGATTGGGCTTGTATGGTGCCTTCCATTTCTCTGACTTCACCGCCAACTTGCTGGTTGAGCGTGTGTCTATGGATCCGAAATATCTGAATTTGATTTCGTTCGCCGTGACCTTTGTCGTGGTGGCCGTTTTGGTGTTTCTGTTGGGTAAGTTGGTCGCCAAAATGGTAAAAGCCATTAATTTGGGTTTTGTTGACAAGCTGGGGGGCTTCCTCTTCGGTCTTGTCAAAGGCGTGTTGATTTGCAGTCTTCTGTTGATGTTGCTCAACGCGCTCAACCTGAATCATGTGATTAAGGACGAAACCAAGAAGGAGTCGTTGCTTTATCCCTATATGGAACAAGCGGTTCCTTACGTCTATCAAGGGTTCGATTTGGTAAAGGAGGCTGTGGAGAACGCCACGAGCGACGGGGAGCTTATTCCGTGATCTCGTCTTTCTCGTTTTGCCTCATTTCAAAGATGTCCTCTTTGTCCTTGGGCCTTTCCTCTTCACGCCAAACAAATCCTTCCAAATAGCGGTCGCTCTCTTTGAGGTCTTTCTCCGGGTAGAGGGTCTCGTCGATGCCTTCGTAGTACTTGATGAGCGAGATGCTTTTGTCCTGCATCTCGATACGCATGTTTTTCGAGGACGACTTGTTGATGCCGATCAGGGAGCTGTCGTCTTCGCGGAGCCAGGAGATGACTTTGGCATCCCCCGTGACTTTTACGTGATGGATGGCGCCGTCGAGGAATTTCGAGACCATGTCGTTGCCGTGGATTTGGTTGTAGCCTTCGATGCTGTCTTTCGAGATGATGAAGGCCTGGCCGCGTTGAAAGAGGCTATCGACGGCATGGTTGGCGATTTTGATATCGATCCGGTCGCCTGTCATCTGTGAGTCTTCTGTCCAAAGCACGGGCTTCACGCGCATCTTGATGGTAGAGTCGGCCATGTCGTAGGTCATGGTGTCGCATCGGCCTTGCATGTCCGATTTATAGAAACACACGTGGCGTCGGCCAATGATTTTTTCTTCTTGGTTCAACTCGGTTTTAAAGTGATAGAACATCGTGTCGGAGGTGACGAAGAGAGAGTCGCCGCCATCGTAATACACGACGTAGGGGCGATCTGTGGCGAAAGAAAAGCCTTTTTTCTCCCACACTTCAGCATATTGCCCACGCAAGATGACTTTATAGGCCGTATCGGTGACTTGGATGTTGTGAACGGCCTTGGAGACGTTTTTCTGGCAGTCATAAAGCATCGAGTCGGCCACAATTTCCTGGTTGTTCTCGTTTCTCATCAATCCCCCTCCAGTGAACCACATCTTGTCGATACGGGTGTTATAGAATAGGGTATCGGTGTACATCTGGTATTTCGGACTGGTCACCTCCACGTCTTTGAAGATACGGAATTCCTTAAGGTCGTCGCGATAGTAGCCGATTTCGCTGACGAGTTTTTTATCGCCCCGTGTAGTGACTCCGTGATGCGGGTAGGAGGCCAGGTGCAGGTCCCGGTCGTAGGTCATGTATTCGGTCTCAAGCAGTGTGGAGTCGTCCATCATACGCACTTGATCGAAGAACTCAGCAAAGCGGGTGTTGCCATCGTATTTCATGGTGCGGCTGAACATGTCGATGCTATCGTTCACGTTGATGTGGACGTTTTGGAACGCATCGAAACTGTTCATGGCCTCGTAGTAATAAGCGCTGTCGCAGTAGAAATGGGTGCTGTCGTGGCGGAGATGCACTGCACCTTTGAGGAGCACAGCATCAATCCCCGCGCTTTTGCTAAGTTGGTTGGCATGTTCAATATGAATCAGCGTCCGCTCCCGCTCGGGCTCCTGTGCCCAAGCGAGTGTGATGATGAAAACAAATAGTATGATGAACGCTTTTCTCATTTACCCTTCTTCACTTTTCATCACAATCACAATCTCCCCTTTAACGTCTTTTTGGCTGAAATAGTCGATCACTTCGGCAAGGCTTCCTCGAACGTTTTCTTCGTGGATTTTGGTGAGTTCGCGCGATACACACACTTGACGGTCGGGCCCCATCACTTCCATCAGTTGTTGCAGGGTTTTCACGAGACGGTAAGGCGACTCATACAAGATGGTGGTATAGGGGTAAGAGGCGATTTGTTGTATTTTGGTCTGTCGACCTTTTTTGTGGGGCAGGAAGCCTTCGAAGATGAAACGTTCGGCGGGAAGACCTGAGTTAACGAGGGCAGGCACAAAGGCTGTGGGGCCTGGAAGGCACTCCACTTCGATGCCACGCTGGATGCACTCGCGTACCAACATATAGCCTGGGTCGGAGATGGCAGGGGTGCCAGCATCGGTCACCAACGCCATGGTCTCACCGGCCTCAATACGGTCGGCAATAGGATTCACCTGTTGATGTTCGTTGTTGAGATGAAAAGCAGCCATGGGCTTGCTGATGCCGAGATGGCGCAGCAGGTTTCCCGAGGTGCGGGTGTCTTCAGCAAGGATGACATCCACTTCCTTGAGGATGCGAATGGCCCTCAAGGTGATGTCCTCAAGGTTGCCAATAGGGGTGGGGACGAGATAGAGGCGGGCCATTATGCTTCAAACTTACGGTGAACCAGTTCCAAAAGCTTTTGGTAAGCCTCGTTGCTGCTGTTCCATTGCAGTTCAATGCGAAGCTCGTTGAGATAGATTAAGGCGCCATTCAAGGTCTTGAGGTCGTCGAGATTCTCGATGGAGCGGTTGTATTTCTCCATGCTGCCGTTAAACAGCTCGTTGACGAACAGGAATTTGTCGTTGATGCCGATGGCCGACAACAGGCTCTTTACGGTGCTGTGTTGTAATTTATCGGCCAGGGTGGGGTCGTGTTCTTGTTGTAAGCGGTCGCCCAACGTCTCCACTTCAAAATCATTATCCTGGAAATTGGGAACGGAGAGCGTTTCCTCCGAAGGTTCTTCCGGTTGTTCTTCTGGTTGTTCTTCTGGTTGTTCTTCTGGTTGTTCTTCTGGGGCGTTGTCCTCGGGAAATTCAATGCTAGGGATGGACATCTCGATCTCATCGCCTGTGGTGTATACGGAAGAAGCTTCGGTGGACGGCTCCACGGGCTCGAAATTTAGAATAAAACCAAAATCATCAGAAGTGTTGTTCTTTTCTTCAATTGGTTCTTCCTCTGTGACAGGTTCTTCCTTCACGATGGGTTCTTCGGCAGGGTCTTCCACTTCTTCCACAAAGTAAGCTTCCTCGTTTTCTTCAAAGGGCTCTTCCTCTAGGAGGGGCTCTTCTTCCTCGATAGGTTCTTCTTCCTCTACGACGGGTTTTTCTTCTATGATGGCCTCCTCTTCTTCTATGATGGCCTCCTCTTCTTCTTTGAAGGGCTCTTCTTCTGCGATGGGTTCTTCTTCTACGACAGGTTCCTCCTCCTCAATAGGTTCCTCCTCCTCAATAGGTTCTTCCTCCACAACGGGCTCTTCCTCTGCGATCGGTTCTTCTTCGATTCCGAACATGGTCCGAAGGGTGTCGTCCATTTCTTTTGGTAGCTCTTCTTCTTCACTTCCCACCACTTCCACTCCGCACATTAAGTCGTACAGGGTATGTGTGCGATTCATCATCACGTCAAGGTCAAGGAGTTCCAAAGGCTTTTCATTACGGATCAGGTAGTCTACTTGTTGATGTAACAAGCTGATTTCCTTCTTGATAGAAATCAAAGTATCTTTTTGCTCATGGAATTTGTCGTTCATATCTGAAGATTTTTTTAATTTTGTAAAAATACAAAGAATTAAATTATCACGGGCATGTTTCTTGAAAAAGATTCTCATAACAGGTCGCAAGGATGGATCGAGGTCATCTGCGGATCCATGTTTTCAGGTAAGACGGAGGAATTGATCCGTCGGTTGAAACGGGCTAAAATTGCCAAGTTGAAGGTGGAGATTTTCAAGCCTGGGGTTGACACACGGTATAGCGAGGAGGATGTGGTCTCTCACAATGCCACGGCTTTGCATTCGATTCCTGTGGAGAATGCGGCGCAAATTTTGCTTTATGCCAACGATGTGGATGTGATAGGCATCGACGAAGCGCAATTTCTCGACGATGATTTGCCCGCGGTATGCCAGCAGTTGGCCAATAACGGGGTAAGAGTAATCATTGCAGGATTGGACATGGATTTCTTGGGGAATCCCTTTGGTCCGATGCCTAAATTAATGGCTATTGCCGAGGACGTCACCAAGGTTCATGCCATTTGTGTGCATTGCGGAAGTCCGGCGCAATTTTCGCACCGGACTATTGCAGGAGACAAACTCGTGGTCCTTGGCGAGACCGAGAGTTATGAGCCGTTATGTCGCTCTTGTTACCTCAAGGCCATGAAAGAGCGATAAACCAGTTCATTAGAGGACTTGTGCCGTTTATTCCTTTTTGCGTTTGGCGAGCATATAGAGTCCACCCATTCCGGCAAGCAGGATAAGACCGCTACCCAAAGGAGAGTACTTCCATTGGTCCAAGTCGCTGTCTTGCATGGGCACCATCACGCCCAAATCATTGCCTGAAGTGGTTTGGCGAGCACTGTGCCCGGCATCCTCTTCCGTGTAGATGATCTGTCCGAACATCGACGAAAGATTAATAAGCAACAGGGTCAAAATGACGATGATTCTTTTTTTCATGGCTTGTATCATTTAATTATTATTTTCTGAGCTTTGTCATTCAGTTGCAACACATACACACCGGCAGCGAAGCGGTCAAGATGCACTCGGCTGGTCTCTCCCGACAGATACTCGGTGTATAACGTGCGGCCCATCTCGTCAATCAAGAGGAGGGTGCCTTCACCGGTAATGAACCATTCGTTACCATTGAAATAGGCGAAGGAGTCGCTGTTGACGGGGGTATCGCCACCTTTGGTGCGGAATTCCACATAGAAGCGAGTGGCGATGTCGGTGTCCTTGGCTTCGAAGGTGTAGTGGTCTGTGGTCAACATGTCGTACTTGTCGCCTGTGATGTTGTCGATGAGCCAGAGGTACGCAAACTCACCGTTCTGGGTGTCCCAGCTGAGGGTGTAGTTGCCGTTCTCTTTGGCCTTGAAGCAGAGGGTGACGCGTTCGGTGCCCTCCTCGGTGAAGAGGATGCTGTAGTCTTGGCTATTCATACGGGTGTAGAGCTCGAAGTTGGCGTTGTTCATGGTGCGCAACTTGGGCGAGCCGTCCAATACGGGGCGATTCACTTCAATGACGGCGAGGTCTTTCTTTCCGGCCTCGTTGGTGGCGAAGAGGTTGACCAAGGGGTAGTCGATCTTGCCACGGAAGTAGGAGTAGCCATTGGGTTGGTCAGTGGCCATGTCGTAGTTGAAGGTGGCTTTAATGCCGTCGGTGGGCGTTTTCACGAAGAAGGCTTGGTGGGGGTGCAAGGTGACGGAAGGAATGGCGTAGTTGGTGGAGGCGGAGCAGTTGCCAGCCATGAAGTTGTCGCCTTCGGCCACATACACCCAATACGTGGCCCCCAGAGTATTGTTCGTGGTGAAGAAGTCATTCATGTCGAGGTAGGCCTGATAGGGGTTACCCAAGAGGTTGCAGCCCAATTCGTCGTCTTCAGGGGACTGCTTGGTCAATACGATTTGGATGTCCTTGTTGCCGTTGTTCAACGTACCGGTACTGCTCAGGTAGCTGTCCTGGCTGATAGCGGCCATATAGCCCTTGCCTTGCAGGAAGGTGGTCTCGTTGGTGTAGGCGTCGGCATCGATCAAGTCGTGGGGTGCCTCGAAGTGCCAGTGGTCGCCCGTGGCACGCTTGAGGTTGATCCAGTGGTACTGCGGCTCGAAGAAGCTGTAGAGGTCCCACTTCACGGTGGACTGTCCGACCAAGCCGTTGGGCAGGTAGTTGCCGGTCATGTCGCTGACGCTGGCGGGGTTGCCGTAGCCGGTGCCGGGATCGTAGGTCATGCCCATGGGAGCGGCCTGGAGGGGACTGGACAGGAAGTGCCAGTCGTATTCAAGCGGGGTGCCGAAGTAGTCGGAGGCACCGGTCTTGAAGGAGTTGTCGAAGGAGACGCCCACAGTGGTGTTGATGAAGTTGCCTGATCCGGCAGCTTGCAGCAGACAGGCGTTCTCGTTGACGAAGACCTTCACTTGGCTCTCGGGTACGAGGGTCACCTCAGTGGCATTGCCATAAAGGAACAGCGATGAGGCGGCGTCATTCATCTTCTCGTTGAAGGTGGTGATCAGGTGGTCAAGGCCGTTGGCACCTCCACCGATGGAACTGTAATGTAAGAATTTACCATCCGTGTCGAGAGTGCCGAGGCAGTTGTCAGCCGGGAAAGCCAAGATGGGTCGGTCACCATTGATGATGACACTTGTCGGACGGAACCAAGGTGTGCAGTTTTGGTAGTCGGGGTTCTTTTGTACCCATCTGTTCAATGACCACAGCAAGCCGTTCCAGTTGATGAGGTGGTTATCATCGTAGTCGATGGTTGCGCCATGGACATAGTTGGAAGTCTCGCCGCTTTCGAGCGTGATGGCGTTGTCATCATACATGTAGCCGATGGCTTTGCGTTCTTTCACGGGGCTGTAGGTTCCGTGTCCACGCAAGTTGGAGCCACTGCCTATGGTTTTGACATAACCGTTGGCATTGTTGTCGGTATAACAATAGTTGATGCCTTTAGGTGCAGCTGGGATGTTCTCGTCAGCGAAAGCAGGGAAGGTCTGCTCACCAATCACGGAGTAGCAGTTCTCAACACGGCCTTTGTTTTGGCTCACCAGTCCGCCGATGTGTTCGGAGCCGCTCATGGTAGCGTTGGCGTAGCTATTGATGAGGTCACCAGCGTTGTCACCGACGAGGCCGCCAACGTGGGTGGTTGGGGTGGCTGCGGTGATGGTATTTACAGCGAAGGAGGAGTGGACGGTACCGCTGTTGTCGGCCACGATACCACCGATGGTGGTGGTGGTGGTGGTGCCGACGATGGTGCCACCCGTTTCCACATTGCTGATGGTGCCACTTGACTCTGCAGCGACAGAGCCCATCTTCACGGAGTTACCACCCGAGAAGTCAACACTGAGGGCCATGTTCTCAACAGCGCCATCATCGGTGATGTTGCCGAACATACCCATGTTATCATTGTTCAAGGGGCTGTGAATGCCCGTGATGACGTGGCCGTTGGCATCGAAAGTACCTTCGTAAGGATGGGTAATTGTTCCTATGGGGACCCAGATGTTAGCACTCATGTCGATGTCTTCGGTAACAGTAAAGTTGGTTCCTGGCTGTGCCGGATCCACGCCATTCAATCCGTTGACTACCGAGATGGCCCATGCCAAATCTTCAGGAGAGTCAATGCTGTTAGGACTGAAGCCGCTGGGTTTTTCATGCACCGCAGTGGCCCAGGTACCCACCCAGAATAGGTAGTCGGATGAGGGCTCGTAACCCACAGTGTTGTTCAAGGTAACCAGATGATAGTATAGGTTGTCGTCGAAAATCAGATAGTCTATGGCAGGAGCATCGGGCAGGGTGGGAATTAGGTTGAGCAGATAGTCGCTACCAGCGTCGGAGTAGGCAATAGGTGTATAGTAATATTGGCCCCATTCGGCTTTGGTGACGCCAATTCTGGAGACGGCATCCAAAGAACCATAAGCATCGATCGGGTCGAGGGTGCCAACCTGTATCACACTGCCTTCGCTAACGAGATACACGTTGTTGTTTTTGTCGTTCGCCGTGGCATTGCCCGTGTGACTCGTCACCAGATGGTTGTTGTTGATTTGTACGGAATCGGAAACGATGATCGTAGCTCCATTTTCCAAATAGATACCCGCACCGTTGTAGCTGTTGCTCAGCACTGCGTTGTCGGTGATGGTGGATCCGTAGTTCATATACAGCGTTCCAGCGTTATAGACACCACCGCCGTTGCAGTTGCTGTAGTTCCACTGCAATTGGCTTTGGCCATACATGGTCAATGTGGCGTTTTCGGCAATCGAGACCAATGGAGCGGTCGGGGTAACAAATTTGTCGTCGTCAACATAAATGGAATTAGCTGCACTACTCTCGGGTGTGGTTTCCCTGATGTTTTGGAAGCCATCAAGGATGATACCGTGCATGTTCATGCTGGTTTCTACCTGCACCAAAGGCCCTGCGAAGCCCATGTTGTCGGGGTAGTATTCATCGTAATGGGTGAAGCATTCTGTGGAGTATTGGCTGTGTAATAACGGGTGTCCTCCAGGATAACGGTAGATGAGGACTTGGCTATAGATTTGACCGTTCCAGTCCAAAGGTGTGCTTTCGTTGGCGGTGACGGTATTCACGATGAAGATGTTGTCGCCTGGCTTGTAGTTCGAGTGGTTGAAGACACCGCTCAGCGTCTTCTTGGCGGCATCGGGGAACTCACCACTGAAGAAGTTGCTGCCGTGTCCTTGTACGCCGTTGATATAATAGTTATAGCCTATGCCACGGCGCCACACTTCAATTTTGACCACCACATCCTTTTTGTAGTTAGTTGTTGGATCCTTGTAGTTGTCGATGGTAAAGGTCACGGTAAGAACACCCATCAGCTTTTCGTCGCCGCAGTTCATCGTGCCGTCATAGTGCAGGAGGAAGTCGAAGGCAGCATCGCTACGTCCGTCAGTGGATGACATGAGGGTGCCAACACCTGTCTCAGCCAGGGTCTTCAAATCATGGACCGTCGGGTCGAAAGAAGTCCATCCCAACGTGTTGTCGAAGTTATAGCTCGGGCGAATCTCCATGGAGAAATGCTTCTTATGGTCTGCAGTGCCAAGATAATCGGCCCCTTCAGTCCACGCATCCGCACCAAATCCATCTTCTTCGTTGGGTTCCCATATGGCGCTTTGGAAGGTCCAGTTACTCAGTTCACCGGCTTCTTGTATCGACTGGAAATAGCTGGGAAGCACCACCTTGGCGGTATACGTGCTGCGTTTATATTTATCTTCGGTCTTTCCATACATGAGGGCATAGGCTTGGGCGGTGAAATCCTGCTCAATGGTTGTTGAGGTACTTACCGAAAGGGCGACCTCAATTTCGTCTTTCACAATAATGTTGCCGTGTTCATCCTCAATGCATTGCTCGAAAATAATGGTGATGGGGTCCCAAACCACATTGTTGGTGAGCAAATTGTAGTACGTAAGGCGGAACAGGATGCTCGGATTGACGTAGTTGTTGTTGTTGTCCCAGCGGGAGGAGGAGAGGTATTCGTTTTCATCGCTGGCGGTATTGCAAATCAGCCAGTTTTCATTACTCCCTTCCAAAGAACCTTGTGGGATGGCCACGAGACCAAAGTTGGCGTTGCAATTCTCTTGGAGAACATCAAGGCCGTTCACAATTTCTTCTGAAGTAGCACTTTGGTTGAGGACGTATTCGCCTGGGTTATCCCCTTGTTTTGGTTGATAATACATCCATTCGGCTTCGGTGGTGGAACCGTAGCAACCTGCGTTCACGGTCAACACGTCGTCACCATAGTTAACTTGCGGGAAGCCGCCCACGGTCTTGATTCGGAAGAAAGAGCCGTCGCCTCGCGTGGCGGGCAAGGAAATCAACACATCGGCGGTAGAATATCCTTCGTCGGGCTTGGCGATGGCGTTAAACACACCTTGGCGGTAACTGTAAAGACCGCCGTAGCGCCAGATGCGGAAATACTCTTCACCGGCCTTGCTCCCCATGGGCAGAGTATGGTTCTCATAAGCCATCTGCACACCGTTTTCTACGGTGCCAGGGGCGTTGTTCGGGCTGCTGAACTGGTTGTTCGTGAGCGTACCAGCGGAATAAATGTTTTGGCTGGCATTGTAGCTTAAGAAGCCACCGTCCAAGGGGTTGTCGTAAGCTGGGTTGATTTGATTGCCTGCATCACTACTTTGCTTCGGACGGGCGTAAGCACACACGCTGTTTTCCTCGTCGGACATCACGTAGAAGAAGCCTTCGAACTCACCGTAGTTCTGGTTTGGACCATAAGCGTTCAAGTATTTGACATTGATGAACGCACCTGAATTAACGCGGAATTTGTTATCCTTACCCGCAGTGGGGAGGTCGGTGTATTTCACTGTAGTATAGGTCGGTGAGGCGGCATATACGTTGGAGCAAGTATAGCTGCCCATTTTCTTCATTTGGTCGATGGGGTAATCGATAAAGAGAGAGCTGCCGTTGACCACGCGCAACACTTCTTTGATATCATAGAGGGAGTATTTCTCCGTGGTCAGCAGGGAGTTGATGCGTCCTTGTCCGAGGAAATGGATATGGGTTTTCTCGATGACAGCGTTATTGAAGAATTGGATGGACAGAAGGTTACGCGTGGCTGTGGTGTAGGGCTCCACAAAGTCATCTCCTGTTGTTGAATTGGTGTTTGCTACCGTTTCTCCATAGTTGCAGAACAGAAGATTACTGCCCAATAGTCCGGCATAGCAAGAGGTGCCAGTACCTAGCACGGAGCTTCCAATGTTCATGTAAGCTGCGTCGGAAGGTCTGGAGCTGACGGTGTTGTAACCTAATCCGTCGATATATACATTGGAACGGCCTTCGATGGTGGCAGCTCCGAAATCGGAACCATCGAAACTTCCGAAGTCGGCACCTGCCCACACGGAGCCATCAATCATCAGTGTGGCGATGTTGTAGCTCAAACCTGTAGTAGGCGCATGGTTGGGTGCATTGAGGATGGCGTTCTGGCCAATAAAGGCGTATACGGAACCGTAGTTATGACCGAAGAAGCCGCCTGCAAACACTTGGTAAAAGATGTGGCCACCGCTGATGTTGACGTAGTTGACGGGATCGCTTCCGCCAGCAGAAGGACTAAAGCTCAAAGCATCGTCGGCTTGGCGAGAACCGCCATAGACATTGGTATAGATGTTGCCGCCCATGATATTGACGGTATGGGTACCAGCGATATACACATTGTTTCTTGCACCGTAGGCGCCTCCGAACACATTGCCATCGATATTGCCTTCATACACGTTGACGACGACATTACCGGTAGTCTTGCCCAACCTACCACCGCCAAACACATCTTCTTTGACCGTGCCTCCGTTGACGTTTACGGTAGAAGCCAAATTGCCGAGGCCGTTGTTCACGTCGCCGGCCTCACCACCGCCATACACGGACTTATTCACCGTGCCGCCGCTGACTGTGGCGCGTGTCTGGCCGGAGACTTGAGCTGTGGAGGAAGAAGACCCCTTACCAGCACCAAACACATTCTTCACGGTGCCACCGCTGAAGTTGACGTTGGTGTTGCTCGTGACAGTACCTTCTTCACCGCCACCATACACATTATTATTAATAGTACCGCCGCTGATGTTGACTTCAGTACCAGCATTCATATTGGTGGAAACGCCATAGCCGCCACCAAAGACGGAACCACCCACTGAGCCTCCGCTCATGTTAATCTGGGCTAATCCGTTCGCAGTTCCTTCGGTATTGCTGCCGCCATAGACGCTGCCTTCCACAACACCATCCTTGATATGGATGAACGCCATCTGGGAATTGGCCAAATTGGCTCCTCCATACACATTGTCGTGAATCGTACCACCAAGGATGTAAACATTGGCAGCATGACCCTCGCCTTCGAACACGCGACCGAGGTTGCCACCACCATAGACACTGTGAAGAATATCACAACGGTCAGCAATGACCACATACGAGTTATCCATTGACGAAGGAACATTTGGTCCTCCATAACTGCCACGTCCAGCTCCGAAGATATTGCCACCAATGGTTCCTGGGACATTATTTACATTAGGAATGGTATGGGGGGTTTCTCCACCAATGACGGCATTGCCACCAACGTAAATATAGGAGTCGCCGATACCTCTGCCACCATAACTAGTATCTGAACTTGTACCATTGCATCCACCTGCTACCCATCCTTCGATGATACCGCCAGTGATGATGATCTTTCTATTGCCCCAAGCAGCACTTGCAGCGGCACCGCCATAAACACCACCATGGATAATAGCATCTTTCTTGATACGAATTGTAGCTGTAGTATCGTTTCTATCAACATAGGTCGCTGTAGTAGTTGGATAAGTATTATCATCACCTGATGCTTTGGGTCCACGACCGCCAGCAATGCAAGCGAACTCACCACCTTCCACGGTCAAATAACGTTTTCCGCTATAGGAATTGCTTTCACCCGTAGTGCCAATGTAGAACGATTGCGTATTAGTTCCAATCGTATTTTCGAATTGGTCTTCTTGGAATTTTCCGCTTTTTGTAATGCAAGTAAATGTACGCTCTCTTCTATTAACTGAGGCATTAATGCGTCTATCTCCATTTTCACCAACTAAAGGATATCTGTTTCCAAAAGTAATTTCTCCATTAGATGGGGCGACGGTAAGTTTATTGTTATCTTTAGTTGCTCGATCATAATCGGTACCAAATGTCAACAAAGTATGGAATCTTTGACCTGGTTGGTTTGTATAACCATATTGTCCTGCCAAAACATGAATGTGACCATAATTGCCACTTTCAATACGGATTTTCGTGTTACTTGCATTAATAGTGTATGCATTTCCCCGTATGGCATTGATCTGTGTGGCAATTGTATAGTTGGTTGTCATTCCTCTACCAATGCAGAGATAATGTCCGTTGGCATTGATGTAATACGTACTATTGGCGTAATTAAAATTTTGAACGTACTCGAGTTTGAGGTCATAGTTTAAATCGAGATTTCCATCAAAGTCGATTCCAGAACGATAGGCATCTCCCGATCCCAACGTTCCATCAGGGTAGTAGGAAGAAACGGTGACAGCCCTGTTATTGGGGTTGTTCAAACGGTTGTTATTACCTCCTAAAATAAAATCAGCATTATGACGTGTTAATACCACAAAATTACGTTCGAAACCTACGGAGTGATTTGAGACATTAACAGCATTATTACTATTATACCTCACCACGTATGCCTTAGCCCACAAGGCCTCGAAATCCACTTCATTACCGTATTCATTAGTGGTTACAAACTCAACCGGTGTCTCGGCATTGATGAAAGGAATGGCACTGATTTGATCGGAGCCATATTCCGTGCCGTTCACCTTAATCTTCAAGCCGTTGCTTAAGCGTTTCACACGCCAGGCGTAGAAGCCACGCCAGTCTGTGGTAGTGGTGCCGCCACTGCTAACCATAGCGGAAGCGTTTGCATCCATCACTACACCATTTTGGGTTTTAGCTTGGGCAATTTGTTCATTAGAAACGTTATTATAGGCGGTGATGGAATACGCATTGGCACCTCCCTCGTGGTGTGCCGTCAAATAGATAATGGAGTTGGGTTTTACATCAATGATAATGGGTGCATAGTCAGTAATATCATTAGCGTTGCCTTCTGTTAGATAATGAGGGCCAACAACGTTACCCAAAGGGTCTGTATATTGATAACTGACATTAGCTCCGTTGTACCAAGTACCGGTACCCTCTTTCGTATATTCAAGTCGAACAGCCACAGCTGCCTCTACCGTAGCTGTGTTTGTGATTTGCCTGCCACTAACATTCAAAGAACCCGAACTGATGGTTTCGCCCGCCGCATTGTCGTATCGAGCTTCATAACCGACAAGATGATTGCCATTAGTACCAACCCAAGTGCCCGCGTTGTTGTCAGGATCTATGGTGGTCAACCGGAAGGTAACTACCGTACCCGTTTTAACCGTGATGGTTGTTGACGGTTCAATGTTACCAGTTGCCTCACTCCAATTAATATATCCATCCCACTGCTGCTGTTCGTTATTTTCGTCAGTATAAGTTACATAAATATAGCCATAAGCATTGTCTTGCACGGTACTAATATAAATGTTTTGTGTGCTTGCTGTGTATGAAACGCTGGTGTAAACAGGTCTTTTCGAGAAGGGGTTGGGGATCGTGGTATATGGATAATTGCCCGAGCCGTCCTCATTGGCGTGTTCGAGAGTCTTCAGATAGACGAATTGGTTTCCTGATTCGTTGGGGCCTACCTGCACACCAGTGGCATCGGCAGTCCAACTGTCATTGGCAGGGTTCGCTCCATCGGTGGTGCTTACGGTTTGCAGGCCGTTGCCGAAATAACTAATCTTCACATCGGCGGGGTTAAGGCTGTGGATGGGCTGGTCGCCATCGCTATAGTAGCTCCAGCTGTGGTCCTCGCGGTCGTCCAACAGCACCACATCGCCATACACGCCGTTGCCGCCGTCTTCGCCACTGGGAATGTAGATGGCCGATGCGACGAGTGAGTTGATATAACCTTCCTTAATAGCAATGGCTTTCACTGTAGTACCGGGCTGTACGGTGAAGCTTTCGCCAGGATAATGGATGCTGGCATCGGTGGGGGTGTTGCCGTTGGTGGTATAGTAGATGTCGGCATCTTCGAGGCTGCAAGCCAAGGTGGTAGAACCCGAATCGTTGAACGAAATGGTCGGCGTGGGCACATAACGCTCATCGATACGTATCGTGACCACTCCTGAGAACACGTCAGGGCAAGTGGTGCCTCGCGTGGCGAAATGGATGAAGAAAGGCGGTTCCAAACTTACATTGGTATAGTCAATGATGCCCGCAGCCACCGTGTGTGGCGTGTTGCTGGGCTGTTCAAACTCGTGGTTGGTGTAATCCCAAAGTCTGGGGTCCTCGGGGTTACTGGTGTTTGGGTTGTTGTTAATGGTCCATCTTATATAGTAAGTGTCGTTCACACCAGCAGGTTTCTCAGGGAAGAAAGTCGTCACTTGGTTGATGCTGGCATTGTGGTTGTAGGTGGGGTCGCCGGGGACGTTGATAGCGTTGAAATGGAAAGTGTGTTCTGACGAAGCAGTACCGTCAACAGTAGCTTTCACGGTTATGTCCAAGGGGAACGTCTGACCACTCAAGTCCACCAAAGCATCTGGGGTGTAGTCTTGGTATGTACCCGTGCCAATTTTATATTGCATCGTGGCTTCTGTTCCGATGCAGGTGGGGATGAGCGACATCTGGTTTTCGCACGCCGACATCACTGCCAAAGGAGGCGTGGGGACAAAACTATCCGTCTGGGAGATGCTAGCCACCCAACCTTCGTCACGCCAATGGAAATCCGACACAAAACGAATCGTCATATTTCCGTGGGAGGTCACAGTGAAGTTGTCAATGCTGCTGGAGTAATCGTTGCAGGTGAAGGTGCCTATCAAGAGGTCCTCATCCACCATGTCGCCTTCATAAAACTTCAGGACATCATTGTTGATGCGACATCTGGTGAAATCAATTCGGATGCCCTTGCCCTCGGGCACGGTGAGCGTCAAGGTGTATTCCTCGTTATGCTGGTACCAGGTGGTCCAGTTGTACTCGTTGGCATTGGTTGGATCAACGGAGGGATCGAAGAGTACATCTCCTCCCGAATCATAGAACAGGAAACCAGCTGTCGGCACTTGCTGTGTTCCGTTGGTCATTTTAAGCGTCGCTTGCGCTTGGACAAATTGGGAGGAAAAAACCATAAACAGCGTTATGGCAAATAATTTCAGAAAATTGCGAACCATTTTGATAGAATTTATTATTCTTTTAGCTAAAATTTGGCGGCGCAAAATTACGTTTTTTTTTCTTTATTAAGAAATAATAAGCGTTTTTTTATCAACAAATCAACAAAGTGTTGAAAGTATAAATACTAACACGATGTAAATTTAATATAGATTTGATGTTAAATAAATCCTAAATAAAAAGAAATAAAATCCTTCAATGAATAGTTGTATAATTACAAATTAGGGGATTTGAATTCAAATCCCCTAACTCTAAATTCTAAATTATTAGTTTTTAATTTTTAATTACAATCTTCTGGGTCTTCACCTTGTTGTCTTTCGAAACCAGGCAAATCATGTAGGTGCCGGCAGCGAGGTGGCCGAAGTGGACTTCGGAGGATTCGCCTGCGAGGTAGCTGCTGTAGAGCTTGTGTCCCATGAGGTCGACCAGCTCAAGCAGACCTTGTCCTTGCACGACCCAAGCGTTACCATTGAAATAGGCGAAGGAGTCGCTGTTGACGGGGGTATCGCCACCTTTGGTGCGGAATTCCACATAGAAGCGAGTGGCGATGTCGGTGTCCTTGGCTTCGAAGGTGTAGTGGTCTGTGGTCAACATGTCGTACTTGTCGCCTGTGATGTTGTCGATGAGCCAGAGGTACGCAAACTCACCGTTCTGGGTGTCCCAGCTGAGGGTGTAGTTGCCGTTCTCTTTGGCCTTGAAGCAGAGGGTGACGCGTTCGGTGCCCTCCTCGGTGAAGAGGATGCTGTAGTCTTGGCTATTCATACGGGTGTAGAGCTCGAAGTTGGCGTTGTTCATGGTGCGCAACTTGGGCGAGCCGTCCAATACGGGGCGATTCACTTCAATGACGGCGAGGTCTTTCTTTCCGGCCTCGTTGGTGGCGAAGAGGTTGACCAAGGGGTAGTCGATCTTGCCACGGAAGTAGGAGTAGCCATTGGGTTGGTCAGTGGCCATGTCGTAGTTGAAGGTGGCTTTAATGCCGTCGGTGGGCGTTTTCACGAAGAAGGCTTGGTGGGGGTGCAAGGTGACGGAAGGAATGGCGTAGTTGGTGGAGGCGGAGCAGTTGCCAGCCATGAAGTTGTCGCCTTCGGCCACATACACCCAATATGTGGCCCCCAAAGTATTGTTCGTGGTGAAGAAGTCATTCATATCGAGGTAGGCCTGATAGGGGTTACCCAAGAGGTTGCAGCCGGTCTCAGTGACGT
>CAMHFN010000006.1 GCA_946184615.1 uncultured Bacteroidales bacterium
CTCGTCGCAGATTCCATGACGATGATGAAAAACCTCGTCGCAGATTCCATGACGATGATGAAAAACCTCGTCGCAGATTCCATGACGACGATGAAAAACCTCATCGTCGTTTCCACGATGACGATGAAAAACCTCGTCGTCGTTTCCACGATGACGACGCAAGACCTCGTCGCAAATTCCATGACGACGACGAAAAACCTCGTCGCCGTAGCTTTAAAGGTAAAGACCATGAGGAGGAAGAAGCTCCTAAAAGAGGACGCAAAGGCTATGTTCGTGAAAAAGACCCGATGTACGACCGTCCTGCTGCCACAGGTGAGATCCGTTTGAACAAATATCTGGCAGACTGTGGTGTGTGCTCACGCCGCGAAGCCGATGAGCTCATCAAAGCGGGCTGTGTCACCGTGAATGGCGAAGTCATCACCACCATGGGATACCGTGTGAAGACCTCTGACAGAGTGATGTACGGCGGTCAGACCCTCAACCGCGAGAAGCTCCGTTACATCCTGCTCAACAAGCCCAAAGGTTATATCACCACGGCCGATGATCCCGAGGGTCGCGAAACCGTGATGGAACTCGTCCGCAATGCCTGCTCCGAGCGCATTTTCCCTGTGGGCCGTCTCGACAAGAACACCACCGGCCTACTGTTGCTCACCAATGACGGTGATCTGGCCAAAAAACTCACCCATCCCAGCAGCGAGGTGAGCAAACTCTATCACGTCATCCTCGACAAGCCGCTGACCAAGAACGACATGCTCCGCATTGCCGATGGCATTGAGCTCGACGACGGTTTCATTGCCGCTGACGAGATTGCTTATGACGAAGACGACGAGTCCAAGAAGAGCATTGGCATCCGCCTGCATTCAGGCCGTAACCGCATCGTACGTCGTATTTTCGAGCATCTCGGTTACGACATCGTCAAGCTCGACCGCGTCATGTTCGCCGGCCTCGACAAGTACAAACTGCCTCGCGGCGAATGGCGTTTCCTCAGCGATATGGAAGTACGCATGCTCAAGAACCTCTAATGGACACAAAGCAATTCATAGCTGACCATCTCCATGATGACGTCCGCGAATTGGCTTTGAAATACCACAACGCCAAGGTCGACATGACCTTGGCGTTGCGTCAAATAGAGGCTCGCCAACTGCTCCAGAAAAAAGTGCCATCGTGGAGTGCCAACGACGAACTTCTCTTCCCTGCCCGCCTCTCTATCGAGCAATGCTCTTCCGAAGCCACCGCCGGCTATAAGGCTTCTTTAATGCACGGAGATTCTTATGCTGATCTCACTGGCGGATTGGGCATCGATTGCTTTTTCATTTCACAGAACTTCAAACATACCGACTATATAGAGGCCAATTCGGATCTTTGTGCTTTGGCAAAACATAATTTTAGCGTATTGTTGACACCGCGTCTTTCCGAGACAACCGTGATCCACAACGAGTCTGCCGAAGACTTCCTTCGTCACTGCAAACCTTTTGACTGTCTTTTCATCGACCCAGCCCGACGCGACAACCATGGACGAAAAACGGTCAGCATCGCCGACTGCACGCCCAATGTGGTCGAATTCCAAGACCTGATGCTTCAGAAAGCCCGCCGTGTGATGGTCAAGCTTTCCCCCATGCTCGACATCAGCCAAGCCCTGCTAGACCTGCGGCATGTCAAGGAGATCCATGTCGTGGCCGTGGAAAACGAATGCAAGGAACTGCTCTTTATTATGGAATCTGGTTTTAATGATGCTCCTTCATTTTCCTGCGTAAACTTGGGAACCAAACAGCCCTCTGTGTCATTTACCACGGATGAAGAGCGGGAAACAATTCCGATTTATGCTACAGAAATATCGAAATATTTATACGAACCCAACGCAGCTGTGATGAAAGGCGGTTGCTATCGATTGCTGAGCCAACGCTACAGGGTTCAAAAACTGCACTGCAACAGCCATCTCTACACTTCAGATCAACTGGTGTCCGACTTTCCCGGCCGCATTTTTGAAGTGGAGGGCTATGCTCCCTACCACAAAACACTCCTTAAAACCCTGTTGGCTAACGTGAAAAAAGCGAGCATCGCCACCCGCAATTTTCCTTTGAGCGTGGCTGAATTACGAAAAACCTTGAAGATTACCGATGGCGATCAGGTCTTCCTGTTTGCCACCACCTTGTCGGGAGAACAAAAAATAATTATCAAGACGATTAAAAAATAGAAATAATAAGAAGTTGTTTTGATTAAAAAGTCTTATTTTTGTCAAATACAACTTTTCTGCTTTTTATCATCCATTTTATGAAACGCTATTATTCTCTGTTTCTTTTGCTTATCGCAATAGTGAGTGCAAAAGCCAATCCCGTTAACTCTGAGGTCGCCCGCGAGGTGGGTGCGAAATTCCTTCATGCCAGTGCCTTGATCAAGTCTGCCGATCCGGCCCAACTTCAGTTGGTCAGCACTTACCGCACGGTTAACAACGATGCAGCATTTTACGTTTTTAACACTTCCAAAGGCTTCGTCATTGTTTCAGCTGATGACTGCGCTACGCCTATTCTTGGCTATTCCAACGAAAGCGTTTTCACGGTAGATAATGTTCCCATTCAGATGGAAGAATACCTTCAGCGTTTTGTAGAACAGATACAATACGGCATCGACCATCACCTGACTGCCGATGAACCTACAGCCCGTCAATGGGAACTGGTGCGTACCACAGGTTTCATCTCAGAAGAAAGGGGCACCACGGCAGTAGCACCCTTATTGACCGACTTCTGGGGGCAAGGTTGTTACTATAACAGTCTTTGTCCTTCTGACGCGAACGGCCCTTGCGGTCACGTGGTAACGGGTTGTGTCGCCACATCCATGTCCCAGATCCTTCACTACTGGGGCTATCCCGCCCAAGGAACAGGATCACACACCTACACGCCTGACGGCTATCCTCAACAAACAGCCAATTTCGGTGCGACAACATACCAATGGAACAACATGCCCAACAGTCTGTGGGATTCGTCGCCATCGGCACAGGTGAACGCTATAGCCACTTTGGTATGGCATTGCGGTGTGGCTGTTGAAATGATGTATGGTGCCGGTGGTTCAGGTGCTTATTCCGAAAATGTTCTTCCTTCGTTGGTGAATTATTTCGGTTATTCCAATGACCTGACAGGTGTATACAAAAACAATTACAGCAATGCCCAATGGTTGACGATGATAAAGAGCAGTCTCAATTTGGGTCGTCCTGTGCATTACAGCGGCAACGACGGCACGGGGCAATCAGGGCACGCCTTCGTTTGCGACGGATACGACAACAACGATTACCTCCATTTCAACTGGGGGTGGTATGGCAATTGCAACAATTATTTTGCCTTGGATGCCCTAAACCCTGATGGTTACAACTTTAGCTCGGGAAACTATGCCATCATCAACATTCACCCGAACACCCCTGTTTATGAAATCAACATCTCGGCGAACCCTGCCAACGCAGGCACAGTGACATTCGGCAACAGGGACGACAAATCATCAACCACTTATGACTTCGAGGATGGCACCATGATGGGATGGACCTCGCTCGACGCTGATGGCGACGGCTATGATTGGGTGTCAAGTGCAGATCCTGATCAATACCACAACAGCGGTGTCAACCTTGCAGGGACAGGACATTATTCTTCTCAAGGCTTTGTGATTTCCGGCTCCTGGAGTAATTCGGCCGGTATTGCTTTGACACCCGACAACTATCTTATAGCACCCACCAAAGGTGAATACGGCCAAATCAAGTTTTGGGCCTGCGCCCAAGATGCCAACTATGCCGCTGAGCATTTCGGCGTGGCGGTATCAACAACAACGGCGACCGCCTCTGCATTCACCACAATACAAGAATGGACCCTGACCGCCAAGGGCGAAAGATACGCTGGACCCCGTGGCAGTCGTGACCAAGGAGTTTGGTATGAATTCACTGCCGACCTTAGTGCGTACACTGGCCAAGAAATATGGGTTGCCATACGCCACTTCAACTGCACTGACCAATTCATCCTCAACGTGGACGATATCACCCTTACGACAGCGGGTAGTGCCTCATATTATCAAGGTGAGTCATGCACAGTGATGGCCACCGCCAACAGTGGCTATACCTTTAATAGTTGGAAGGAAAATGGTGCCGTGGTTTCCACCTCAGCCAACTATACTTTCACCGTCAACGGCAACCGCACCTTGGTAGCTAACTTCTCTGTCGGACAGACACAACAGTACACAGTCAACATCTCAGCCAACCCCACCAATGGTGGCACTGTGGCTTTCAACAACGGAAGCGGCGGTGAAGAAATCACCTACGATTTTGAAGATTTATCCATGATGAATTGGACCTCTCTCGATGCCGACAACGACGGTTACGATTGGGTGTCAAGCGCAAACCCATCACAATACCATAATTCGGGTGTCAACCTTGCGGGAACCGGCCATAACGCTTCTCAAGGTTACGTGATTTCCGGTTCATGGAGCAATCCAGCGGGCGTTGCCTTGACTCCTGACAACTATCTGGTTTCTCCTTCCAAAGGTAATTACAGCCATATCCGTTTTTATGCTTGTTCTCAAGATGCCCAGTATGCAGCTGAACACTTCGGCGTGGCAGTCTCCACAACAACAGCAACTGCCTCGGCATTCACCACCATCCAAGAGTGGACCCTAACCGCCAAGGGCGAAAGATACGCTGGACCCCGTGGCAGTCGTGACCAGGGAAACTGGTATGAATTCACTGCCGACCTTAGCGCGTACACTGGCCAAGAGATTTGGGTTGCCATACGCCATTTCAACTGCACAGACCAATTCATCCTCAACGTGGACGACATCACGCTTACCACCTACAATGGAGGTAGTGCCTCCAGCAGTGCCACGTTCGTCCAAGGCCAGTCCTGTACAGTGACAGCAATGCCCAGCAACGACTACACTTTCAGCAACTGGACCGAAAACGGCAATGTGGTTTCCACCTCGGCCAACTATACTTTCACTGTCAACGGCAACCGCACCTTGGTAGCCAATTTCACTCCTTCCGCCCCACAACCGCAGCAATATACCGTCAGTATTTCAGCCAACCCCACCAATGGTGGCACTGTGGCTTTCAACAACGGAAGCGGCGGTGAAGAAATCACCTACGATTTTGAAGATTTATCCATGATGAATTGGACCTCTCTCGATGCCGACAACGACGGTTACGATTGGGTGTCAAGCGCAAACCCATCACAATACCATAATTCGGGTGTCAACCTTGCGGGAACCGGCCATAACGCTTCTCAAGGTTACGTGATTTCCGGTTCATGGAGCAATCCAGCGGGCGTTGCCTTGACTCCTGACAACTATCTGGTTTCTCCTTCCAAAGGTAATTACAGCCATATCCGTTTTTATGCTTGTTCTCAAGATGCCCAGTATGCAGCTGAACACTTCGGCGTGGCAGTCTCCACAACAACAGCAACTGCCTCGGCATTCACCACCATCCAAGAGTGGACCCTAACCGCCAAGGGCGAAAGATACGCTGGACCCCGTGGCAGTCGTGACCAGGGAAACTGGTATGAATTCACTGCCGACCTTAGCGCGTACACTGGCCAAGAGATTTGGGTTGCCATACGCCATTTCAACTGCACAGACCAATTCATCCTCAACGTGGACGACATCACGCTTACCACCTACAATGGAGGTAGTGCCTCCAGCAGTGCCACGTTCGTCCAAGGCCAGTCCTGTACAGTGACAGCAATGCCCAGCAACGACTACACTTTCAGCAACTGGACCGAAAACGGCAATGTGGTTTCCACCTCGGCCAACTATACTTTCACTGTCAACGGCAACCGCACCTTGGTAGCCAATTTCACTCCTTCCGCCCCACAACCGCAGCAATATACCGTCAGTGTTTCGGCCAACCCTATTGAAGGCGGCATTGTTAGCGGCGGCGGATTGATTACCGCTGGTCAGTCATGCACCGTAACGGCTACACCCAACAACGACTACACTTTCAGCAACTGGACCGAAAACGGCAATGTGGTTTCCACCTCGGCCAGCTATACCTTCACGGTCAACGGTGACCGCACGTTAGTGGCCAACTTCACCGTGCAATCCTATACCATTACCGCAACTGCCGATCCCATTGAAGGAGGCCAAGTCTCTGGGGGTAACACCTATACCATGGGAGATGTTTGTACTCTTTCAGCCACACCGAACACTGGCTATGACTTCGTCAACTGGACTAAAAACGGCAATGTGGTGTCAGCCAACAGCTCTTTCAGTTTCAATGTGACAGAAAACGCCGATTACGTGGCTCATTTTTTGCTGCAAACCTTTACCGTCATAGCAACTGCTGACCCTGTTGAAGGAGGCGTTATCCAAATTGAAGGCGATACTTATTACGGGGCAACGGTCACTGTAACTGTTCTTCTCAATGAGGAATATTCGTTCTTGAACTGGACCGAAAACGGTGACATTGTCTCAGAGGATCAGACCTATGAGTTCACACTGCAAGACAACCACAATCTGGTGGCCAACTTGCTTAACACAGTTGGAATAGATGAAAAAGCACTTGTTGTCAGGATGTATCCCAATCCTGCCAACGAAAAGCTGATTCTCGAAACCTCCGAGGATTTCAACAGCATTGAAATCTATAATGCGATGGGTATTCTGGTTTACAGTCAAAAAGAGGGCTCTGGACGACTGGAAATCCAAACTGGCCAACTATCGTCGGGCACCTACCTCATCCAGGTGACGACTGACGATACCGTTATTGTAAAAAGGTTCGTAAAAGAGTGAGTCGTCTGAACGACATTCTCTGTTAATGTGCCTCCAACCAATTGTCGCCCGTATTAATCTCAACGAGGACCGGCACGGAAAGCGGCATCGCATTGACCATCTTTTCGTTGACCATGGCTTTTAGTGTGTCCAGCTCATCGAGACGGGCATCGAACACCAATTCGTCGTGGACTTGCAGAATCATCTTCGACTGCAAATGGAGCCGTTCGATCTCCCGTTGAATGCTAACCATAGCGATCTTGATCATATCGGCTGAGGAACCTTGGATGGGTGCGTTGATAGCATTACGTTCCGCAAAGTTACGCACTGTGGCATTAGTGGCGTTGATGTCGCGCAAATAGCGGCGCCGACCCATAATGGTCTCGGCATAGCCTCTTTCTTTGGCAAGGGCGATACTGCGGTTCATGTATTCCTTGATGCCCGCATATTCCTCGAAATATTTCTTGATGATGTCCGCCGCTTCGCCACGAGAGATCTCCATACGTTCAGCAAGGCCAAAAGCTGACATGCCGTAGATGATGCCGAAGTTGACCGCTTTGGCGCGGCTACGTTGCTCTTTGGTAACTTGGTCCATCGGCACATGGAACACCTTGGCAGCGGTGGCGGCATGGATGTCGTGACCAAGTTTAAAATCGTTGACCATGGCCGGATCGCCACTAAGATGGGCGATGATACGTAACTCGATTTGTGAATAGTCGGCCGCCATTAAGGTGAACTCAGGTCCTCTGGGCACAAAGGCACGACGTATCTCACGACCCTTGGCGGTACGAACAGGGATGTTCTGCAAATTGGGGTTGTTGGAACTCAAACGCCCTGTAGCTGTCACGGCTTGGTTGAACGAGGTATGAATCAACCCATCCTTAGGATTGATCAGGGCTGGCAGCGCATCGAGATAGGTCGACTTGAGCTTGGTGTAAGATCGGTATTCAAGAATAGTATGGATGATGGGGTGTTTCCCCGCCAACTTTTGTAGTACCTCCTCCCCTGTGGCATACTGTCCTGTCTTGGTTTTCTTGGCTTTGACATCCAGTTGCATTTTCTCAAAAAGCACCTCGCCCAGCTGTTTCGGCGAAGCGATGTTGAACCGCACCCCCGCCATGCCATAAATATCTTCTTCAAGCTGATGGATGTGTTGACCAAACTCCTGACTGATGCCCTTCAGATTATCGCTGTCAATCTTTACACCGTTATTCTCCATCGTTCCAAGCACCTCTACCAACGGCATCTCCACATCGAAAAACAGGCGATCCATCCCATTTTCCTGAAGCAAAGGGAGAAAAACTCTATAAAGCTCAAGGATGGCCTCATCGTTCTCATCGGGATTCCAAAGGTTGCCCATGGGTGAGAGGGTGCGTTGGAGGTACACCTCGGCGAGGTATTCCAAGGTATGGCGTTGCTCTGGGTCGATAAGGTAGTGAGCGATCATCACATCGAAGACGGGACCCTGAGGAGTGATACCCTTCCGGCGGAGACCACTGAGAATAGGTTTAAGGTTATAACCCACTTTGGTAAATTCGGGGCTCTCAATGTCAGCACGATGTTCCATCCATTGGCTTTCGTCTTGAGAGAGAACGATGGTTAGGGAAGAGTTAGAAGTGTGAAGTGGAGCGTGGGAAGTAGAAAGTTTCCCATTTTCCACTTTCAACTCTTCTTTTTCCACGACTCCATAATCTCGAATAAAACGTTGTTTGAAGGTGCGGAACTCCAACTCGTCGAAAAGGGCCAGCAAGGCAGGGACATCGGGCGAATTGATTTCCAACTCTTCCGCATGGAACTCCACTGGAGCGTCAAGCATGATGGTAGCCAAATGTTTGGAAAGCAGACCTTGTTCCGCAAAATTCCTGACATTTTCAGCTTGTTTTCCTTTCAATTCGTCAACATGGGCGATGACGTTCTCCACACTGCCATATTTACCAATCAGCAGGGAAGCATTTTTCTCGCCGATGCCGGGGATACCAGGGATGTTGTCCGAGGCGTCGCCCCATAATCCGAGGATATCGATCAATTGCGTCGGAGTGCTGATGCCATAGCGTTCACAGACTTCTTTTGGACCCCACACTTGTGCTGGTGCGCCGAATTTGGCCGGTTTGTAAATCAGCACATGGTCAGTAACCAGTTGTCCGAAATCCTTGTCTGGGGTCATCATATAAGTGATGAATCCTTCTTTTTCCGCTTTGCGTGACAACGTTCCGATGACGTCATCAGCTTCATAACCCTGTGCGGCATAAACCGGAATGTTAAAGCCTTCTATTAATCTAATTATATAAGGTATAGAAGCGCGGAGGTCGTCGGGCATGGATTCTCGGTTGGCTTTATACTCGGTATATTCTTGCGTCCTCATGGTAGGCCCATGAAGATCGAAGGCCACGCCGATATGGGTCGGTTTCTCATTTCGAAGCACGTCGTATAGGGTGTTCAGGAAGCCCATGACGGCGGAAGTGTTGAGGCCTTTTGAATTCATAGCTGGACGTCTGTTCATCGCAAAGAACGCCCTGTATATCAAGGCGTATGCATCAAGTAGAAACAGCTTTTTGACAGGTTGATCCATGGGTAACAATTTTGGTGTAAAAATAATAAAAAACTTAAAAATTTGGAGTGAATAGAAAAATTTCCTTATCTTTGCAGGATATTTTGAAAACGAGAGAATTTTTATTTTTTAATCAAAAATTGGAAACTATGTCAGAAATTGCAGAAATGATTGTGCCCATGATTGCCGAAAAATTAGGCGTCAACCCATCAGAAGTTACTATGGATGCCAGCTTCACCAACGACCTTGGTGCTGACTCCCTCGACACCGTAGAACTGATGCTCGACTTCGAGAAAAAATTCGGTATCGCCATTCCCGATGATCAGCAAGAGAACATCGTCACTGTCGGTGACGTGGTCAAACTGATCGAGGAACAACAAAAGCAGAACCATTAATTTTGAAATTTAGAATTAAGAATTTAGAATTTTGAGAGTTCTCTTAATTCTAAATTCTTAATTCATAATTCCACCATTATGAAACGAGTAGTCGTCACCGGCCTTGGGGCCATTACACCCATCGGAAATACTGTCAAAGATTTCTGGGAAGGATTAATCAATGGCCGCAATGGAGTCGGTCCGATTACCCATTTCGATTGCACCAATTACAAGACTCATTTCGCCGCTGAAGTCAAGGATTACGATCCATTGAATTATTTTGACCGCAAAGACGTGCGCAAGCACGATTTGTATTCGCAGTACGACATTGTAGCTGCTACAGAGGCGGTAGAAAGTTCCCATCTCACGCCGGTGAACACCGATTTCGACGAGGTGGGCGTGGTGCTCACGGCTGGCATTGGCGGTGTCACCCATTTTTACAACGAGGTGATGGAGCATTCCAAGGGCGATGGCGTGCCTCGTTTCAGTCCCTATTACATTCCTAAGATGATTTTGAACATCCCTTCTGGGGTGATTTCGATCAAATATGGTTTTAGGGGACCTAATTTCGCCACCGTATCAGCCTGTGCCTCATCCTCACATGCCATCGTAGCAGGTTTCGACTTGATCCGTTACGGAAAGGCCACTGCGGTGGTCGCTGGCGGTGCTGAAGCGGGCATCTGCGAGGCTGGCATCGGTGGTTTCAATGCCATGCACGCCCTGTCGTTACGCAACGACGACCCCACGACGGCTTCGAGACCTTTCGACAAGAACCGCGACGGCTTTGTCATGGGCGAAGGTGGCGGCTGTATCGTTCTCGAGGAGTTAGAACATGCCTTGAAACGTGGTGCCGACATCTACGCTGAACTTGTCGGTGTAGGGATGTCGGGCGACGCCTATCACATCACCGCCCCGCACCCCGAAGGTTATGGCGCGGCACTCAGCATGGAACGTGCCTTGAAAGACGCTGGCATTGACCGAACGGAAATCGACCATATCAACACCCATGGCACCTCCACCCCACAAGGCGACTTGGCTGAAGTCGTTGCCATCAAGAAAGTCTTTGGCGATCACGCCCGCAACATCAGCCTAAACTCCACCAAGTCCATGACGGGACACCTCCTCGGAGGTACCGGCGCCGTGGAAGCCATCGCCACCATCATGGCCCTCCACGAAGGCATCGTCCCCCCCACCATCAACCACTTCGAAGACGATCCGCAAATCGACCCGGAACTTGATTTCACCTTCAACCAAGCCCGTAAGCGTGACCTCCACTATGCCATTAGCAATGCCTTTGGGTTTGGTGGACAAAATACATCGATTTTATTTAAAAAATTCACACTTTAATTTTCGTAAACAATGGCATTAAGGGATTTTTTTGCACATTGTTTCATGAAAAAAAAGCCTTTGTCGCAATTCATCAAAAACGACTTTGGCTTCTACCCTCGTAACCTAGCTCTCTATGAGTTGGCCTTCACCCACAAGTCGGCTGCCGACAACATTGGAGGCTTCAAGTTGAGCAACGAGCGGCTTGAATATCTTGGCGATGCCATTCTCAGTGCTGTGGTCGCCGACTACCTCTTCAGGATTTTCCCCACCCGACCGGAAGGGTTCCTCACCGAGATGCGTTCCAAGATTGTCAGCCGAGCTTCACTTAACAAGTTGTCGCAAAAACTAGGCTTCGAGCAGATGATCCATTACTCGCACGACAGTCATTCCAACTTCAAGTCGATGACGGGAAACGCCTTTGAAGCTTTTGTGGGGGCGCTTTATCTCGACCGCGGATACAACTTCACCAAACACATCCTTATCGACCGTATCGTTAGGATACACATCGATTTGGAACAGCTGGAGATTACCGATGTCAACTTCAAGAGCAAATTGCTGGAGTGGTCGCAAAAGGAAAAACATCACCTTGTCTTTAAGATGGTTGCCAGAAAGGACAACCCACATGAGAAACTGTATCATGTCATGGTGGTCATCGATGGTGAAGACTACGCTGAAGGAGCCGACTTTTCAATCAAAGGAGCCGAACAGCTTGCTGCTGAAAAGACATGGAACATGCTTGTGGAGCAAAAAAAGGTCACTATCGAACACCACGAAAAGGAATAAGCCATGAAAAAAAACAAACTGACCATCGCCCCCTTCGATGACATCCATATCATCGGCATCAACTCCACCTTGGCCGATTACAAGTTGGCTTATTTCTTCAACACGCAACTAAATTATAAATTCAGTCGACTGAAAGACATCCTGTTGGACAATGAGCATCCGTATGCGTTTTTTTACTACAATGCAGGAGAAAATCGCAACGTCTACAATTTAGTATCGCTTAGATACAACGGCCAGCCTTGTTTGAAGCTCAATCCACAAATGGATTACCTCCTTATCGTGCGCAATCCCATTACAGACGACAAGGCGGAACAACTCATAAAAAACATCCGCTCCATCAAGCAGGTGTCTTACGCCTATACCATGGATTTAAGCAAAACGCCTGCCATGGATGTGCTGCTGGAGCGGATTGAAATGCACGAAACACAAATGTAGAGACGTTTCACAAAACGTCCCTACATTGTTTTTTATCCTACGTGGATATTTTCGTTCACCAGTTTCATGATTTTCTCAGTATCGTTGCCGAGTTCCTTGCGGAGGTTAGCATCCTTGAAGTCACTCAAGAACTGGATCATGTAGTCGATAATGGCATCGGAGAACACACCCTTGTCGGTATAGATCTTGCGGTCCTTCTTAAGTTCCTTGGCGGCGGCCACGCAGCTGTCGGGCAGCTGTTCAAGGGCTTCCTGCACCTTCTTGTTTTTGGCGTCGTGGATGTTCACGCCGAGGCCGACGTAGGTCTTTTCGGCCACCTCGAGGGCGTTGGGCATTTCGAAACCGTGACGGGCGGCGGCACAGAGGGCAGCCATCAGTAGGTACATGTCGGCGCAGCCGTCGGAGGCACGCCATTCAAAGGTCTGCTTGTCGCTGAAGTCGCGGTTCGACTTCTTCTCCATCGGGTTGCAGTCGGCCACCATGTCCTTGCCATTGTTGATCCAGCCCAGCGGCACGCGCACCAAGGCGCTGCGGTTGCTGTAAGACCAGCACAATGAAGTCGGGGCTTCCTGATGGGGCACCAGACGGAGGAACGACAGCGGATTCGGGTTACCGAAGGCAGGCAGCGAGGTGCCAGCATCCATGTAACCGGCGATGGCACGCTTGCCATAGTCGCTGAGTTCGCCTTTTTCCACCATCACGCTCTTGCCGTTTCTCGTGAACTTGCAGTGGACGTGCATACCAGAACCGGCCTTGCCCACAGTGATCTTCGGGGCGAAGGTCAGCACCACGCCGTATTGGTAAGCCAGTTGGCGCATGATCCACTTGGCCACCACCAGCTGGTCGGCGGCATCCTCGATGTTGGTGGGCAGGAACTCGATTTCATTCTGTTCGTAGATCTTGCCTTCGTGGGTAAAGTTACCCACCTCGGAGTGACCATACTTGATCAAGCCACCGGCTTGGGCGATGAGGCGCATGGCCTCCACGCGGTATTCGGTGAACTTGTTGAATGGAGCACTCTCGTGATAACCACGCTGGTCCGGCACTTCGTAGATTTGTTCGTCATCGGCGATGATGTAATATTCCAGCTCACCCATGGTCTGCATCTCGAGACCTGTGGTCTTCTTGAAGACTTGGTGAGCCTTGCGGAGGATGTACTCCGGTGAGCTCTCGAAGGGCTCGCCGTCGCGGTTGTAGAACGAGCAGAGGATGTCGAGGGTGGGGACTTCCGAGAAGGGGTTACGGAAGGCGGTCTTGTACTTCGGCACCACATAGAGGTCGCTCTTTCCTGCTTCGATGAAGGGGAAGAGGCTGGAGCCATCGACGCGCTCGCCAGCGGAGAGGATGTTCTCCAGGTGCTCGGCGCTATGGATGACGAAATTCAAGGTTTTGAGTTTGCCGTCCCATCCACAGTAGTGGAAATTCACGAATTCGATTTCGTTTTCCTCGCAGTAGCGGATGATGTCGGCGCGAGTAAATTCAGCTGCTGGTTTCTGCAGATACTGCACCAGCAGGTTGGGGTTCATTGCAATGCGTTGATCCATTACGATATTTTTTAAATTTAGATGTTCCTTCGGATTGGGGAGGCAAAGATAAGGATTATTCTGGGATTTCCCAATCTTTTCCTATCTTTTCAACATATTGAAATACACATCCAGCAGTTTTTGGGCGCCGATGTAGGCGCTCATGCGTTGGTTGCGGACGTCGTTTTCGATCAAGGGAAGCAAGTCGGTAACCAGTTGGTTCTGGTAGAAATCCGATTTCAGGGCAGACTCCATGGTGTCGATCATCATCTGGACGTCCTGCTGAGAGCGTTTCTGCTGGAGGAAGCCATTCTCCCGTATGGCCTGAACGTGGTCATACACCATCTGCCACACGGTTTCGACGTTGTAGCCTGTCAAAGAAGAGCAGGTGAGCACTTTGGTTTCCTGGCCTGATTCCGGCATGGGGAAGAGATGCAGGGCGGTCCGGCATTCGGCGGCGGCGCGTTCGGCTCGCAGCACGTTGTCGCCATCGGCTTTGTTGACGGCGATGCCATCAGCCATCTCCATGATGCCGCGTTTGATGCCTTGGAGCTCGTCGCCCGCACCACTGATGAGGATTAACAGGAAGAAATCAACCATGGAATGCACCGCAGTTTCGGATTGACCAACACCGACCGTCTCAATGAAAATAGTGTCGTAGCCCGCGGCTTCACAGAGGATCACCGTCTCACGCGTCTTACGGGCCACGCCACCTAACGTTCCTGCGGAAGCAGAAGGACGGATGAAGGCGTTGGGATGGACGGAAAGTTCCTCCATACGGGTCTTGTCGCCCAAAATAGAACCTTTGGAACGTTGGCTGGAAGGATCGATGGCCAGCACCGCCAGCTTGTGGTCGTTGCGGCAGAGGTACATGCCCAAGGCTTCGATGAAGGTACTCTTGCCCGCTCCGGGGACGCCCGTGATACCCAATCGCAGCGCCTTGCCTGAATGCGGAAGACAAGCGGCAATGATGGCCTGGGCAATCTCCTGGTGTTTGGGCAGGGCGCTCTCCACCAAAGTGATGGCCTTGCTCAACGCCACCCGGTCTCCCTTCAGGATGCCATCGACATACCATTCAAGGGGCATCAGCTGTTGTTGGTTGCGACGCAAACGCTCCAACGCCAGCGGGTTCACCTGCACCGGCTGGTCGACACCTTCGGCCACCTTAAGGTTCGAATCCCACTCATGCTCTTGATTTTCAAAGTGTTCAATTTCCATGTCCTACATCGGTTTGAGAAAGCAAAGATATGATTTTTAAAAGTTTTTTTCTCGTAATTCGGATTTTTTTTGTAACTTTGCAATTTAACAGTTAACTGTATACCATGACGAACAAACATCGGGTACTTTTTGTACATCAGGAAATCTCTCCCTACTTGCCGGAAAACCCGGTTAGTTTGCTCGGGAGAAACCTGCCCCAAGCCACTCAGGAAAAAGGAAAAGAAATTAGGATCTTCATGCCCCGCTACGGTAACATCAACGAGCGTCGCAACCAACTCCACGAAGTGATTCGTCTGTCGGGCATGAACCTCATTATCAATGACACCGACCACCCTCTCATCATCAGAGTGGCCTCCATCCAGAAAGCCCGAATGCAAATCTATTTCATCGACAACGACGACTTCTTCACGAAGA
The DNA here is from genome assembly GCA_946184615.1 of uncultured Bacteroidales bacterium. Lineage (GTDB taxonomy): Bacteria > Bacteroidota > Bacteroidia > Bacteroidales > F082 > Limimorpha. The sequence continues at coordinate 15,354 of CAMHFN010000006.1, forward strand.
AAAAATACACCGTCTACGACAACAATGGGAAGTTCTGCGAAGACAACGATTACCGTATCGTGTTTTTCAACCGAGGCGTTATCGAGACTGTAAAGAAGCAAAGCTGGTCGCCCGACATTATCCACTGTCATGGGTGGATGTCGGCCTTGATGCCGCTGTTCATCAAGCGAGCTTATAAGGACAACCCCCTGTTCAACGAATCGAAAATCATTTACTCCATTTACGACGACAGCTTCAAAGAGACCCTTCGCGAAGGCTTTGAAAAAAAAGTAAAACTCCCAGGGATGTCGGCCAAAGACCTTAAATATTTCAAGGAACCCAATTATGTCAACCTCACCAAATCCGCCATCGACCTCTCCGATGGCATCATCCTAGGCAGCAAAAAAATTCATCCGGAAATTGCTGAATACCTCAAGAGTTACGACAGACCCATCTTGGAATACCAACCAGAAGAAAACTACGCCGACACCTACAACGACTTTTACGACACCATATTAAACAAGTGATTCCCATGGTGAAAAGATATTGTAAAAACTTATTTAAAACACTGATTATCAGTGTTTTAGTTGTTTTATATACCTCATGTAGCAAGACCACCGAATCCATCGGAAACGGTCTTCTTTCAGAAAACGACCACATCGGAGCCTTTTATACCGACACCCTTCATCTCAACTGCCACTCGGAACGAATCGACTCTTTGTACACCAAAGGCATGAACTCGGTACTTTTGGGCTCAATGATGGATCCCGTGATGGGCTTGACCAATGCCAACCTCTTCACCCAACTCCACCTTTCGTCGACCAATCATTATTTCGGGGACAACCCGGTAATTGACTCGGTGGTCCTCCAACTGGTTTATTCTGGCTACTATGGCGACACCACAACCCTGCAAACGGTACACGTCTACGAGTTGGCCGAAACCATGATTGACAGTCTTGACTATTATCAATTCTCCGATTTTGAGACAAAAGGGGCCGACTTGGCCAACAGTTACCAATTCCAGCCTCACCCCAAAACAGCGAACCAAATCGTTGGCAACGACACCCTATCCCTGGCGGTGCTGCGCATCCCCTTGGACAACAGCTTCGGAGAACAACTGGCCTCGGCAGACAGTTCGATATTCAGCACCCCCGACGCCTTCAAAGACTATTTTCACGGATTGAAAATCAGTTTCGAGGAGGTCAGCCAAGGAGGTGCCATTTGTTACTTCGACCCGAAAAACAACACCATTACACAGTTGCAAGTCTACTATCGGGAAAATCCCAGCGCCAACCCCATGCGATATGACTTCTACATCACGTCTGATGATGTGTATTTCAACCAATACCTTCACGACTACACTCTAGGTACAACGGCCTTCACACAACAGGTGATGGAGGGTGACACCTCTTTGGGACAGACCCAACTCTACCTCCAATCGATGGGAGGCATCCGTAGTTTCATCAGCTTCCCCGACTTGATCAACTGGGCCGATGCGCTTCAGGACGAAGGAACTCACCTTATCATCAATGAAGCCAAACTCGTCATCCCTGCTGCCGAGACTTCTGACTCCACCCTGCTCCCCCCTCCACCTTCGATGGCCTTGGTCAGCCTCAAAGCCACAGGAGGTACCGCTCTGCTTCCTGACTATATGGAAGGGACCAGTTACTTTGGAGGCACCTATTCTACTACCAAGAAAAATGTCAGTTTCCGCATCTCGGAATATCTTCAAGAGATCATCTTGGGCAACAACACTAGCCTTGGCTTGTATCTCTCCATCACAGGAGCCTCATACAACGCACAACGTTGGGTCGTAGCCGGCCCCGAAGCCTTACAAGACCATTCCATGAAATGTGAGATAAAATATTCATTAGTAAAAGAATAATACATAAAAGAATAGATTTTATTACCAATATGAAAAAATTAATTCTAATGACATTGATTTTTGCCGCATTGAGTTGCCAGGCACAACAGAAAGAAACCGTTGTGGTCATCGAGACCAACTATGGCACTATTAAAGCCAAATTGTATAACGACACACCGCTACACCGCGACAATTTCATCAAGTTGGTGAACGAAGGCTGGTATAAGGGATCGCCTTTCCACCGTGTCATCAACAATTTCATGATTCAAGGAGGACAGAATGCTGACGGCCGTGTAGACCCCGGCTACACCGTTCCCGCCGAATTCCGCGACAACCACTTCCATCAAAAAGGCGCACTCTGCGCTGCACGCCAAGGCGACCAAGTCAACCCCAAGAAGGCTTCCAGCGGCTCGCAGTTTTACATCGTTCAAGGTCAAGTTTATGACGACAAAACCCTGGATCTGTATGAAGAACGCTTAGGTAAGATTTTCAGTGCCAGACAACGTCAAGCCTACAAGACCGTAGGCGGCACCCCTCATCTTGACGGCGACTATACCGTTTTTGGTGAAGTCATAGATGGCCTCGATATCGTTGATAAAATCGCAAGGGTAAAGACCGGCTACATGGATGTGCCTGTTGAACCCGTGATCATCAATACAATTACGATTGAAAAAAACGCTGAGAAAGATTGCTGTAAGTAATTATTCCCATGAAAGAAAAAATTGAACAACTATTAAACGAAGTCCAAAACTTCCAGGCGGAGAGCAAAGAGGCACTGGAAGAGTTTCGTATCACTTATCTGAGCAAAAAAGGCATCATTCCCGCCTTATTTGCTGATTTTAAAACGGTCGCTCCCGAGCTTCGCAAGGAGATGGGCATGAAACTGAATGAGTTGAAAAATGTCGTCACCGCCAAAATCGAAGAACAACTGGAGCACTTTGAGACCCAAAACACGTCGGATGCCGGCTTCGACATGACCATGCCCGCCGCTGAAATGAAAGGCTCTCGTCATCCTCTTTCGGTGGTGCGCCGCGACATCAACGAGATTTTTTCCCACCTCGGCTTTACCATCGTGGAAGGTCCAGAGATCGAGGACGACTATCATGTCTTCTCTGCATTGAACTTCCCTCTTGACCATCCCGCCCGCGACATGCAGGACACCTTCTTCATTCATAAAGAACCCAACGTAAATAAGGTTACTGACATCTTGCTGCGCACCCACACCTCTAGCGTTCAAGTACGCGCCATGGAGAAGCAACAGCCTCCAATCCGCATCATCGCCCCAGGCCGAGTGTTCCGCAATGAGGCCATCTCTGCTCGCGCCCACTGCATCTTCCATCAAATCGAAGGTCTTTACATTGACGAAAACGTTTCGTTTGCCGATTTGAAACAGACCCTCTACCATTTCGTGCAAGAGTTTTTCGGCGAAGGTACTAAAGTGCGTTTTCGTCCCTCCTACTTCCCCTTCACGGAGACTTCGGCAGAGATGGACATCTCTTGCAACATCTGCGGGGGCAAAGGTTGCAACATCTGCAAACATACTGGTTGGGTGGAGATTTTGGGATGCGGCATGTGCGACCCCAACATCCTCATCGCTAGCGGCATCGATCCTGAAAAATATACGGGATTCGCTTTCGGCATGGGCGTAGAACGTATCGCTATGCTGAAATACGGTATCAACGACCTAAGGTTGTTCTTTGAAAACGACCTGAAGTTCTTGGAACAGTTCGAGTTAAGTTAAAGTTAGTTTTCCTTTTTTCGTTCTCCGTTCTCCGTTTCTTCGTCCTTGCCATTCACGCCATCTTTGAAACTCTTGACGCCCTTACCTAGGCCACGCATGAGCTCGGGTATTTTTCTGCCGCCGAAAATCAGCAGTACAATCAATGCGATGAGAAGGATTTCCTGGTAGCCAATGAATAATAATGCCATAAGTTTTAATTGTTAATTTTCTGCAAAAATAACAAATATATGAAAAACACGGTCTTATTTCTTTTATTTCTTGTGCTGACCTGCACGGGTCTCCAAGCCCAAAAACAATACACCCTTCTGTCACCCAACCAAAAAATCACCGTGACAGTGAAAACAGGAGACCATCTGAGCTATGCCGTGACCCATGAAAACACCGTTGTGCTAGCCGATTCGCCTATTGCCATGACCCTCGACAATGGTACCGTATTAGGAGCTCCTGCCAAAGTTAGCGATGTGGAGACCGAAAAGACCTATCAGACGATCAAAACCCCTTTCTATAAAAGGAATACAATCAAAGAAGAATATAACGAGTTGGATATCCGTTTCAAAGGAAACTATAGCGTGATTTTCCGAGCCTATAATGAAGGAGTGGCCTATCGTTTTGAGACCCGTTTCAGCAAGCCCCTCACCATTGAAAGTGAGACCGCTGACTTCCAATTCGATGCAGATTACCAAAATTTGATTCCGTATGTGCTCCGACGTGCCGGACAAGAAGGCGACATCATCCAACAGCAGTTCTACAACTCGTTTGAAAACACCTACACCACCACGACGTTAAGCCAGATGGATCCCGACAAACTGGCCTTCCTTCCTGTGTTGGTGGAACTCAAAGACGGCAAAAAAGTGGTTATAACCGAGGCTGATTTGGAAGACTTTCCCGGCTTATATATACGCAACGCGAAGGGCCAAACAGGTTTTACTGCCGTCCATGCTGGATATCCAAAAGTCCGTGAACAAGGAGGCCACAACAATCTGCAATATCTCGTGAAGGAACGTGAAAACTATATCGCTAAGGTCCAAGGCAAACGCAGCTTCCCCTGGCGTTGCATTGTGATTTCGGAACATGATAAAGACTTGGCTGACAACGACATGGTCTATAAGCTCGCCTCGCCCAGCCGCATTCAAGATGTAAGTTGGATCAAGCCAGGGAAGGTAGCTTGGGACTGGTGGAATGCTTGGAACATCTATGGGGTGGATTTCAAAGCTGGCATCAACAACGAGACCTATAAATACTATATCGACTTCGCCTCAAAATACGGCATCGAATACGTTATCTTGGATGAAGGATGGGCGGTCAACAAACAGGCCGACCTCTTCCAAGTGGTGCCCGAGATCGACATTCAGGAACTGGTAAACTATGGTGCAGAACGCCATGTAGGCATCGTATTATGGGTCGGTTATGCTGCCATTGACAAAGACATGGAACGGGTGTGTCAACATTATGCCTTGATGGGGGTGAAAGGCTTTAAGGTGGACTTCATGGATGGTGACGATCAGATGATTGTTGACTTTTACTACCGCATGGCGGAGACTGCCGCTAAATATCATCTCTTTGTGGATTTCCACGGGGCATATAAACCTACAGGATTGAACCGCACTTGGCCCAACGTGCTCAACCATGAAGGCGTTTACGGTTTAGAACAGGCCAAGTGGGACGACAACAGCGACTTGGTCACAAACGAAGTCACCATTCCTTTCATTCGCATGGTGGCGGGTCCGATGGACTACACCCAGGGGGCGATGAAGAACGCCAACAAGAACAACTTCAAGGCGATTTACACCGAGCCGATGAGTCAAGGTACACGTTGCAGACAATTGGCAGAATACGTGATCTTTGAGTCGCCATTCAACATGCTTTGCGATAGTCCGAGCAACTATCTGAACGAGGATGAGTGCACACAGTTCATCGCCAGTGTGCCCACCACTTGGGACGAGACCATGGTGTTGGATGGTGCTGTCGGCGAATATTTAGTGATAGCACGAAAGAAAGACTATCATTGGTACATCGGTGCCATTACCAACTGGGAGGAACGCGATTTGACGATCGACCTCTCTGTCTTACCTGGTTTTGGAGCCAAATCGGGAAAAATCTTCCGCGATGGTCCCAATGCCAACCGCGTGGCCAAAGATTATGTCTCTGAGCAAGTCCAAGTATGGGGCAACACGGTCAAGGTTCATCTCGCCAAAGGCGGTGGAGCGGTGATTCTATTTTAAAAGACAGAAGCAAGAAGCAAGAATGATTGACGATAGGATTTTATATGAAGACAATCACCTCATTGTGGTGAACAAGCTTCCTTCGGAAATCGTACAGGGCGACAAAACTGGCGATGTATGCCTACTTGACGATGTTAAGGCTTACATTAAAGAGAAATATGACAAACCTGGCAATGTGTTCGCCGGCCTTGTTCACCGTATCGACCGCCCTGTGAGCGGAGCTGTGGTGTTTGCCAAGACCAGCAAAGCCCTTTCGAGAATGACCGTCAAAGTGAAGGACCGCGACTTCCATAAGGTGTACTGGGCCATCGTAAAAAACCGTCCCCCGAAAGAAGCTGACGTGCTGGAGGATTACCTTGTTAAAAACGAGAAGCAAAACAAATCGTATGTGGTACCCGAAGGCACCAAAGAGGCCAAGTTGGCACGGCTGAGTTACCGTTTAATAGGAAAATCCGACAATTACTATCTATTGGAAGTAGAGCTTTTCACGGGCCGACATCATCAGATTCGTTGCCAATTGGCTCATATTGGCTGTCCCATCAAAGGCGATTTGAAATACGGCTATCCACGAAGCAATCCTGATGCCTCCATTTGCCTTCATGCCTATCGCATCTCATTCGAGCATCCCGTACAGAAAACACAAGTTGACATCACAGCTCCCCTACCCAAGACCCAACCCTGGCCGTTTTTTAGTTGAAAGTTATTTTCACTTTCCATTTTCCACGATCACCCCACTCCCCAGAACGTATGGTTCCGTATCGTGATAGAGAACACCAAACTGTCCCGGGGCGATTCCAGAGACAGCTACATCCGAGATGATGTCAGCCCCCTGCTCAGTAAGATGGATGGTGCCTAGGGTAAACTCCGGCTGGTGACGGATTTTATAACGGACCCTCATGCCTTCGACAAGATGAAGGGTTGGATTCATCATCTGTATGTCGCCCAACGGGATGATCTCCGTATATTGCGCCACGGGGTCGTAGCCTTGCGACACATATATAATATTATTAGGGATATCCTTTTTGACCACGAACCAAGGACCGCCACCGAGGCCGAGGCCTTTGCGTTGTCCGATGGTATGAAACCAGAAGCCCTTGTGGCGCCCCAGTTTCTTGCCCGTCTCCAGCTCCACGATGTCGCCTGGCATCTCACCAACATATTCACGGATATAGTCGTTATAGTTGATTTTTCCCAGGAAACAAATCCCTTGGCTATCATGGCGTTCGGCCGATGGCAGCTTGTATTGGGCGGCCAATTCACGCACCTTAGGCTTGGGCAGATCGCCAATGGGGAAGATCACCTTGCTCAGCTGGGCGTAGGTGATGCGCCCAAGGAAATAGGTCTGATCCTTGAAGGTATCCGCCGCGGTACCCAACCAAAAGATACCTTTCTCGTCCTCCCACGAACGCGCGTAGTGTCCTGTGGCTATTTTGTCGAAGTGATGGCCTTCTTTCTCTTCGAAGGCGCCCAGTTTGATCCATCGGTTGCACATCACATCGGGGTTGGGTGTGAGGCCTTTGCGCACCATTTCCATGGTATAACGGCCGACGGTCTCGAAGTACTCGTGTTGCAAATCGACAATGTCGAAGGGACAGCCGTATTTCTTGGCGATATAGGTGGTGATCTCGATATCTTCTTCAGAGGGGCAGGACGAGAGGTCTTCCTTTCCTTCCATACCTATTTTGATGTAAAAAATATGTGGTGTGAAGCCTTGTTCTTTGAGCAGGGGCACCACCACGGAGCTATCGACTCCACCCGAAACTAGTGCGGCGATGTTCATGGGTGATTTTTTCGGCAAAAATACACTTTTTCAAATACTTTTTTTATTCCTTTTATTCTTATTTGCACCAATAAATAGGGTGTTCAAATTTATTTTTTGCCCTATGTCGGACATTGGGATTTTTTTTCTAATTTTGCAGCCGATTTGGAAGAATCCTTTAGATTACACTAACAAGCTGAAAAACAATAGATAACATAATTCATTAATCATTAAAAAACAAAGTAAAAAGAAATGAAAAGGAGATTTACAATCCTTACTGCAGCCTTCGCGCTGCTCGCATTCCTCGCCATCCCGATGGGGATGATGGGACAAACCGCCTCGTTCGCTCCTAGTGACTTTAATGGTCAAGGAACAACTGGAACGGGTAGTGCAATTTCAGCAACCGTTGATGGTGTTACTTTTGCCTGTGACAAGGGCTATGGCACAACTCAAATTCGTTGCTATAGTGGTGGTGTCATCACTATTTCTTCTTCAAACACAATTACTGCAATTTCTTTCACTTTCTCTGGCAGTTACACTGGAGGAATGGAAACATCTTACACAAGTCTGTCTACTACTTCATGGACTAAAACTCTGAGTAGCCAAGCTCGTATTACGGCATGTAGTGTTTCTTACACTGGTGGTGATACTCCTCAACCTACCACTTACACTGTTACCTTCGATGCTGGTGAGGGTACATTTGTTGCCAGCAATGATTTACCGTACGAAAGCAACACGGTTGAGGCTGGCACTTACATCCTGCCTAGCGCAACCCGAGATGGCTACACTTTTAATGGTTGGGCTTTGGGCGAAAGCACTTACGAAGGTGGTGCAACCTATACGGTAAATGACGATGCTGAATTTGTGGCAACGTACACTGAAAATAGCGGTAATGACGACGAAATAACCGCAACATTAAATATTCAAGCCTATGCCCAAGCCAACAGTTGGGTTAATGGTACAAAATATACTACAGCCACAGTTGCCCCTGTTACTTTCACTGCAAATGGTGGTGGCAATACAGGAAAGTATTATACTAATGGCCAAGATTGGAGATTCTATCAAAACGAAAGTGCCAGTATTACGATTTCTTTGGCAGATGGATATACGCTTGTTAGCGTTAAACCCACATATAGTGTTAGTAATGGTGGTGTCCTGAAAAACGGGAATACCACTATCGCAAGTGGAACGACTGTGAGTGTTTCTGGAACCTCTGTTACCTTTACTGTTGGCAATAGTGGGTCAGCCACTAATGGCCAAGTGAGATTCACGAACATTGATGTTGTTTATGTTTCTGATGGAAGCACTCAAACTGCAAGCGACCTCGCTATCGCCAGCCCTACAGGCGACCTCACTTTCGACCTCTACAACAACACGACAGCTCAAGTGATTAGCTACACCACTTCCAGCACGGGTGCCATTACGATCACCCCAGCTGAAAGCATCTATTTCAGCTATGTTCATGACGCTACAGCAAAAACGATCACCGTCACTCCTTTGGCTGTGACCCCAAGCGCACAAACCGTCACCATCGACCAAGAAGCCGATGATAATTACTATGGTGGAACCGCTACCTTTACGGTTTCCGTTGTCAATAGCGATCCTAACCTTCCTGGCACTGAGAACAATCCTTACACCGTTGCCCAAGCTCGCGCCGCCATTGATGCCAATATGGGCACTCAAAACGTGTATGCCACGGGTATCGTTTCCGCTATCCCGACGGCTTATAACTCCACTTATGGTAACATTACCTTCAATATGGTGGATGAAACCGGTGATGAGGTCTTCCTGCAAGCCTACCGCTGTGGTGGCGATGAAGCTGCCAATGTTACCGTTGGCGATGTTGCCGTGGTTTATGGTGATCTGACCAAATATGGTTCGACATACGAGTTTGGCCAAGGTTGCCAGGTGGTTTCTTTGACGCATCCTGTCATCACCGAGCCCACCATCACTGTCAATCCCGATGTGGTTGATGTAGATGCACTACTGCATGCCGTACAATTGCCTATTACTTACAGTAACATCGTTGTTGAAAACTATCAATCTTTCGGTGTTCAATTCTATGATGCCGAAGGCGAAGAAACAGAAATGCCTGATTGGCTTGTTGTTATGGTAACTGGAGTAATAGAAGGCAATGATGATGAGTACGTAGTGACTTGCGCTATACCTGCCAACCAAGGCGAAGCCCACTCAACCTATCTCAAAGTGTATGCTTATGATGCCGAACAAAACGTAGTTTATTCCAACCTCATCACCATCAGCCAAGCGGCTCCCACCTATGCTGAACTGCCCTTCGCATTTAATGGCGGTAAGGCTGACATCGAAGGCACTGATGGCCTCTACCAAGAAGGTCTTGATGATTATAGTGCAAGTACTAATCCTACCACCAAACTGAAATTCGACAACACTGGCGACTGGTTGCTGCTCCAATTCAACGAGCGCCCCGGCACCCTCACTTTCGATATCAAGAACAACAGCTTCTCTGGAGGTACTTTTAAAGTGCAGACGTCAGAAAATGGTGTTACTTTCACTGATTTGAAGACTTACACTGAAATAAGCGGAACCCAAAACGAAGAGTTCACCAACTTGGGCGAAAACGTTCGTTATATCAAGTGGATCTATACTGAAAAGGTCAGTGGCAATGTCGGTTTGGGCAACATCGCTCTTGCTGAATACACTGAACCTCAGCAGTACACCCTGACGGTTGAGCCTTTCGAGAACCTCGAACTCATCACCTTCGTGAATGAGGAGATGGTCATGGAAGGCGATGGCGAGATCACAGTGACTGAAGGCGACGAAATCATGCTGAGCGTTGTCGCACTTGAAGGTTATGAAATGGAAACCTTGATGGTGAACGGCGAGAACCATGTCGATGACATTGCCGAAGACTACATTTACACCTTTGTAATGCCTGCCGAGAATGTTACCATCAGCGCTACTGCTGTGGAGGATGTTCCTGTTACTCCTAGCACTTGGGTGCTGACCGACCTCGCAGACCTTACCGAGAATGACGTGTTCGTCATCGTGGGTGACAACGGCAACACTTACGCCATGTCGAATGACAAAGGTACTTCAGCCGCTCCTGCTGCTGTTGCTGTTACTGTGGTTGAAGGCACGCTGTCGGGCGAACCTGCTGCCAACCTCCAGTGGAACATCAGCATTACTGAAGATGGTTATACCTTCTATCCAAATGGTGAAACTGAGACTTGGTTGTATTGCACTAACACCAACAATGGCGTTCGCGTGGGAACCAATACCAACAATGTTTTCGTTCTTGATAATGAAAGCGGTTATCTTAAGAATGTCGCCACTTCTCGTTATATTGGTATCTACGACTCACAAGACTGGAGATGCTACACTAACACTACAGGTAACATTGCCAACCAGACCTTTGCTTTCTACAAGAAAGTTGCTGCCGCCACTGAGACCTACACCCTCGACATCATTGGTTACGAGGCTGGCAGCGACGGCGGTTATTACCTCATCGCTTCGCCTGTTACCGTGGATCCTTCTACCATTGGCATGACCGCCGGTGAATACGACCTCTATTCCTTCGACCAAGCTGAAGCTGATGAATGGCGCAACTACAAACAAAATGCCTTCAACCTCGAACCTGGCAAGGGCTACCTCTACGCCAAGCAAGCTACCGAACCAGACCAAGTATTCCATTTCGAGCTCACCGGCACGCCTTACAACGGCAACGGAGTTATCGAACTGACTTATGACGACAACGCCGTCGACTTCCAAGGCTGGAACCTCGTGGGTAACCCCTGGGGCGTGAAAGCTTACCCCGACCACGCTTTCTATACCATGAACAGCGATGGTTCTGGCATCGATGTTACACCTAATGTGGCTGGCACCGAAGTCGATCGCATGACGGGTATCTTTGTGGTGGCCGAAAGTGAAGACGAAACCGTGACCTTTGCAACCGAGAATCCGAACAGCAAGAACGCCAACCTCGCCTTGAACCTCACCAACAGCGACAAGCTCGTCGACCGCGCCATCGTCCGCTTCGGCGAAGGCCGTCAGCTGCCCAAGTTCCAACTCAACCCGAACCACACCAAGATCTATATGCCTGTGGATGGCAAGGACTACGCTATTGTCAACTCGGATGAGATGGGCGAAATGCCTGTCAGCTTCAAGGCCGAAAACGATGGCACCTACACCTTCAGCGTCAATGCCGAGGAAGTGAGCTTCGTCTACCTCCACCTCATCGACAACATGACGGGCAACGACATCGACCTGCTCAGCACGCCTAGCTACAGCTTCGAGGCTCGCACCACCGACTACGCCAACCGTTTCCGCCTAGTGTTCAGCGCCAATGATATCGATAGCGACATCTTCGCTTTCGTCAGCAACGGCCAGATCATCGTCAACGGCAACGGCATGCTCCAGATGTTCGATATGACAGGCCGCATGATCAGCAGCTACAATGTCAACGAACCTATCACCACCGAGGGCATGGCCGCCGGCGTTTATATGATCCGCCTCATCAACGGCAACGATGTCAAGACACAGAAGATTGTCGTGAAATAAGAAGTCAGAAGTCAGAAGACGAAAGAAAAGTCGGCATTGCAGTTGCAGTGCCGACTTTTTTATTTGTATCTTTGTCGGAAAAACACTATTGATGCAAAATAATCTAGACTTCGGAAAGCGCGGTGAGGACCTCGCCGTCAATTATTTAATCGATAAAGGCTACCAAATCCTTGAACGTAATTGGCGCTCGGGGCATAAGGAAATTGACATCATCGCCTTGGATGGCAACACCCTGGTGGCGGTGGAGGTAAAGACGCGCCAATCCAACACCTATGGCGAACCGGATATCGCCGTAGATGTGATGAAACAAAAGATGCTCATCTGGGCCGCCGAGGCCTATGTGCGATATAAAAATCTAGATGTGGAAATCCGTTTCGACATCATCTCCATTGTGATGACCAACACAGAAATACATCTCGAACACCTCGAGGATGCCTTTATACCCACAATTTAACTACCCCACTGAACAACCCGGTGCCACCAAATCGCTTGGGGTGAGTAGGACCAAACGTCCGTCCTTGTCTTCTGCGGAGAGAATCATGCCCTCGCTCACCACACCTTTCAACTTACGAGGCTCAAAGTTGGCGACGAAACAAACCTGCTTGCCAACTAATTTCTCGGGCTCGGTGTAATATTTGGCGATACCGCTCACAATCGTACGTTTGTTCATGCCGTCGTCAATGAGGAACTGTAACAGCTTGTCGGCCTTCGGCACCTTTTGGCACTCAAGTATGGTGCCCACGCGAACATCCACCTTCAAATAATCATCAAAACTGACCACAGGCTTCACTTCAGCAGGCTTCCAGGCATTCAGCTGATTTGCTTTCTTGATTTCGTCCAAACGTTTCAGTTGGGCCTCTACCACACTATCTTCTACCTTTTCGAAGAGCAGTTCAGGTTGATTGATGACATGACCTTCCGGAAGCAGGACGGTGTTCTCAGCATCGTTCCAGCCCTTTACTTCAAGACCGATCATCTGCTGGAGCTTCTTCGCACTAAAGGGCAGGAAAGGCTCGCTGAGGATGGCAAGATGCGCCACGATTTGCAGCGACACTGCCATCACCGTCTTCACACGCTCAGGGTCGGTCTTGATCTGCTTCCAAGGCTCGTTGTCGGTGAGATATTTGTTGCCCAAACGGGCAAGGTTCATCAGCTCGGAGAGTCCCTCACGGAACTTGTAATTTTCAATGAGTCGTCCTATTTTTTGCGGATAGGAATTCATCTCTTCAATAGCGGCCTTATCCGCTTCGTTGAGGTTATCCAAAACAGGAACAGCGCCCTCATAATACTTATGGGTCAGCACAAGGGTGCGATTGACGAAGTTACCAAAGATGGCCAACAGTTCGTTGTTGTTGCGGTCCTGATAATCCTTCCAAGTGAAGTTGTTGTCCTTGGTCTCAGGCGCATTGGCGGTCAACACATAACGCAGCACATCCTGTTTGCCAGGGAACTCCTGCAAGTATTCATGGAGCCAGATGGCCCAGTTGCGTGAAGTTGAGATTTTATCATTTTCGAGGTTGAGGAATTCGTTGGCGGGCACGTTTTCGGGGACGATATAGTCGCCATAAGCTTTCAACATGCAAGGGAAGATGATGCAGTGGAACACGATATTGTCCTTGCCGATGAAATGCACCAGCTTGGTCTCTGGATCTTTCCACCATTTTTCCCAGTTGTCGCCACGTTGTTCGCAGATCTCCTTGGTGTTGCTGATGTAACCGATAGGAGCATCAAACCAGACATACAACACTTTGCCATCGGCACCTTCGAGCGGGACAGGCACACCCCAGTCCAAGTCACGGGTGACGGCACGAGGTTGCAGACCGCCGTCGAGCCAGCTCTTCACTTGACCATATACGTTGACTTTCCACTCCTTATGGCCTTCGAGAATCCACTCACGGAGCCAGGATTCATATTGGTCGAGAGGAAGATACCAGTGTTTGGTCGGTTTTTTCACCAAGGCCGCACCGCTGAGTTGCGAATGCGGATTGATAAGTTCATCGGGGCTCAAGGATGAACCGCATTTTTCACATTGGTCGCCGTATGCACCTTCGGCACCACATTTGGGGCAGGTGCCCACGATATATCTGTCCGAAAGGAACTTCTGGCGTTCAGGATCGAAGTATTGTTCGGTCTCTTTCTCAATGAACTTCCCTTCGTCATAGAGTTTCTTGAAGAACTCTTGGGCGGTGGCGCGGTGCATCTTCGAAGAGGTTCTTGAATAGATGTCGTAGCTAATGCCCAACTCCTCAAACGACTTCTTGATAATGGCGTGGTAGCGGTCCACAATGTCTTGTGGCGTACAGCCTTCTTTTTCAGCCTTGATGGTAATGGGCACACCATGTTCGTCGGAACCACCGACAAACAGCACTTCCTCGCCTCGCATTCGCAGATAGCGGACGTAGGTATCGGCGGGGATATAGACGCCGGCTAAATGACCGATATGGACGGGGCCGTTGGCGTAAGGCAAGGCCGTGGTTACAGTGTAACGCTTGAAATGTTTGTTCGTTGATTCCATAATGATTATTTTAAAAACAGAATGCAAAAATAATGCTTTTCAAACAAAAAAATATATCTTTGCACTTCAACCCATAAAAAAACTTAACATGGACTTAAACAGTATTATCGGAGCGTTGACCGCTGGTAGCGCCGTCAACGACATGGGCAAACAATTCAACATGAACGGCAACCAGGTGAACTCGGTTATCAACGCCGCTCTTCCAACCCTCATCGGTGCCATGCAGAAAAATGCAGCCACTGAAAGTGGGGCTTCCTCACTGGCTGGTGCCTTGGCAAGCCATCTGGGCGATGGCATCAATCTGAGCAGTGCTGGCCTTACCGACGGAGGTAAGATATTAAACCATATCTTGGGAAATGATTCCGGCGCTGTCTTTTCCGCTTTGGCCAAGAAGACAGGTACCAACAGCAACCAAGTTGGTGGTATTTTATCTGCCATTGCCCCGATGTTACTTGGCTTGTTGGGTCAAGGACAAAAGAGCACAAACACAGGTATCGGTGGATTAGGTGGATTGCTTGGCGGTCTTCTCGGCGGCAGTGGCAAATCCTCTGGCGGTGGCCTCGGCAGTCTCCTTGGTGGTGCCATGGGTGACAACAACAACAATGGCATCCCCGATATCATCGAGGGATTCATGAAATAACGGAGAACGGAAAACTGTAAACGATAAACTGATAAATGGATATTGTCATTGCTGGAGATGGTGAAGTGGGACTGCATCTGGCGGAAGCCTTGGTGCGCGACAACCATAACATTACTATCGTGGACCCCCACGAGGAATTACTGAAAATGGTGGAGTCGCACAGCGATGTGATGACCATCACAGGCGACTCCACCTCCACTTCGGTTCTGCAACGCGCCAACGTAGCAAAATCCGACTTGGTCATTGCTGTGCTACACGATGAGCATATCAACCTGCTCACGGGCATCGTCGCCAAAAAACTCGGAGCCAAAAAGGTCATCGCACGTGTCAACACCATGGAGAACCTGAGTCCCGAAGTATGGCGCATGTATCAAGATTTGGGCATTGACGGACTGCTGTCACCTGAAGATATCGCAGCACAGGAAATCATCTCACTGTTGAAACAGAATGCCTCTCTTGAGACCTACGACTTCTCCGGCGGCAAGCTGAAACTCTTCATGGTGAAACTGGAACAAGGCGCTGAAATCATCGGAAAGAGCGTGAGTGAAGTCATCGAAAAGTATCAGCACATCGATTTCCGAGTCGCAGTGATACACCGTCGGCAAAACACCTTTATCCCTCAAGATGACACCGTGTTTCAAGTGGCCGACATGGTGTATGTAGTCACGAAACCCCATGCCGTTAAAGACATCATCCGTTTGAGTGGCAAGAAGCAGGTCAACATCCATAACGTGATGATTGTGGGTGGAGGACGTGTAGGTCGCATCACCGCCAAAAGGCTCGAAAACGAGTTGAACATCAAGATTTTGGAGATCAGCAAGGAACGTTGCACCGAACTCACCAACAGCCTTTCCAACGCCTTGGTCGTCAATGGCGATGCCCGCAACCTCGACACACTCGAAGATGAAGACATCTCCAGCATGGACGCTTTCATCGCCGTCACCGAAAACACGGAGACCAACATCTTGACGTGCCTACAAGCCAAGGCCTTCGGAGTGAAAAAGACCATCGCCTTGGTGGAGAACATCGACTACATCGATATCTCACAAAACATCGGCATAGACAGCATCATCAACAAAAAGCTCATTGCCGCCAGCTACATGGTGCGTTACACCCTGGGTGCCAAGGTCTCCACGATGAAATGTCTCAGCGGCATTGATGCCGACATTGTGGAATTCGAAGTGCGTCAAGGATCTGGCGTGACCCGCAAGATGATCGGCAAATTGCCCATGCCTTCAGATGCCATCATCTGCGGCATCGTACGCGACGGTGAGAGTTACATCGCCACCGACGATTTCGAAATCCAAGCCGAAGATCAGGTGGTGGTATTAGCCTTGCCCAATGCCATCCCCGCCGTTGAACGACTGTTCCATTAATTCCCCTCCCCCATGAGTGCCACCGGAAAAACCAGTCTTCCCGTATTACTGCGTGTACAAGGGTTTTTAGTGCTCATTGAGGGGTTCTTTATGCTTACCGTCCTTCCTGTCACCTATTTCCATCACGGCATCAACGCTTTCAGCATGCCGTTTGCTGCCCTCATCACGGTGCTTACAGGATTTATTCTATGTTTTTCGACCCGACGGCATAAAAAAACGCAACTCAACCACCGCGAGGGGGTTATCACCATCTGCCTATCCTGGCTTGTACTCTCGTTGTTCGGCGGACTGCCTTTCCTGCTCAGCAAGAGCGTCCCTAATTTCACAGACGCTTTCTTCGAGGCCCTATCGGGTTTCACCACCACAGGAGCCACCATCCTCACCCACATCGAAACGGTGCCCAAGGACATCTTGTTATGGCGAAGCATGACCCAATGGATGGGAGGTTTGGCCATCATCGTCTTTGGGGTGGCTTTGATGCCCCTGCTCGGCATTGGCGGGATGCAACTGTTTATGATTGAGATGAATGGCATCAACTATGACAAGCTGCATCCCCGTACCATGCACACAGCGAAAAGGCTGTGGGGACTTTATATCTTCTTCACCTTGCTGGAGACCTTATTGCTCCATTTCGGCGACATGGATTGGTTCGATGCCCTCTGCCATTCCTTGACTACGATCTCATCGGGCGGGTTCTCCACCCGTACCAGCAGCTTGGCCGGCTTTTCCAACTATTCACAGATTGTGGTGATGTGCTTCATGATTCTGTCGGGGTGTAATTTCACGCTGTTGCTCATCGCCCTAGTGCGACGACCCAAGGCTTTATTGAACAATGAAGAGTTCAAAAACTTTATCTTTAGCATCCTGGGATTTAGTACCGTACTTGCTATCGCCCTGATTTTCATGGTAAAACAACCCATTAATAGCGCACTACGCTCCTCCTTCTTCAGCGTGACCTCACTCCTCACCACGACTGGGTTTTTTGTCAGCGACTACACCCTATGGCCTGTGGGGCTATGGGGCTTACTCCTGCTATTGATGTTTATTGGAGCTTGTTCCGGTTCTACCGCAGGAGGCATTAAAATCATACGGCATCTTATTTTTATCAAGAACGCACTTTTGGAGCTAAAGCGCATCCTTCATCCCAGTGCTGTCATTCCTGTGAAAATCAACAGGAAATCCGTGTCCAAAAGTGTGATTATTAAGACGATGACCTTTGTCTTCCTCTACTTCTTCCTCTTTATCGGAGGCATTGTCATCCTGCTCTCGCTAGGCATTGACTTCAACACCTCCGTAGGTGCCTCCATTGCTTCGCTGAGCAACCTCGGCACAGGCATCGGACAAGTGGGACCTTGGGGCACCTACGCCTTCTTACCCCAAGTAGCCAAATGGGTACTGATGGTATTTATGTTGCTCGGACGAGTAGAGATCTTTACTCTTATTTCGATCTTCTCGAAGAGTTTTTGGAAGTAGGTTATTTCACTACCTTAAAGACGACGGGCAGTGCTTCATTGCCATTCTCGAAGTGATACATGACATCACTCTCTCCATAGACGTTGGTACTCAGCGTCATCACGTAAGTCTTTCCAGAAGAGAACACCTTGAAGAACTTCGTATCTTCTTCAGAGATTTCAGTGGCATCGGTCACGGTACGGGAGACCAACGCTTCATTCTCCGAAACCGCTTCTTCCAAAGTTTGTCCAGCCTTCACCTCATACACATTCACTTCATACTCCACATAATCCCCTTGGGCAACATCCTGGACAGGAGTCCAAGAGACAGGGAACGACTTGGCTTTCTTTACTTCAGGCACTGTTACGGGAATCTGGCAATTTGCCGGGTCATAGATATCATCGCCTGTGCGGTTCAGCGGGGCTTTCCATTGCGGTGTAGTGCAAGCTGGAGCCTCCGGATCGTCACCCCATTGGAAGAAGACTCCGTTGGAATACATATAGTGTTCCTCCACGAAGTCACGCGAGACGGTGTCGTGGACGTGTTCAGCAACCATTTCGTTGACGTAAAAAACGGTATCGGCAATCTGGTATTGCCAATATTCAGCTGTGTAGAAACTCGACAATTGCAAATAGTAGAGGTTACCTTGTTCCAGCTTGGAGCCCCACCCTTTAAGCGTACGGTTGACCAACTCATGACTATCCATTTTGTTGTAGCGCTCCGGCAGTTCTTCCACGGTCTCACTGAGTATCGGTTCGTACGAGGTGATGCTATCAATGTCGCCATCAATATAATCATACACTTCAATGGCATAGGAAACATCTTTCAATGCTTCGTGTCGCAAAGGCATGAAGCTCATTTCTAAATCATCTGTCATCGGGACGGTATAGTAGCCGTCGCTTTCCACATAACGGCGTTTTGGCGTAGGCACATACTGTCTTTCCTCAGGATAGGCTTCTACGAGACTGGCCACGGTGGCTGCGTCTTGGATAAAACCAGCGAGGTATTGCTCTTTCATCTCCTCAATAATGGTTGCCAAATCCGATTCTTCTTCGACACCGCCTTCCCACAAGGTCATGCCCTCCACGCCTTCACTTTCGTCATCTTCATCGCTTTCATCGTCCACCGTATAACCATACGTTCTGGTTGTGTAGACTGAAGAGTTCATCATTCCACTATAGGCATTGTCGGCATAACCCCAGAAGAAGGGCATGGGCTGGCTTTTACCATCATTGGCGATGATGTAGTCGTCCGTTGACCTGCTGGACATGATTTTCTCAGCCTGCACCTGGGCCACATAGAGGGCTCCTCTTTCCAACTGCACCTTGACATCACGCAAGGTATCGAGTACGATAAAGGTGTTGTTGCGCACCTCTGCCGAGAAGACGGTTGGGTTATACTTGATGGCATCCTGATAGTTCTGGCCATACAACACTTTCACTACCTTAAACATATATTTAAAGCGGCTTCTATTGGTAGCACAGTTGGAAATGACAGGCGTCCACAAGAAATTGATTTTCCGAGCAGGGGTCACCACCATCGTTCCATTCAAAGCCATCTGTGCACCGGCCAAAGGAGACACCAATTCGGGGGCGGAGCCTGAATAGCAGAGGTCGAATGTAGGACACGGTCCGATGGTAAGGTTGTTCGACCGCTCCCGGTCTTCCCAAAGGTAGATGTCCATGCAGAGTTGATAGGTACCTTCAGGCATCTGTTGTGCACCGATAGGATTATCCAGGACATTGGTTTGCAAACGTTTGTTCCGTAATTGTGTAATCAATTCATCCCTACCCATCATGTTGACTCCGTTTTGAAGATGAATTTTCTCCGTTGGAAACGAGCCCGGTTTGGTGTGGAAATAGTATTCTTGTTTGGTTGTGACTGAGAAGTCCATATCATAAAAGATGTCTATACCTTCGCTTCCAGCACCGTTCACAACAAACTGTACGTTGAAGTAGCGGAACGGATCATCCAAATAGTTGGTCGCTGCCGTTGGCAGGTTGGACACCCTTTGGGTTACTATCACCTGAACGGTCTGTGCCGATACGGTCGTAAGTCCCGTAACTAGAGTAACCACCAAAACTAAAATTCGAAGAATGCGTTTCATATCAAGATTTGTTTTTATAATTCTGAATTGTTGTTATCTTTTGTGAGTCTTAATCAGACGGGAAGCGAAACTATAGCTGTACTCCAGCATGAAGCGCACATCGGTATTGACAGCTACGTGTTGGCCTATGATGATATTGTCGCTATAATTACTCACAGCGAGGTAAAGGGACGCATTATGGCGATCCTTGTAGTTCAGCGAAGCGCCCACGCGAGCTGCAACAGAGAGGTCGCGCGTCATTTCGGTACTTGCTTCTCTGCCGATACGGCGGGCGAGATAGCTCAAGACATGTTTTTCTGCATCCGACAAATCTTCTTCCTCTTTATCAATGCTATAAGCCATCACCAACCTGGCATAACCCGAAAGCGTCATGTCTTCCTTTTCAACAAAGTTATACCGCGCACCCCCTGAGAGGCAGTGGGAATTATAGCTATTGCCTATAGAGCGTGACAGGGAGTAGTCGTAATTGGCATCCAGCGAGAGTCTCGAACTGGCAAGATACACTTCATAGCCGAGACCATAACTCGTGGTAGTGACATCGAAACTCATCCCTTCCATCAGTTTGTTCAGGTTCTTGTTCTGCAATAAATTGAAATTCAAGCTGAAGGTATGGTCGTTATCAAGTGACAACGTGTAGCTGGGTGTGACATCCAAAGAATGGGTGATTTGGTTAATGCGAACCTCTTCTGGAATCTCCATCACTCCGTCAAACTGATTCTGCGTCACGGCATTGTACAAGACATCCAAGCCCACATTTTCACCAAAGAAGTTGCTCCAACTAACGGTATAGGAACCCACTTGATTGGTGAATAGCTGTTTCTTATCCAAATTGTCACGTTGCAGATAGCCATTCAAACTCAGGAAGGCGGTATTGCTAAACATGGAGGCAGAAATATTGCCACCGAACGTCTGGGCATTTTGGTTAAATCCGTTGGCGCCTAAGGACGTATAGTCGGGTTGCACAAAACGATAAGTGAGTGTGGCGGAGACGGGCTTGAAGTTCAAATTCAACAAAGCATCACCCGCAAAACGGAGCTCACTGCCATAACGGGGATTGTACAACTTGGGCTTTCTCAACATACCCATAAGTTTGTTGGCTACGGCTGCTCCACTTCCTCCTTTCATCTCCATCTCCGCACGTGCAACATCAGGGGTAAACAAACTGGCTCCCAGGTTGGCCTCAAACAACACGTTTTTACCAATGGTGAAATGTCCTTTCATACCCAAGGCCAGATTCTCTTTTCCTTTAACTGTTGAGTCACGCACAAACAAGGTAGTGTCCATCATATCGTACATATACCACTGGGCAGGCAAGCTAGCGGTGTCGTCAACAGCATGTAGAAAGCTGAAATCCACATAGTTACGTAGACTACCGATAGCCATGTGAGCTGCATAGGCTTTACGTTCGAAATGCGGGAACGTAGTGTATGCCACATTGTTCAAGCCGAGCAACGAGTCGGAAAGGTATTGAATGGCATCGCGGTCATCGAGTTTCGTACGGAAGGTCGTGGCATGGTTGAAATTACCGTAGAAGCCTCCAAAACGGAACTTGTCACCTTTATATTCCATACCTACACCATCGAAAGAAATGCCGTTATACGTGTAGTTGGAAAAATTCATACAGGCCGTACCGAAATAAAAGGTGAACTTTTTCCATGTAGGTCTGAAATTTAACGTGAATGTCGGATTGGAAAAACTGAACTGTTCGGCACTCACATTAATCAAATTGAGACTCATCGGAATGCTGATACCATAAAGGTTAAAGGTCATATCAGCATAGGCTACGGCCGAAAACGGTGAGTTGTAATGCAAATCGGCGTTATTCCACGATGAGGTAATTTGGGTTCCAACCGTACCCGAAACCGTCAACGGGTCAACGATGGTGTGACGTTCTGATTCCTGTGCCATCGAAGTCAACGGAAGGCCGAGCAACAACGAAAAACAAAGGAAATTCAAGAGAAGTATACAACGTTTCATGGCAAGAATTTTTTGTTATCAATTGTAATCTTTCTGCAATAATACAAATTAAAAGGATTCATTTTGTATTTTTTCAAAAAAAATGTATTTTTGTATTCTGTTTTATTTGAAAAAACAACCATGATATTCTATTTCTCCGGTTGTGGCAACAGCCGCCACATAGCCGAAACGCTGTCCAACAAGCTCAACGATACTCTGGTCTTCATTCCCGAAGCCGCACGTAACAACCATTACAACTATACTTTGGCTGAAGGCGAACTATTGGGGTTTGTGTTTCCTGTCTATTCTTGGGCTCCTCCTCGATTGGTACTCGATTTTGTGAAGCAACTCCAACTATCACCCAAACCCGAATATGTGTATTTCGCCTGCACTTGTGGTGACGAGTGCGGTCAAACAGAGAAGATCTTCCGCAAAGCCTTACAAGAAAAGGACTGGGGGCTGTCAGCCTGTTTCAGTCTCCAGATGCCCGAGACCTATATTGCCATGGGCAGCTTCAAGCTCGACACCGAAGAAAACGCCCGGAAAAAAATCGTGGCTGCCGATACTACCTTGACCCAAGCCCTTCCACGTTTGCTCAACAGGGAACATTTTTCAGAAGTCCATGTAGGTGGTTTTGCTTGGTTGAAAAGTCATCTAATCAATTCGGGATTCAACAAATACGCCACCGATGACCGCAAATACCACGCTACCGAAAAATGTATCGGTTGTGGCAAGTGCGTGGAAGTCTGTCCCTTGAAGAACATCACTCTGGAGGACGGCCATCCGAAATGGAACGGCCACTGCACGATGTGTATGGCCTGCTACCACTATTGTCCTACCAACGCCATCCAATACGGAAAGGAGACAGAGGGAAAGGGACAATACTACTTTGGGATGATATGAATTTTGTTGGTTATCAATAATATAACCACACAAAACCCCTGCCATGAAAAAGTTCGTTCTTTATTTTCTGTTGCTGTTGGTTATTCCAGCAACCGCCCAGTCTAGTCTTTTCGGGAAACGCTCCCACCATCGTTCACCAGCCCCAACCGAACAGTATCATCCTAGACCGATGATTCAAACCGGACATCATAAACATCATGCTCCTCGTCACCAAGAAATCGGGATACTTCCTGATCGACGAAGTCTTTACTTTTGATGCTTCGAAAAAAGAGCTTTATAATTTCATCCGAAATCGGTGATTTGTTGAAGATTATTTTTATTTTTGTAGCGTAATCTATTCAAAAACAAGAATAAAAACATGAAAAACGAGCTTTTTAAAACACTCGCTTTACTATTGGTATTTAGTACCACCGCTTGGGCACAGACCGTAATCCCGATGGTTGACGGACAATCCTATATTGAAGATTTTGATTCTGGCACGATGGAAGGGTGGACCGTGGAGGCTACGGGGGCAGGGACATGGGCCATTATGAATGGCGGTACTTCGAATTCCATGGCTTTCCAAAATGCTGAAACAGGCGACGAGGCCAGGCTTATCTCTCCCATTTTTGACATGTCGAGCATTGGCAGCGCCACTTTCAGCTTCAGATACACCATGATGGCGCTTTACCCGCCCTACGATGTACTTACCGTGAGCTATCGCAGCTCGGAGACCGACCCCTGGCACACCCTCGATAGTTATAGTGTAAGCGACTGGGCGAATGTCTTCGATGCAACCTTCGACTTGCCTGATATTTCAGCTACGTATCAGATTTCCTTTTTGGGACACAGCAACGGGGGATACTATATTTTTATTGATGACATCGAGATTGCCCCCGCAGGTGGCTGTGCCCGTCCGATGAATTTGGAAGCCATTGAAGTCACTGCCTTTTCAACCCTGCTTGGATGGTCGACCACTGGCAACGAAGAACGCTGGACTCTTGAGATGAATGGACATTCAAGAACCATCGAAACTCAGCCGTTTTTGGTGGAGGGACTGGAACCGCAGACCGAATACACCTTCCGTGTGAAAGCCCAGTGCAATAATGACCTGGAATCGGAATGGTCATTCCCTCTAACCATCAAAACGCTCTGCGATGTGATTCTAGTCACCAACGACGAGCCCTATTTTGACGACTTCGAAGGCTCTGAGGAGTTCGTGTGTTGGCAAGATGAAATCTCTTCCGGTGATGGTGGATGGACGGTCGACCCGGGGTACACTATCCTGAACAACACCGCGTTTTTCATTTGGCTGAACGAAGAGGCCCTCCTCTATTCGGCACCGCTGGACATCACCACCGTCACCAACCCGATACTGGAGTTCAAGCACAAACAACCCTTGGAACAAGGTCGCGTGGATCAATTGATGGTTGCGTATCGCACCTCACCCAATGAAAACTGGATGGTCTTGGCAAATTACGAAAACGCCACCAATGGTTGGGAGACGGAACGCTTCGTGCTCCCCAATGCTTCAGCCGAATATCAGATTGGCTTCAACGGAATTTCACACAATGCCAACGGCGTATATGTTGACGATGTGTGGGTTGGCAACCTGGTCAACGACGGCATCGATGAAACAGCCTCTCTTGTCACCACTGTCAGTCCCAACCCTGCTACCGACAAAGTCCTTCTTCTTGCCAACACGGCAGAAGGCGAAGTCGTTATTTTTGACTTGTTCGGAAGGATTCTGTCATCAACCAAACTTCACGAAGGCCATGCCGAAGTGAACTTGGATGGATTTGCCCATGGCGTTTACATGGCTCGCATTACAAGTGATTTTGGCTCAACTACTATCAAGTTGGTGAAAGAATAAATTATGAAACATTCCATTTTTTTGGCAGTTCTATTTCTGTTGCCATTGTTTTTGGGCGGACAGGAAATAGAGGATTACACTCCATTTGTGAATCCCTTTATCGGAACCCAAACCGATGAAACCGGAGCCCTAAGCGGCAGCACTTTCCCTGGGGCCACGATGCCGCAGGGTATGGTGCAGCTGAGTCCCGAGACGGAACAGATGGTGACTTGGGACCCCTGTTCGGGCTACGATTACAACAAAGACGTGATCTACGGCTTCACCCACACCCACCTCAGTGGCACGGGCTGCACCGACCTCATCGACGTAAGCCTGATGCCTTTGACCCGCAGACCTACTCCCGAGCGGCTGAAAACCGCTGACTTTGGTCAACATTACAGCCACGATGCTGAATCGGCCCGCCCAGGATACTACCAGGTGTCGCTGCAGGAAAGCAAGGTGAATGTGGAGCTATCTACTACCGTCAGGACGGGCATCCATCGCTACACCTTCCAAAGAGGCAATCCCCAATTCGTGGTACTGGATCTCGACCGGGGCACCTTCCGTGGCGAGGCCTATTACTCGAAGCGCCGCAGCTACGACGTGATACAAGCCCAGATCCGCATCGTCGATGACCACACCATCGAAGGCTATCGCGTCATCACGGGTTGGGCCAAACTGCGCAAAGTGTATTTCAGGGCCGAGTTCTCCAAGCCGATCCAAGAACACCTGCTCATGAATGGCGACCTCAACATCGGCAAAAATAGCAACGTGGTGAACGGCCGGACGCTTCGTGCCGCACTTCGCTTTGACCAATCTGGGGGACAGGAACTGATGGTGAAAGTGGCTATTTCACCCGTGGACATCGAAGGTGCCAGGAAGAACATGGCGGCCGAAGCCAGCAGCTGGGACTTCGATGAATACGTGAAGGCCGCCCACGATGCTTGGCAGAAAGAACTCAGCCGTATCGACATCGAAGGCACTGACGAGCAAAAGACCATCTTCTACACGGGCTTGTACCACGTGTTGATGCAGCCCAACACGATGAGTGATGTAGATGGCCGTTACATGGACACCAACTTCGAGATCAAGCAGATGCCTGAGGGACAGACCTATCATAGCACTTTCAGCTTGTGGGACACCTTCCGCGCCGCCCATCCCCTCTACACCCTCATCGCACCCGACATCGCCGCACAGTTTGTGAGGGATATGGTGCTTCACCACAAAACCTATGGCTACCTGCCCATTTGGGACCTCTGGGGACAGGACAACTACTGCATGATTGGCAACCACGCCATCCCCGTGCTCGCTGATGCCATCCTCGCCGAGCTTCCCGGTATCGATGTCGAGGAGGCTTATCAAGCCATGGTCGAGAGCAGCACCAGGAGCCACTTCAACTCACCTTTCGAGATCTGGGAACAATACGGTTACCTGCCTCAGACCTTGCAAGACGAGAGTGTGAGCATCACCATGGAGCAGGCTTTTGACGATGCCTGTGTGGCGTTGGTAGCAAAGAAATTGGGCAAGACCGAAGACTACGAGCGTTTCTATCGCCGCAGCATGTTCTACAAGAACCTCTTTGACCCTGAGACAGGCTTCTTCCGTCCGAAGGACGAGAACGGAAACTGGCTCGACGGCTTCGATCCGCTTTCGTACGAGCAGCCTTGTTTCGTGGAAGGCAACGCCTGGCAATATATGTGGTTCGTGCCACAGGATCCACAAGGCCTCATCGACCTTTTCGGTGGCAAGAAAGGCTTTTTGAAGAAACTCGACGAGAACTTCAGCCTCAACGCTACTTCGGGTGAGGTCAACGGCAACGCCAGCGGCTTTATCGGGCAATATGCTCACGGCAACGAGCCCAGCCATCACACCGTGTATCTCTATAACTTCGCTGGCAAGCCCGAACGCACCCAGGAGTTGGTGGAGCAGGTACGCAACGAGTTCTATCGTGCCACGCCTTGCGGCTATGCCGGCAACGATGACTGCGGCCAGATGTCGGCTTGGTACATCTTTTCCAGTCTCGGCTTCTATCCTTTCCATGCCGGAAGCGCTGAGTATGTCATCGGAACACCTTTATTCAAAAAGGCTACCCTGCATTTAGAAAACGGGAAAGACTTCGTGATTTCAGCACCCAACAAGACACCTGAACGCATTCACGTCAAGAGTGTGAAGCTGAATGGGAAAGCGATAAAGGATTACAAGCTCAGCCACCAGCAGATCATGGATGGCGGCGTGTTGGAATTTAAAATGAAATAATCCTCAGTGCGGTTGTTTGACAAACTGCTTGTCCTTCCACTGGAATATCATTTGCTGGTCCTCTTTCTCGCTGACGAAAACCAGGTCTTCGTTGTCGGGACTGAGGAGGCAACGCCATTCATTGCCATTCAAGTTGGGAAGCCCTTTACCTACGACTTTCGCAAACATCGGCGATGTGGGGTCCAAATAGCGAGCCATCCCATCCTGACAATAGTAGAAACACAAGCTCACCTCATCGCCAGGACCCAGTTTGTGAGGTGACTTAGGGGCACATTCCGTATAGATTCCCACCAACAGGGCACCGTCAGGGCACTCCCAGCCTCTAGCTTGGAAATAATAAAAACCCTCCATGGCAGCGGCAGCTTCAAAACGACCGTTCGACCTCTTGTCGTGAATCGCCACACAAATGGGGAGAGCGTTAAAGCTACCCCCTACTTTATTGGTATCGTCGCTGGATTCTTTCGGATCACGCAACTCCATTTCATATCTCATCAAGAACTCCCAAAACACCGCGACGACGCTCTTTTGGTTCACCACAAGATCCTCCCAAGCGAGGTCTTTATATACCAATTTACCTTGGTCCCAAGTCAGGTGACTTTGCAGGCTACAGCGTCCCCAGGTATGATGCATCATGGCTTCATTACGGTCTCTCTCGGGGAAGAACTGCGTCATGCGCTTTACGATGCCTCCGGTAAACTCACTGCCCATTGTCATGGGAATCAGTTCATGCGTGGCAGGATTGTAACGATAGTAGTAGACATCTTGCAAAGAGGTGGTGATGGCCTTATGGCAACACACTCCAAGGGCAACAGGTTGGTCCTCTTCAAAGAAGACACGCATCGAAAAGCTTTCGTTTTCCAAAAAACACGAATCTTTGTCTATCTCGATATACGGTCTATGATGGCAAAACAACACTTCTGTGTCACCGTCCATAGCTGCCAAAAGCAGGTCATGGTATTCACAAGGGTAAGTTTTGGCAAAGGCGCGAAAGAAATCCACCACATTGGGAGTCCCATTGCCAGGAACAACGATGGCTTTCTGTTTCCAATGGTCATCCAGAGTCACATCGACAGAATGAGTCCAAAGATCTTTGGGATTTTTTTCGGCGGTCTGTGCCCCCACCGTTAACACGCTCAAAACAAAGGAGTACATCAGAAGTTTTTTCATTTCATTACTTTTTTGGTTTTATCTTCGGCCTCTTGGTTATTTCTTTACAAACTCCACCCGACGGTTCTTGGCGCGACCTTCTGCAGTATCATTAGGAGCAATGGGGTTATGCGACCCTTTGCCTACGGGGGTGAGGCGTGACTGGGCGATACCTTGCTGCACAAGGGCGGTCACAATCACCTCGGCTCGCTGTTGGCTCAGCGGGTCGTTCACGGCATCGGTACCGGTGTTGTCGCAATGACCCTGTACTTCGAATTCAAGTTCGGGATGCTCTTGCATTAGTTGGGCCACACGGTTGATTTCGACGATGGATTCCGGCTTCAGGTCGGCCTTTCCCGTTTCGAAGGTGATGGCATAAGAGACAATTTTGCCGTCGTTAGTCAGGCGGTCGTAGAGCGGCACGGCACCTTGGGCGATACGCACGTTGCTCAACCCCGTGTAGCGATAGAACGCTCCGCTGGCAAAGAACAGGTAGCCCGGGGCTTTCATGGCCGGCACGTTGATCATACGCACGCCGTTCACATAGCCCTTGAACGCCCGCTGATTAAACGAGAAAGCGAAATGGTTCCACTCGCCGGCAACCACTGGGTTGTCTTTCTCCAAATAATCATTGTTGCCTGGACTCAGCCCCAGCATCTTTTCTCCACTCGATTGGCTTTCCCCATCTGGTTTCAGCAAGTCCCACGTCAGGTTGCACGACCCGTCTTCCCTGTACCAGAATTTCACATAGCTGGAAGCATTGTAATAGCTGTCGTCGCCGCGTTCACCGAAATAAATACTCATGTCGAGTGATGAATCCTCCGAGTCTCCCGTATTCATAGGAGCCACGTAGAGGTCGAACTCCACCGTGAATACCTCCGGGAGCCAATTCCATTTCTGTTTCATCAGCGGCATCACCTGTCCCAGACCGTTGTCAGTGAAGGCAATCACCTTGCGTCCCTGTTGCTGGGCCGTCTCCGCATAGCCGTCCAGCAAATCCCAGTTCATCGGGAATTCGCCGATTTTCTCCCCTTCAAAGTTGTCGTCGAAAATGATTTCATCGCCAGGGACAAAGTCGGTTTTATTATACGTGCTCTCTTGAGCCTTAGCCGTCATTCCAGCAAACAAAAACAATACAATTGCAATAAAAGACTTCTTCATTTTTGATTCTTTTAATGGATTTAAGAATGCAAAGATAGGTTTTTTCCGTTACTTTTGCAACCCAAATGGACGACAAAAAGTACCTTCTCAGCCTCATCAGCGAGGGCGAGCATCAGCAGCAAGATTTCAAATATCGTGTCGATGACGCCCGCAAGCTGGCACGATCGGTTTCTGCCTTTGCCAATACCGATGGTGGGCGGCTGCTCATCGGTGTGCGTGACGATGGCCGTATCGCAGGTGTTCGTACCGAAGGCGAGATTTATGTGATGCATCAAGCCGCTTACAAATACTGTCAACCCGAAGCAAGCATCCAGTTCGACACCTATCATGCCGAAGGAAACGCCGTTGTCATCGCTACGGTGCCTCCTTCCAATAAAAGACCCATTTGTGCACCAGATGAGGATGGCCGAATGCGTGCCTATATCCGCATCAAGGACGAGAACATTGTGGCTTCACCTGTGTTATTTACCCTTCTGAAGGAATCCCAGCAACCCCAAGGAGCCATGATTACCTACAACGATGATATCCGTCGGCTGCTTGGTATCATGGAGGGGCAGCTCTCCTTGAAACAAATTGTCCGTTTGGCTCGACTTCCCCGACACAAGGTGGTGACGCTGTTGGCGCATCTGATCCGATTTGGAACCGTAAGATGGGAGTACAAAGAGCAAGAGTTTTTCTTTAGTTTGGTATAAGTGTGACGGGTTTCCCTTACCCCATTAGAGGGATCCTTTTTCCAATTGCAACAGCTGTTGTTTGAGGTCGATGCCCGAGGCATAGCCCGTGAGCGAACCGTCGGCACCGATGACGCGATGGCAAGGGATGATGATGGAGATGGGGTTACGGTGTACGGCTTGACCGATGGCTTGAGCTGAACGGCAGTTGATGCGTCGGGCCATTTCGCCATAGCTCACCGTAGCACCGTAAGGGATGTTTAGCAACTCATGCCACACCTTTTGTTGAAAAGGGGTGCCTTGTGGTTTCAATGGAGGGGTGAAATCGGGTTTTTTGCCACTGAAATAAAGGTCGAGCCAGCGACGGGTTTCAACAAAGATGGGGAGGTCTTGCTGGTCTTTCACATCCTGAGATTGTCCAAAATCCAGCGCTGTCAACGACGTGCCGTCGCTGACCAAGATGATGGTTCCAACAGGAGAGTTATAGAGCGCTTTCATCGTTAGCCGTTATCGTTTCCAGGCGCCAATTACCTCACCGATATAGACGGTATGAATCCCTGCTTCGAAACCGTCGTACCACTCCTTAGGGGTGTTGTTTCGGAAGTCGTTCTCTGTCTGATGCCAAGCCGTCATGATCTCGCATTCGATAACCGTTTTGGCCTCCTCATAATACGGCGTTCCATGTTCAGTGTAGGCTACATGCAAGCCGAGCGCGGCGGCTTTATCACCATCACGACCGCTGTATCGACCCATATATTGCCACACCTCGTCGTTGTCGAACTCCATGATGGTGAAACGGGGATGACGCTCCATGAATTCGTAGGTGTAGCGTGCCGGGGCCACATACACCGTCACGGCAGGACGGTCGTGTCCGAGGTAGTTGCCGATGCCGCCCCAGCCAATGGTCATGGCGTTGCTTTCGGTGGTGTCACCTGAGCAAAGGATGAGGTTTTTGGTAAAAAAGGTGAAGCCATTGTCGGCGAAGTCCTTCTGCACGTCAAAGGGTTTCAATTCAGTATTCATGTTGGTTTCTTGTTTTTCTTGTTGGTCGTTGTTTTGACTTGGTTGGTTGCCGCAGCCCGTCATGACAGCTAGCAGCAAGGCTGTAATAACTAATTGGTGCATTGATTTTTTCATATTGTGATAGTTTAGTCTTTTTAAGAAGATCCTTGAGAATATTGGGGTTCTTCTGCCGCCACGGGCACTTCGCCTTCTTGATGATAGCTGAAAGGAATGTGCTTGTGGCTATGAAGCTTAAGGAAATAGTCGTTGAGTTGGAGTTCCACTTGCGTCATGGTCTCCTCGATACGTTTCGGCTTGAGTTCGCATTCCCAGATAACGATTACTTGCCAGCCATTATCTCGAAGCACTTGATAGTTCTTTTGGTCCCGTTCTTGGTTTCTCTTGATTTTGTTCACCCAGAACGTCTGGTTGGTCTCTGGAATCTTACAACACGTTGAATTGGTTACTCCTCCCTCCTCACTCCTAACTCCCCACTCCACTTGGTGTCCATGCCAGAAGCAACCGTTCACGAAGATCGCCGTATGGTATTTCCGCATCACGATATCCGGCTTGCCCGGCACCGACTTCACATTGAGGCGGTAACGGTAGCCGTGATGCCACAGCCATTGCCGTACCTTCAGCTCGGGCTTGGTACCTTTGCCGTGGATGTGCGACATCACGAGGTGACGCTGTTCAGGAGTGAGGCGGTCGGTCATAACATTACCAGATAAAAGGCAAAACCTTGTATTTTACCCGTTGTTTGTATTCGCTGTAGCCCTCTAAACCTTGTTCCAAGACTGCTTCTTCGTTACGGATGCGTTTGGCGATGAGAGGGATATAGAGCAGCATGATGGTGAAAGAGATGGGCGAGGCCAGCACCAAGGGCATCATCAGAAAGAGGATGGTGGTAGCCATGTACATCGGATGACGGACCACCCCATAGAGGCCCGTGTCGATCACTTTCTGGTGTTCCTGCACCTCGATGGTCCGTGAGAGGTAGGTGTTTTCGCGGAGCACCTCGGCATAAAGGCCATAACATAGCAGGAAGAGCACTGCAGCCACCCATACCGCCCAGTCAGGCAACACCAGCCACTGGAAGCGCCAGTTGAGGCCAGCCACAACGAAAGCTGCCACAAACAGCAAGCCAGACAAGGCCACAACGGTCTTTTGTTCTTTCTCCTGTTCTTTGGCGTTCAACCGTTTTTGGAGCAACTCAGGATTCTTGACCATCAAGACAAGTCCCGCGATGAACATCGGAGCGAAGAGGACCCCCATCAGCAGCCAGCCTTGCCAATAATGGAACGAGCCGGCAGGAAGGAAGATGAGGAGACCGAGGAGAATGACCCCGAGAAAAAACTTGGTTAACGCTTGAAAGAATAAATTTGATTTCATTACGATGATAATTGATGACACAAATTTATAAAATAAACCATCATCGACACGCTTTTACCGTACAATAAAGTACTGTGATTCTCGTTATCTTCTTATGAAACAATTCTTTACCTCTTTATTCTTGGCCCTGTTAGGATTGATGTTCCTGTCGGGTTGCCGCACACAAAACTACCCCATTTTAGGTCCTGAAGGCGAGCTTGCCTACAAAATCACCTTACCTGAAGGGTTTGACACGACGAAAGATCATTGTCCGATGGTGATTTTAATGCACGGCATCTTTTCCAGCAAGGACTACGGTCCCATGCCGCAATTGGCGAAAGGACTTGCCCAAGCCGGCATCGCTTCCATCCGTTTCGATTTCAACGGACACGGCAAGAGTGATGGCCGCAAGCAAGACATGACCATTGAGAAGGAAATTGCCGATGCGAAGGCCATCTGGAACTATGTTCAGGGTTTACCGTATGTGAGCAGCGTAGGCTTGTTGGGCCACTCCCAAGGGGGTGTCATCGCCTCAATGGTCGCTGGACGGCTGGCCGCTGAAGGCACCCTGCCCGCTGGCGTGGTGTTGATTGCCCCTGGCTCGGTCATCAAGGAAGCCTGTCAGGGTGGCAAGTTTTTCAACGCGACTTTCGATCCTAAGGATCCACCAGAGTACATCCGTTGTTGGGGTATCTATAAACTGGGCCGCGAATACCTCGTCACCACCCAGCAACTCGACATCTTTGGCACTTCCGCCGCTTACGATGGCCCTGTGCTCCTCCTCCACGGCGACCGCGACGGCATCGTGCCGATGTGGTGCAGCGAGCGATACTTGGAGACCTACGGTTCCCCTGCCACCCTTAAGGTGGTCGAAGGTGAGAACCACACCATCACCCGACGCAGGAAAAAGGTCATTGAGGAGACGGTGGAGTTCTTCAAGAAGGTGTTTAGGGATTGATTATTGTCAAGAATTAGAGAACGGCAAAGCCCTCACCATCGAGATAAGCATTCAAAAACTGTTCAGCGAGGCTGTTCGGACGGATGTTTTGCCGTGCTTCATTCGGAGAAAACCATTGGTAGGAGTCGATCTCCCTGTTGGGTGAAAGCTCGATGGCGTCTTTCACGAAGGCCGTGAAGTTGCACATCAACGTGTTCGACGGCTCGAAGAAGCTGGTACGGTTGAACTTGATATGGCTCACTGTCATCCCCGTCTCTTCCTTGATCTCGCGACCCACGGCATGTTCTAGTTGTTCGCCACGGTTCACGTAGCCCGCCACGAGGATGAAGAAGGGGCGGCCATATTGTTTGATCAGCAGGATCTCCCCATTCTGTTCGTTGATAACGATCATGCTGACCGCCACGTTGTACATGGGGAAGCGGTACTCCTGGCATTGCGTGCAATAAGGCACGATGCCCTCCCCTTCCAGGGGCTTTTCGATGAGCGGGGCGCCGCATTCGAAGCAATGTTTTTGGATCATAGTGTTCTCTTCTGATTGTGAATCGATGTGACCAATTCGTCGCTGATGTTATTGCCTAGCTGCCGACAGACGTCTTGGCTCCATCGCTGAGCCACCGATATAAGTGGAAAGTGCAAAGTGGAACGGCGTAAGCCCTCACCGACCGAAGGGAGGTAAAGTGGAAAGTTAGGATGCATCGATGACGAGGATGTGATTTTGGCGTAGATATAGCCGGCGTTGAAGTTGTCACCGGCACCGACGGTACTAACTGTTTCAATGGGCTGCACGGGATATGTCTCGCAGCCATCGGGAGTATAGACCCGAATGGGGCGTGCGCCATCCGTCAGTATCAACGTGGTGCAATAGCGACTCACTTGTGCGTAGATGGCATTCCCGTCATTCAGGCCATACAGATAGTTGAAATCCTCCATCGA
The DNA here is from genome assembly GCA_946184615.1 of uncultured Bacteroidales bacterium. Taxonomy (GTDB): domain Bacteria; phylum Bacteroidota; class Bacteroidia; order Bacteroidales; family F082; genus Limimorpha. The sequence goes on from CAMHFN010000006.1 coordinate 49,733, forward strand.
GCCGCGCACCACATCCGCCAGGCTCATGTTCTCTTCGACATTAGGCTTCAGGATAGGGATATCGGCAATATAGTTTTTGCGGAAGTTGACATCATAATAAAGCCAAGCCCCCGCTTCGTGTGCTTTACGCAGCAAACCGCCCACTATTTGACGTATGGCTGGATTGATGGCGAAGTATGACCCGAAAAGCACCACGTCGTCGCTGTTAAACTCCGGCAGCTTTCCACTGAGTGCAACGGGCGATGGATCCTTATAGAACAAGTATTGCGCATCGTTATGCTCATTGAGAAACGCCAGCGAAATGGGTGATTTGGCCTGTTCACGACGAAAGACGTATTCCGAAGACACGCCATTCTCTTTCAGATAGTTGCATATCAGGTCGCCCACGTGGTCGTTCCCCACTTCCGTCACCATGGCACAGGGAATGCCAGCCCGTCCGAGCGACACGATGCTGTTGAATGTCGAGCCACCAGGGACCGCTTTTAGTGGTTGGTCATCCTTGAACAGGATGTCGAGGACGGTTTCTCCAATGCCGAGGACGCGAGGGGTAGGCAATTTCCTGCAATTAAAGTTAATCAAATAAAATTATTGTCATACTTTTGAAAATAAATCCACCATATTAGTATCTGTAAACGATCTCCAAATCTCAAGCGTGATCATCTGATAATCAGGGAAAAGTTCTCCTATATAGTCTATCTCAAAAACCAATCTAAAATCATTTGGATCGTTGACTGCCTGACCTTCTTTACGTGTTCCTACCCTAGCTACTTTTATATAATACAAATCACGAATTCCCTTCCCCTTAAAATATGGCATAAAATAATAAAGTTTATTAAGGGCAACGGTTGCTGGAAATCTTTTCCCTGTATAGTATATTTTCGCCGATCTATCAAGATACTGATCAATATTATCAGATTTGACATAACTGATAAGGACATTTTTTGTTTTGTCGTATTTCAAGCTATCACCTGCATGCGACTTATTATCTTCAATAAGAGATTCATTTACCACAATTTCCTTAGGATACTGTTCTAGAACAGAATATAGGTCAAGTTGATGTATTGTCGCTTGTTTTTGGATAGCTTTAAGCAAAGCATTGGTAATACGCCACATCATTACCGGAGGAACAGCATTCCCAATGGCTTTATACTGTCTGATTTGAGAGACTGTATCAAGCTTGAATGTGTCAGGAAACGATTGAATTCGCGCCGCTTCACGAGGAGAAAAACGACGATATCGCCCATCAACAATAAAAACAGGGTCTGTACTATTAAGGCTAACCTTAGCAAGGTGAGCGCTGATTGTATTGCAGGGTTCATCCAGTTGCATGGCTCGTCCTTTATTCATTTTTTCTTTTACTGCCAGCATTCCCGTCACTGCTTTTTCGCTAAAAAATAATTTTTCGTTTTTGTTTTCATCTTCAATAATAACATTCCCAAGCACTTTTCTATCACGGGCTTTTACTGCTATTGGAAAAACGAAACGAGAATAATCCTCGGCATTACGAAACCCAATTATAAAAACACGTTCTCTTTTTTGAGGTACACCATGTTCCCATGAGTTCAAGAGTTTATAGGTAACAAAGTACCCGGCATCTTTAAACTCTTTTAGTATCATCGGAAAAGCCTTTCCTTTATTTGCTGAAAGCAATCCTTTAACATTTTCTGCAATAAAGAAACGTGGTCGTCTTTCTTTTAAGATTTTAACCATTTCAAAAAACAGCTTTCCCCTTTCGTCTTTATAGCCCAAACGTGGAGGATTTTGCGCAGAAATAGAAAACGATTGGCAGGGAAATCCGCCTATTAACATATCAAACTCTGGAATGCTTGCTATGTCTATTTCACGCACATCTTTAACTAAACATTTATGGTCGAAATTGTCGTTGTATATTTGAGAACAATAGGGGTCATTATCTACCGCAAAAACGATTTCAAAAGGTGTTGTTTTATACTCTTTCCCAAGATAAGAAAAGCCTCCGAGAACACCTAAATCCATACCCCCACAACCACAAAACAGAGAAGCGACTTTTATTTTTTCCATACCAATAATTCCGTGGGTTTGAAATTTTTATCTGTAAAGGATATTTCCATGCCATCGCGCAGTTCAGCTTCAATTTGGTCGGTCTTGTAAAGTGAAACTGGGTTTCGTAGTATAAACAGTATCTTGTCTTTTTCGCTTAACATAAGCCGATAAACACAATAGTGCTCTTTGATAGTATCGGCGACGCGCCATTCATTCGCAGACATGTGAAAACCATACATTTGGATTTTTTTCTTGCTTATTGTCGTTTTTACTTCAATGTAGCGATGGTGTTCGGTGCCGTCAGCTTCAAAACTGTCAATATCGTATCCTGGATGATATGATGGATTATCAACAATTTGGATAAGATGCATAAACTCTTCATAGCCATTAATCTTAAGGCGCATTTTTTCATGACTACAAACAATGGCTTCTCCAATATTGCCAATATCTTTTGTTGTAGTTGTTTCGGAAGATACAACATCTTTGATTCTACTATCGAAAACAACTTCTATTTCTTCATCGGGTTTAAGAATGGAACGTAGATCCGTTTTAAACAATTCGGGTTTCATTGACTGATTAATATAATCAAACCACAGTGGTTCAATTAACGAAAGTTCCGAAGTATCAATATCATGTTTACCATAAAAACGGTCATAACCCTTAAAGAATGATTTATCCTCATTAAAAACATTGATAGATTGTATTTGATTCTCTTTTAGAGAATAATAGCCATAATGAACACTAAGCAGATTGGCTATCTCCATGTAATCAAGAATGTCACCAGCATACCGAGTTACATCACCCTTTGTTCTTGGTTTGCCTGTTAAAGACTGCACCTTTTTGTCTCTAGGATTGTAGTACTTTATCTTTCGCCTTCGGTTATTTAATATGATTTGCGCCACTTTCTTGGGCGCAATCTTACCAGCGGTAACCCGAATGTCATTAAATATGCAATAAGTAGCCTCTTCCGCTGATATAGACATTTCTTTAACATTATTGTTCTCTGAAAGAAGCTTGTTGCCTTCAAGAAGCACTTGTATAATAAGACGAGCTGGCTTGAAGCGAATTTTATTCGCTATAATGTCTTTCGTGTCCTGTGGTTTCATATGTCCACCGGGAAACTGAAATGAAAGTAAAAAAAGGCGTAGGAATTGTGTTAAATCTTGTTTCTCATGAAGGAATTTTGCCATGTTGGAAGTCTCTGTAACATCCGATGTCTTATCCTCGTTATAGAATCCAAAAAGAGCCGGAATTTCAGTACGCCAATTATGAAGTGTCTTGTCAGCCATTCCAATATTCCCCGGAAACAAACGAATGGCATTAAAATACCTATCACTGTACTCTTGACAGGAACAACGAGGAATTTTGCAACATTCATTTGCCATATAAAGCAATACGTTCTCAATATTGCTTTTAAATCGTGGCCTCACAAAATGTATTCTATACCAATACTTGTCGGGAACTTCATAAAACCTTTTTTTCATAGCTGTTTCAATAATTGTTCAGCAATCGCCTTTGCCATAAGTGGAGGTACGGCATTGCCAACTTGTTTATACTGGCTTGTTTTTGAACCGAAAAAAACAATCGAATCTGAAAAAGATTGGATTCTAGCACTTTCACGAACTGTGGGTATGCGATTATACTTATAATGGAAGTGGTGGCGGTGTCCTGTGTCTATTGTAAAACTCGGCGTTTGGCTATTTAGTCTTGTCCAAGCAATATGAACTTTTCGTGTGTTTTGCAGGTCAAGCGGCAGGTCTTTATAATTGCCACCATCAGGAACCATAGAAATAATTCTTTGAGTTTGTTCTGTATGGATAGTAATGTCATGATTATAAACTCCTTTACTACCCTGACGAATTGTCTTTTGGTATTCTGACATTGCTGGGGATGGATATTCTGCGCCATTTGGTAAACTTGTTTCTGGCAAATCAGAAAGAGCTTGCTCTGATGTAACCTTACTCTCAATCGTTGGTTTGGGATATACAAATTCTTTACTGTTTAGTAATCCCACGAATACTGCACGACGGCGATTTTGAGGCACCCCGAAATCTGAAGCAAGTAAAACCTTACTGACAACCTTGTACCCTAATACCTCAAAATCTCTTATAATAGATTGTTTTATTATTCCATTCCCTATAGTTAAAATATTTGGAACGTTTTCGAGAACAAACGCTTTGGGCTTGAAATACTCAACCATTCGAACAAAGGACTTATAAAGCTTGTTGCGATCATCGTCAATAATTCGTTTACCAGCAACAGAAAACCCCTGACACGGTGGCCCTCCTATTATCACATCAACATTTTTATTATGTATCTTTTTTTTAACTTCCTTTGGTTCCAAGCTCATAAGATCAGCACATATTGTCTCGCTTCCATGATGATTTTGACGGAATGTTTCAAGGCAATCATTCCAATTATCTATTCCCACCAATACATCGTAGCCAGACTGTTCGAAACCCAGTGAGAGACCACCACAGCCACAAAAAAGATCTATAACGTTATATTTTTTCTTTGACATAATTTATATTTTATTAAACACACAATCCCGATGCCACTCAAGGAACATAGGGTTAGGCAAATGCTCTTCTGGCAAACGAATAGGCTGGTTCTTAATGCTTGCAAAATGTCTCGCATAGTAATCCTCAGTTTCGTAATGCCTTAATTTATCTGCCAAAATGATTCTATTATTCTTGTCAACACTTATGAAGCCTTGGTCGAAAGCCTTATCATACAATGCAGAAAGACAAATGCCGTTTTCTGGATTCAACCTTTCCTTTTCATTCACCGACCACGGGATAATATGACTGGCCACCAACAGTTCAGGTATGTTAATACCTGTGATGGCGCAGTGGCTTTCATAATTGTTCAATATCATGGCACGGAAAGCATTTTGGTTTACCCGTTGTTTTACATACGCCATCCTGTCCATTCCTTTCAACAGGGAATCTTCTATTTTCAAAGATTGTTCAAAGGTCTGTTTCTGTAACCGATTCTTAATCTTCTCCGCTTCCAAAAACAAGTCTTCCTTGTTGTCGGCAAACTCATCCCAATATGGCATGCACACACTTAATCCACCGGGCATCCCTGTGCGTCCACTATTGATAATATACGGGTCGCAGGCGGCATAATTCACCAAACGCAAGGCAACGGCATTCTCTGTCCTGTTCATCAACTTGGCTAATTCTCTAACCTCAGGAGTCGTATGGTTCAACCGACCAAATGGCAGCTGAAAATACAATGCCAATGTCAGAATCATTTCGTCCCGTGTCCAAAGTCGTTTCGGCATAATTATCGCAATAGCGCGTTGAAAACATTTGAATAATTTAAGATATTCTGGCGGATTTCTTTAAAGAATTTGTCATCAAAACATTTATCTCCATTTCTTGTCAAAAGAATTTCTTTTCCATCTCGCAACTCACTTTTACAGTGTGCCAATTCATTCCGTGGGATAATGATTGCTTTTTTATAATCCTCGAAGAAATTGCCATTTTTATATAAATCAGGTCTACTTTGTTCAATAATGATTTTTAACGCATGGGCTTTTTGATACGAGTCTAAATGTAAGATAATCTCCTGAATATTCTTGCCTCGCCAAACAAGTTGGCATTTATTATTGCAACTTAATGATTTTTGAAGAGTCGTTTCCCGATTTGCTGTAATGTGCTCATGGAACATCTCTAATCTTTTTTCAGTGTTGAAGTATGACTGAATTATGTTATCCATCATCGAGTCAAGTTCACTCACCTCTGCCATCACTAATCCACGTAGGTTGTTTAAATCCTGTACCTTTTTTATTGTGGAATCAATAACGGCTTTTACTCTTTTCACAAATTCGGTGTCTGGAGTACGTCCACTATAAAAAACTCCTTCAAGTTCTTTTTCCCTACCTTTTGTTCTTAGTTCTTCAATTCCCATGGCAGAGTAGAAAACCACATCCGTAAATACACCCAAATCTCTGATCTTTGAGATCAATACTGCACCATTGGGTTGGTCAGAGAGATTTAGGTCCATCAGAATTAAATCGTAATCGTTATAATTAATGTCTCTCTCTTCTTTGGCTATTAACGTTTTCTCATATATAAAACCAAAATCTTCAAGATAATCTTGAAGTTGGTCTTCGATGCTCTCCACCCAATCTGCTTCATTTTCAATCCACAATATCTTGTATTTTAGTTTCATGATATCAGAATTTTACTATTAGTTTGAAACCGGGTACTTCTTGTTTTTTTTCAATAGAAATTGTTCCTTTCAGAACGGTTTTGACAAAAGATGCAACATTATATAGTCCTAATCCAGAACCATTGGTAGTTGTGTACCCTTTTTCTAAAATGCTCTCAGCGTCTGCAATTTTAGGTGATAGGCCATCTCCATCATCGGAAATGGTCATGCAAATACGATCACAGTCCTTTTCAAAAACAACGTCAAAATGCTTTGCATTTGCCTTAACGGTATTTGACACCAAATTGTCTATAAAAATGCAGGCTTCCAAGGGGGCAAATTCTAAAATCTTATAGCAAGACTTATTGGAACAATGCAATTTTAAGTCCCCATAAAACTCTGGTAATACATTGTTGATGTATTCGTCTATGTAATTGACAATATCTGCTTTTATTATATCTGCATTGATACTATAGTTCGCTTTGGTGGCAAACTGAGCTATAGATGTTATTTTATCATTTGCACGAGAAATCCTCTCAACCAACTTGACCGTTTCTTCTGTGGAAAGAGACCCCCCGTTTGCTTTCCTTAAGATTTGTCCAATAGTATTATGGATAGTAGCTGCGTGAATTCGGATGTCGTGATGGTATTTTAATATGCGGTCTGTATCGAGATTGCCAACAGAAAGAAGAAATAGATTTTGTTTTGATTTCTGCTCTAACTCCATTTCGGCTTTTTCTCTTTTTTCCTTCTCTTCTTGAGCTTTCTTTTTTGCCTCTTCCGCTTTTTTCTCTTCCTCCTTCGCTTTTCGTTCAGCCTCTTCTTTCTGGCGGCGCATTTCGTCCATTTGCTTCTCAAACTCAGCGACCCTATCCAATAGATACGAGTCGTTGGTTTTTTCTACTAGTTTGCGCATGTCGTCTACCATTTGAGCTTGAAGCACTTCCGTTTCCGTTGGGTCGGCGACGATATTTGCTAAGTCTTCATTATATTGCAGAACCGTTATCGACTTATCGTTGACCAATGACTTTATAAGTTGCAAGAAATCAACTTTACTACCAATATTTGTATACAAATGCTTGGCAGAATCTGAATCTTTATCCCCCGCCAACTGTTTTCGTGCTGTCAACGCTAAACTTTGATTAACAAAATAGTCTTTTCTCAAGAATCCTTCACCCCATAAAACACCAACGACATAACGTTCTAATCGTCTATGGATTAGCGTAAAGTAATTTATTAATTGTCGAGATGCTTCTGTTTCGATTAAACCACCATCACGACTGGATACCTCCTTAATAAGGTTAACATCGTCAGTCTCAACATCAACTCGACCAAACAAATCACGTGTGCCAAGAAAGCGATTGTATCCTTGCTGTTGGCGTTGATTTAAGCCCCAGCTATCATCATTCCATTCACCATATGGCAAAATACGAAAACCATTTCTGAAAAGAAAAATGTTGCCATAACTAACCGGTTGAACCCCCATCATTCTAGTAAATGAAGTCTTGGCGGCGTGATTCAAAAAGAAAAGACTCACTGATGCGGAATCTATTTGTGAAAAATCCTGATTTGATTCCTCAATTTCATACATCTTAATACCACGATCAGACAGTGTTGTGTGTATTGTGTCGTTTTCAATGCGGCTTTCTATCTGTGTGGTTTTTAGTTTCAGTACATCAGCAATAGAGTTCTCAATAACTCCATTCACTTTCTTGTGAGCAGATTCGGTGTTTTTATCATTTTCCTTCATTCTGGGAGCGATTATCTCTATCTGAAAATCATCATCAGTCCCAGAAAAAGGATTGATCATTTTTTCCAATGATTTCTTCAAACGAAGAATGTCATCCCGAGACCAATTATCACGAAGGTTTCTGAATTCTAAAATCGTACCTGTTGAATAATTTTGAGGAAAAGTCGGGATGGAGTCTAGACTCTCATGAGGGATATCAATAGTATTAAACTCTGTCTTCTTGTTGCTTTCGAAAGACGACCAATCCACATAAAGTACTTCTGTTTTATTACTCTCTTCGCTTCTTGTTGTAAGGATGAGGTTGTTTGCTAAACGATCACACGACAATCGACCAATACCTTTTGCCCCAGCATAGTGACGAGTAAATTTATCACGATAGGATAAATCTTCCGTTCCATCGCTTTTGGCCGAATATGCCACAAACAGCCATTTGTCTATCAAATCTTGTTTTGACATGCCTTTGCCGTTGTCGGCAATGCACAAATAGTCGTTATCAAAAGTAATCTCCACTTTTGAGGCATGAGCGTCATACGAGTTTTTCACCAACTCCAAAATGGCAATATCAGGACTTGTAATCAAATCCCTTCCCAAGATGTTTTTCAGTTCGGCACTAACTCTGAAATTCAAACTGTCTTTCATGGCTTTAACATCTTTTTTAGCACTATTCCCGCCTGCTCCGAAAACAACGGCGGAATGGCATTGCCAATTTGGGTATAACGAGGTACTTCCACCTTGCGCATCTTGCCGCCAGTGGTGTATTTCTTCTTGATTTCGTACCAATCAGGAAACGATTGGATACGGGCACACTCACGAACGGTCATGATACGGGGTTCACAATAATGCAAGTAGTCATCCGGGCTTCCGGTAATGGTCGGAGAAACCACATTGGGGTCCAAAATGGTGATGCCGCGTTGTTTGATGCCCCATTGTGCACGGGTTTCACCGTCAATCCGTTTACCTTTTTGAGGATACTCCGCCAACAATTTTGTGTAACAGGCTATTTTTTCAGGCGTTTGCTTAGCAAAACTATGGCTGTCAGCTATTTTATGCGTTTTGGGATAATCACCACGCATTAGCTTTTCATAACTGGTCAATTTTGTTTTTCCATATTTACCAGAATAAAACCCTTTGCGGTCGGGAGAGGGAACTTCTCCGTTGGAACGAAGCAAGTCAGAAACGGCGTCCTGCAAGGTGTTGTTTGACTTTAAGCCTTTTTGTGCCAAGAATGCATCCCTGTTCTCCACCAAAAGCTTCTCAAAATTCTCAGGAGAACCTATTTCCTTTCGGACACCAACTAAGATGAAACGTTTGCGGCGTTGCGGGACACCATATTTGGAAAAGTCTATAACATGGGGCTTTACATTATATCCCAATTCTTCCAACCCACGTATTACTTTATGTGAATAGGGCTCGGCACCGTCTTTCTTGTTCTTATCGAAAGCGTATGTGAAGCCTTTTACATTCTCAAAAAGAATCATCTTGGGCTGCACCAACTCGATAAACTTAATGTAAGAAAACACCAATTGGTTACGAACATCTTCCTCAACGCGTTTACCTGCCATCGAAAAACCTTGGCACGGAGGACCTCCGGCAACCAAATCCACCTTCCCCCTTAATGATTTCAGTTGTTCTGGGTATTTGTCCAACACCTCATTTATCTCATGTTCCGTTTGAGGCAACCAGTCGGGCCAATTAAAATGGTGCTTATTATCAATGAGGTTATATTTCAATGTCTCGAAAGCAAAAGCGTTCTTTTCAATGGCAAACAAACCCTCCCATCCGGCTTGATACAAGCCAAGAGATAAGCCGCCACAACCGGCAAACAAATCAATAACCGTTGACCGTCCCGTGCTTCCGGTCAATACTAACCCTTCTTTTTTCGGAAAAGAAGATATTTTAGTGGTTTTCAAATGGTTAGTATTTCTCATTTTAAACTTTTTTAATTTGTAAAAATACAACAATTTCTTAATACATTTAGGTTTTTTCTTGTTAATTAAGTTGTTTTTTTTCAACAATCCCACTTAATCAGTTATTCACAAGTGTTGGTGTCATAGTTTTCTTATGTTTATTTCAATTTCAGTTATAAGTAGCGATAAATACTAAAATGTTTCATATTTTAATATATTTTTTTGATTCCAATGAAACATTCATGCTATTTTACATACATTAAATTAGCTGAATACAACAACATGATGACAATGGAAAACAAAAAAGAAAAAACAGACTTGAAATATGATGACTTGGTGAAACAACTGGAACCGCTAATCCAACAAATGAAGACCATTTACGATCAGGCGGTAGTTGTTTATACGCCATTGGTGGATGATATTTGTAACCGAAAAGCAAACGAAAACGAAGTGGGGTTGCTGCTCGACTATTTGTTAATGTTTGCCGATGATGAAAGAATACTACAGTTATACAAAAAAGTATGTAGAGCGTATTGGAAGATCTATCCTACTTCCATCGCTTTCTATATCATGGAATATCGAAAAGAATATGATCCAGATAGTTTGGTGGGAACAGAATATGAGTATCTATTACATGAAGACGACGAAACAAATGACCACTAGGTCCAAAGCCAGATGCACACTCCGGCATAGTAGATGAAACTCCCGGAGAGCATGGGGTTGCGATCACCCTTGTCAATCATGATAATCCTCCTCCCTCCACTGGAACTTCACCGTTTCGGGAACGAGGTACTTGCCGATTTTGTAATCGATGTTGGCCTTGTGGGCTTGGCTGAGTTGGTAACAACGAGGAACGCGATACATCTTGCCATCCTTGATGAAATGAGCTCCTGTCTGGTGGAAACGGAAAGCAACGTCCTTGGCGACACATTGCTCCCTAAGGGCAAGGACCCAGTCGTAATCGCAAGGACGGGCATCCACGCCCGACTCGCCGCCCACCGACACTTCGTCGATGGTTTCGTTCAAATAGGGCGTGAGGTCCATGGCCGTGAGCAAGGGCGAGGCAATAATGCTCTTGCGCTTGATAGGCAACGACAGGAAGATGGGCAAGCGATAGTCGGCCATCTCCTGATTCTCGACCGTACAGCCCACCATCACATTGTCATAACCATCACCCCAATCATCGGGAACGCACTCCATGAAACGGTCGATGCGTTTGGTAAAGAAAAAGAACCACAAATCGCTTCGGCGGCGCATCATCTGCCAACAGTCGGGACGCCATTCATCGGCGTCTTTCAACAGAAAATCCGAGGTGAAACAGGTAAAAACGATCTTTCCGCTCTCTATCTTCCACGACTTGTCGCGCTTCCGCTTGACGGGGAGATTGAAATTACCCGTCTTGCGGCACTCACTGCTGGAAATCTCGCTGCCATACATCGCATCCTGCCGATAGACATAACAATACTTGCACCCAGGACTGATCTTGGTGCAACCGTGCCACGGATTCCAATCGGCGTAGATCTCCCAATGTTCGGACATGATTTTTTGGTGATTTTTCTCGATTATTGCTTGCAATAATACGTTTTTTCCCGAAAACAATATGCTATTTTTGCACCCAAAACCCCCATCTCATGTCTTGGTTGGAAAGTCTCGGTCTGTTGGGCCTGTTCATAGGAACCTTTTTGGCGGCGACCATCGTGCCGATCAGCTCAAGTGCGCTTTATATCGCGGTGCTGGTGGCCACAAAGAATCCTGTCGCATGTCTCATCGTGGGAACACTGGGCAACTGGCTTGGAAGTGTTTCCACTTATTGGATCGGACGAATCGGCAAATGGGAATGGATCGAGAAATGGTTCAAGGTCAAGCCCGAAAAGCTGGAACAACAGAAAGAAAAAGTGGATCGCTATGGCATCTGGCTCGCCCTCCTCGCATGGGTGCCTATCATCGGGGACGTCATTACCTTGGCGCTAGGCTTCTATAAAGCCAAGCCGTTCGGCACCATGGTGTTGCTCCTCATCGGTAAGTTTCTGCGTTTTCTCGTGTGGAATCTCCTGATCGGAGCGCTGTGACGTCTTCATCGACAAGTTCCATAAAAAAAGCCTCCCTAAACTGAGAGGCTTTTTTTATGGAAATCCAGCTCAAACTGGATGAGGCGATAATGGACTTATTTGATGGCACCCGCCCATTTTTCGACATCGGTCTTGTCGATCTTGTTGAGCAGCTTGCCCTCGCCGAACTTGTACTTAGGATAGGCGGCTTGCAAGTCTTTGCAGGCTTGCTTGATGCTGCTTCCACCCGAAGTGGCAAAGGGTACGATGGTCTTGCCCGTGAAGTCGTTGGCCTCAATAAAAGTGTTGATGATGGTTGGGGCGGTGTACCACCAGATGGGGAAGCCCACATACACCACGTCGTACTGGCTCAGATCGACCTTGCCTCCGTCTTTGAGGGCGGGACGTGAGCTTTTGTCGTTCATCTCGATGGTGGAACGCGATTTCTTGTCACGCCAGTCGAGATCGGCATCGGTGTAAAGTTTCTCCGGGGTAATTTCATAAAGGTCGGCACCGATGATGCCTGCCAACTCCTTGGCGGCTCCACGGGTCACACCCGAAGCCGAAAAATAGGTCACTAAAGTCTTCATAGCTTGAGTTTGTTTTGAATCTTGGCATTTCGTCGCACCACAGCAACTCTTCTTCGTCCCACAGCAATCCTGGGCCGAGACCATTCCAACCATGGCTACAAAAGCCAACAATAAAGTTAATCTTTTCATTTTTATTCTTTTTTGGTTTTGATAAGCGATTATTACCATTTTTGCAAAGATAGGGATAATTTCGATGTATTGGTTTCTCGCTTGAAGAAAATAAACAAATCATCCTTTTTCTTATATTTGCACCGTAACAATGAACAATTCATGACCATGAAACACCTCGATCTTTTCCTCCACGAAGAGGCGGCACGCTGCCTACTGTGCGAAAATGCCCCTTGCTCCAAAGCCTGTGGTAAAGGCGATCCTGCACGTGCCCTTCGGGCGATCCGTTTCAACAACGAGAAAAACGCCTGGCAGTGGCTGAAAGACTGCACCGATGACGACCTTAAACGGGCCGAAGAAGCGTGTATCCATTACGATAGGCCGATAAGGATCAGGGAGGTGGCTGAAGAAGGCAGAAGACAGAAGACAGAAGACAGAAGACAGAAGACAGAAGACAGAAGACAGAAGACAGAAGACGGAAGGGCAGAGCCTCGCTATAACCTTCTGTGGGATACCATGCGAGAACCCTTTCTTTTTGGCATCCTCTGCCATCTGCACCAATTACGAGATGGTGGCCAACGCCTTCGAGGCGGGCTGGGCTGGGGTCTTCTACAAGACCATCTGCAAGCAGGACATCCACGAGGTGTCGCCGCGTTTTGACGCAGTGCGGGAAGGCTTGTCGTTTGCTGGGTTCCGCAACATGGAACAGCTGAGCGAGAACCCCTACGAGGTGGATTTCGACATCCTGCGCCGACTGAAGAAAAATTTCCCGACGAAGATCGTGGTGGCCAGCATCATGGGCGAGTATGAAGAAGAATGGATCGAGCTGGCCAAGATGGCCGAAGAAGCGGGCTGCGACGCCGTGGAGCTGAACTTCTCCTGCCCCCAGATGCGCCTCGCCGGCATGGGTAGCGACGTGGGACAAGATGCCGAGTTGGTGACTTTCTACACAGCCTACGTAAAACGCAACGTGAAAATCCCCGTCATCCCTAAAATGACACCCAACATCACACAAATCAACCAACCAGCCATGGGCGCTTACTTCGCCGGTGCTGATGCCATCTCGGCCATCAACACCATCAAGAGCGTGACGATGACCCCCGAAGCCAAGGTCGATGACAAATGGACCATCTCTGGCCTCAGCGGCCGCTCCGTCAAGCCCATCGCCCTGCGCTACATCCTTGAGATGGCAAAGAACCCCATCATGAAGAACATCCAGCTCAGCGGCATCGGAGGCATCGAGACCTGGCACGACGCCTTGGAGTTCATCCAGCTGGGTTGCCGCAACGTGCAGGTATGCACCGCTGTGATGCAATATGGTTACCGCATCATCGACGACCTCGTGATGGGCCTACAGACCTACCTGCAAGAACGGGGCATCGAAAAGCTCGAAGACCTCGTAGGCGAACAACTGCCCTCGTTCGTGCGCCCCTCCGACCTTGACCGCGAGACCAAGGTCTTCCCCACCGTTGACCGAGACCTTTGCATCGGATGCGGACGTTGCTATGTCTCCTGCCGTGATGGCGGCCACCAGGCCATCAACTTCGACCCAGATACCCGTCAACCTCATGTCATCGGCAGCAAATGCGTCGGATGCCATCTCTGCCGTCTCGTCTGTCCTGTCGGCGCCATGGGGGTAGCGAAAAGAATCAAGAAATAGTCTTCAATCCCCTTCCCTTATCTCCCTAAATTCCATCACATCCAATGTGTTGAACATCACCCCTTCTATTTCATAATGCCAACTTTGATGGAAATGGGCATACACCCAGTCGCGCAAAGGATGATGATGTGCCACCAAATAATCATATAATTGGTCCAAGGTGTGACGTTCTTGCTCCACATCGGATAATAAATCCTCATCGTCGACCGAAAAATAGAAAAGCCCCTGTTTCACAATACGTTCGCAGAGCGAAGGGGCGGTATGGGTAATCACCGTGTCGATGGCAAAACGTTCTGTGATTTCGTTCAAAGCAACCTCGTCGAAATAAGGCGGCTCATCAGACCAGTAGGTGTTTGGACACAGCGGATCATCCAACCCCAAAGGATGGTAAAAAGGACTATTCCTTCGGAGGGCACGGTCCAAAGAGACTGCACCCCCTACACAAAGCATTTTGCGACCGCAGGCCGTCAACAATGAATAGTCAGGTACGGTCATAAAACGCTCATGGCAAATGGGGTTCGGGCCGTTGAAATAATAGGGGTTGTCGTGATTGCCCCGTACCATGACAAGCCAACAGTTCGACGCACTTAAAAACCGACGGTTGCGCTCATAGACGCGCTCATAATACCCAGGCCGTTCAAAACCAAAGCCGCAGTCGCCAGCCACTACAATCAAGGCGTCACGCACTTTATAACGAATGCAACATTTGTGAATCAGTTTGTTGAAATCGCCGTGAATGTCGCCAACGACTACGATGCTTTGAGCTTCAGGAAAATCAAAATGGTTCATTTGTATGTCTTTTGTTTTCCCGAAGTAGCAAAAAACCTGGAATGTTTCATTTTCATTCCAGGTTTTTTTTTCAGACCACAGAAGCAAACGCTCCTAAAAATCTATTATTCAACGATATCCATCTCAGCGATCAAGTTCTTTGCGCCAGCGAATTTGTCGATGATGAAGAGCACGTAACGGATGTCGACCGAGATGTTGCGGCAGATGTCAGGGTCATACACCAAATCGCTCATGGTGCCTTCCCAACAACGGTCAAAATTCAAACCTAACAACTGGCCGTCGGCATTCAAAATAGGGCTACCCGAGTTGCCTCCCGTGGTATGCACACTGGCGGTGAAAGCCACATGCATAGTACCGTCTTTGTCGGCATAGCGTCCATAATCCTTGGTGTTGTAAAGTTGTTTCAACTTGGGTTCCACCACATAATCGTAAATGTCGGGATTCTCCTTCTCCATGATACCCTCAAGGGTGGTAAAATGGCGGTAGTTTTTGCCGTCCTGAGGCTTGAAGCCTTGCACCTTGCCATAGGTGACTCGCAAGGTGAAGTTGGCATCGGGCGAGAAACGTTTCTCAGGTTCCATCAGCATCTGACCTTTCATGTAAAGACGTTGCATACGCGACAAGTCATTGTTGATGGCACTCATCGGCGGGTTGATGTCCTCGCGATAGAAATTGATCATGCTCTGATAGGCGATAAGGGCGGGGTCTTTTTGCAACTTCTTGGCTTTGCTGGGTTTGAAGTTGTCGAGAAACTTGTTTACTTTTTCCTCGTTGACGAACATTGACTTGTTGAAAAGCTGATCCACGTATGCATTCACATCCTGTATCTCATTCAAAAAACCAGGACGGAAGTCGGCCGGTTGGTGGTTGAGATATTCTTCAAGCATCGTTCGGGCCACCTCTTCATCAATAGGCTGATAGTAATCCTTGAAGAACTCTGCTGTGGCCTTTTTCAGTGAAACAATCATCTGATCGATTTCCTCTTGAGGGGTTTCTTTGGTCACCTGCGACAACCTGTTGAAATAACCGGCAAACGACATGATTTCGATATTCAAACCTGCATTCGTAAGGTAGGTATAAGCCACTCGATACGGCTCCAACTCCTTGTATTTTTGTTCGAAATCCGTCAACAGATGCAGATAGGGAATGCGTCCACGTGATTCCAGGCACCATTGACGGAACGACTCTTCATAAAAGCGTTTCTTCTCCACGCCGTGAAAATGGTTGATGCCTTCCGTAACACCCATCCACTTCTTCCAGCCATTGCCTAATCCTGCATGTTTGGACGCATATTGGATGCGCACTTTCTTATCTTGCTCTTGATACGTATTATAGATGTCGAGAATCTCGCCACGAAGTTTCACCGCAATGGGGTCGATGACATTGGCTTCCTGGTCGACGGCTACAGCGGGAAGATACTCACTCGTTCGAGCAGGATAGCCGAACACAAAGGCAAAATCACCTTCTTCGGCCCCTTTCAACGAGATCTCCAAATGCTTGGCGGGCTTGTAAGGCACATTGTCGGGGTTATAATCCGCCGGATGACCGTCCTTGTTGGCATACACCCGGAAGACGCTGAAATCACCCGTATGACGAGGCCACACCCAATTGTCAGTGTCACCGCCGAACTTGCCGATATTGCTCGGAGGACAACCTACCAAACGCACATCGGTGTACTCTTCGTTTAATAGTAGATAGTATTCATTACCAAGAAAATAGGGCTTTACAAAGACCTTGTAATCGGTGGTCTTCTCCACGTCTGCCACAAGTTTCTTGATGTTCTCGTCAATCAGCCGTTGACGTTCAGTTTCTTCTATGTCGTCATTTACGTTGAAGGTCACCTTATCGGTCACGTCGCGCATCTCCCTTAAAAAGATCACGGTCAATCCGGGACAAGGCAACTCCTGCGATCGGTCCATGGCCCAGAAACCATCGGTGAGGTAGTCGTGCTCCACCGAGCTGTGCTGCTGGATGTAGTCGTAGCCGCAGTGGTGGTTGGTGAGCAGCAAACCGTAATCGCTCACAATTTCACCCGTGCAGCCACCACCAAAGAGCACAATGGCATCTTTCAAGCTGCTGTGGTTGATACTGTAGATGTCTTCGGCGGTGATGCGCATACCCATTTCCTGCATCTCTTTTTCGTTATGTTGGAGAAGCATCGGGATCCACATCCCCTCACCGGCAAAGGCCATCGCTGAGATCAACAGGATGGCAAGTGATAGAAGAAGTCGTTTCATGATAACTTTGCTAATTTTGAAATTTGGGCAAAGTTAAGCTTTTTTCTTAAAGTCTCACTTCCTGTTTTGACTTAAATCGATCGACACCCTAACCGGCTGACTTTGAGCACCAACGATTCCTATGGCGTTGTCCACATTGGAATACACCTGCACTGGCTCAGTAAACATGCCTATCAAGCTTTCCGGATCGCTGTTTGAATACGCCCGGTAAGACCTGAGATATTGATAAAAATTGGCATCCAAACAGGTTACTTCCAACGTGAAGGGTTCATAATAGTCATAGTCCTCTCCTACATACCAATAGGCTTCCATGGTCACCGAATACTCTGATCCTTCAAAGAAACGGTCAGAGAACATGTTATACTGTCCCCTACCATAATATTCATGTTCGCCGAAGATATCCTCCACGTCCTCCACAACCTGGTCGGTGAACACGGGATCCGTCGAAGTGAAGCCCGACAGTCCTCCTTGAGGATACAGATTGTAGTAATCACTTCCCACGGGATCGTCCAATTTCAAGGCAAAACGAAGTTTTAGTTCGTATTCATTATGTGACGCTTCCACCCTTACCGTGTCGAAACTGATCACTTGGGGAGCTTGGGGGACCGTTACTTCGGCAGTGGCATTGTCGAACTCACTGGAACGCACTTCGAAACGCAGCTGGTCACCTTCACCAATCGCATATTGGCCTTCACAATAGTTAAAAGCATACCGTATGCGCTCTTTCAAGATTTCGCCTTGCTCTGTCCAGATGTAATATTGTTCCATGATCAATGAATCGCGTACCTGAAGACTTTCCTTAAAGCTTCCATTCACATAAAGGTCAACTTCAACATCCTTTACACGACGATCGGGTTGGTCGTCAAGGAAAAACACGCTTTTTTCCACGCGCAGACTTGCTGGGTGTCCCGCCTGCTGCAAACCGTTGACCACCAGCAAGGGATCGGATTGGTTACCCGTAAAGTCCACATCCTTGGTACAAGATGCTAAATGGCATACCAAAACAGTCGCCGCTATTATTAAATTTCTTATTCTTCTCATTTCTTCTGTCTCCTGTCTTCTTACTTCTTGCTTCTTCCTTCTTTCAAAACTTATATTGCCAACTCAATGTAGGAATGATTGGGAAAATACACACTTGTTGGAGGGTTTTACGATTGACATAATCATCCAGGTAAGGATTGTATTCGTATTCAGACCACGGAACGACCACAAAGGGGTTGTTGTGGCACAGGGCATTGTAAACACTGATGCTGAAGATCCGTTCACAATACTTTTTTTGTTTGTGGAAGTTGGCCACCAAATCGAGTCGCTGGTAACTGTTGTAGCGATAGTTGTTGCGGCTCTCGATGTAACCTATGGAAGGATAGTCGTTGTAACCGACACCCAATCCGTTGTAATCCTGATACGACAGCGTGGCGCAGTTGCCGGTGCTATACACCCAAGTGGCGCCCACATCGATGCGATTGTTGAATTCGTACATCAACACGATGTTCAGGTCGTGACGGCGGTCGTATTTGGCGGGAAACACCTGACCGAAGTTCAGTTCTTGTCCTTCGCGGTCAAAGAGGCGATTGGTATGCGCCCAGGTGTAACCGATCCAACCCGTAAACTTGCCCACCTGCTTTTGGGCAAACAACTCGATGCCGTAGGCCCAGCCGTCACCCATCACCACCTTGTCGTCCCAGCCGGTCTGATCCAACGAGAAAAACGAGGCACCGTCCTTGTATTCCAGCACGTTGTTCATTTTCTTGTAATAGCCTTCTATCGAGAATTCAAAGCCGTTCCAATCGTAAAAAGCACCCAAGGCCATCTGGTGGGCATTCATGGGAACGATGTCGCCCGTAACAGGCACCCATAGGTCGGTGGGCAGACTGATGGCGTTGCTTGAAAGCAGGTGGATGTACTGACTCATATAAGCGTAACCTGCCTTGAGCGAGAAATTATCAGTAATCAAAGCCCTCATACTCACACGAGGCTGAAGGCTGTGATAGGTTTTCTTGTCGACACTGAAAGTGGAGTAATGCAATCCGGCGTTCAGCTTGAAGTAATTGTTGATATCCCAGTTGTCTTCCACATAAAGGTCGGTCTCCAAGGCTCTTACCGTGGCATCGCTTGTCACGGTGTCGAACGAGAACCCGGTCTGGTTGTCTTCAACCTCCTTGATATGAAAGGCCGTGGTGGTAGGCCTATAGGTATGGTGCGTAAGGTTCAAGCCAAACTTCATGTCGTGACTGTCAAAAGGTTTGTAATCGAAATCGGCCTTGGCACTATAGTCATAAATGCCCGAATGCAGGCCCAAGTCGACGCTCTCGGCATAACTGGAGGTTTGGTTTTGGTCCATAAAACTGCTCTCATTCCGGATTTCCGCCCCCATGGAATGCCGATATTGAGTATAGGCTCCGGTGACATTCATGAAGAGATTGGGTTGAATGACATGGTTCCAACGCAAGGCAGCCACACGATTTCCCCACTTCCAATCGAGGTTAAGACGCTCTGAACTGGAATTGGTTCCATAGTAGGAGCTTGCATAGTCGTAACCGAGCTTCATCCGCGCATACACCTTGTCATCGCCTGAATAAATGCTGAGGAACAATCGGTCTTTGTCGGAAAACTTATGGTTGAGTTTCAGGTTGAGATCATAGAAATAGTAGCCACCCCAGCCTGTGTTTTTTTTGTTGTCGCTTTGCATTTTGACCATATAGTTGACCAAGGGTGCCGTGAACACATCGTAATAGGTACGCCGGAACGAGAGGTTGAACGAAGTCTTGCCTTTGATGATAGGCCCCTCCACATTGATTTTTGAGGCAATCAAGCCGATGCTGGCATTGCCATGGTACTCGTACATGTCACCGTCTTTCATACGCACATCGACCACCGAGGATAATCGGCCACCAAAACGTGCTGGGAAGTTGCCCTTGTATAAGGTGACATTTTTGATGGCATCAGCGTTGAAGGCCGAGAAGAAGCCTGCGGCGTGATTCACATTGTAGAGCGGCACACCATCAAGGAGGATGAGGTTCTCGTCGGGTCCCCCACCACGGACATACATGCCCGCAGAGCCTTCAGTGCCGGACTGCACACCTGGTAACAGCTGCAAAGCCTTGATGACATCGGTCTCACCAAACAAGGCGGGCACTTTTTTAAGCTGTATTACAGGTAGTTCGATGGTGCTCATCTGGGTGCCTTTCACATTGCTCTCCATGGCTCGAGCGGTCACCGTCACCTCGTTCAATTGATTCGACTGCGCCAAAAAGATGTTGATCACCGTATCGTTTTTCAAATCAAATCGAGCTTGATACGGATCATAACCCACGAACGAAACCCTGAAATCCACTGGTCCTTCAGGCAATTTTAAGGTGTAATACCCGAAGTTATTGGTCACGGAACCCTTCATGGTTGCGGCGTCATACACCGAGGCTCCCAACAGGGTCTCCTGACTCTTGCCATCGGTGACATAGCCACTGATGGTGTGGCTCTTTGAGGAAGTTTGCGCTATCGCCATGGTGCTAAACAACGACAGCAGCCACAACAACAAAAAATATTTCTTCATATCAACTCGCTTTCGACAATTCTAAAGCGCAAAGATACTAAAACAAATCCACCCTCTCAACATAACTCCTCAGTTTTCCCGTTGACGTGTGCTGCCTTCTCAAGATATACAGATGCCGGTTCCACAGCGCCACCTTGCTGTACATATCGACATCCAACTTTGCTTTCGGGAAGGTTTCCCCTGTATTGATGTCAATCTCGTGAAGCCAATAGCTGATAAAGGTGTAAAACTTGTTTTTGGCTGGGTCTTGCAAGATTTGTGGTTTCCAATCGCTTTTCAGGGGGTAGTTGATGGGGCATGACTTGAGTTCGTTCAGGTTCTGGTCGTATTGGCGAATCTGGTTGTTGTCATGATCGAAATACACCAGTTTTTTGCGCATCAAGGCCAGATGTGCCGAGCTGTCGCGGAACCATGCGATCCTCGTAAATCGTTCCCAGTCTTCGTGCGAAGGGCCGTATTTTGGCCGGTTTGCAGCGTCAAAATTCATTTCATCGATAAACTCCTTGAATTCCTCCGAGCCGTCATCAACGAACAAAGGCTGTTTTTGTTGGGTTGCCACATCGATCCTATAAAACATCGTCGAAAAGCCATTCATAACGGTTCTCCTCAGATAAAGGTGTTGATCGGTAAGAAACAAGCAGTCGCCCATCACTGCATTGTAATGGTTGCGCTCTGTGGCAAGATAAGGTTTGGTTTTATCTTGCAAATCAATTTGATAGACGCTGTCGGAGCCCATCAGCTGACAGTTACCCATGCAATCTTTCAGCAGTCTTACGGGCTTGATGTGTTTGGAAAGGAATAGGGTGTCAAACACTCTTAAATCCACATCTGCCAAAAGCATCCGGTATTTGTTGCCATTGCCCTGAAGCATGCAGATGATGCCGTCATACACCTCAAAATCCATGATGATATTCCTGTCTCCCTCGAAATGAGGACGTTCTGCCAAGATGCTGACTTCATTCAAGGCGTATGCGTGTTTCCGCATCCTAAAACTGATGTTGATGGAATCCCGTTCCAGCTGTTTCGGCGTGATGCCCACCACAGTATCTTGATAGCCGATGCAGGAGTAATGCAGGTTGATGCGTTTGTTGCTGTCGGATAGCACTAACGCATATTGTCCCTGGTCGTTGGAAACCGTTCCATGCTGGGTGTCCAGCACGCTGATATTCACATTATCCACGCCAAGGTTACCGTACACCACGGTTTTTGTCTGGGCGGTCAAAGCCATGCTGAAGATGCCGCAGAGCAATAGTAGGAAGAGCTTTTTCATGGAAAATGGTGTTTATTCTTCAATATTCACTTGATACAAAGCTTGTCGATGGTTGTTCCCGGTAGGATACAGGAAATACAGCACTCTGTTGTGCACCCTTAGCATCTCCGCAAAGGGATAGCCACTAAGGTCAAAAACGGGAGTGGCCGTACCTGTCGGCAGATCGATGCGCATCAGGGTGCACAGGCCGTCATCAACGAAAAACGAATAGAACTCTTTTCTCGCCCGATCCACCATCATGGACTTCTTCCAGCGTTTATCAACTACGGTTTCTCCCGTCCATTTTTTGCGCTGGTGAAAAACAAGTGGGTAACGTTCCAACTCGTTGCCGACTTCATCGTAAATGACCGATTCGGCATCCGTATAGGCAAAGAGATAGAATTTGTTGTCGAGACTATAAATTGGATTATAGATATATAGCAGCTGTGGGAAGAAATGGGTGGTAAAGAAATAATAATCGTTGTTACCTGCTCTACGCAAATCGTCACGCGCGTCCTCGTCCACAATATGTTCTAGCAGATACGACGTGTCGGCAGTCGGAGTGACGCAATAATAGTACTGTTCCAATCCGTAAAAGGCATATCTTCCCTTGATGACCATCTTGTTGGAGGCGGTCACGATTGTACCATAGGTCTTGTAAAAAGTCTCCAGGGAGAGCGGAGCATACAAAAACATGTCCACCTTGCGTCCGTCGGTAGTTTCAGTAAAACCCACCTGACAAGCGTATTCGTTACTGACAACATGGACAAATCCATAAAAATCCCTATAAAGGTTTTGAAACGAGGAAGAGATGATTAATTCATGGAGCGTGTCCATCTCGAACGAGAGATGCAGTAATGCTGTGTTGCGCATACGGTAAGCGATGAGATAGATGCCGTCGTCAGCAATCACATAGTCGAGCACGCTCCGCACTGGGTTATCGAAAGCGATATGAGGTGCGTTACCCACAATATCCACTTCCATAAGCTCATGGTTTTTTGTTTTCATCTCGATTTTGAGTTCTTGCCCAATCAAGTCTTTTTCCTTGATCGTGTAAGTCATCGGCTCATAAACGATATGGGCAAAGCGGATCTTCTGTCCCTCCTTGGGTCGCGATAAGGCAAAATGGCCATTCTCATCCGTTATAGAAACCAGCAGTGAGTCATTCACATAAACACCTACGTTTTCGATGGCACGGCCTTTTTCGTTGACACAAACGCCTTGGAGGTAGAGCTGGTCTTGAGCCATCATCGACAGCGTCAACAACAGAAAGACCAAAAGAAAGAATAATCGAAGGCTTTTCATAGAAGAAAAAAAATTTATTTCACTTTTACCCGACTGATCGTCCCTTGATTCCGATAGCTATCATAAAACACGCTGTAGGCGTAGCCATCATGCACTTTGAAAACTCTCGGATAAGCCACTTTGCTTGCTTTCTGACCCATGCCTACATTATTTTCAGAAGTATTGTATAGACCCAAATAATTGACTCCATCATGGATAAACAGACCATAAGCTTCCCCTGTGGCTTCATCTTTCAAGAACACATTCTTAAAATATTTTTCCCCCGAAGTAATTTTTAAAGGCCTTCTTGAAACCATCTCAAAATCTTTGTTAATTTCCACAATCTGGTGATTATCCACATCAACGAACTGAAGGAAATCTTTAAAAATGAGCGGAATGATACAATATTCCTTTTTTGCAGCAATGGTACAATACCATTGGATTTTGAATAACAGACTCGAATTTTCTCCTAAACTGAGCATGTACCCATCCCAAATCCCCTCATTGATAAGGTCGATGCCACCGTTTTCCGCCACCACTTGATGGTATTCCGTCTGGATGGACATCCATTGCGACTGGCACCCAACATAGCCAATCGTATCCAAAAAACCACATAACCGGTGGAGTTCTTTTTTAGGGTCGTTTTTTAGGATATACCCGAAATCTTGGCTTTTACCATGATTGTATTTAAGCCAATATAAACCCTTGTCGTGAACTTCTGTTTTGATGATATAAGCTCCGTTGAACTCGCATACAATCCGGAGCAGTTTCTCACGGTAGAGTTCCCTTGAAAACACTGAAACCGACAATAGGCTATCTTGTTCATTCAAATAAACTTGAAGACAGCTGTCCTGTCCGACAAGGATGACGTCATTGAAACAATCCATATAGAGTTTTTCATAGAGCTTGTCATAATCTGCATGAGCCTTTTCGACACCTTCCAAATCCAAAACAACGACCGAAGACGCCTTGGGTTTATTCTCCAAAAGATAGATGTTGCCATCGAGAAAAGCCATGTCGATGATATTTCGACCACGTTTCGACCGGTAAAAATCGCGGCTTGCCGTCACACCTACTTCTTGTAGATTGTAGTTTTGTTTCTGCATCTTGAAGCTGATGTCGATGGAATCCCGCTCCAACTGCCTCGGCATAAGACTCACGATGGTGTCTTGATAGCCGATGCAAGAATAATACAGGTTGACCTGTTTTGAGCGGTCATAAATTGGAAGTTCATAATAGCCTTTGGCATTGGTGCTAGTGCCATACTGGGTATTGAGGACGCTGATGTTGACATTTTCAACCCCAAGATTGCCGTAAACCATCGTTTTCGTTTGCGAAACGAGCGGGACGGCGGTCCATAGCAAAAACAAAGCAAATAAGATTATCTTTTTCATAGCATCTTCATTTGATGGTGATTGTAGCATACTTGTATTCCTTCCCGTCGTCGAAGCGAAGTAGGTACTCGCCTTTATAAAGCGCCAGCTTGAACTCGCGTTCATCCTTGCCATACATATATTGATCGATAGGGACACATGCTTCGCCTTCTGATTTCAGAAATGCGCTTACACAGCCTTCGGGGAAGCCGTTTTTGTTAATGAATCGGCGGTTGATGGTGTAAAGCACCTTGCCGTTGTAAAGTTTCCAGTCGGGGATGTTGTCTTCAATAAAGCGAGTACGCGGAAGACAGCAGGTGGCATCCATGCCTGAATTGTTTGGATAAATACGTTTCACGGTATCGTAACAGATAATCGGCTCACGGACGGGCAGGGCATCAATGCGGTCAAAAAATGCGGTACGTAACGAGTCCATACTTTCGTATTGTTCAGAGAAAGTCATGACGCTGCAATCCATCGTAAACGGGTCAACGCCTGCCTTTTCTTTGAAAAAACCACCCATCATCGACCACCCTTTGCGGTCGGTGATATGCCCCATACCTCCTAAAAGCAAAAACTTAGCTTCGGGATCTTTGTCTAGAATATTCTTGATTAGGTTATCTGCCTCATTCCTCTCGCGGTCAACGCCCCAACCATCGGCTTCGTAGGGCACCAGTGTATAGCCCATGTTGAGCGCCGTCCTTAATAGGTCGCCGAAAACAGGTTCGTCGCAATAGAAGCCCGTCTCACCAAGTAGCACGGTGCGCCGCTCGTTCACCAAGGAGTCCTTCGCAAATAAGGTTTCAGCGGCAAAGTAACGGTATCCGTTTTGGTAACATTTTTCCAACCAACTGATGACAAAAGCCCTGCTATGGGGATTAAAATGCATCTCGTTAAGCATGATGACACGATTGTTTTCGATAATGCTGTCCATTACTTCCGACAAAGGTATAGCCATCACATTTTCATAGGTCTTGGCCAAACGCGTCTTGTCTGAAAACAATTTGCCTTTTTCAGCCTTTTGCATGGCTTCTTTGTAATGCCCTACCCGTGAATACAGAATACTCAACAGGTCATGATAGGGGCACTCAAATTGTGACCCGACATAAAGGCTGTCCATATTGATGAGTTTCTTCAACGAACGATAGTTGTATCCATCTTCTTTGGCCACCATATAAGGGTGTTTCAGGTCATTGTTTTGGGCCATTGCCTTCAGGAGAAAAAGAAAGAATGCCAGCAGCAAGTAAAATCGAATGTTTTTCATAGCGATGTGGTATTAGGATTTCATCACTACAAAATTAAGTTACGATTTTTTTGTTTTTTACGGTCTATTGGGGTGATATAGATTTTTCTTGATGAAAACCAATTGCATCTAAGTGAAAATCAGGATAATATCTGTTATCTCTGTATAGAATAATATAAAATGTATCCAAAATTTCAACAGCAAAACTATTGATATTTTTAAAAATGATCGTATCTTTGTAGCATTAATAAAAGAAACATTTCTATGAAAAAAGATTTGATAAAAGAGGCAAGACGTTATGTTGACAATGCAGAGAAGACACTTTCGGAAAACGGACGTTACAATCCTGAACTGAAACTGTATGAGGATGAAAAATACGTACGGGCGGCGGGACATTACCTGTGGCATGCTGTGCTGATGGCCTTGGATGCGGTATTCCATGTGAGGGCCGACCGACGCACCCGTGTGGCCGTTGACGACTATTACGAAGCGGTAAGAAAAAGGGACCGCAAGTTACTTGCTTTGGTAAACAGTAGTTATAACACAATGCACCTATCAATGGACCATGATGGTAACCCGAGCAAAAACGTATGTAGCGAAGGAATACGTCTCGCCAACGATATCATTGACCGTTGCGCTAAGATGTTGGCATAGCATTCAAAACGGCTGAAACAGGGTCTTTCCCAACCTTTTTTAGCAAGTTGGAGCGATATTTCATCACGGTGTTTTGGCTCAACTCCAAGATTTCGGCTTCTTCTTTGATTCGGAATTCGAGGAAGTTAAGGATCAGTAGATCATATTCCTGCTCACTCAAGTCGGGATAGGTGGTTTTCAACCGCTCGTAGGCTTTGGGATAAGTGGCATTGAAGGCTTCAAGGATGCGCTTGCGCTGGCTGCCTCGCGAAAGGACTTCCCTAGCCTGCCGTTGGAGATTCTCGAAAGTCTGCCGTTCAATAGCGGATTGCGCCTCGTTAAGTTGGCGGCCGAAAGATTCACGTTCCCGTTGTTGTTCTTCAACCAAGGTGGCTTCGGTCCGTTTGTGCCGTTTATGGGTGATGAAGATGATCCATCCCATAACCAAAAGCACCAGCATGGCGGTAAGAGTAATCATGAGGATTCGTCGGTGTGATTTTTGCCGTTCCTGATTAAGGGAGACGTCATAATTTTCCGCCAAAAACAAGGCATATTCGTTGATTTTCAAGGTGTCGCCTTGGGCCAAAGCAATGTCGAGCAGGAATTTTGCGGCAGTTGTCTTTTCGTCGGTATCGGTTGAAAACACTTGTTCCAGATAGACTTTGGCGGAATCCTGTTGTCCTTCAAAATAAAACTCCGTGCCCTTGTTTAACCATTGTTCTTCCTTAGGAGTGGATTTGGCCACAGCGTTCAAAGCCATCATACAAACGATGACCATGATGAAAAGCCGTATAGAACTCAACCGTTGACGCATTGCCCAAATCATTCTTTAATCTTTACCTTGCTGAGCACACCTTGACTCCGCCCAGCGTCAAAATAGACACTGTAGGCATACCCGCCGTGCACCTTGAACACCCTCGGATAGATGCTGGAGCATGCTTTGTGAATGTTGCCAATAGTGCCTTTTGACGGATTGTATAGACCTAGGTAATTCATGCCATCCTTCATAAAAAGCCCGTAAGTCTTACCCGTGAGCTCATCCGTGAGGAATTGGTTTTTAAACGAAGACTCTCCCGAAAGGATTTTCAACGGCCGTGGATCGGAGGTCTTGAAATCCTGATTGACTTCCACAATCTTGAGGCCTTGTAAATCAATCAATTGTAGAATACCGTTATATTTCAAGGCTGCCGTATGGTATTCTTTGGCAACGTTTTGTCGGTACCACAGGATCTGAAGATGGATGTTTAAGGTTTTGTTCAGACGTCGCAAATCACCATC
The DNA here is from genome assembly GCA_946184615.1 of uncultured Bacteroidales bacterium. GTDB lineage: Bacteria > Bacteroidota > Bacteroidia > Bacteroidales > F082 > Limimorpha. The sequence continues at coordinate 77,615 of CAMHFN010000006.1, forward strand.
CCAAGTACCCATTCGCAGTTCATTGGCCCCGACAGGAACCGCATGGTCGTACATGGCAATAATCCTGTTCAATTGATTCTGGCACATCTCAACAGCGGCCGTATTGATAAAACGGCACAAAGGATGGTTTTTCTTTTCCGGATCGTTTTTCAGGATGTACGAATAGGTTTGTGTTTGTCCATGGAATTCCTGAACGTGGTAGTCATGCTTGTCGTAAACCATCTTGCGGAGCACATTAGCCCCGTTGAACTCCAACACAAATCTCGCTACTTTGTCGTTGAATTCCTGTTTGGAGAACGTCGTCAAAGGCAAGGCGTTCCACTGATGGTCGAAATATACCTGCAGACAACTGTCGCGGTTCAACAGCAGGAAATGCCCGAAGGGGTCGATATACAGTTCCTCATACTGCTGTTGGAATTCGGTTTCGCCCAGCTTGTTTCCCTCAAGATCGAGCAGGCTCAGCACCGAACTGCGGCTGCGGTTCTCCAGCACGAGGACCTGATTTCCCGAGAAAGCCACATCGGCGATATAGCGGTTGCCTTTAGTCCGATAGAAGTCCTGAGCTTGAAGACCTCCAACTAGACATAGCAACACAATGATGATCAAATATCTTTTCATGGGAACAAAGATATTGAATCTTTCATCGAAATAATGGCTTAAATCGTTGAATACATATTTTTTCTGATAAAATATTGAATTAACGTATTGATTTTAAGAATATTAATAAATAATTAGTTATAGATTATTTAAGAATGTATCCAAAATATCAACAATAAACCTATTGACTTTTTTTTAATTAATAATCTATTTGCCGTAAAGATTATTTCTGTAAATTATTGATAAATAATAGTAAAAATACTATTTTTGCAAAAAGTCTCGTTATAACGATAGTTTATGAAATCGATTGTCATTTATCACGGTTCGACAAAGATCATCGAAAGGCCCATTTTTGGAGTGGGAAATCCGAAGAATGATTACGGATTGGGCTTTTATTGTACCGAAAATCTTGAGCTCGCCAAAGAATGGGCAAGTACGGAACAACGCGATGGCTTTGTCAACAGCTATGAAATCGACTTGGAGGGATTGGACATTCTCCATCTAAATCAAAAACCCTATCATATCCTGAATTGGCTCTCGATACTGTTGAAAAACAGAACGTTTGTCCTGTCCCAAGGCCTGCCCACAGAAGCAAAACAATACCTGTTGAACCATTTTTTACCCGACTACAAGCCTTACGATATCATCATAGGTTATCGGGCCGATGATTCTTACTTCTCGTTTGCCAATGCCTTCTTGAACAACACTATCTCATTGGAGCAATTGCGAAAAGCAATGCATTTAGGAAACCTGGGGGAACAAATCGTATTGAAAAGCGAAAAAGCGTTTGCGAGCATCCATTTCAAGGAAAGCATCCCCGTTGACAGCAGTCTGTACTACCCAAAACGCCAAGCCCGCGACCGACAAGCAAGAGAAGATTACCAGAAAGAAAAAGCCACGGCATCACCAGTTGATGCCATCTATATGATTGATATTCTCAGACAAAAATGGACTACCGATGACCCGCGCCTATAACCATTTGTATCTTGAAGATGTGATGAACAACCTCGGCACCATGTTCGACTGCGCCGTCCATGCCGCGCATTGCGACCTGCCGTTGTTTTACGAGATGTTTCTGTCTAGCGGTATCGCCTCACAAATTGAGGCGGGCAATCCCCGTTACCTGTCGGGACTGTCTGGGATGGAACTTATGCAACTGGTTTTGGATAAAACCCTTGACAAAACGGTGCCCGTCCTGTCCTACGCACCTTTTGACCGCACCCCCGAATATTGGGCTGGTTGGGCGTTGGCCTATTACCAATGGTATCGTGCCCGATCATTTTCGTTCCTTAAAAGCAATGGATTAAACATCAACACCTTGCTTTCGCTATATCCAACCTTGCATGAAGTCGACCTTTCCAAATTTGTAAAAACAGTTGATGCGCTGATCGAGCAAAGCCTCCAACACCGGAAGAACCCGCTGAAAACCATCCGCAAGCAGTCCCGCCTCACTCAAAAAAAGTTAGCTGACTTGTCGGGGGTTTCACTTCGCATGATTCAAGCTTACGAACAGGGCGACCAGGACATCACTAAGGCGGAAGTGCGTTCGGTACTCGCACTGTCACGAGTGCTCGGATGTCGTCCTGAGGTGATCCTATGACGTTAACCCAAGAAGTAACGCTCTTTACAGCCTTTCAAAATCCACAATCGCGCGAAGCGAGGCCCAATCCTCCTCTTCCATCGTCTCCAAGGCCTCGTCACTGAAGTATAACTCAATGCTTAGATCGGTTTTCGTGAGTATGTTGATGGTTCCCAAGACATCGTATGAGTTCTCAATCTCAACATCTTCTATAATATGTTCCGAATACCAGTCCTTCAGAACGAGATTGTTTCCATGAAGCGTGTATTCCTTGGCAACTTCTTCCTCTCCCATGGTCAGAACCGCCTGTCCGTTTTTCTTGAATTCTACAGTAAGTCCTTTTCCGATTGGAATGGACTCTGATTGTTCGCCGTTTGTTAAGGTTAAACTGACAAGTTTCCATTTACCATAGATTTGAGGGTCTTTTCCACAAGAGGATAAAACGGCCACTACGGTCATCGTTAACAGTATGGCAAAGATGTTTCTAATAGTTTTCATGACTCTATGTTTTATCGGTTAATGATCAATTTCGTGGTTTTCCCATCGATGGTGATGAAATACATCCCCTCGGACAATTGTGAAACATCAATCTGTTGGTTTTCACCACCAAAATGACCCGTCATCAGAGTCTTGCCCATCGTATTGGTGATGCGGTATTCACCGGGTTGGGTATCTGAGACGGTGATGAGGCCTGTGGTGGGATTGGGATAAACCTGGAATCCATCGGCAGTGGTTTCGTCAACATCGTAATGGAAATTGAAATACACCTCGTCACAAGCTGTTTCAGTCATTTGGATAATCAACTGTCCGTATTGCCACACGCAACGCATGCCTCCCACGCGATAGTTGTCTCCTTTGGTCATCAACCGCTCTGGGAAGAAACTAGTTTCGTGGCCGATGCCACAGATAATGGTGCCGCTGAACAGGTCTTGGGGATCGCTCACCGTGAGGGTCCGATACGTCTGGCCGTTGTACTCCACCGTACCTTCTCCATCCACATGCATTGGTAAGCGTTCCGTTCCAACTTTGATTTCCCATTCGTCACCCACCTGGGCTGCAAAATCATACAACATCGTGAATTCGTTCAAGGTCTTGTTCCACCAATACACCTTGTTATCACGTTCATAGATGTATTCGTACGACTTCTCCTCATGCAGGTTTTTGTCGTAAAGGGTGTTGATACGCACCAGAATATGAACCGGCTCGTTATTGACGGTGGTATCAGCAGCGTATTCCAAATGCTGGTAGGTGATGCTTCCGTCTTCATTCTCAATCTCATAATACCACTCGGTCCCGATGGGGAAGAGGCCCATCTCGACAATATTCGGAAACTCGTTCCATCCTGGCGCTTCCTGATAAGCCGACAGCGAGCCTTGCGGCACAAAAATGGTGGCACTTCTCGGCACATAGTCGAAGGAATGGTAGATCATCGAGGTATTGACCGTTGGCGGCACGGGGTTATAGACATAGATTTTTTTCAACTTTGTACACCACAAAAATGACGATTCACCCATATCTGTGACTGACGCTGGAATGGTCACCTCACCCATCCATTGGCAAAAGGCAAACATCCGATAAGGAATGGTATGGATGGTTTCAGGAATGGTGACGGTGGAGAAATGGCCATAACTAAATGCCGATCCAGCAATATTTGTCACTGTTTCTGGAAGTGTGAACGAGCCCGAATCCAGACATCCGTAAAAGGCACTCTCTCCAAGGGTGGTTACTGACGCCGGTATCTCAGGCATGTGGGTCAGGCCACACTGGGCAAAGGCGTGAGCGCCAATCGCTATTACTCCGTCAGGAATCACGCTGTTTTTGCAACCTGCGATGATGGTGTTTGTAGCGCTTTCGATGAGGCAGTTGTTTTCGCAATAATATACCTCATTGCTGCCGTCCATTTGGATGGACTCGAGGCCTGCGTCACCTCTAAAAGGATTCCAATTGCCTTGAATTGAAGTCACGGAACTTGGAAGGTCGATTTCTTGAAGCGATCCACAATAACGGAAAGCTTCGTCTTTAATCGTTGTCAAGGTGCTGGGGAACACCACATGTTCCAGTGAAGGACTGTTAGCGAACATCTCCTTTGAGACGACCGTCAAGCCTTCGGGAAGAACCACCGTGACCAGACTCGTATTGGAGAAACATCCTATGCCGTAAAGAATGTCCTTTTCGGGTAAAGTCAAATCTGTCAACTTGGTACAGCTGAAAGCCCGATCGCCCACTGTGTTGATGGATTCGGAAAGTGTCAGTTGTTGTAACCGGGTATAGGAAAACGCTTGGGCTTCAATCGTAGTAACACTGTTCGGAAGTACCATGAAGGTCAGCGGACAACTGTAAAAAGCATTGTCTCTAATGGCGGTGACCGTGTTGGGAATCACCACGGAGGTCAATGGGCAGTCGTAGAAAGCGTGGTCCAGGATTTCGGAAATCGTCCAAGTATTTGAGCCGATGGTGACCGTTTCGGGAATGACCAAGTCGCCTTCGGGTTTGGTTTGATTGTAATAATAGTTTCCACCACCGTAATAAGGATAGGTGACACCAGCAATGTGGTTTTCAGCATCCAAGATGTTTAGATACAGCACATGATGCGAGGGGCTCATCGCCATAAAATCATAGGCTTGAGCATTTCCGATGGCCAAAGCCAACATAACAAAGATGAAGAATTGTTTTTTCATATTGTTGATTTGATTTATTTATTCATAATTATTTCATAATTTTCCGTTTTACCTCCCTCCGGTCGGTGAGGGCTGACGCCGTTCCGTTCTCCGTTTTCCGTTCTCCGTTCTCCGTTTTCCGTTTACACCGCGTTCACGATTTCTTCAAAGCTCCGATTGTCGTCTCCGAGGTTCATTTTCATTTGTTTGATTCTGGTTTTGCGTTTATAATAGGAGTCGGTTTGGGTATCCAACAAGATGGAAATCACCTGGTTGGAGAAGCCGTTTTTGGAGAGGCAGCAGATGCGCACATCCCACTTGCCCAACTTGGGATAGAGCTGGAGTAAACGCTGTGAGAAGCCATCGAAGATCAGGTCGGTGAGGTTGATGAAGTCGGTCCAGTCGTTGTCGGCGAGTTCGAAGTTGAGCGTGTCGGCATTCACCTGTTCGCTGAGGGCTTGAGCAGTGACCATCACCTTGTTACGCGCCATGATTTTCTCAGTCATCATCAGCTCTTTCTGCGAGAGGGTCTGTTGGTTGCGTCGTAGTTCGTCGTTGGTGCGGATCAAGGTCTCCATGTCGCTCACCAGTTCGTGGATGCGGTTTTGGTCACGCTCCACCTGCCGGCCAAACTGCTCCATTTTCAGCTTATGGTCGCTAACGATCTTCCTCACAATCAAAAGGATAACCAACAACGCTATCAGCACCAAAGCGATAATCAGATAGAGTTTCAGGTCGCGGTTGCGATGCAGGCTCTCCAGTTCGCTTTGCTGGGCTTTCAGTTCGTATTCCGACTTGATTCTCAGCATGACTTCGCTGGAATGCTCTTGTTCCGATTCCAGCAAGTTTGTCGAAAACAGCTGTTGGTATTGGATGGCCTGCTTGTAGTCGCCCTCGGTGTAGGCGATGGCATAAAGCGTCTGATAGACCGACATTTTCAGACCAGGACGCTCACTGTGCAAGGCTTGGTTCAAAAAGCTCTTGGCTTGCTCGAAATCGTTCGAATAATAATAAAGGATGCCCAAGGTCATGTGGGCAATGTCGGTGTCACTGTCGCTGAGACCGATTTCCAGCGCCTTGTTGACACTCTCGATGCCTTTGGCGAAATTGCCTGTCTCCATGTAATAGTCGCGCCCCATTTCCAGATAGAGGTCGCCTAGCATGGCTTGATCATGGATTAAGGTAGCGATGCTGAAGGCCGAGTCATAGTACTGTTTGGCTTGGGTGTATTGTTCCTGTGCCCTGACAGCCCGACCACTGTTGCGGTAGGCGTTCATCATACCCGTGGAGTCCAACGTCTGGCGGAAACAGTTCAAGGCCTGTTGATGTTGGACAAAAGCACCCTCGAACAGTCCGTGCTTGAAGTACATCGCCCCGAGGTTGTCACAAAGTTGGCCTTTGAGTTGCAGGATTTCTGTAGTCTCTTCGCAAGACAGCAACGCTTCGAGCCCTTGCAAGAACTTTTCGGCGGCCTCTTCCGATTGGCGTTGCTCGCGCAGGCGCAAACCTTCTTCATAAAGGGATTGGGCTTGTCCCACCCGTTTGGTTTGGGTGTTGCAAGCAGTCAGCAAGCCGCAGACCAACACGAGAATTAGAAATGGTGTTCTCATATTTCGAATGGTTGTTGATGCAAAAGTAAAGAGAAAAACAACTTGTCAAGGGTTTTTTGGGGTGGCAGTGGGAAATGTCCTTATCATTTCAGGATGTCCAAGTTGATAGATATTGATTTTCATTGAGTTATAGCTTAGCAGGATTTCGTTTTGTCCTTGCCTTTTTTACCCCACACTGCGCTATCGCTTGTGTGGGGTTAATAAGATCACGTGCCTTCGGCACGTTTGGGAAGCTTATGTTTTTATTTCGGAAAATGATTTATTTTTGTAAGCGAAAAAGTTCATTATGGAAGAAATCATCACTTTTCTCACCCATGTGCTCCACAACAACAACCGAGAGTGGTTCCATGAGCACAAACAAGAATACCAAAGCGCCCAAGCGAAGTTCAACACCATCGCTGAACAAATCATTGACGGTGTGGCCCAATTCGATCCCGACATGCAGGGGTTGACACTCAAGGATTGCACCTATCGCTTTTACCGTGACACCCGTTTTTCGTTGGATAAGAGGCCATACAAGACCCATTTTGGAGTGTTCGTGTGCAAAGGAGGAAAGAAATCGATGCTTAGCGGCTATTATTTTCAGGTGCAGCCCAAGGAGTCGGAAGATTATTTCAGCGGCAACATGCTTTGCACGGGGATGTATATGCCTTTTCCTGAGACCTTGAAAAGCATCCGTGAGGAAATTCTTTACAACGGCGAACCATTAAGCGAGGCCATCAAGAAGGCCAAGGACTTTACCTTGGATACCGGACGCAACATGAAACGAGTGCCCACCGGCTATCCAAAGGACCATGCCTATGCTGAGTTTTTCAAGCAACGCGACTGGCTGCTGGTGAAAGAAATCGATGACAAGCACCTCTACGGTCCCAACCTCGTAGAATGGGTTCTCGATGAGTTCAAAAAGACCAAGGACTTTTGTCAATGGCTGAATCAAGTTGAAAGTTGAAAATTGAAAGTTTCCCACTCTTCATTTTTAACTCTTATCTTAAACACTGGCAGGCTTTTTGTGTTTCTTCCTTGGAAACGCAAAAACCCCGTCACTATGGATTACGTACTTCTTAGCATCACATTCGCCGGGGCGCTCATCTCAGAGCTGCTTTCCATCTATGCCGACATGATCGGTTGCAAGACCTTCCTTAAGAAGCTGTGGCCCGGCAAAACAGAACGTTTCTACTTTATCCTTGACGCCTTGTTGATGCCTTTTATCGGCACCGCACTGGCCTATTTCATCATGGAACCCGAGAGCATGAAGACCGCCTTCTGCGCCGGTCTCACCTGGTGTGGCACCTTACAGACCCTTGGCCTCACCCTAAAGTCTGAAACGACCACCACCATCAAAGAATCAGGCGGCAAGACCACCGTGTCGTCGACCACCAAAACCACCAAAAAAGTCTAACCCTCAAAAAGCAGCATGTCATGGAAAACACAAAGAAATACCGCATGGTTACCCTCATCCTGCCGCTGTTGGTTCTTGTTATGTTTGTGGGGCTGTTTGTCGGTAGCAGCATCTGTCGCAGCAACCTGCGCAAAGAGTTGGCAACCATAAAAGAAAGCATCGGCAAACGGGAAGATTATAGCTCCCGCCTGAGAGCCATCGAAGAAAAAAACAAAGTCATCAGTTATATCATCGGCCCCGATGACGACACCGAGAGGTTTATTAATGAAGTGAAAAACGCACGGTAGCGCAATAAGGTGGGTCCCGTCGCGTGTGAGATAGCCCCAAAGGCGCATTCGTAACGACCGTAGGGAGTTATGCAGCGCCTTTGGGGCTATCTCACTAAGCAGGGGCTCGCCTTACATCAAAAGTAATAGTTATTGATTCCGTTCCTTCACGATTTCTTCCTGCTTGTCCTTCGGAGTCGGGGTGTATTGATAGAATTCCATCGAATAGTTGGCGCGACCCGAGGTGAGGTTGCGAAGAGCCGTGGCATAGCCAAACATCTCCATCAGCGGGATGAAAGCATCTAGTTTTTGTGATCCTTTACGGAAACGGCGCATGTTCTCGATGCGACCACGGCGTTTGTTGACATCGCCCGTCACATTGCCGATGTAGTCGTCGGGCGTGTTGATTTCCACTTTCATCATGGGCTCCAACAGCACCGGACTGGCTTTCATGAAAGCCTGCTTGAAACACATCTGGGCACAAAGCTGGAAGGCCATGTCGCTGGAATCCACCGGATGGGAGCTGCCATCCACCAAGACGCATTTCACGTCTACCACAGGATAGCCTGCGAAAGGACCCTTGTTCATGGCAGCGGCCAGACCCTTTTCCACCGAAGGGATGTATTCCTTCGGAATCACACCACCCTTGGTGACATCGACAAATTCAAATCCCTTGCCCGGGTTAGGCTCGAAGCGAATGACGGTGTGGGCGAATTGACCCTTACCACCCGTTTGTTTCACAAAGCGGTAGTTACACTCGAACGGGGCGGTGATGGTCTCGCGGAACGACACCGAAGGCGCACCCACGGTGACCGGCACCTTAAACTCAGTGTTGATACGGTCCACCAGGATCTCCAGATGCAACTCACCCATGCCGGCAATGATGGTTTCTTCGGTCTCTTCGTCGAAATGGGCACGGAACGAAGGATCCTCGTTGCACAGCTTAGCCAAGGCTTCACTGAGTTTACTGCGGTTTTTCTTGTCCTCAAGATTCACCTTCATTTCGATGACCGCCGGAGGAATATGGATGTTTTCCAGCATTAAGGGAGCCTTTTCGTCGCAGAGGGTGTCGCCCGTACGGGTATATTTCATACCCACAAGAGCTACAATCTCACCAGGACCGGCCTCGGCGATTTCTTCGCGTTCCTTGGCCTTAATGCGGAAGATACGACCCACACGTTCACTCTTGGTTTTATTCGTGTTGTACACGCTCATACCATTCACCAATTTGCCGCTAAAGATGCGGATGAAGGTCTGCTGACCCACGTAGGGATCGTTGATCAGTTTGAAAGCAAGAGCGGCAAATGGCTCATTTTCAGAGGGGTTGCGTTGGCAGGTCTTTTCTTCGTTGTAGGGGTCGTGTGCGATGACGGCACCTAGATCCTTGGGGGAAGGCAAGTAATCAACGATCGCATCGAGCAGCAACTGGATCCCTTTGTTTTTATAGGCAGCACCACACAGTACTGGCACCATCATCAACTTGATGGTGGCTTTGCGGATGGCCGCCATCAACAAATCCGTAGGGATTTCTTTGTCTTCCAGATACAATTCAGCCACATCGTCGTCAACATCGGCCACTTTTTCAATGAGATTGCGGCGGGCAGCCTGGGCCTGTTCCATCATGGATTCCGGGATGGGACCTACGATGCGCTCTTTTTCGATAAACCGCACCGAATTCATTTGTACTAGGTCGATCATGCCTTCGAACGAGGCTTCGGCACCGATGGGCAGGTGCAGCGGTACCGCATTGGCACCAAGGTATTTCTGCATCTGGTTGACCACTTCGTTGAAGTCGGCACCCGTACGGTCCATCTTGTTAACAAAAGCGATACGAGGCACACGGTATTTGTCAGCTTGGTTCCAGACGGTTTCCGACTGAGGTTCCACGCCACCAACGGCACAGAACACGGCGACCATGCCGTCAATGACACGCAGCGAGCGTTCCACTTCAACGGTGAAGTCGACGTGGCCGGGAGTATCGATCAGGTTGATCTGATGGTCGTTCCAATGGGCGGTGATGGCGGCAGAGGCGATGGTGATGCCACGCTCCTGCTCTTGCTTCATGAAGTCCATGGTGGCTTGACCATCATGGGTCTCACCCACTTTACGGTTCACACCGGTGAAAAATAAAATACGTTCTGAGACGGTTGTCTTACCCGCGTCGATATGCGCTGCGATACCGATGTTGCGAAGTTTTGAAATATTTTGACTCATGGGGTTGCGGTGGTATAGGATTTGATGTAATTTTGGGCTGCAAAATTAGTAAAAAATGAGTGACTACAAGAAACTTTATCGTTCAAAAGACAAGAAAATCTGCGGTGTTTGCGGGGGTATCGCCGACTATTTTGAGTTAGACCCCACAATTATTAGGTTGCTTTGGATCATGGTAGCCTTTTTCAGTTGTTCCCTAGGAGCCATTGCATACCTTGTATGTGCCTTGGTGATTCCGCAAGAAGCTTGACCACCGAAGGCTTTTTACCAGATATCGGACCAGGTGACGCTGATGACGTGGTTGGATGATTTTTCTCCTTCTTTAAAGACATTGGAGAGGCCATAAGTGTATCGCACCTCCGCGTACCAATAACTTATAGCGGCTGTGATACCATAATCGATTCTATTGAAAGTGCCTGGTTTCCATGGGCGTATGTTTTGGGTGGTCTTCTTCGGTTGTTTGTTGTTTTCCACCTCGTCACCTTTCAAACAAAAACCGATCTGAGGTCCTATTCTCAATCGTATGAATGGCGATTCATCTTCATCGTCCTCCTTCCATTTTCGGAAATACACATTCAAAAGCAAGGGGATGTTGATGTAAGACGATTTCTCCATCCACTTTATTTTATTGTCGTTTTCCAGCTTGACTTGCTTTGTGGCAGTACCTTGACGGGAATAAATCACGTCGAGTTCCAAACCAAACACTGAATGTTGGGGGATCAACGCCACACGGGCACCGAGACAATAATCAAGACGAAATCTAGTGCTGTCGACCCCACTGAGACTCATGGTTGAAAACGTAGGACCAAGTATCAGTCCTCCGCCCAGGGTTTGTGCTTTTAATGGCATGATACACACCCAACAAAACAGCAGGATGAAAAAACAACGTCGCATTGCCTCTCTTTTTATTGTGCAAAAGTAATAATTTTCTTATTTTTGCAGCCATCATTGATTGTTTTTACCTATGCCATCCCCTTTATTTGGAACGATTGTCAAAACTGCTGCAGAGTTGAAAAACATCCCCGTGGAGCTTAAACAACGCACAATCCGTCCTGTGAAAGCCCAGGAACGCGAGTTGAGAAAACTACTCCGCAAAGCCCAGTTTACCGACTTCGGACGACATTATCATTTTGCTGAGATTCTTTTGTCAAGAAACGTCACGGAGACCTTTCGAAACACGGTGCCGGTCTTTGATTATAATAAAATGCACGACGAGTGGTGGTACCGTGCGTTAAACGGTGAACACAATGTGACGTGGCCGGGCAAAATCAAATATTTTGCGTTGAGTAGCGGTACCTCGGAGGCTTCCAGCAAATACATCCCGATCACCCGCGAACTCAACTCAAAAATCACGAAAGCCAGTATCCGGCAATTGGTTTCCGCTGTGAGGTATGACTTCCCGAAAGAGTTTTATAACCGTGGCGTGTTGATGATCGGCGGTAGCACTGACCTTTCCTATAGTCGCGAAGGAGGTTATTATGCCGGTGACTTGTCGGGCATTTCGGCGGGTCGCATCCCAAAGTGGTTTGAGTTCTTTTACAAGCCTGGACAACGGATTTCGAAAATCAAAGATTGGTCGGAAAAGTTGGATGAGATGGTGAAGGCCGCTCCTTCATGGGATATCGGAGTCATCGTAGGTGTTCCCGCTTGGGTGCAGATCCTGTTGGAACGCATCATCAAGGAATACAAGTTGAAAACCATCCACGACCTGTGGCCCAATTTGATGGTTTACGTACATAGTGGTGTAGCCTTCGCTCCCTATGAAAAAAGCTTTGAGCGATTGTTTGGCAAAAAAGTGATTTTTATTGAGAGTTATCTCGCTTCGGAAGGCTATATCGCCTATCAAGTCGATTTGAAAAAAAGAGTGATGCAATTGCTCGTCGATAACGGCATCTATTTCGAATTTGTTCCTTTCAACGAGGAAAATTTTGACGAAAATGGCAACATCGTTGAACATCCTAAAACACTGACTTTGAAAGAGGTGGAAGAGAATGTCGATTATGCCCTGTTGCTTTCCACTTGTGCTGGCACTTGGCGTTATCTCATTGGCGACACCATCAAATTCCTTCCTCCTGACGGTCCTCTCTTTGGCGACCGCCCCAAAGGTGTCAACATTGCCATCACGGGCCGCACCAAACAGTTTTTGAGTATCACGGGTGAACATCTGTCGCAGGACAACATGACCCAGGCCGTGGACATGCTGGCAGATGAATTGGGGGTGGACATCACCGAGTTCTCCGTGGCTGGTATCAAACACGGCACCATGTATGCCCACCATTGGTACCTTGGATCCGACGACAAAATTGATCCGCAAGTAGCCATCAAGAAAATCGACGAATACCTTTGCAAACTCAACGACGACTATGCCGTGGAGCGTACTGAGGCCATCAAAGAGCTGTTTATTGATGTACTACCCACCCAAGTGTTTTATAAATTCATGGAAGAGAAAATCGGAAAATGGGGAGGTGCCACTAAGTTTCCACGGGTGCTGAAGGGACAGCGGTATGAGATGTGGGAGGAATATTTAAAAGATAAAAGATAATAGTTGCTCCGTATGGGGTTCTTGATAGAAGATGTTTAGATTTGTATTTGATGCCATCGTTTTCGGTCTCACCCTGGCCATTGTGTTGGGGTTCGGCCCTGCGTTTATCACGTTGATCCAAACTAGCATTCACCGAGGATTTCGTTCAGCGGCCTGGTTTGCGATGGGTGTGTTTCTCAACGATGTGCTGATGGTATTGCTGTGCGTACTTACCTCTATACAAGTCGTGGCCAACAACGAGCGGGAACTGTTGTTTTTCAGTCTTGGTGCGGGCTTGATCCTCATCATCTTCGGTATCTTCACCTACACCAAAAAAGTAAAGGAAGACAACTTCAAAAGCATCAAAGAACGAACCAACGAGATTATTGACGAGAACCGAGAAAACTTCAAAAAAGACGATGACACGCCTCGATGGTTTGTATTTCTCGGCAAAGGTTTTGTGCTGAACATCTTGAATCCTTTTGTGTGGATCTTTTGGTTTAGCACCGTAGCCGTTACCGCAGGTCAAATGGAAGGCAACAAGCTTAAAATCCTATTGTTTTTTGCCATCGTGCTAGGCACTAGCTTCGGCTGCGACTTGTTGAAAGCCAAGGGCGCTTCTTTTTTAAAGAAGTTCTTCAATGCGAAACGCATCATGATTATGAACAAGATTATTGGATGGGGTTTGGTACTGTTTGGCCTTTACTTTATCATCAGCGGCTTTATCAAATTCCTATAATTCGTTTTCTCTACTTTTCCATTTTTTGATAAAGAGAAAACTAAATGTTTTCCTTGAATTTAATGTCCTTGACATTGAGTTGAAGGGTGGTTTTGCCCTGCCAATAGTTGTATTCGAGGTTGTAGCAGATGCTGAAGGGCTCGCCGCTGTGGATACGCGAGAAGAGGTCGCCTTTTTGGAAGGCGATGCCTGAGAACACGTTGCGTTCATCATCCCCCATTTGCCGCACCGTGAGCTTAAGGTGTTTGTGGCCACCTACAGGGCGCGAGCCACCGGCATCGATGATGTTGTCCGACCAAAACACCGGAGCACTGTTGCCAGGACCGAAGGGAGCAAACTGGTTGAGGATACGCATGAACTTGGCCGTAATATCTCGGAAGTTGATTTTGAGGTCGACTTCCAGTTCTGGGACCAGTTCTTCAACGGTAAGATGCTCCCGGATATATTCTTCGAAACGGCGGCGGAACTCGTCGACATTTTCGGGTTTCATGGAAAGACCGGCAGCATATTTATGTCCTCCAAAGTGCTCCAACAGGTCGGAGCAATGGTCGATGGCATCGTAGATGTCAAAGTTCTTGATGGAGCGTGCCGAACCCGTAATGAGATCGTTGGCACGGGTGAGCACGATGGTAGGTCTATAATAATAGTCGGTGAGACGCGAGGCCACAATACCGATGACCCCTTTATGCCAATTTTCGTTGAATATGACTGTACTTCGGGCATTACGTAGCTCTTCGTCGTCAGCGATCATGTTGAGTGCTTCTTCGGTGATGCCATTGTCGAGTTCACGACGGGTGTCGTTGAGTTCATTGATATTGGCAGCCAGTTTCAGAGCATGTTCGTGTTTTTCTGCAAGGAGGAGGCGCACCGAGTCGGAAGCCTTGTCGATACGGCCTGCGGCGTTGATGCGAGGACCGATAAGGAATACCAAGTCGCTGATGGTAAGCTCACGGGTGAGGGCGTTGTCGCTTCCACCATCCACACGGTCAGGGTCTTCCTCCCGACGGTAGATGTTGGCGTGTTGCAGGATGGCCTCGATGCCAGGACGAGGTTTTTTGTTCAGTTGTTTCAGACCATAATAGGCCAACACGCGGTTCTCGCCCGTGATGGGCACAATGTCAGCAGCGATGCTGACGGCCAACAGGTCGAGCAGTTCATAAACCCCTTCAATGGGAAGTCCCAAGCGCATGGAAAGCGCTGTGATGAGTTTAAATCCGACCCCACAACCCGAGAGTTCCTTATAAGGGTACGTGCAGTCCGGGCGTTTCGGGTCAAGTACCGCCACGGCATTGGGAAGTTCGTCACCAGCACGATGGTGGTCGCAAATGATGAAGTCGACCCCTTTCTCATTGGCATACTGAATGCGTTCCACAGCTTTGATGCCGCAATCCAAGGCAATCACCAATTTGAAGTCGTTGTCAGCCGCATAGTCGATCCCCTTGAAGGAAATGCCATAACCCTCATCGTAACGGTCGGGGATATAAAATTCTATCTTCTTTTTCTTGAAGAATTTTTTCAGATAGGTATAGACCAAGGCTACGGCGGTAGTACCGTCCACATCGTAGTCACCATAAATCAGAATCTTCTCCCCGTTGTTGATCGCTTTCACCACACGGTCAACGGCTCGATCCATGTCTTTCATCAAGAAAGGATCATGTAGTTGAGAGAGCGAAGGACGGAAGAACACTTTGGCCTCCTCAAAGGTGGTAATATCACGTTGCACAAGCAGGGTAGCCAGGTGCTCATCAATATTAAGCGCCTTGGCTATTTCCACAACCTGCTGGTTATCAACTGATTTATTTAAAATCCACCTTGTCTCCACGATACTAATTTTGAATCTGTAAAAATAAGAATTATTTTTTATTTTTGAGATACTTTTTTATTTAGAAAGAAAATATTTTTTAACACGTTGATTATCAAGTGATTAAATAATAATTCCGAAATCAAATTCAAGATAAACTCTTCTTTTGAAAAAAAAGCGTCTTTTTTTTGTTTTAGGGTTGCGTGGTTTCTCTTTTTTTAATAAAATTGCAATACGAAATTTTCCAAATTATATTCCTTTGAAAAAAATCAAAACTGCTTTAATATCAGTATTTTATAAAGATGGTATCGACCAAGTTGTGCGCTTGCTGAAGCACCACGGCGTGCAGATTTATTCTACCGGAGGCACGTACGACTACATTCGCAATCTTGACCCTACGGTGAAGACGGTGGAGTCGTTGACGACCTACCCCTCGATTTTGGGCGGACGGGTGAAGACCCTGCATCCTAAGGTATTTGGCGGCATTTTGGGAAGAACACAGTTGGAGTCGGACCGCGCAGAGATGACCCAATACGGCATTCCGGCCTTTGACTTGGTGGTGGTAGATCTCTATCCTTTTGAAGAGACGGTGGCCAACACCAACGACGAGGGTACCATCATCGAGAAAATCGACATCGGAGGCATCTCGTTGATTCGAGCTGGAGCGAAAAACTATAACGATGTACTGATCGTCCCCTCCAGAAAACATTATGCCGAGTTGATTCACCTGCTGGAGACCCAACAAGGCGAAACCTCCCTTGACGACCGTCGGCGTTTTGCTGGATATGCCTTTGCCGAAAGTTCCCATTACGACACCGCCATCTCCCACTGGTTTACTCCCGACACGGAACTTCGCTATGGTGAAAACCCGCATCAAAAAGGCTATTTCCGTGGTAACTTAGATGCCCTCTTTGAGAAATTACATGGCAAAGACTTGTCGTACAACAACTTACTCGATCTCGATGCTGGACTCAACCTCATTCGTGAGTTTGACACGCCCACTTTTGCCATTTTGAAACACAACAATCCATGTGGCATTGCCTGTCGTTCCAACTTGAAAGAAGCCTATCTGGCAGCATTGGCTGGCGACCCCGTATCGGCTTTTGGCGGTGTATTGGTGTGTAACCGGGCCATCGACATGGAGACTGCGGAGGAAATCAACAAGCTCTTCGTGGAAGTACTGGTGGCTCCTGGCTATGAACCCGGGGTGCTCGACGTGTTGTATTCCAAAAAGAACCGCATCGTGTTACGGTTGAAGGAAGACCTGTACCTGAAAGAAACGGTAAAAACCGCGCTGAACGGCTATTTGGTGGAAGATCGCGACCTTCATACAGAACATCCTGAGGACTTCAAAGTGGTCACCGAAGCCACACCTACCCAAAAAGAAATCGACGATATGGTCTTTGCCAACAAAGTGGTCAAACATAGTCGCTCCAATGCCATTACTTTGGCTAAAAACGGACAGCTCTACGCCTCTGGCATCGGGCAGACGTCGAGGGTCGATGCCCTACGTCAAGCCATAGAGAAAGCGCATTCGTTCGATTTCGACCTCCATGGTGCCGTGCTGGCATCCGATGCTTTCTTCCCCTTCGACGACTGTGTGAAGTTGGCCCACGAAGCCGGCATCACCGCAATCGTACAACCTGGCGGCTCCGTCCGCGACCAAGACTCCATTGATTGCTGCAACCAATTGGGAATCAGCATGGTATTTACTGGCTATCGTCACTTCAAACATTAAATTCTAAATTCTAAATTCTAAAAATAATGGGTGCTTTTTCATTCCTAAATAAAGAAATCGCTATTGACTTGGGCACAGCCAATACGATTATCATATACAACGACAAAGTAGTTGTTGACGAGCCTTCCATCGTGGCCATGGAACGCAACACGAAAAAAGTCATCGCCGTGGGAAAACGTGCTATGATGATGCACGGCAAAACCCACGAGAACATCAAGACCGTACGTCCGCTCCGCGACGGTGTGATAGCCGATTTTCAGGCAGCGGAATATATGATGCGCGAGATGATCAAGATGATTAACTTCAAAAACACCTTGTTTCCGCCCAGCTTGAAGATGGTGATCTGCATCCCTTCAGGCATCACCGAGGTGGAAGAACGTGCCGTAAAAGACTCGGCCGAGCAAGCTGGCGCCAAGGAAGTCAGGTTGATTCACGAACCCATGGCTGCCGCTATCGGTATCGGTATCGACGTCCTTGAGCCTACTGGAAACATGATTATCGACATCGGAGGCGGCACTTCCGAAATCGCCGTTATCGCCTTGGGTGGTATCGTTAACAACAAGTCCATCCGTATCGCTGGCGACGACTTCAACGCCGATATCGAGGAATATATGCGCAAACAGCATAACATCATCGTGGGTGAACGCTCTGCCGAACGTATCAAAATTGAAGTAGGTGCCGCCATCCCGCAACTCGACAACCCGCCACAAGACTTCGCCGTGCAAGGTCGTGACATGCTGAGCGGTATCCCGAAGGAAATCAAAGTGAACTATTCGGAAATCGCCCACTGCCTCGACAAGAGTATCATGAAGATTGAGACCGCCGTGCTCAATGCCTTGGAACAGACCCCTCCCGAGTTGGCCGCCGATATCTTCCGCACCGGCATCTACCTCACTGGCGGTGGTGCCTTGCTCAGAGGCCTCGACAAACGTCTGGCCGCCAAAACCAAGCTGCCCATCCATGTGGCAGAAGATCCCCTGCGCGCCGTAGCTAGAGGTACTGGCATCGCTCTGAAGAACTTCGACCGCTTCACCTTCCTCATCAAATAAGGAATGTACAACCTTCTGCGTTTTATACATAAACACCACTTCGTCATCCTGTTTCTGGTCCTCGAGGTGTTGTGTGTGGTGATGCTGACGATGACCCAAAACTATCATCGCCAAAAGCGAATCAACACCACCAACGACATCGTGGGAAGGATTTACGAGACAGGAACTCATGTGGGCGACTATTTCCGCCTAGGCAAGATCAACCGAGAGCTAGCTGAGGAGAATGCCTTGCTGCGTCGTCAATTGGCTGTGGTGACCGACACCACGCAGGGGTACCAACAGGTGATTAACGTCGATACTATCTATAATTTCATTCCCGCCCGGGTAGTCAACAGCACCGTCAACCGACCCAACAACTACATCATGATCGACAAAGGTCGTGCTGATGGAATTGAAAAAGACATGGGGGTCATCTCTACCGATGGCATTGTCGGTATCGTCACCGATGTGAGCCCTCATTATGCCTCGGTCATGAGTCTGCTCCACAGCTTCTCTAACATCAGCGTGCGCCTCAAGAACAACGATGAGCAACTGGCCACGCTGCGCTGGGAAACCACCAACTACCGTTATGGCACCGTCGATGGTATCCCTACCCATCTGCGACTGCATGAGGGAGATACGGTCGTCACCAGCTCCTACTCCTATATCTTCCCTGAAAACCTCATGGCGGGCACCGTGATGGAGCTTATCCCCTCGCCTTCCGGCACCCTCAACAAGGCTAAAATCAAATATTCCACAGACTTCGCCTCGCTGAAGACCGTATATGTCATCCAACACACCAACAAAGCTGAACTTGACACGTTGTATCAACATCAAAACCAACAGGAACTATGAACAGATTTTTCATGAACATCGTACGGTTTATTCTGCTGGTGATTGCACAGGTCTTGTTGGTGAACCACATCCGCCTTGGTGGATATGTGCATCCTTATATTTATCTCATCTTTGTGATGTTGCTTCCGATTAACATGCCTGGCTGGCAACAGTTGTTGTTGGGTTTTGCCATCGGATTGGTCATTGACTTTTTCATGGGCACCTTGGGCATGCACGCCGGAGCCACCACCATGATGGCCTTCTGCCGACCCGGCATCATCAAACTCGTCTCTGGAAGCCTGAAATTCGACAACATTCGAGAACCCAATATGGAACAACTCGATTTCCCTTGGTTTTTGCGTTACACGTTTTGCATGGTGTTTGTGCACAACTTCACCTACTTCATGCTCGAAGGCTTCAGCTTCCATCTGGTTGGACAAGCCCTGCTGCGTATCCTTATCAGCGTGCCCGTGTCAACTTTCCTCATCTTAATGATCCTCTATCTGTTCTCGCCCACGAAAAAGGTGAGAGGTGAAAGGTGAGTGATGAGAGGTTTCCTCAAAATAAAAGAATAGAGAATGGCAATAAAAGAAAAAACCGTGTTTTTCTGCAAGTCGTGCGGCAGTGAATCGCCAAAATGGTTCGGGAAATGCCCTGCCTGCGGGGAGTGGAACACTTGCGTGGAAGAAAAAGAAGTAAGAAGTAAGAAGCAGGAAGACAGAAGACAGAAGACAGAATGTGTTCCGCTTCCTATCAAGGATATAGCCAATGCCGAGGAACAAAGAATTGTTTTGCCTTACGAGGAGCTTAACCGCGTACTGGGAGGAGGACTAGTGCTTGGGTCATTGGTCTTAGTGGGCGGAGAACCAGGTATTGGAAAATCAACACTACTATTGCAGACGGCCTTACAATTGACAAATAAAAAAGTACTTTATATCTCTGGAGAGGAAAGTCAAACGCAAATCAAGATGCGCGCCGACCGTATCGGTATCCGAAACGAGAACTGCCTTGTCCTCACTGAGACCGACACCAAAGAAATCACACGGCATTTCAAAGACACCCAACCTGACCTGGTGATTGTTGATTCCATCCAGACTTTAAGCTCCCCCTACGTGGATGCCACAGCCGGTTCCATCTCGCAGATTCGTGAGACAGCCGCCGAGATGAACAAAATCGCCAAGTCGTACCAAGTCCCCGTGTTTCTCATCGGCCATATCACCAAGGACGGCAGCATCGCTGGACCCAAGATCTTGGAACACATTGTCGACACCGTGCTTCAATTTGAGGGTGACCGGCATTATGGTTTCCGCATCCTGCGCACCATTAAAAACCGTTTTGGCTCCGCTTCTGAGTTAGGCATTTTCGAGATGAACGCCACAGGGTTACGCGAAGTCACCAATCCCAGTGAATTCCTGCTCTCCCAACGCGATGAAGAAGTCAGCGGTATCGCCATTGCCGCCACCATGGAAGGGCAACGCCCCATGCTCATTGAGACCCAAGCCTTGGTAAGCACCGCAGCCTACGGCACGCCACAACGCTCTGGCACGGGTTTCGACACCCGCCGGATGAACATGTTGTTGGCTGTGCTTGAAAAACGAGCCGGATTCCGACTCAATCAGAAAGATGTGTTCCTCAATATTGCTGGCGGCATACGGAGCGACGACCCTGCATTAGACCTTTCGGTCGTTGCCGCTGTGCTTTCTTCCAACGCTGACATCCCCATCGACAACCGTTATGCCTTTGCCGCTGAAGTAGGACTCTCCGGTGAAATCCGAGCCGTCACCCGCATCGAAGCACGCATCGCGGAGGCCGATAAACTGGGTTTCGAGAAAATTTTCATCTCGAAATACAACACCAAAGGTTTAAATAACAATAGATTCAATATTACTATAGTTCCCGTAGCTACGGTTTACGAATTGGCATCCGAGCTTTTTGGATAATCTTCAGGCAACGACTTGACGTAAATGTCCGTCTGTGGGAAAGGAATCTCTATGCCGTTGGCATTCAAAGCATTGTATATTAATTCCTTGGCTCGTGCCGGGAAGGTGTAGTGGGTATCCACCGTGGTATAGAGGAAGACGATCAGATCGACCGAACTGTCGCCAAACTTGTCGAAACGGATGTCGATGCCGCGCTTGGGATCGATGATGTCGCGACCGAACTTGTCTTTCTTTTGCAGGGGTTTCAAGGCATCCAAAATGACCTTACGGGTTTTCTCGATATCGGTGCCATATTTCACGCCTACCGGAATTTTCAACATCTCGTAGTTCTTGCCTCCGGTGAGGTTCTTGAAGTTCTTGGAGAAGAGATTGGTGTTGGTGAAGGCAATCAAGGAGCCGTCTTCTTCTTCCACCAAGGTGGTCTGATAGCTCACACGACGCACCACGCCACGCATCCCTTCACAAGCAATAACATCGCCCACACGGACACGGCCCGACATCAGTTGTACCCCGTAGAAGAAGTTGTTCAAAACGTCCTTCAGGGCGAAACCCATACCAGCAGCCAAACCTGCGGTGATGGCCGTCAGTGCGGAAGTTGGGATTTGCAGTAGCGAGAAAGCAATAATGGCGTAAAAGAGCCAGCAAAGCACGGAGATCAACGTATTGGCCAAACTCAAGTTGACATCCGACTCTTTGATTTCTACGTCTTTGCTCAATTTTTTCAAGGTCTTTCTGATTCTGTTCACCCGCATCAAGGAACAAATCAAATACACCATATACTTGAAGAAAAAGAACAACCCGACCAAAATGCAAAGATGGCTTAATGACAAGGAGAACCAGCCTTCGAAATGCAATAAGGGAGCATAGAAAACCTGCTTGAATGTGGGACCCATATTGAACACATCCCCAGCCATGAAAACACTCATGGGGATGGAGTTGATGACCGCCAATGGCATCAACACCCCCTTGAAAAAGTCATAGAGCCAGGTGACTTCGATGAAAGCGCCATCACCGTTAAGCGGAAGTCCTGGGTTCTTTTCGTGATAACTGGCTTTGAGTTTGGAGACCCTTCCGTCGTAATATTTCTTCAACAACACATATAGGGCGGTAATGGTCTGGAAAAGCGTCAGTTGGAAGAACCACCAAATCAGCAGCAACAGCCCCGCCATGGAATACCCAAAGATGCCCATAAAGAAACCAACCACCATCACCCCGAAAGAAATCCACATATAGAACATGTCGGGGCGGGGCACCCGTTTGCTTCGGCGTATGTTGACGATAAACTGCCAAATGGAGAAAATCAGCAATAGCACCGGAAACACAAAGGCAAGCAAGGTGTTGGGGATGAAGATGATTCGAAAGACGATGGTGAAAAACGACAACAGCAAACTCGGAATATATACTGCCACCACATTGCGGGTGATACTGCTTTCGGTACGGACCAGTAAGGATACAAAAATGGCTACCAGAAGCCAAGTGTATTGCCGCAGCAACCTTGAAATCAAAATCCAATAGGGATTGTTATGGGAACCCAACACGAAGGAAAACACGCCAAAGAAGACAATCCCCAACAACACGGTAATCATTCGACGACGGGTTTTGAAAAGGTCTTTCTGAAGGAACGGAATAAACCGGAAACACAACCAAGCAATGAACCAAGCGAGAAGGAAGCATCCCACCAGGACGGCGAGAGCCATGCCTCCAAATAACAATACGGAGGACCCACTCCATGCTCTAGAGGAAGAGAGGTCAGACATTTCTGTCGAACCATATTTTTCCACCACCTCTTGACGCAGCCGCGGGAAAAAGAAATCGTGACGCTCAATCATGGTCCAAAGGCTAGGCTGGCCTTTCAGGAAGATGCGTTGTTGGACGGTTTCATAGCTTTTTTGGGCATATTCGTAAGCATCGTCCAGTTGGGTCTTCAACGCATTGTAGCGCTTGCTGTCCTTTTCGAGCCGTTCCAGGCTTTGGCCGTAAAAGACCTCCATTTCCTCCGCCACAACCACACAACTGTCGCGAACAGCATTGTATTCGGGATTGTCGGGAAGGTTTCTCAAAGTACTGCACAACCGTTGGTAACGCTCCAGACCCGACGTCATCATTGACAGTCTTTGTTCGTAGGGCTGCACCTTGGTGTTGAACTCGTTATACTGCTTCGAAACCTGGTCCAAGGCGTAGGTAAGGTCGAACGTAAAGTTGTACGACGACTGGGAATACAACATCAACGAGAGTGCGTTGCATTGCTCCGTCAATTCATCCAAATCCACATGTTGGTTGCCTCTTCGGCTTGATCGCTGTTGGTGGGTAGGACGCGGTGTGGCGTTGAAATTCCTGAATTTTTCCTGAGTCTGCTGCAACTCTTGAAGTAAGATCGACAAAGTGGTCTTCATGTCCTTCTCGTAAAAGACGGCCCATGCGGGTTGGGAAAAGAACAGGACCAGAAGGAAAGCGGCGATGATGCGGAGTTTTCTCATGGCAGTTAAGGTTTTGACAAACGGTCTGGGTTTTGTTCCACAAATTTGGCCCAGCTGGATCCAGCCGATTTGTGTTGACTTTTCTTCGTATAGTTGACATCTTTACCCCGGTCGAGGTAATGGCATACGGCTGCGGCCAGTGCATCGGTGGCGTCAAGATATTGGGGCATTTCTTCAAACTTTAACATGGCTTGAAGCATTTTCGACACCTGTTCCTTTGAGGCGTTGCCGTTGCCTGTGATGGTCTGTTTGATGGTACGCGGTGCATATTCGAAAATCGGAATGTCACGGTACAAGGCTGCCGCCATGGCTACTCCTTGAGCACGACCCAATTTGAGCATCGACTGCACATTTTTCCCATAAAACGGCGCTTCGATGGCCATTTCATCGGGTTTGTACTCCTCAACGATTTCGAGCATACGTTCAAAAATCGTCTTGAGTTTCATGGCCTGGTTTTCGAGCTTATTCAATTTCAGCACCCCCATGCGGATGATGCTCAACGTCTTGCCTTTTTGGGAAACAAGGCCATACCCCATCACCATAGTACCCGGGTCGACTCCTAATATGATCTTCTCGGTTTCCATGGTGTGAATTACATCAGTTTCTGGTAGAACTGCCACCATTTGTCGGGCAGTTCATTGTTCATGGCTTGGTCATAGTCCTCTTTGGAACAAGGAATATAATGATGTCGTTCGTAACGAGGGTCATCGGGGTGCATGAACGACATGTCGATCCACCATTTGCCTGTTACTTTATGACACAGGAACACCACATTTTCCTCTCCTTCACCGATCTGCACATTGAAGCGTTTGAAGTCTGTGCTTTCTGCCGTGGGCATATCGTCCTGACGGCTGCTAAAACCTTCGATGAAATACCATATCATCTCGGCGATGAGATTGGCTGTGCGGGAGTTGATGTCGTAATGTGGGTTATACTCAAAGAAGCCTATGGAGGAGAGTTTGAAGTTAAGTCCGGCGTATCGAGTCATGCGACAGGCTTCTTCCCCATTGAATCCATTGGGTGAAGCATTTTTTACTCCTGGAGCATCGGCAGCGCGGAACGCACTCATATCAATTGTAAGGATATTGGCATTTCGAATCAACGGCTCGGTTTTCTCTATATGCGGTTTCAAAATGCCGAGACGGTACGTATCGAAAAGCAATTGTTTCATCAGTTCTATGTTCTCTAAATCAACATAGTAGGTCTGATAGCCGATGTTAGTGAAGTTGAAGAGAAAATTCGGCTGATGAAGAATGATATGGCTCAGGTAGGAATGTGAATTCAGGCCTTCGTTGTCATTCCCAAGGTCGAAGAGTGGATCGATGGCGGTGATATTCACCAATTTTCCCATGGGCTCATACACTTGATACATCGGGTAGGTCATATCCTGGCTTCCCCCGATCACGATAGGCAGGACATGTTCTTTCAGCAGTTCCGTCAACACTTGGTTCAAGGCGTAGTAGGTGTCAGAGATTTCCTGACCTGTCTTTACATTACCAAGGTCGACCATTTTGATATCTGCCCAATGGTTAAAGAGTTGGTAAAAGGCTTTTCGGATATAGTCGGCACCGTCGGCGCAGCCGTGGTTGTCCACTGCCCCACGTTCCTCTTTGACACCCACTAGGGCCATTTGAAAACCTTTTAGTTCGGGGAAATCTTCCTCGTCTCTAAAGATGGTGAGGGTTTCCCCGAAGGTGTTTTTACCAGGACGAAGTGTCGGTGTAAAACACCGTTCCGACACGGGCTCAAGAAACAAACTAATGTCCATGGAGTGGAATTTAGAATTAGGAATTTAGAATATTCTAAATTCCTAATTCTCAATTACTTATAAAGTTTTTGCCAATTTTTGTATTCACGCTCTTGCCAAGGGGCATTATGATAAGCGTAACTAACAATGGCAGGGATGACGGTGGTGCCTTCGGCATAGACCATCTGTTGGAGTTCTTCGCTCACTTTGCCCCAAGAACCGGCTTCGAGCAAGGTTGAAGAGGAGCAAGCACCATCGCGCACATCGGCCACGGTGATCTGGATGGCATATTTGTGCATCGGCACTTCATGACCGAGGATTTCGGCGCAGACGACGGTATCCTGGGCAAAGTTCTTAGGTGTACCGCCACCGACCATGAAGAGGCCTGATTGAGGGCTGTTCATCTTGATTTCGGTCAGTTCAAGGAAGTCGGCCACCGAGTCGATGCTGACGTATGGCTTTCCGGCTTTCTTGCGGAGCCATTGGTGTTTGCCGATACCGAAGCCAGCCGAACTATCGCTGAAAGCGGGGCAGAAAATCGGCACACCGCATTCGTAGCAAGTCTGGATGAGGCTTTCTTTTTTCACGCCATGACCATTGGCCAGCCATTTACCCACTTCATAGAGGAACTCGCGGCTGCTGTAAGGACGGCATTCCAAGGTGTCAGCCACGTCGCAAGTCGCTTGATCGCAAGCTTGCAGTTCTTCTTCATCGATAAAGGTATCGTAGATACGGTCGATGTAGAGTTCACGAAGTTTGGTGTCGGGGATGACGTTTTCCTTTGTGCCGATATAATGTTTGTAGCCCAAGGCTTCAAAGAGGTCCATATCGATGATGGAAGCGCCTGTACTGACCACAGCGTCAACCATCTTGTTCTTCACCATTTCCACATAAACTTGCATACATCCAGCGGCTGAGGTGGAACCTGCGATGGTAAGGATGTTGGTGCAGTCTTTCTCTGCAATCATCTGGCAAAGGATGTCGGCAGCGCGAGCCGTGTCACGTGAGGTGAACGACATTTTGCGCATGGCGTTGATGAGTTGGGTTGAGTCGTAGCTCTTGATGTCGATATGTTCGACAACGTCTTTCAGAAGGTCTTTTTTCTCCATGGGGCTATTGATTTAAAGATTAAAGATTTAAAGATTCAAAGATTTTGGCAAATATAAGCATTTTATTTTTTCTTCACCACTTTCTTTTTAGGGGCGTTTTTCGGGTCTTCCACGATGGCCAGACATTGCTCGTACGTCAAAGTGGAAGGATCCATGCTCTTCGGAATCTTATAGTTACTCTTTTTATAAGCGATATAAGGACCAAAACGACCGTTGAGCACTTTGAGCTCGGGATCGGCAGCAAAGGTCAGTATGGTGTTTTCCACGTCTTTCTTCCGTTTTTCCTCGATAATCTCGATAGCGCGTTCCATGTCAATGTTGGTTGGATTATCCGTTTTGGCTAGGCTGAAGAAGGTGTTGTTATGCTTAATATAAGGTCCGAAACGGCCCACAGAAACGCTTACTTCTTTGTCCTCAAACTGACCCAAGATGCGGGGAAACTCAAATAGTTTGAGCACATCTTCCAAGGTGACACTTTCAATGCTTTGATCTTTGCGGAGGCCGGCGAAACGGGGTTTTTCTTCCGATTCCGTGTCGCCAATTTGAGCCACAGGACCGAAACGACCGACTTTCACATAGACATTCTTCCCTGTAGCGGGATCCACACCTAACAGTTTCTCGCCACTGAACTTACCTGAGTTCTCCGTGGTACTCACAACTTGCTTATGGAAAACCCCGTAAAAGTCCTTAATCATCTTGTTCCATGCCCGTTTTCCTTCAGAGATCTGGTCGAATTCTTTCTCTACATTGGCCGTGAAGTTATAGTCGATGATGTTCTCGAAATACTGTAAGAGGAAACGATTGACCAGTACGCCGATGTCGGTTGGCAAAAGCTTACCCTTCTCTGCACCATAGTTCTCTTTGCCTTTCTTTTCAGTTATCTTATTGTTTTTCAAAGAGATAACATGGAATTGTTGGGTCACGCCTGGCACATCGCCTTTGGTAACGTATTCACGTTTCTGTATGGTGGAGATGGTAGGAGCGTAGGTCGAAGGACGACCGATGCCCAATTCTTCCATCTTTTTCACCAGGCTGGCTTCGGTATAGCGGAGCGGGTGGCGGGTGTAACGTTGTTGGGCTTCCATTTTCTCCAAATCGAGTACGGCCCCGACTTCAATGGGAGGAAGAACGCTCATTTTATCTTCCGAACGGTCATCGTCATAGCTTTCCATATACACCTTGAGGAAGCCGTCAAAGAGGATGACCTCACCTGTGGCGACAAACTTCTTGTCGGAAGAGGAGATGCCAATATTCACGTTGGTGCGTTCAATTTGCGCATCAGCCATTTGGGAGGCGATGGTGCGTTTCCAAATCAGTTCATAGAGGCGGCGCTCATCGGCAGTGCCTTTGATGGTATGCTGATCCAGATAGGTGGGACGGATAGCTTCGTGAGCTTCTTGGGCGCCTTTGGTCTTGGTTTGGTATTGGCGGGTCTTGACATATTCGGCACCGTAGTTTTCTGTGATTTCCTTTTTGGCCATACCCAGAGCCAGCGAAGAAAGATTCACCGAGTCGGTACGCATATAGGTGATTTTACCAGACTCGTAAAGCTGCTGGGCAAGGCGCATGGTATTGGCTACGGAAAAGCCCAGCTTGCGTGCAGCTTCCTGTTGCAGGGTAGAAGTAGTGAACGGCGGCGCGGGGAATCTTGAAGCGGGTTTCTTCTCAATATTTTCCACCTTATACGATGCTTTGACACACGATTCTACGAAAGCACGGG
This sequence comes from uncultured Bacteroidales bacterium, assembly GCA_946184615.1. Lineage (GTDB taxonomy): Bacteria > Bacteroidota > Bacteroidia > Bacteroidales > F082 > Limimorpha. The sequence goes on from CAMHFN010000006.1 coordinate 105,588, forward strand.
CTTCTTCCTCGGTATCGAAACGATTCGGCATCTCTGCGGCTAGGGTATATTCCTGTCCATCACGGAGGAAAGAGAACTGGGCCGTGATGCGATAGGAGCTAGTCTGCACAAAATTTTTGATTTCTTCCTCGCGTTCCACGATGAGACGCACGGCCACCGACTGCACACGACCGGCTGAAAGTGATGGTTTCACCTTTTTCCAAAGTAGCGGTGACAACTCGTAACCCACCAAACGGTCGAGTACACGGCGTGCTTGTTGGGCAGCCACCAAATCCATGTCGATGTTGCGCGGATTCTCAATGGCATTTAAAATAGCAGACTTGGTAATTTCATGGAAAACAATACGTTTTGTATCTTTTTTCTTCAAATCCAGAGCCTCATAAAGATGCCATGATATCGACTCTCCCTCGCGGTCCTCATCCGATGCCAACCAAACTGTATCGGCTTGAGCAGCCAATTTTTTCAGTTCAGCAACTAGGGTTTTTTTGTCATCGCTGATTTCGTACTCTGGCTCGAAATCTTTCTCTATGTTCACACTGAGATTATTCTTGTTGAGGTCGCGGACATGACCGTAACTTGACTTGACAGTGTATTCTTTTCCTAAAAAACCCTCGATGGTTTTGGCTTTTGCTGGGGACTCGACGATTACTAAGTTTTTTGTCATGTTGTTTGATTTTCAAAAAAGAGGGCATCCCTCCGAGTTTCGGGCGCAAAATTAGAAGAATAAAACAACATAGGGGAGTTTTTTTGAATTTTTTTTATCTTTGCGTTATGAACCATTTGATTTTATCAGCAATTGAAGCAGCACGCGCGGCAGGCCGTGCTATTATGGAAGTCTATGCGCAACCTTTTGATGTTTACACCAAAGACGATGACTCGCCAGTCACGCAGGCCGACCTTCGTGCTAGCGCCATCATCAAAGAGATGCTAAAACCGACAGGGCTTCCCTTTGTCAGCGAAGAAGACCTGCCTCCCGACCGGTCGACATTCGGTCGCTATTGGCTGGTTGATCCTTTGGATGGCACCGCCGAGTTCGTGAAACGCAACGGTGAGTTCACGGTAAACATCGCCTTGATTGAAAACAAACGGCCGGTATGGGGGGTGATCTATGCACCCGTGACGGAACAGCTTTGGGCTGTAGGGAGTGGAAAACGGAACGGCGAAAGGAAAACTTTCACCGTCTTGGTCAGCCGCTCCCACCGCACTCCCGAGGTAGACGAATATATTAATGAGGTATTGCGTCCTGCACATCCCGACCTAGTGATTGACAGTCAAGGAAGCAGTCTAAAGTTTGCTCGTCTGGTGGAAGGCACAGCCGACGTATATGTCTGTTTCAGCAAGACCAAGGAATGGGATACCGCCGCTGCTGATGCCATTCTTACTGCTGCTGGCGGTAAGGTGTTGCGCATTAGCGACGGAATGCCGTTGGAATACGACAAGGAAGACTATCCTAATCCCCCGTTTGTGGCATGGGCACCAGGGAGAATTTAGAGATATTATTGTAATTGGGCGATTATTTCTCTTATTAGGGCGTACCCTTCGAGGTTGCGGGCGACAATGGTGCCATCTTTGATGAGGACGTTTTGTGGAATAAACGCGATGCTATACAAGACCCCTGCGGCATTGTTCCAACCCTGAAGATCAGAAACATGTGTCCAGGTGAGGCCATCCTTTTCAATGGCAGCAAGCCAAGCCTCTTTGTCGGTATCAAAAGAAACACCCAATATGTCAAACCCTTGGTCGTGGAACTTCTGATAAGCCTCCACCACATTGGGATTTTCCTTGCGGCAGTCAGGACACCAAGAGGCCCAAAAATCCACCAAAAGAAGTTTGCCTTCCGCCAACTTTGAGAGGGTCACAGGATGGCCATCTGGATCGTTTTGGGTGAAGTCGATGATCGGTTGACCCGCCTGCACACGCTCCAATTTCTCCACATACTCTTCTACTAAACGTAAATTGCTGGAGCTTAAAGTACTATCGGCATGATGGATGTTGTCGATCATGGTACGCAACTCACAAGGACCAAAGGCCCATTTGTAGCGATACATCACGTAATGGGCCACCACATCTTTGGGGTTTTCCCATACGTAATCGAAACAGTGCATCTTTAAAATCTCATCGGCATCCGCCTGACTGGTGGTACTATCGGCAGTCAACTTGACTTCGAGAGCGTCATAACTGTTCATGAAGGCCACCAGACGGTCTTGTGATTCCGAACCTTTCACTTCGATATTATTGGGGTTTTGTGCATCGCCTTCTAGAACGACATCGTTGTTGTCGGTGAAGAAAAAGAAAGGTCTGCGCCAACCGTCCAACATGATGCTGTACATTTCATTGTCGGTACAAACAGGGGTATTGAACTCCGCCTTCCAATTTACGAGAGCTGCCGAATCCAGTACTTTTCCGTCTTTTTGCAGATAGACGGTCTTACCTTCGGTATTGGCCAAATCCACGTTGATTTTGAATTGAGGTTGTTTTTCAGTGCAAGCAGCCAAAACAAGGAGCGCTGCTGCAAACAATAAGGTTTTGTTTTTCATGATTATCATTAATTGGAGTTGCAAAGATACGGTTTTCTGTGTTTTTTCTACTTTTGTAATGTGAAACGTTTGTTTTTCATCATAATGATGGTTGGTTTCGTCCTTCCCGTGAGGGCACAAAGAGGCGATGTGGTGTTGTGCGAAGGGTTTTATACGCCTTGGCTCAACGAAGGGTGGGACGTAGGCGGCGACGAGTGGGTGGTGTGGTATATCTCCAACACCGCTAACGCTGGTTGCAAAGCTCACGAAATGCAGATGTATCCTGACTATAATTTCAACGGGACTGCGCTGCTCTCCTCTCCTTTTGTGGAGTTGGACGAATACGACTATATCATGGTGCAGTTCAATCAGAGTTTGGAAACCTACGATATGGGACGCGAAGGCGTGATTGGCATCGGCATCTCGCAAGACCAAGAAAACTGGGAGAGCATCTGGTCCGACACCATCACCCAAAGCATCCTTCAAAGCCAATATCTGCTGACTTTCGACATGGAGCCGTGGAATAACAAATCGAACTATTTCTGTTTTTATTACACCGGCGACGGTTCTTGTGTGAAGAATTGGTACTTGGACAACATCATCATCTTCGCTGACAAGAAAGATAAATACGGACGTATCGGCTATGATGACGAAAGCGGCTTCGTTGCAGCATGGTCCAAGATCACTTCTTTGTTTAGTGGAAAAGAGAAAAACATGTTCACTCGTCAAAAACGTTCACGGAACAAATTCTCGAAGATTGTCAACGGAAATCGGCTGTAATTCAGAAATATTCGTATTTTTGCAGCCTCAACATTTGTTAACTACTAAAATGGACGTTCCTTTAGAAGACCCGAATCCTAATTCGCAGTTCACATTTACCTACGACGACATCAAAGGCACCGTACACGTCGTGGATCATCTCACCGGTGAAGAATACGATTTATTGAAAGAAGATACTGGCTGGTTCGACGCCGAGTTCAAGTTTGACGTTTAACAAGTGAAAGGTAGCTTTATTCCACTACCAACTTCCTGGTCTCAACGGCACCCTTCTGGTTGATAATATTCACCAGATAGACGCCCTTGTTCCAGTTTGTGGCATCAACGTGGTTCTTCGTTTCACACACTTTCTGACCCAAAAGGTTATATACCTCTACCTTGGCGACGTCTGCGCCTTCCACGGTGAATTGACCTGTAGTTGGGTTGGGATAGAGCTTGGTTTCTGTCGAAATCTCAGAGACAGTCACGAGTTCTTCATCTATCGTGACTGCAAATTCCAGTCTTCTATCACTTGATTCCACGTAAACAAAAGTGGTGATTTGACCTTTTGTGGTAGGGACTTTGGGACGCAAAGTGAATTGGAAAGATTCCCCTCTACTTAAAGAATAGGGCAGTTCGTGTTCAGGTATGATTTCCAAATAGGATGTTCCAAGAGGATCTTCAACTTCGTAAATGTCGGTAATCTCAATAGGAGCACCTGTTCCATAGTTGCCATTGACCACGTAAGGAACAGCTTGCGGTTCGTTGATGGTTAACTCAACGACAGGAGCACCCGGGATATACAAACCCATGTCGTAAACCTCATTGAGTATCATGGCAATTACGGTCTTCGTGCCTACCGTGGTGTTGATTTCGATAGGATAGGCCAAGTATTCATCCTTCAAAGGCGGTATCTGTAAATTAACCACCACTCTGGCTACTTCACCGGGTTGCATGGTGAGAGGCAGATCTGGCATTAAAATGTTCAATGCGGATCCTGCATCGGGAATAATGTCTTCTATGGTCACTTCTCCGGTGGTTCCATTGAAAATATTGAAGGCTTTGTCTTGACCCATTTCGGTAAACCACAAAGTATCCGGTGTAATTCCCAGTTCACCTGTAGGCACATAAGTTCCCACGATAAATTCGTGAGGATCGAGCTCGGCAAAGACCGGCTGGGTGTAACGGTGACCCGATTCATCAGCGCCAAACACATAATAACTGATGGTATCGCCCGAAGCATAACCTGTGATGTAACCTACATATTCGTCAGGGTTACCTGTAGCTGTCATGTGAGCTACCTGATACTCGCTACTATTGATTTTATAGTAAACAAGGAGGGAATCCTGTTTCAGTTCCTGTCCACTGTAAGCGATGAATTTGCTCACTACGGGATAAGAAGCCTGCCAATCCGGCATGCCATACCACACATCTCTGTGATCCACAAAAAGCATATCGAAGTCCATCACGCCACGGGTGCGGCAGTGGAGGGCGTCGGTGTTCTCCCAGCTGATGTAATAATCGTTGTTGTAAACAGGAACAATGTTGTAACCCGGCATAGCCTGTTGATAAACGGCAATGGCTTGTTGGTTATAAGTGGAGTTGTCGCCCATCGGCACATACACACTCTTGTTGAGGATCAGGCTATTGGTGTAAGGAGCTAGGGTATAGCCACCTGGTTCCTGGACACGATAGACGCGATAGGGATAACCCCAACAACAGTTGGTGGTGGCAAAATAATTTGCAACTTGCTCATACAAAGCATATTGAGAATTGCTCTGCGGCAGTTGGGCAATCAAAATCTTGTCGGGTGCAAGATACTTGCCCCAGCAGTCTACGTGAGCGATATAGTCGCCTTGCGGGTCGATGGTGACGTGATAGGGGTCAATGCCAAGGTAATCGTGCATTTTCTGACGCACGTTGGCTTCGTTATTGCCATTTTCGTTGAACACCAACTCGTCGCTCACACCATGGCCGCGACCGTCTTCCATCATATTGCCACCCGTATGCTGAAGGTTCATGCCATACATCGGGATGTTCCAATAGTTGGCAAATACTTGCGACATGTTGTCGTCATTGGGACGGGGTCGGTTGTAACGATTATCCACGATGGCAGGGTGACGGTCCTCGAAGATGTACCAGGGACCATAGTCGCGCACCCAATAGGAGTCGGAGGGAGCATTCACAAAGGTGACATTATTCATGTTGACACCCGCACTTTGAAAACTGCTTTGGGCACTGCTTTGTTGCTGAGTGATGCAATACACATGACAGTTGTTCGACAAATCGACCACAAGGCTGGTAGGAATGCCGAGGGGGTAGCGGATCATCACACCTTGCATCGGCTCGAACTCACCCACAAAACGGGGTTCTCCCGTCGGAGGAGGTGTCTCTGTAAAATTCTCATTCCGCACTGGGGTATTCATTTCTTCTTCGGAAAGATAGTGCCAGCGCGCCCAATCTGGTTTACGGTTTTGAGCCTGAACGGTCATCAAAGCGGTCAAAGCGAGGATTGTGACTAAAGAGAGGAGCTTTTTCATGATATTGATGGGGTTTATTTTTCTTTGAGCGGCAAAAATAATAATTTTTTATTTTTGCCACACTTAATCCTTTTAGTTATATGAAACACGTAGTCATTGTTGGAGCCGGTCCCTCGGGTAGCACCTGCGGATACTTACTGAAAAAAGCAGGTGTGGACTGCCTCATCATCGACTATGTGGTTGATGAAACAGGGAAGCCATAACCCGAAGTGGATTAAGAAAGCCTTTGAAATGTATTATTAATTAAATGCTTCAAATCGTTCAAAATGAAAGCATCCGTATCCTACCAAGAATTGCAAAAACTGGTCACCGAACAAACCCAACAACCTCTTAGTTTTGAATTTGTTGATCAAAAAACAATTAAAGTGTTGTATGAAATAAATCTTGGTATCATGAAGAAAAAAGTCGGGGTTGATCTTCGAGTGCTGGAGGTGATTGGTACCGATTTACGGGTAAGGTATTCAGGTGGATTCGGTATGGAAGGATTGGTACGAATGGCCTTGAACCTGGTGAAAGACAAGTTTCCTACAGGCTTCATGGAAGAGCCATCCCAGAATGAGCTGCTCTTTCATTTGGATAAAATTGAGAAACTTCAGCCTGTGTTTGAACGCATCGACGTGAAAGATGTCAATATGCTAACTGAAGCGTTGGAGGTGGTTGGGGATTTTAAATGATTTTTATTTTTGCAGAGACTAAATAGTTATGAAAAACATTTCCTTTTCTGGACGCATTACCCGACGGATTGTCCTGTCGATGTTATTGCTGATGTCGCTCATCTCCCTGCTGATTTTTATATTTGCCCGTTCGGAAATCACCCTTCTAACCAGTATCCACTATCAAGACATCCTTGATAATACCAACGACAAAATAGAAGGGATGCTTAGTAAGGTGGAGGTTTCTGCAGAGAATAACTTAGCAGAAATCCAAAAAAACTTAGGGTCGCCTGATGAGGTGTTTGATGCTTTGGAATCGGAATTACGACTGAATCCTCATATTGTGGGATACGGTGTCGGATTCAACCCGGATTATTTTCCAGAAAAAGGACGTTGGTTCGAGCCCTACGTTGTTCGGCGGGACGGTGGATCCATAGAGCGTCTTCAGATTGGATCTTCTCAACACGATTATCTCCAGACCAAATGGTACCAAGAATCCTTGGAAACAGGTGAAGGCCGTTGGTCGGATCCTTATTATGACGATGCGGGAGCGAAGACCATCTTGTGTACTTTCTCTGCTCCTGTCATGGACGATAACGGTAATCTTGCAGGCGTGTTCGGAGCCGATTTCCCCTTGCAATGGCTTTATGACGAACTGATTCGATTGGACGAACAGGTGAACCGGACCCAATTATTCGGAAAGAAAGCTGCTAATGAACGAATCTATTGTTTCATCCTTGGACGTGACGGTGTTTATATCGCACATCCTGAAAGGAAACGATCCTTAACAGGAAACTATTTCGACTATGCAGGAACGAAGATGTCCGAAGAATACCGACAGATTGGAGAGGAGATGCTGGCTGGCAAGAAATCGAACAAAACCACCTTCATGGACGGAATTCGTTCGTCAGTCTACTACAGCCCATTGTCGCGAGCCGGTTGGTCGATGGCTATTGTCGTTCCGACATCGGCCTTGTATCGACCAGGAAAAATCATTGCGACCATCATCTTAATCCTGATGGGCATTGGTTTTCTAGTGACTTCCTTGATTAGCGGCTTGTCGACACGTAGAGCCACTCGACCTCTCAAAGCCTTGGCTGCTTCCGCTGAAGAAATCGCACAAGGTCATTTCAACACGTCACTCCCTGAAATCAAACAAAACGACGAAATACGGCTGTTGCGGGATTCATTCGAGGACATGCAGCATTCGCTATCCTCTTATATCGACAAGCTCACAACGGCCACGGCCCAACGTGCATCACTGGAAAACGAACTGGATATCGCCCGTAAAATCCAGATGGCGATGCTGCCGAAGACCTACCCACCCTATCCCGACCGGAACGACATTGACATTTATGGTATGTTAACACCAGCCAAGGCCGTAGGCGGTGATATGTTTGACTTTGTCCTTCGCAATGAGAGGTTGTTCTTCTGCATCGGTGATGTCTCCGGAAAAGGACTTCCCAGTGCACTGTGGATGGCGATGATTGTCGCCGTGTTCCGCACACAGGTCGCCAACGAGACTCGGCCTGAGAAGATCGTCACTACGCTCAATGATGCCTTGTCGGCAAGAAACGAATTGATGATGTTTGCCACCTTCTTCCTAGGTGTTTTGGACCTTACTACTGGCGAGCTGACCTATTGCAATGCGGGTCATGAAGCACCTCTCCTTTTGGGAGGAGATCAACCAGAGTTCTTGGACATCGAATCCAATCTACCTTTGGGTGTAATGGCTGAATGGAATTATAAAGCGCAACAAAAAACACTCGCCCCCGGCACGACTCTTTTCCTTTACACCGATGGACTGACCGAGGCGGAAGACAAAGACCACGCTCAGTTTGGACGGGATAAGGTGCTGGCTGTGCTTAACACCCCATCAACAAACCCTGAAATGCTGATTGGGACAGTGACGGATGCCGTGCGGGATTTCGTCGGCGATGCCGAACAGAGCGATGACTTGACGTTGTTTGCTATCCGCTACCGCAAGTAATCCTAGGTCTTTTATTTTAGCCAATCCTTTATATCGGGCAAACTGTCGACATGGATGACAGGAGTACGGAACATTTCCTGTTCCGGAGCATCACCGATGGTTACTTGTTTTTTGTCTCTTTCTTCGATGAAAAGCTTCAACTCTTCTTCTGAAACACCCATCAACTGCATGTTTTTGACATTCTTCCAACGAACGTACGCTGCCAGATAGTGATAATACTCCGCTTGGGAGTGGATGTGTGCCAAATGATTTCGGTACTCTTTGTCGTGCAACACCTTGGAACCCAGCGTATTGCCAGGACAGGCTTCGAGGTTTTGTACCATTCGGTTCCTAATGCGGTCTGTCGTACCGAGAAAGTCATCGTAAATCTCTTTTATGTTTTTGATATCGGCAAAACACTGGCCCGTGTTTTCGATAAACTCAAAGATTCCTATGTTTTTCCATGTGTCGATCGAGTTGGAGAAGATATTCTCCGCCGATTGGTCATGATTTAAAGTGTAATAGGCCGTAACATTATTAATACAGTAGAGGAGTTGGTTTTGGTCAACAAAGTCAAGAGAATCGATAGGTATGGCGAGCAGATAGGTGGCCAAGGTATCGTTCCAACCCATGTGATCGGCGCATTGCTCCAAATGGTTGGCGAAAGTCTCTATGTTACCCATCACCATCATGGCGGTCATCTTACGGTCTTTGGCTGCATAGCGATACAGCAGTAGTGCATTGGTACCGAAGGTGAGGACAATGGAGATGGAAATGCCAAGTACCGTGGGAAGCAGACTTTTCCAGAAATCGTTTCGGCCATTATTTTTTGTCGATGTTTCTTCTACATTGTTCAAGGTGGCGTCTTGGGCATCATTGAAATTTTCCATTTTACATCGTTTTTTATGCGTTTTTCATGGGACAAAAATACAAAAAATCCCGCCAGCAAGACGGGATTGTTTGATTTTACGTTGTAGAGACGTGTTATGGCGCGTCTCTACCGTTAAAATTAAGCCTGTTTGCGTGCGGCAATCAGCAGCTCCAGCATCTTGATGGCTGAATCGCTGATCACGGTTCCAGGACCGAAGATGGCCACAGCACCGGCGTCGTACAGGAACTGGTAGTCCTGCGCGGGAATCACGCCACCCACGGTGACCATGATGTCGGGACGACCGAGTTTTTCCAACTCAGCGATCACCTGAGGCACCAAGGTCTTATGACCGGCGGCCAGCGAACTCACGCCCATGATGTGGACGTCGTTTTCTACGGCTTGTTTGGCAGCCTCGGCGGGCGTCTGGAACAAGGGACCCATGTCGACGTCGAAGCCGATGTCGGCATAACCCGTGGCCACCACCTTGGCGCCACGGTCGTGACCGTCCTGACCCATCTTGGCAATCATGATACGCGGACGACGGCCTTCCAACTTGGCGAACTCGTCGGCCTTGCGGCAGGCTTCCTCGAATCTTGCATCGTTTTTCGTTTCCATAGAATACACTCCTGAGATTGAACGGATGACAGCTTTGTAACGGCCTGCGACCTTCTCGCAAGCCATGGAGATTTCACCCAACGAGGCGCGGCACTTGGCAGCCTCGATGGCCAGGGCCAGCAGGTTGCCTTCGTCGGTCTCGGCACACTTGGTGATGGCGTCGAGGCAACGTTGCACGTCGGCCTCATTGCGGTTGGCGCGAAGCTCCTTCAAGCGCTTGATCTGCGACTCACGCACAGCGGTGTTGTCGACTTCCAAGGTCTCGATGGGGTCTTCGTGGTCGAGGCGGTACTTGTTGATACCGACGATGGTCTCGCGACCCGAGTCGATCTTGGCCTGCTTGCGGGCAGCGGCCTCTTCGATACGCATCTTCGGCAGACCCGTCTCGATGGCCTTGGCCATGCCACCCATAGCTTCCACCTCTTGGATGTGACCCCAAGCACGGTGGGCAATCTCATTGGTGAGGCTCTCCACATAATAGGAGCCAGCCCACGGGTCGACGACGCGGCAAATGTTGGTCTCTTCCTGGATGTAGATCTGAGTGTTACGGGCGATACGGGCGCTGAAGTCGGTGGGCAAAGCGATGGCCTCGTCCAAGGCGTTGGTGTGCAGCGACTGGGTGTGACCCAGAGCGGCACCCATAGCCTCGATGCAGGTACGGGCCACGTTGTTGAACGGGTCTTGCTCGGTGAGCGACCAACCCGAGGTCTGCGTGTGCGTACGCAAGGCCAACGACTTGGTGTTCTTCGGATTGAAGGTGCTGACGATCTTGGCCCACAGCATACGGGCAGCACGCATCTTGGCAATCTCCATGAAGTGGTTCATGCCCGAGCACCAGAAGAAGG
>CAMHFN010000007.1 GCA_946184615.1 uncultured Bacteroidales bacterium
CGTCCATGGCGCGGACGGTCTTGCCGTCTTCGTTCTGCTTCATGTAGAAAGCCTTGATCTCTTTCGGATAGTCGGTGAGGATGACCGGCTTCTTGAAGTGCTTCTCGACGAGGTAACGCTCGTGCTCCGACTGCAGGTCGACGCCCCAACCGTCCACGGGATACTGGAACTTGCCCTTCTTGTTGTAGTTGGAGTTGCGCAGGATGTCGATGGCCTCGGTGTAGGTGAGGCGCACGAACTCATGCTCGAGCACGAAGTGCAGCTTGCTGATGAGTTCCATCGACTTGTCTTCCTCTTTCTTGCCCTTCTCTTCGTCTTGGAGGCGCTTGCTGAGGAACTGGAGGTCGTCCATGTTGTTGTCCAAAGCGTATTGGATCAAGTATTTCAGCATCTCTTCGGCGAGGTCCATGTTGTCGTTGATGTCGTAGAAGGCCATCTCGGGTTCGATCATCCAGAACTCGGCCAAGTGGCGCGTGGTGTTGGAGTTTTCGGCACGGAACGTGGGACCAAAGGTGTAGATCTTGCCCAGCGCCGTGGCGGCCAGCTCACCTTCGAGCTGTCCCGATACAGTAAGGTTGGTCGACTTGCCGAAGAAGTCCTGCTTGTAATCGACGTTGCCTTGCTCGTCGCGGGGCGGGTTGTTCAAGTCCAAGGTGGTCACTTGGAACATCTCGCCGGCACCCTCTGCGTCGGAGGCGGTGATGAGCGGGGTGTGGATGTTGTAGAAACCTCTTTCGGTGAAAAACTTGTGAATGGCAAACACCATGGCATGGCGTAGACGCATCACCGCACCGAAAGTATTGGTGCGGAAACGCAGGTGGGCGATGTCACGCAAGAACTCCAAGGAATGCTTCTTGGGTTGCAACGGGTATTCATCGGGGTTGGCAGGACCGAATAGCCCGATTTCCTTTACGGAGAGCTCCACGGCCTGACCGCTGCCCATGGAGGCCACCAAAACTCCCTTGGCCCACAAGGAGGCTCCAGCGTGCATCAAGGCCAGATTCTCCTCGGGGATGACGTTCAAGTCAATGACCAGTTGCAAGTTGTTGATGGTGGAACCATCGTTTAAGGCAATGAAAGCCACGTTTTTGCTGCCGCGCTTGTTGCGCACCCAGCCCATTACGGTAATCTCTTCTTCCGAAGCCTGCATCTGCAAGGCTTGCTTGATTTCTACTCTTTTCACGGTATGATGTTTTAAACTTAGGCGCAAAGTTATGAAAAAAACACAATAGACGAATAAAAATGCCGTATATTTGCAACGATGAACGATCCAATTGTCATGGCCGGCCCGTGTAGTGTGGAGTGTGAGGAGCAAATCCTTGCCACAGCGCGTGCTTTGGCCAAAATACCTGAAGTGAAACTATTACGGGGGGGCATCTGGAAACCCCGTACCCGTCCCGATGCCTTTGAGGGTAGGGGAGAGGAAGGGTTGAAATGGCTCCTTGAAGCCAAGAAAGAGACGGGCCTGCCCATAGCAACCGAGGTGGCCACGCCTGAACACGTTGAATTGGCCTTGAAATACGAGGTCGATGCCTTATGGATCGGTGCCCGTACCGTGGTCAACCCCTTTTCGGTGCAGCAACTGGCCGATACCTTGAAAGGCATGGACCTCCCCGTTTTTATCAAGAATCCCGTCTCTCCTGACCTAAACCTTTGGGTGGGAGCTTTCGAGCGTTTCAGAAAAGCAGGGGTGGCCCCATTGGCGGCCATCCATCGGGGCTTCTCCTATTATAAAGAATCCCCTTACCGCAACTTCCCGATGTGGGAAATTGCCATCGAGTTGAAGCGTGTTCTTGATGTTCCGGTGCTCACCGACATCAGCCATATCTGTGGATGTCGGGAACTGCTTCGTGACACCGCCCAGAAATCGATCGATTTGGCTTTTGACGGCTTGATGGTGGAATGCCACCACGATCCTGACCATGCACTCACCGATGCTAGTCAACAGATTTCACCAGAAATGTTGAAAGAATTATTGGTATCGCTGCGGCCTCGCTCCTCTCAGGCTGCTGCTAATGATCAAGTGCTGGCAGCCCTTCGTAGCGAGATTGACGACATTGATGCTGAATTGCTCCAGCTGTTGGCTCGTCGGATGAATGTCTCAAGCCAAATCGGTGCATACAAGAAAGAGAAGGGACTCACGGTGGTGCAGATGGATCGCTGGAAACAAATCTTGGCCAATCACCTCCAAACGGGAGAAGAACTCGGCCTTTCAAAGGAATTAATAAATAAGGTGTTCGAAGCCATCCATCTGGCCTCCATCCAACGCCAATCTTAATTCTTACTTCTTACTTCTGTCTTCTCAATTAAAAATGTGCACCTCATACCCATCAAAACTGGTGCGGTACTGAATGAGCGGATAAATACCGTCGCCTTCGAAGATGTCGCCATTAATAATATTGTATTTGATGTCGTTGCAGTTGTCGACAACGAAGGGGAAATCGACCACCAGTCGGGTGAGATTGCCGTTGTTGTCCCGGCAGTCGGGATTATTAGGGGGAAGTCGGTCGTAGGCCCTGAACTCGTCTTGCGATAACCGGTACACAATGAGACCACGACTGGTACTCATCGGGTCGGAAGTCAGGTACGTGTAGCCGCTCACCACCCTCAGGTCGTAATAGTCGATCTGGTTGAGGTTGATGGTGATGTTGATGATGGCGTTGGGGTAGTTTGGGTTTTCATGGACATCCTTGCAGCCTTGTAATGAGGCTGTGAGCAGCAGGATCAAAAGCAGGGTTCGTTTGTTTTTCATTCCGCAAATGTAGTTGTTTTTGCTGAAAGTGCTATCTTTGTACGTCGAAAAACACGAAAACGGATGAAGAGAAGTGCCATTTTTTTCTTGGTTTTGCTCTTGCTGATGACTTTTTCCTGTGCCTCTAGCCGCTCCAGTAGGGCGATTCGAAAGGCCGAGCGGATGATGGAGCAGCAAGAGAGGCAGGCCCAAAAGGATTATGAGAAAGCCATTGACACGCACTATAAGCATCAGGCTCCGAAGACGAAGAAGATGATTCGTGAAGACCGGCGCCGTGCCAGACGACTGAATCGGCATCTGCAACGCTGAGTCTCTATTAATATTAAATAGGTGTGTTTTTCTTAAAAGCAGCCTTTTTCTGTCAAAATTTTTTTTCGGGAGAGTTGTTTTGTAATCCCTTAATTTTCATCATTTTCACAAGATGTGAGAATTTTTTTAACGAAAAAAACATCACTAAAAATTGTTTTTTCTTGTGTGCTTGGTAAAAAGTTTATAATTTTGATGGCTTTTTAGTGCAAATTAAATAGGAAGTATAACATAAAATCACAAGGTATGTTTAGAAATTTACTAATGACCCTTGCAATTGTGTTGGCAACATGCACGTTAGCTTTCGCACAGCAAGGACGACTCAAAGGAAAGGTTACCGATGAAACGGGTCAGCCCGTATCGTTCGCAAACATCGTCCTCGAAAAAGGAGGAACCTTGGTTGGCGGTGCGACTTCGGATTTCGATGGTAACTATGACATCAACCCTATTCCTCCGGGAACGTATGATTTGAAGGCAACCTTCGTTGGCTACAACAATTATGTCTTGAACGGCATCATTATTCCGGCCAACAAGATTACCGATTGGAACATTAAGATGCAGAGTGGTGCCATTAGTCTGACGGAGGTCACGGTTATCGATTATGAGGTTCCGTTGATCTCGAAGGATAACACCACGTCCGGTGCTTCCATCACCGCTGAGGAAATCGCTAAGTTGCCGAACCGTTCGGCATCGGGTGTCGCCTCTACCGTAGGCGGTGTGTACTCGGCTGACGGTGAGGTCGGTAGTATCCGTGGTTCTCGTGAAGACGCCGTCTACTACATCGACGGTGTGAAGGTCATCGGTAGTTCCAGCGTTCCGCAAAGCGCTATCGACCAGGTGGACGTCATTCTTGGTGGTACCCCTGCCATGTATGGTGACGCCATGGGCGGTATCATCAACGTGACTACCAAAGGCCCCAGCCGTACCTTCGGCGCTGGTCTGGAACTTGAAACCTCAGTGGAAGGCTATGGCCGTAACCGTTTGGGCTTCAGCATCCAGGGACCACTCATCAAGGGTAAGCAAGCCGAGACCGCTCTGCTGGGCTTCTTCCTCGCTGGTGACCTCTCCTACAACAAAGTGGGTGCCCTCTCTGCTACGGGTTTCTATACCGCCGACCAAAGATGGCTGGATACCATCTCCAAGTATCCTCTCGTCCCCACCGGCATTGGTGCTGGTACCTACCAAACAGCTTCCTTCACCAAAAAGGACGACTTGGTTTACTCCAGATTATCAGCCAACACCAGCAGCTATTCCGTGAACCTCTCGGGTAACATCAACGTTCGTACGACCGAGACCATCAACCTCACCATCGGTGGATCGTTCTACAGATACAGCGGACACGGATTCTCACGTAGCTTCTCCTACTTCAACACCGATAAAAACTATATCAGCAAGTCAGGGACCACCCGTGGCTATATCCGCTTCACCCAGCGTTTCCCCACCGCCCCCGAAAGCACCTCGCTGATTCGTAACTTCTACTATAGCATCCAAGCCGACTACACTAGATCAACAGGTGAGTATGGTGACCCCGACCTTTGGGACAATATCTTTGGATATGGCTACCTCGGAAACTTTATGACCTATAAGACCCCGACTTATCAAGTGGGTAACGTTGACTCTGTGCTTGTGGACGGTCAATATAGAAACTTCACCAACGTCTGGACCCTGAACTCCTGGGACTACGACACCCTCGTCGAGTTCACTCCCTCGGAACTCAACCCCCTGTTGGCCAGATATACCGATTATACCATCGACCTCTATAGAGGCAATGGCGCTAGCGGTTACTACGACAACTTCACCAACCTTCAACTCAATGGTGGTCTGGTGAACGGACGTACCCCGAACTACATCTATGGCATGTATGCCGTCCCCGGCACCATCATGTCCAACTACGGTAAGTCCGTCAGCGACCAGATCGCTTTCAACGTCAACGCCTCCATGACGATTGGTAACGGCGATAGCTCACACGAAGTGAAACTCGGTTTCCAATATGAACAGCAGAACTCCAGCGGCATGAGCTACGTTACCGACTACTGGACCCTTATGCGTGGCTTGGTGAACTCCCATATTCAAGAGTTGGATATGGCTAACCCGTATGCGACCAGCTATGACGGTTACGTCGATACCGTCCGCTTCCACAGATTCTACGACGGTGACAACCAGTTTGTTTTCGACGTCAACCTGCGTAAAGCTATGGGTCTCGATCCCAAGGGAACCGACTACATCTTGATCGACTCCTATGATTTTAGCGACAACTCCATCATGTATTATGATGAGAACGGCAAGAAGAATAAAGCCTATGTCTCTGGCGGCCTCGATATCAGCATGTTCTCACCTGACGAACTTACCCGTGACGGTCAACTCTATGTGTCCTACTACGGCTACACTTACGATGGTAAGAAACACGGCTGGGGAGAACGTCCTACGCTCGATGACTTCTTCACTGAGACCAAGACCGATGATAATGGCAATACCTTCTTCACCCGTCCTGTGGCCTCCAGCCAGCCTATTTACGCTGCCGGTTATATCCAGGATAAATTCGCCTTCAAAGACTTGATCTTCCAAGTCGGTGTTCGTGCCGACCGTTTTGACGCTAACCAGTCGGTGTTGAAAGACCCCTTCATCCTTTACAACTACTTCACTGTCGGCGACAAACGCTCCAATGGTCAGATTGAACTTCCTACAGGTGAGTTTGTCACCATCCCGAGCAACATCGGCGACGACTACGCCATCTATATCAACGGCCTTACCGACATCAACGAAATCACTGGTTTCCGTAGCGGTACCACATGGTATAATGCTGACGGTGCTATCGTGGCTTCCCCGACGGCTCTGGCCAGAGGCGGTACCGAACCTACCCCGTGGGTCAAAAACCCTGACCAACAAAAGGTGGACCAAGCTTCCTTCGAAGACTATAAACCTTCATGGGACTTCATGCCGCGTATCTCCTTCTCCTTCCCGATTTCTGACGAGGCCCTGTTCTTCGCTCACTACGACAAGCTGACCCAGCGTCCTTCAAGTGCCTACTTCGTCACCCCGCTCGACTATTACTACTTCACTGAGAATTCCGGTTCTATCGCCAACCCGAACTTGAGACCTATGCAGACGGTTGACTACGAACTCGGTTTCACCCAGAAGATCAATAACACCTCCTCGTTCACCATCACGGCCTACTATCGTGAGATTCGTAATATGGTTCAGATGTATCGTCTGACAGGTGCTTACCCGAAGTCCTACACTTCCTACAGTAACCTCGACTTTGGTACCACCAAAGGTATTACCGCCGAATACGACCTCCGTAGAACCAAGAACGTCCGTGTGCGTGCCAACTACACTTTGCAGTATGCAAGCATGACCGGTTCTTCCACCTCAACGGCTGCCGCTCTGATTAGCGCTGGTGTGCCTAACCTGAGATCAACCTTCCCGACGGGTTTCGACCGCCGTCACGCCGTCAGCCTTACCGTTGACTATCGTTACGGTTCTGGTAAGAAATACGATGGTCCCGTCATCAACCGCGAGAAGTCAGGCAAGAGCCCCATTCAATTGCTCGCCAATGCAGGTGCCTCTCTGACACTGACCGGTGGTTCCGGTGCCCCGTACACCGCTTCACGTACCGTGACCTCCCCGATCTCTGGTGGTAACAACCTGCTTGAAGGTACTTACTACGGCTCCAGAATGCCGGCCTCCTTCAAGATGGACCTCCGTGTCGACAAGGACTTCTATATCACCCTCGGTGGCAATAAGGAAGGTAAGACAGGCCGCGAAGCCTTCTTCAACGTGTATGTCAACGTGACCAACCTCCTTAACGCAAAGAACATCTTGAGTGTTTACAACGCAACTGGCGACCCTGATGATGATGGTTACCTCACCTCAGCCAAATATCAACAGGAAATCCGCAACCAGTTGGATCCCGAAGCTTTCATCCAAATGTACCAGATCTACGTGAACAACGGTGGACACTACTCCACACCTCGCCAGATCAAAGTCGGTGCAAGCTTTAACTTCTAATGAACGATGGTTGAATCTAAAAGAATAATCACAGATAATATGAAGAATATCGCACGTTTATTGTTTGTCGCGCTCCTTATGATGGGCGTTACAATTCCAGGAAAGGCTCACGTCTGGGTCGGTGACGGTACCCCCTCTAAGGGAAACCGGGAGCTGAAAGAGACGACAGCCGGATGTTCACCATCGTCCGCTTTTGAATGGTTGAACATCAACAATGTTAGAACCCGTTTTAACGCGGGCGGTGACATGTGGTGGGACCTCCCCGGTGGTATGGGAGCCCAGTACTTCATCCCTGCCAATGGCTCTGCTACCTCTTTGTTCGCTGGTGCTCTTTGGATCGCTGGTCGTGACATTAACAACCAGTTGAAATGTTCTGCTGTGCGTTTCCGTCAAGGTCCCGATCTCAAGGGTGGTAACGATTTCTGGACAGGTCCTCTGACCCTCGATGGTGCCAACATCGACGCTGTTACCTGCGCCGAATGGGACCGCATCTGGAAAATCACCCGCGATGAAGTTGACGAGTTCATCAATCACTTGACGGGCCCGAAAGATGACCCCAAATCCAGATACGGATCTTTTGAACCTACCGAGGATTATCCGTCACCCCCGAAGATCATTCTCGAATGGCCTGCCCATCCTGAAATCGTCGGTGGTAACTGGGACGGCGTCAGCCACTACATGGCTCCCTTCTATGACAATAACTTCAACGGTGAATATGATCCCGAGAACGGTGACTTCCCCTATTATGATGTTGACAATGAACTCTGTCACACCAAGACCCCAACCATGGACGAGCAGTATGAGCCCGAAGCGATCCACGGCTCCATCCTCTCCGACCAAGTGCTGAAAGGTGACCAAACCCTGTGGTGGGTGTTCAATGATAAGGGTAATTCACATACCGAATCCCACGGTTCAGCCATCGGTCTTGAAATCCGTGCACAAGCTTTCGGATTTGCTACCAACGACGAAATCAATAACATGTCGTTCTGTAGCTACGAGATCATCAACCGCTCTACTTATGAACTCACCAACACCTACTTCTGCCCTTGGACTGACGTGGACCTTGGCTATGCCCGTGACGACTATGTGGGTTGCGACGTGCAACGTGGTCTTGGTTACGGTTACAATGGTTATGCTATCGATGGTAGCGGTGAACCTGAAGCTTATGGTAACCAACCTCCAGCGGTGGGTATCGACTTCTTCCAGGGTCCTTATATGGATGCTGATGAAATAGACAACCCCAAATATAAATTCACCATCAATTCCGTGTTCACTGGTCTCGACCCGATCTCTGGTGACTCCATTTTCATCCATGATACCGTCGATAGAGAACAACTCTGCGATGAGTCCATCAATGGTGTGAACTTCGGTAACGGCATTGTCGATGATGAACGTTTCGGTATGCGCCGCTTCCTTTATCACACCAACGGTGCTGCCCAAACGGGTGACCCGGAATATGCTTCCGACTACTATAACTTCCTGCGTGGTATCTGGAAGGACGGTAACAGCATGATGTATGGTGGTAACGCTTATCCAGGCACCTCTGGTGTCGTGGGTCCCGCCTGCGTGTTCATGTTCCCCGGCGATACCGACCCCTGCAACTGGGGTACCGGTGGTATTCCTCCGGGAGGTGGTTACAACCAAAATGGTAAATACTGGACCGACTCTGAAGCGGGCAACAAGCCGGATGACCGTCGTTTCATGCAGTCCGCTGGTCCCTTCACCTTGAAACCAGGTGCCGTCAACTACATCACCTTCGGTGTGCCGTGGGCTCGTGCTACCTCGGGTGGTCCTCAAGCTTCTGTGGAACTTCTCCGCGTGACCGACGACAAGTGCCAGGCTTTGTTCGACAACTGCTTTAAAGTTATCGATGGCCCCAGCGCTCCTGACCTCACCATCCGCGAACTCGACCAGAAACTTATCGTTTATCTGTCCTATACTCCTTCTTCAAACAACTATAAGGAAGGCTATATCGAAAAAGATCCTGAAATCCCGGAGTATCGCCCCGATGATTCTACCAAATTGGCCGACCGTTTCTATCGTTTCGAAGGTTATAAAGTGTTTCAGCTTGTCAACGATGAAGTCGGTGCTGATGAACTTAGCAACAATGCCAAGGCTCGTCTGGTCTTCCAATGCGACATCCAAAATGGTGTTTCCCACCTGGTCAACTATGAATGGGATGACCATATTGGTGCTATCGTTCCTAGTTTGAAAGTGGATGGTGCCGATGCCGGCATTACCCATAGCTTCGTGGTCACTGAAGACTTGTTCTCCACTGGTGAGAGCACCTCTCTGGTCAACCATAAGACCTATTATTACATGGCCGTTGCTTATGCCTATAACAACTATATGGACTATGCCCAGGATCCTAGCGAACCCATCCTCCTTTCAGGTCAGCAAAAGCCCTACCTCGAAGGTCGTAAGGACATCAAGTGCTACGAAGCCGTCCCGCATAAGATCATCAATGGTACTGTGATGCAGTGTGAATACGGTCAGAAACCGGCCATCACTCGTCTCGTCGGTATCGGTAATGGTGGCAATGAACTTGAGTTGAGCGAAGAGACCGTTCACGACATCCTTTACGATAAGGATAACAATTTGAAGGTGGCTAGCAAAGAGGTTGTAATGGGTCATCCCGACTACCCGATTGCTTATCATCCTTCCTACAAAGTGGGTTATGGTCCTCTCAATGTGAAGGTGATTGATCCTCTTAATGTGAAATCCACCACCTACGAACTCACCTTTGACTCCTTGTTCCCAGTGTATACCCATGGCGTTTCGACCAATAACTCCGTTCAACTTGTCGGTAGCGATACCGTACAAGATAGTAGAGCCTTGCGTATGGCTTCTCACTGGACTCTTCTGGATACGGTGAGCGGCGAGGTCTACCATTGCGATACGATCACCACCTTCTCTGATGAAAAGATGTTCATCGATAGAGGTATCTCCATCACGGTCAACCAGCCTTGGAATCTTGGCCCAGTGTATGTGGGTAAGTTGTGGGACAATGACCAAAGCAACCCGCACTTCTATAAGGCTTACGAAGTGCTGGCCAACAACAGTGGTTTGATTACTTCTTCACTGACCTTCCAGGACAGCACGCACAAATGGCTCGATGGTATTCGCGACAAGGACTTCCTGGCCAGCAGCCCGCTGAACTGGATTCGTTCTGGAACGTACCATGACTCAGAAAACAGCGACAACGATGACTTCAATATGGCTGACAAACTGGTTGCTTCCGACCCGACTGAAGCGTTTGAAAAGATCGCCAACCGTACTTGGGCTCCTACCTGCCTCTGCGCTTTCCAGCAGAACTCCGTCTATCCAGTTCCTGTTGGCGGTGCACGTGACACGACCTACTTCAGGAAAACCAATAGTGTGGATATTGTGCTGACCAGTGATACTAACTTGTGGACGCGTTGCCCAGTTATTGAGGCCTGCCCCGATGAAAAGTTGTCGCAAAACAATGTGAAACAGTTCACTTTGAGAAAAGCTGCCTCTGTCGACAAGAAGGGTAATCCCTATATCGATCCCAGAACGAACAGACCTTGGGAAGATTGGACCAACGACACGACAAGCACGTATATCAGTAACAATCCTAATGACCCCAACTACATCTCCCCACAGGGTATGAGCTGGTTCCCAGGCTATGTTATCGATGTGGAGACAGGTGCACGTTTGAACGTCATCTTCAGTGAAGACTCTTATCTTGAAGACCTTAATGGCCGTGATATGAAATTTAATCCTCCGGCGGTGATGAAGAGCACTGTGGATGAACTGTATGGCGACCGTTCACAACTCTATGATCCTGCCATCTTCCGTCAAGTCGACGAGGAGGCCGTCTTCGGAGGCAAACACTATGTGTATATCTTGGGTATGGGTCAACCGAACAATCTGCCCAACAACGTCCAAATTCCAAGGGAGGAATTCAACGCCCCCGCCTATGACGCCGGTCGTTATGCCTTCAACCTCCTCTGCAAGTTCCAAATGAATAACACTTGGAATACCCTTTACAGAGGCTTCTTGTGGAGACAGGCCATGTATATTGGTATGCCGATGGCTGTTGAAGGACAGACCTGGCTCCAACCTGGCAACGATGCCAAGATCCGTATCCGTGTTGCTAAGCCTTATGAACCAGGTTATTCTTACCTGCCCGTTGATACGACTTACCTCAACAATCCGGATTATGGTCTGAACATCAACAACCTGTATCCGAAGTATCGCTTCACCATCGAAGGACTGGATCCTGTACAAAACGATCCTGCAAAGACCGAAAGCGACCTTGACTTGATCACAGTGGTCCCGAATCCTTACTATGCCTTCTCTGGTTACGAAGCCAACGCTTTGAACAACAAGGTTAAGATCACGAACCTTCCTAACAACTGTACGGTGACCATCTACAACCTGGCTGGTACCAAGATCCGTCAGTTCAAGAAGGATAACGAACTGACCTCCATCGAATGGGATCTCACTAACTTCGCCAATACGCCGGTGGCTTCAGGCTTCTACCTGATCCATGTCAAGGATAACACCAGCGGTGGTGAACGCACGGTCAAGTTCTTCGGTGCAATGCGTCTAATTGACTTGAATACGTTCTAATTTATCGGAAAAATGCTTAACCTTAAAAATTACAGAATCATGAAGAAAACATTCAGATATATCGTATTGAGCCTCGTACTCCTTCTCGGAGTCAGCGCTCCCAAAGCATTTGCAGGTAATGAGGACCGTTCTGGTCAAGCGGGTGCACCTGAACTCTTGATCAATCCCTGGGCGGCTTCTGCCGGATGGGGTAATGCAGGCATGTCGTTCGTGAAAGGTGTCGAATCCATGTTTGGCAACGTTGCTGGTCTCTCGGGTGTCAAGTCCCTTGATGTCAACTTTACCCATACCGACTGGATGAAAGGTTCGGAGGTGAGAGTCTCTGCCTTTGGTCTTGCCGTCCGCGTGGGTGAGTCCAGCGTCCTCGGTCTCTCGTTCAATTCCTTGAACCCCGGTACCATTCCGGAAACCACTTATGATAGCCCTGAAGGTGCAGGTCACGGTACGTTCAAACCTAGCTTGATGAACATCAACATCGGTTTTGCCAAGGCCTTCTCCAACAGTATCAGTGGCGGTTTCAACTTGAAGATCATCAGCGAGTCCATCGCTAACATGGGTGCCGTCGGTGTTGCTCTCGATGCCGGTATCCAGTATGTCACGGGTCCCTTCGATAACATCCACTTCGGCATTACCCTGAAGAACATTGGACCTACCATGACGATGTCGGGCGACGGTCTCTCACTCAAATCGTACATCTATCCGAACAGCTCCTTGCAATGGACCATGAACCAACGTGCAGACCAGTTCGAATTGCCTACCCAATTGAGTATTGCCGCTGCTTATGATTGGCATTTCGCCGAAGAGCACCGCATCACCTTCGCAGGCAACTTCATCTCCAACTCCTTTACCAAAGACCAATATGTCCTTGGTGCCGAATATGGCTGGAGAGAATGGTTCCTGATCCGCGGTGGTTACGTCTTCGAAGGCGGCCTGTTTAACGGCTACCTCGATGACAACTGCATGAACCTCAACAAAGGTCTCCATGCCGGCTGCTCCGTGCAAGTCCCGATCTCCAAGTCGGAGAACGCCCCTGTGCTCGCTATCGACTATGCCTTCCGTAACACCTACGCTTACAAAGGCACCCATAGCATCGGTGCAAGACTTATTTTCTAAAATGTGTTGCAGCATCTAAAAGAAATTTAGTATATTTGCACGTCGAAAAAAAAGTAGACCCTTATTTCGGTAAGGGTCTCTTTTTTCACGTTATAAAAAAACCTAGTATCATGTCAGAAATCAAGTATTTTACCGCTGAAGGACTACAGAAACTGAAAGACGAACTCGATGACCTCATCCTTCGCGAACGCCCCCGTATCATCCAAGCCATTGCTGAGGCCCGCGACAAAGGCGACCTCTCTGAAAATGCTGAATATGATGCCGCCAAAGAAGCTCAAGGCCTACTCGAAGCCAAGATAGCCGACCTCCAAGACCTCATTTTCAACGCCCGCATCCTCGACGAGTCCAAGATCGATACCTCCAAAGTGCTCCTTTACTCTACGGTTAAGATTCGGAACACCAAAACCAAGGCTACGATGACCTATTCCATAGTTCCCGAAAAAGAGGCCGACTTCAAGTCGGGAAAACTCTCTATCAATTCCCCTATCGGTCAAGGTCTCCTCGGTAAGAAAGTCGGTGAGATGGCTGAAATCGTCGTCCCCGCCGGTAAAATGATCTTCGAAATTCTCGAAATCACACGCCAATAACTCTAAATTCTATAGTATTAATTGTTAATTGTCGTTATGGCTACCATTTTTTCCAGAATCATCAACGGTGAAATTCCGTGTTATAAGATTGCTGAAAACGACCGTTTTTTCGCTTTCCTCGACATTAATCCTTTGTCGAAAGGCCATACGCTTGTCGTTCCCAAGCACGAAACGGACTACATCTTCCATATTGAAGACGAAGAACTCGGACAGATGATGGTGTTTGCCAAGCAAGTCGCCAAGGCTATTGAAAAGGCCATCCCTTGCAAACGCATCGGCGTGGCCGTTATCGGACTTGAAGTGCCTCACGCTCACATCCACCTCGTCCCGATTACCTGCGAGGGCGACCTGGACTTTAAAAAGGAGCATCTTAAACTCACCCAGGAAGAATTCGTCGACATCCAACAGCGTATCACCAGCGCATTCTAATGCACTATGAAAAGGACCCTCACGCTGTTGCTGTTGCTACTTGTGGTATGGAAGGCCACAGGGCAGGTTTTTGACTTGCCTTGCGACGATTTCGACTATAAGGAGAGCGTGCACACCGTGTTGCTCTATGCCGATGGCAACCCAACCAAGGATCCGCTCATTCCGCTCAACCCATCCCTGAAACGCCTGACCCTCTCGTTCGACTTGCTGGGTACCGATGGCGATGTGCTTAACTATACCTTTATCCATTGCACCAACGACTGGTTTCCCTCCGAAACCCAACGCCAGAACTATGCCACTGGCTACGACTATGGACGTATTGATGATTACGATTTCTCTCGAAATACCCTCGTCGATTATGTGCATTATCGCCTCAATTTTCCCGAAGCCGATATGATGCCCGTGGCCTCGGGCAATTACCTCCTCATTGTCTATGGCGATGACCTTCGTGAGGAAAACCTTTATTTCACGCGCCGTTTTATGGTCTACGACGAAAAAGCGACCATTCAGGCTGCTGTGCCGCGTTATTGTGACGATCTCAACTTGAGCGGTACCCACCAACAGCTCAATATCACCGTCACCATGCCAAGCATTATGGCCGGTAATGTGCAACAGTATGCCAATATGACCATACGACAAAATGGTCGGTGGGACAATGCCGCCATCGGAATAAAACCCTCGTTCGTTTATCCCGATTATATCTCCTACGAGCATAACCCCATGACGGTGTTCGAGGCCGGCAACCAATATCGCCGTGTCAACTTCAGTGATTTCTACTTCCAGTCGGAAAACATCGCCCGTATCTATCAAACCGACGACTATTATGTGGTCGACTATGCCGTCTGCGATTCCCGCGCCCGGAAACCTTACGTCACCTATGAGGATATCCATGGCGAGAGATATATTTATGTCGCCAACGAGGGCCGTGAAACCGATACCGAGGCGGATTATGCCTGGCTCAACCTCTTCCTGCGCTGGCCCTATCCACTGGAGAATACCGACCTCTACGTGATGGGGGCCGTAAACAATTGGCAGTTTGATGAACGCAACCTGATGCACTACAACCATGAGTTGCGCGGCTACCTTTGCCAATTGTTGCTCAAACAGGGCTATTACAACTTTCTCTTCGTCACCGCCGACCGTGATACGGGCATCGTCAGTACCGAACTGACCGAAGGCAACCTCTGGGAAACCGATAACCTCTATAAAATCTATCTCTATTATTACAATCCTAACAAAGGATTCGACGAATTAATAGGGTACGCTTTCGTGAATTCCCATTAATTTCCGCTTTTCATTCTACATCGGATCCACATCGATTTGAACGATTACCGATTTATACTCGGGAAGGAGTTGAAATTCATGTATCTTATTCATTATCAAGTCTTTAACCTGTTTTGCATTGTGCTCTCGGTTGAATTTTACAAGCATCTGCTTGATATACAGGTTTTTGACTCGTGACACGATGGGGTATTCTGGGCCGAGCAAATCGTGTTTGAAAATGGGACGAAGTCGGCTGGAAAGTTCGGCGGCGGCTGGATTGAGTTTTTGGAAGTCTTTGTGTTTGAGACGGATCATGACCAGGCGGTAGAAAGGAGGGTAGCCGAATTGCCTCCGTAGGGCCATCTGTTTTTCGTACAATCCCTTGAAGTCGTTGCGTAACACATCTTGCAGCACTGGGTGTGAGGGTTCGTAGGTTTGGATGATGACCTGTCCTTGTTTGCCTTTGCGTCCGGCGCGTCCTGCCACTTGGGCCATCAGCTGGAAACTCCTTTCGTAGGCCCTGAAGTCGGGGAAAGAGAGCATGTTGTCGGCATTCAGGATGCCCACCACTTTGACGGAGTCGAAGTCCA
Organism: uncultured Bacteroidales bacterium; assembly: GCA_946184615.1. Taxonomy (GTDB): domain Bacteria; phylum Bacteroidota; class Bacteroidia; order Bacteroidales; family F082; genus Limimorpha. Next base: position 15,648 of record CAMHFN010000007.1, read on the forward strand.
ACCCCTTGGTCACCATCTGGGTGCCCACCAGCACGTCGGTTTCCTTCTCCTGAAAAGCCTCAAGGATGCTTTGGTAGTCGGTCTTGGATCGGGTGGTGTCGAGGTCCAGACGGGCAATTTTGGCTTCAGGAAGGATAAGTTTCAAGTCTTCTTCCACCTTTTCGGTGCCGAAACCGTGCATTTTGATGTTGGTGCTGTGGCATTGGGGGCATTCGGTCGGCACGCTGGCTGTGTAGCCGCAATAGTGGCAACGCAGCACGTTTTGTCGTTTGTGGTAGATGAGGCTGACGTCGCAGTTGATGCACTGTGGCACGTAGTGGCATTCATCGCATTCGATGCGCAGCGAGAACCCTCGTCGGTTTTGAAAGAGAATGGCTTGGTTGTGTTCTTCCAGCGTCCCTTTCACCGCTTCCAGCAACGTACTGCCAAAGTCAGCTTGAAGGGTCTTTCGCTTTCGTTCCACGCGCATGTCGCTGAGGATGATTTCAGGCATTTGCACCCCTCCGTAGCGTTCGGTGAGTTCGACCAAGTGGTAGCGTTGGTGGAGGGCGTTGTAATAGCTCTCGTAAGAGGGTGTAGCGGAGCCTAGAAGCACGTTGGCCTTATGGAGGTCTCCTAGCACGATGGCCGCATCGCGAGCGTTGTAGCGAGGCGCAGGGTCGTTCTGCTTGAAACTGCTGTCGTGTTCTTCGTCAACGATGATCAAGCCCAGGTCGGAATAGGGGAGAAAGATGGCTGACCTTGAGCCGATGATGACCTGGCGTTGGGTGCCTCGATTTTTGGCGAAGTCGTTCACCTGTTGCCATACTTCCACCCGCTCGTTGGTGCCGTAGCGGGAGTGATACACCCCTAACCGGTCGCCAAAATACTGTTTCAAACGGTTGATGATTTGGGCGGTGAGGGCGATCTCAGGCAATAGGTAGAGTACCTGCTTTCCTTTATCGAGGGCTTCTTGGATGATTTGGATATAGATCTCGGTTTTGCCGCTGGAGGTGACGCCATGCAGCAATACGGGTTGATGTTGTTGGAAGCCTTCCTTGATTTGGCTATAGGCCTTTTTTTGCGCCTCAGTGAGTTGTATGGAGGAAGTGGAACGTTGTGCCTTGAAGTCTTTCAAACGACTTACCTGACGCTCATAGACCTCGAAAATGCCTTTTTCAGCCATGGTCTTGAGGACCGTGCTGTTGGCGTTGGCTTTTTTCAGCAGTTCGCTGGCCTTAAGGTCGTGGTCGCAGTCTCCACCCAAGGTAAGGTAGGCCAGAAGGATCTCGAGCTGTTTGTAGGCTCGTTTCGTCAGTTGGTCCATCAGTTCTTGCAGCAGGGCCTCGTCGCGGTAATCTCCGATGAGGCGAACGAACCGTTCATATCGTGCTTTGTATTTCTCGTTGAGTTCCTCTTCCATCACTAGGATGCCTTTCTCCATCATGGTGTGGATGAGCGGCATCACTTTTTTGTATCCGATAATCTTGCTCACTTCGCTGATGGCGATCTTGGGCTGTATCTGGAGAGCTTCCACGATGAGGTACTCGTAGTCGTTGAGCGTCATGCTGTCGAGCATGAACTCGGGGGAGAGTGCCACTTTCGACTCGCTGCTTAGCTTGAGGGCGGAGGGGAGGGCGGCTTGCATCACCTCACCGGGATGGCAGAGGTAATAGGTTTTCACCCAGTCCCAGAACTTGAGTTGTGTGGCATTGACGATGGGTTCTGTGTCGAGGATGTCGGTCAGATATTTCACCTCCATCTGGGGGACCTGTTCGGTGATGGCCGTCACTAGACCTGACAGGATTTTGGTTTTGCCAAAGGGGACGGCGACCCGTTGTCCCACGCGGATGTCGTTGTTCAGTGCGTAGGGGACACGGTAGGTGAAGGTGCCTGGCACGGGGACGGGCAGGAGCACTTCGGCAAACAGGGTGATGCGGGTGTTTTCTGACATAGGCTCGTAAAAAAACGTCTGGCAAAAATTGCCAGACGTTTTTTTGTTCATGAGAAGTGATACTACTTATTTAACCACAAACTTCACGGTCTTGTCGAAGCCGTTAGCGCTGATGGTGCAGAAGTAGATGCCGCTCTTGAGGTCAACATTGATGGTGTTGGCACCCATGCTGAGGCGTTGGTTGAACTGTTTCACGGTTTGGCCAACGAGGTTGACGATGGTGATGGTGGCGTCAGCGTCAGAGGCTGATTTCACGATCACATAGTCAGTGGCGGGATTAGGATAGATGTTGTAAACCACATCCTTGGCCTCGTGATTGTTCACGCTGGCATAGTCGGATTCAACATGGATCTTGTCGACGGCGATGTTGTTGTCAGTGGCAGCGGTCTGAGTGCCGTTGCTGGGGATGTACCAACCGAGGTCGAAGTCATACTGATAGGAGAACCAGAATTCAGCATCTTGAGTGGTGTTGGCCACGGCATTGGTGAATGCGCAGTCAGCAGCGGAAAGTTCGAAGTTGATGTCCTCGTCGAGGATGTCAACCAGCTGATCCCAGTAACCTTTGTCAACATTGCGGTAGCTGAGGCAGATGCTTCTCATGTAGTAAGGCTTGTTCTCGTTGACACGGCGCATGTCGGGAGTCGAGTAGGCGCAGGCGAGGTTGCCTTGCGGGTCGCATGACAGGGCCGGGTGACCGGAAGCGCCATAGAAACGTTGATAGTAGTCAGCAGCGACATCGGAGGTGTGGTAGAACTTGTCGTTGTCCCACTCGTAGTCGGCGAATCTCGGAATGAAACCGATCCACTTGGTGGTGTCGGAGTCTCTGATGATGTAGCCCGGATTCTCTTCATCAGGCCACCACAGACGGGCAGCGTGGTGAGGATTGCCATCGGGGGATTGGATGGGGCCGTCCATTTCGCTGTTCCAGTAAAGGATACCGTCAACAGCCATGCCATAGTAGTAGCTGTAGCTGGTGCCGAGTTCATCGTGGATCATTTCCAGGGTGTTCAGAGCTACGTGGACTGTACCACTGTTGTCCATGGTGAGGGTTCCACTCATAGGTCTGTACAGGGTGTCGGTGTAAACAGAGTTAGGATCGGTTTCCCAGTCGAGGCCTGCATACGGGTCTTCCCAAACCAGGTATCTTTGCCAGGTGCGACCGTCGTCGGTGGATTTGAACATCAAGGTGTGGTAGTCAATGGCACCAGCATAAAGGATGGCCACGTTGTGACCGTTGGCGACGATGGCATAGTCATCAGCGCTGTAGTGGTCCATTTCTTCGTTGGTTTCGGCGAGAGGACCGTAGCTGATCTCCCAGTTTTCGGCATCCTCTGAACGGAGGTACACTTGATAGTGGTGGATCTCGCTGTCGCTCACGCTGTGTTGGATGTCACCAATCACGTGGATAATGTTGTGGTGGTCACCGGAAGTGGCGATTCTCGGCCAGCTGGCATCGTCATCATAGGGGAAACCTGCGGGGCTGATGGGCAGTTCACCTCTGTATTCCCATTCGCCTTCACCGGCTTTCTCTCTGGTCCAGCAACGCATGGAAGCGTGGTTGATCAGGATTTCACCTTCATCACCCCAGCGGGCAATGCTCGGCCATCCAGTACGGGCATCCATGCTGGTTGAAGCCTCCAAGCGGTTGGTGGGTTGATCACCCCATTCACCGTCTTTGAAGTAGTTGTAACCTGTACCACGGTCAGACATGGAGGCGTTGTACTGGTGTGACATGGTAGCAGTCACAGCGACATCACCGTTAGGCATCTGGTACATACGGTTGCTGATGAAGTGGTTCGACTGGAGGTCGTAGGTGGTTGTCATGGCTTGGGCATCCTCCCAGTCATCCATTCTGTTAATAACCACACTGCGGGCAGCTTGAGGAGCATAGTTGGCTGCACTTTCCTCGGCAACGACTTCCTTGCCAATGGCCACTTTGTTCTTGTCAGCTCTGGCTGACCTGATCTCGCTCTTCAACATTCTTTCTTGCGCAAAGGCTGAGATACCCACAGCCAAAGCGAGCATGATGAATAAACTTTTTTTCATGTTGTGATGATTTAAGTTAATGAATAGTTAGTGTTTTGAAATTTGTCTAAATCGTCATTTTATCGTGCAAAGATAATAAAACTTTTTTATTGGTGTTTCTTTTTTGATTTTTTTTCTTACTTTTGACCATAAATTAAATTGTAATGCAAAAACCCTGCCATGAATCGTAATGTATTCTTCTTGCTGCTGGTTACCTTGTTTTTCGCCTCCTGTAATCCCGTCGAGGTGAAGGAACCAGCCTCTTATGTCGATCCTTTTATCGGCACTGGCGGCCACGGCCACACCTTCCCAGGGGCCACGGCGCCCTTCGGAATGATGCAGTTTAGCCCTGACACTCGCATGAACGATTGGGACGGATGCTCGGGCTACCACACCTCCGACCACACCATCCTGGGCTTCAGTACGACCCACCTCAGCGGCACAGGCTGCTCCGACTATGGCGATTTCCGCTTCACCCCAGCCGTCGGCAACGACACCTGCTCAAGCTTCAGCCATGAGAATGAATGGGCCAAGCCAGGCTATTACTGCGTCGCATTCGACCATCCCAAAGTAATCACGGCCCTTGCGGCCGGCAACCGTGTGGGCATCATGCGCTGCACCTTCCCCCAATCGGACCAAGCCAAACTGCTATTGAATATGGTGCAAGGGGTCAATGATGAATTTGTGTATGAATCCACACTCGATGTGGAATCCCCCACCGCCATCACCGGGTTCCGCCGTACCCGCGACTGGGCCAACGACCAATACCTCTATTTCTATGCGGAGTTCTCCAAGCCCATGAAGTCCTACGATGTCGATGAACAGCATAATGCCTCATTCGTCTTCGATACCGAAGAAGGCGAATCGGTCACCATGCGTATCGCTATCTCTCCCGTCGATGCCCAAGGAGCGAGAAACAATCTGAAAGCTGAACTCAACGACGGCGACTTCGACATCGATGCCCTGGCTGCTAAAACCTATGACCAATGGAACACCGAGCTGAAACGTATCGAAGTGCAAGGCAAGGACGAGTCCGATATGAGGGTGTTCTACACCAACCTCTATCATGCCATGGTCGCGCCTAACCTCTTCTCCGATGCCGATGGCCGCTACCGTGCCCACGATCTGAAGGTCTATCACTCCGACCGTCCGGTCTACACCGTGTTCTCCTTGTGGGATACCTTCCGCAGCTTGCATCCCCTGTTCAGTCTCATCCAACGTGAACGCACCACTGACTTTATTAATACCTTTATTAATAACTACCAAACCGATGCGGAACACATGTTGCCCATCTGGGAACTTGCTGGCAACGAAACGCATTGCATGATTGGCAACCATGCCATCCCTGTGATTGCCGATGCCTATTTCTGCGGGATCCAGGGCTTCGATGCCAAGCTGGCGTTGGAGGCCATGGCCAACTCCTCGCGGCAGGACCGCCGTGGCATGGGGGCCTATATGCAGTATGGCTTCATCCCCGTTGACAAAGAAGGGGAAGCCACCTCTAAGACGTTGGAATATGCCTACGACGACTGGTGCGTGGGCCGGTTGGCGGAGGCCCTGGGCGAAACCGACATCGCCAACGAGTTCTACCAACGTGCCCAAGCCTACAAGAACCTCTATAATCCCACCAACCAGTTCTTCCAAGGCCGTCGCAACGGTGGCTTCATGCAACCTTTCGACCCCACGCAGGTCAACTTCACCCTCACCGAAGCCAACACTTGGCAGTATAACTTCTTCGTGCCACAGGACATCAACGGTCATATCGACCTGATGGGCGGCCCCGAGGCCTACGGCAAGAAACTCGATGCCCTTTTCACGGCCTCCAGCAAACTGTCAGGCCGCGAACAACCGGATATCACGGGGCTCATCGGACAATATGCCCACGGCAACGAGCCGAGCCATAATACCGTGTATATGTACGACTTCATCGGACAGCCCACCAAGACTCAGAACTATGTGAAGCAGGTGCTGGATGAGTTCTATACCGACGAACGCGACGGTCTCTGTGGCAACGAGGATTGCGGCCAGATGTCGGCTTGGGGAGTCTTCTCCGCTTTGGGATTCTATCCTGCTACGCCGGCTTCAGGCTATTATGTGCTGGGCCTCCCTCGTTTCGAGAAGGCAACTCTCAACCTCGACAATGGCAAGCAGTTCACGGTGAAAGCCAAGAACTTGACCCCGCAAAATGGCTACGTGAAGTCGGTGACCCTCAATGGCCAACCGTTGCAACGTAGCTACATCACCTTCGACGAGGTCTACCATGGGGGTGAGCTGGTGTTCACCATGACCGATGCCCCTGACTCACCCTGGGCTACTCAGTTGGAGAACTGCCCCGTGTTGCGTATCCCTGGGGAGAGCATCCTGGTGGTGCCGGCCATCAACGCGGAGTCGAACACGTTCTTCGATAGCGTGGCAGTGTCCATGAGCCATCCCGTGGAAGGCACGGTGATCTACTATACCCTCGATGGAAGTGCCCCCGATGCCCATAGCATGGTTTACACCAAGCCCATCACCTTGCGTCAGAGCACTACGGTCCGTGCCGCAGCCTTACAAGGCGACCGCTGGAGCTGTGCCGTCGATGCCGATTTCTATTACATCGACGCGAAACGTGCCGTCAAGCTGGATCACCCCTATTCCAACCAGTATGAGGCGGGTGGCTTGAAAGCCCTCATCGACCACCAACGTGGCGGCGAGAATTTCCGTACAGGCGTGTGGCAGGGCTACCATGGCGTCGACCTCGTGGCTACCGTCGACCTGGGTGCCAAGCAGAAGGTGAACCGCCTCGCGGGGAGCTTCCTGCAAGAACAAGGCTCGTGGATCTTCATGCCTAGCGAAGTGGAGTTCTTCGTCTCTGATGACGGCAAACGCTTCCGTAGCGTGGGTAAGGTGATGAACACCATCCCCGTCGACGAGGAGGACCCCGTCATCCAAGAGTTGGAGGTGCGTCCGCGTTGCGAGACCCGTTACGTGAAGATGGCGGCCAAGACCATCGGCACCTGCCCCGACTGGCATGTGGGTGCCGGCCAACCGGCTTGGCTCTTCTGCGACGAATTTGTCATCGAATAATTTTTTAATATTCAATTTTTAACAATATGAAAGATTCAATCGTAATCCTCGCCGGCGGCGGTCCGGCTCCTGGAATCAACACGGTGATCAGCACTGTGGCAAAGACCTTCCTCAAAGACGGCTATCGCGTCCTGGGTCTTCATGATGGGTATAAAAACCTCTTCCGTCCCGAAAAAGAAGTGGATGAAATCGACTTCATCTGGGCGGATGAAATCCAAAAACAAGGGGGCTCGGCGCTTCGTATGAGCCGGTATAAACCGAAAAACGAGGAGTTCAACCCGGATTTCTTCGTGCAAAACAACATCAAGCTCCTCGTCACCATCGGTGGCGACGACACCGCTTCCACGGCCAACCGCATCTCCAAGTATCTGCGTGACAATAACGTGCCCATCCAGAACATCCATGTGCCCAAGACCATCGACAACGACTTGCCGCTGCCTGATGGCAACCCGACGTTTGGTTACTACTCCGCTAAGGATGCCGCTGTGCATCTCGTGCAGACTGTCTACGAAGACGCCCGCACCAGCGGCAACTGGTTTGTGCTCTCTGCCATGGGTCGCGAGGCGGGTCACCTGGCCTTCGGCATGACCTCGGCCTGCCATTGCCCGATGGTCATCATCCCTGAGATGTTCAATAAGGCGGAGGTCACCCTCGATGCCATCGTCAACCTCATGGTCAGCTCCATCGTGAAGCGCAAGCTCCTGGGCGTGAACTATGGCGTCATCATCATTAGCGAGGGTGTGTTCCACTTCATGACTGACGAGGAAATCGAGAAATCGGGTGTGGCTTTCACCTACGATGAGCACGGCCATCCTGAGCTGGGCAACGTGAGCAAGGCGCACATCTTCAACTTGCTGCTGCAGCAACGGTTGAAGCTCCTTGGCCTCAACGTGAAGAGCCGTCCAGTGGAAATCGGCTACGGCATCCGCTGCGTGCAACCCAACGGCTATGATTTGACGTACTGCTCGCTGCTGGGTTATGGGGTCAAGAAACTCTTCCTGCAAGGAGTCACGGGTGCCATGGTCACCACCAATCCCAAAGGTGAGATTATCCCGTTGTATCTGAAAGATGTCGAGGATGAAAACGGCAAGATCAAACCTCGTTTGGTCAACCTCAACGGTCCGAAGGCGGAACTCATCTTCAACGAAGGGTTGCAGTACCTCAAGCCTGAAGACTACGAGGCTGCAAAACACTATCTCCCCGAACCTGAACAATACGATTTCAAGAAAATCCTGAAGTGGTAAAGAAGGGGAGGAGATGTCAAGGTTTTTATTAAGAATTAGAGAATTAGCCTAATTCTCTAATTCTTGACATAAAAAGTCTTGAAGGAGTCCTTTTTATTGGATCTTTTGGTAAATCAACTCGATTACCTTGGCCTTGGCATCCTCAATCAGGCTCTCGTCGGTGGGGAAGGGCACGGGCTGTTGCTTCATCCGTTCCAAAGTCTGTTCCGAGCAAGCCTCGCGTGAGCCTTCGATGGTGGTATAGGTGTAGTTGAAGTTGGAGGTCATCTCGTAAGGGTAGGCCAGAAGGAGCCGTTTGCTCCTTGGGTCGACGAAGACGACTTTGCCTTTTACGGTGGCGCTCTTGCTGAGGTTGTGGTCGGTCACCGTGGCAGTCAACCCTTCGCGGGTCTCCTTGAAGCTCACTGTCTCATCGCGGTTGGGCCCGGCGTGTTGGTGGAACACCTCCAGGTGCATCATCCGGCTCAAGTCGCCATACCTACGGGCTATCGATTTCAGTTTGAAGTCGTTCAGCTGACTGTTGTCGCGGTTGACACGCTCCAAATCTCTGATGAGATGGTCGGTTAGGTCAAGGTCGGGCGATGGGGCACTGAGCGTCTGGCTGATCTTCGCTGTCAGATAGGTCTCGGCCTTGTTGCGTGCTTGGGTCAGCTCCTCGTCGAGGTCGAGTGGAACATAGCGGAGGCTGCGTCTCACTTCCTCAGGGAAGCGGGCCATCTCGTCGCTACGTCCTTTGATGCTGCAATAACGCTCAAAGATCTCGGGCCAGATCTCGGGTTTCCCTGTGGCTTTCAGTTCTTGAATCCGCTCATGGTCGGCTTGGTTGGCTTGATGATACGCCACGCCGGTTTTATACAGTCTCTTGTTGGTGTTGCATGAGGTGGCCAGTAAGCAGGCCAGCAATGCTATCGGTACGATAAGGTGTTTCATGGTCGTTTTGTTTTCACAAAAAACTAAATTAGTACAAATATCGCACCAAAATAATCCCTATTTTTGCCTTGTGGAAAAGATACAACAACTGAAAGAACGATTTGATGCTTTCATTAAGGGTGTCGAGTTTGTGAAGCGTCCCCAAGGACTTTACGAACCGGTGGCGTATACCGTACTTCAGAAGGGCAAACGCCTTCGTCCCATGCTGTGCTTGTTGGCTTGCGACCTTTTCGGGGGCGAGTATCACGAGGCCGAATATCCCGCTTTAGCCTTGGAGACAGCGCATAATTCCACCTTGATTCACGACGATATCATGGACCAATCACCCATCCGTCGTGGCATGGAGACCGTTTACAAGAAATGGGACACCAACCAGGCCATTCTTTCGGGTGATGCGGCTTTGGGGATGGCTTTCGATTTCGCTATGCGCACCCATCGTCCCGTGGAGACGCTCTCGTTGTTGACCCATGCCATGCTCGAAATTGATGAAGGGCAGCAGATGGACATGGAATTTGAAACGCGAAAAGAAGTGAGCATCCCCGAATATTTGGAGATGATCCGGCTTAAGACAGCGGTGCTCATGGCCACAAGTCTCCAAATCGGTGCAGTAGTGGCTGGCGCCGATGATGACGACCAGCGTCATCTTTACGATTTTGGCATCGGCATCGGCATGGCCTTCCAACTGCAAGACGACATCCTCGATTGTTACAGCGATGTGTCGGTGTTCGGAAAGGTGACGGGCGTGGATATCGTTGAAAACAAAAAAACGTTGATGTACTTGAAAGCCCTCGAACTGGCTTCACCGGAACAAAAAGAACGGCTGATGGCTTTGTTCTCGGGAGAGGTCTCACTCCACCCTCAACGCAAAATCGATGAGGTGATTGCCCTTTACGACGATCTCGGAGTCAAGGCAGAAGTGGAGCGTTTGATGGCTGACTATTACCGCCAGGCCTATGCGGCTCTGGAGGCGGTGAAGCTCCCTGAGGAACGAAAGATCCATCTTCGGCGTTACGCTGAAATGCTTTCAGGCAGAAATAAATAAAAAAACAGGCTTGATTTTTTTTCAAGCCTGTTTTTTTGTCATTGAAAAGCGATCTTATCTGTTGGCTTTTCCGTTGTCCTTGGTGGTAGTGGCTTTACCGACTTGGGGCTTGGGAGGGATCACTCTGGCAGGTTCTTTAGTGGGAGCCTTGCTGGTTTTGTCATCCTTCAGGGCTTCTGCTTTTGCTTTTTCTTCAGCAGCTTTGGTGTCGGCTACTTTAGGATCCTTTCCAGTGCTGTTCTTGGAGGTGATGTTCTTGCCCGTGTTGACGGTGGTGCCGGCGTTGTTTTCTTTGTTCTTGTCGGAGGTACCCACACCGATTGCGGTGCTGGCATTTGCTGAACCGCTGCCCTTCATGTCAATCTTGGTCTTGGTCTTCTTGGCAGGAGTAGCCTTCTTTTCAATAGTGGCCTTCTTTTCAGTGGGTTGAACTTTGAAAGTCTTTTCAGGCTTCTGAGGAGTAGCTGTTCTTTCTTGAGCGTTGAGGTTGGCGATTCCGATGGTGAAGAGAGCCATAACACCGAGTACTAATGCTTTTTTCATAATGTTGAATTTTTAATTGTTAATAAATTGAGTTTTGAATGTTCTGTCTTGCAAAAATACAATATCCGTACCAAAAAATCAAATTCCGAAAAAAAATTTAAAAAAAAATTAAAAATTTATAAAAACAGGCAGCTGTCGCCGTAACTTAAGAAGCGAAATCCGTTGTCGAGAGCGAATTGATACGCCTCTTTCCATTGGTCGCCAATGAGTGCTGATACTAATAATAACAAGGTGCTTCGGGGTTGGTGGAAGTTGGTGATGAGGCCTGTGATGACTCGCATGGTGTACCCAGGGGCGATCATCAAGGCGGTGGTGGCTTCGAGGCGGGTGAGTTGGTGTTGGTCTAGATAGCGGAGGAGGTTTTCCAATGCCTCGCGGGTCGAAAGGGAGGGATGGGACTCGTAGGGATACCATTGTTCGACATGGAGTTGACGCAGTGCCATGCCTTGTTCGGCAAGCGTCATGCCCAGCCAGTAGAGGCTTTCCAAAGTGCGGGTGCTGGTGGTTCCGACGGGAATGATGGGGCCTCCGAGGTGCTTGATCAGGTTTTGGATGAAGCTTCTCCTGACCACGATGGTCTCCGAGTGCATGGCGTGTCCGCCAATGGTGGAGGTGGCCACGGGACGGAAGGTGCCGGCACCGACGTGAAGGGTGACTTCGTCGAGTTCAAAGCCCTCATGACTCAACTGCTCCAACAAGGGCTTGGTGAAATGAAGCCCCGCAGTGGGAGCGGCCACCGAACCATCATAACGAGCAAACACGGTCTGATAACGGTCACGGTCCTCGGGCTCGGCCTCCCTATTTAAATAAGGTGGAAGGGGAATCTCACCGGCAGCCTCAAGAAGCGTGGCAAAAGGCATCTCTACAGGAGTCCAGGAAAATTCAATCTCGGAATATTGGTCGTTCTTCGCGATGCGCTCGGCCTGAAGCACCACTTCTTGCCCGTTGACGTTGAGCGGCATGTGCAACAAACCTTCCCGCCAACGCTTGGAGTTCCCAACCAAACACTTCCAGCGAACGGGAGAACGACTGCTGAAGGCAACCTGGTAGTCGTCGTCAGGCTCAAGACAAAACACCTCGATGTGCGAACCGGTCTCCTTCTGAAACTGCAACCTGGCACGGATCACTTTGGTCTCGTTGAAGACCAACAGCGCCTTCGGTGGAAGGAAGTCGCCAATGTGCTTAAACTGTGAAGCCTGTAACCGATGGTCCTTCAGCACCAACAACTTCGAGGCGTCGCGTTCCGCCAAGGGATATTTGGCAATGCGTTCCTCGGGCAGGGGATAGTCGTATTCGTCGATGGAGATGCTCTTGATATCCGTCATCACTGATTTTTTTTTGCAAATGTAACATATTGTTTTTCTATTTTTGCAAAAGATTCAAAAAATGATACTATGAAAAAGACTTTAATGCTTCTTTTGATGCTAGTGGCAGCGATGTGGGTTGAAGCACAGACGTTGGAAGTCAGCGGGAAACAATCGGGCATTTGGGAGGCTGACACGGTACGTGTGACGGGGGATGTGGATGTGATGGGCTCGCTTGAGGTGAGACCAGGAACAGTGATCCTCTTCGACAATTTTAGTGGTATCAACGTCGCCAATGGTGCTGAGTTTTCGGCTTTAGGCAACGAAGCTGATAGCATCGTTTTCACCGTGATCGACACGACGGGCTTCTATAATGAGTATTCAGGTAGAGGCGGTTGGAACGGCTTGCTGGTGGACAAGGGGAGAGTCCGTCTTGACTATTGTGTGCTTGAGTATGGTAAGGCCATCAACGGCAAGGATAAAGAGGGCGGTGCATTAAACGTCAAAGGTGGCGACATCGAGATCGCCCATAGCACCTTGCGCTGTAATTTTTCTTGTGACAGGGGAGGGGCCATCCACGCCCAAGACGCTGATGTCGTGATGCGCTCGTGCCAGGTCAACGACAACAGGGTATACACCGAAGGCACCACCTATGCCATGTATGGCGGTGGTATCAGCCTCCTGAAATGCCATGTCGACATGAACGGCATGGAGTTTCATGGCAATTATGCACCGACATGCATCGGTGGGGCTCTTAGCCTCGACAGCTGCAAAGTCGACTTGCATAATGCAGTGTTTGCCGACAACATCGGTCTCAACGGCGGCGGCATGTATATCATGCGTAACAACAATACGGTGAGTACGCTCTATAACCTGGTCTTTCATGACAACTACTCCGGTCATTTCGCGGGAGGTCTTGCCTTTGCCGATTCCTCTCCCTACGTTTATAACCTTCTGGTGTATAACAACTCTTCGGAAGGGGTTAACTGCAATGGCGTGTTCTTCTTCCAGCATAGCCAACCCAAAATGAACAACTGTATCGTTTGTGGCAACTATCCGCCACCTTCGGATATGCCTTACGACTCCATCCAGATGTGGGTGTGGACCACCGACGATTATGCGCCGGAGTTCTACAATTGTCTGATAGAAGGAGGTCGGAAACTGATCACAAGTGGAGATATGATCAAGGTGTTCGAGGATGTCATTGACGCGGATCCCTTGTTTGTGGATGCGGCCAACAACGACTTCCACCTTCAAGAAGGGAGTCCTTGCCGTGATGCAGGTCACGAATTTGTTCCGTTTGACCTGATGGAAGGGACGGATCTCGGGGGTCTCCGCAGGGTGTCGAACGGTCGTATCGACATTGGACCGTACGAGTATTCCGCCGCATCGGTGCCTCAATTTGAAACAGAAACCACGTCGGCACGTCTGGTGGGTAACCCACTTGATGCTGCAAGTCGTTTGGTGATGGAATTGAGCCGCTCCCAGCGGGTGTCCATAAAGGTCTGTTCCATGACGGGGCAGGAAGTGGCGATGATGTCCTTCGACGGCGTTGCTGGGTCTAATGAATGGGGTCTGGGTGATTTGGCGCAACGGCTTGCCTCTGGCCTCTATGTTTTGGAAGTGGTTACAGAAGAAGGTGTTTGTGCCCTCAAAACGATGAGATGACCATGGGCCTACGGCAACATATTCCGAACCTCATCACCTGCGGCAACTTGGTCTCGGGCTGTTTCTCCATCCTGTTTTCGTTTGAAGGGATGCCGGTGGCGGCTGCCGTCATGATTTTCGTGGCAGGCCTGTTCGATTTCTTCGATGGCTTTACCGCACGGCTGCTTCATGCCCATTCTCCTATTGGGGCGGACCTCGACTCGCTTTCTGATGTGGTGTCGTTTGGCGTGGCGCCAGGGTTTATCATGTATCATTTGATGGGTGAGGGCATGGCCGAACCGATTTGGCCTTTGGGCCAGGTGTCGCTCTTCGCTTGCACGGCTTTCCTGCTGCCGGTGTTCTCTGCCGTGCGGCTGGCCAAATTCAATGTGGATTCACGGCAAACCACTTCGTTCATCGGACTCCCTACGCCACCGATGGCGATCTTCATGGCCTCGCTGCCCTTGGCGTTTTGGCAAAAAGGGATCCTCGGACAACCGGTACTGCATCCTTACCTCTGTTTAGGGATCGTTGTCCTCTTCTCGGTGTTGATGGTCTGCAACCGCCCGTTTTTCTCTTTCAAGATGAAATCGCTATCCTGGAGAGGCAATGAGTTGCGCTGGGTCTTCTTGGGTCTGGCTGTGGCGGCCTTCGTGGTGTTCAGGTTTGTCGCTCTGCCCTTTATTCTGTTGGGCTATATCCTGCTGTCGGTATTGTTTTACCGGCCACAGCATCCTTAGTCAAACACCTTCCTCTTGTATTCGAAGTTGTGTCCGAGATAGACGTCGCGGACGTGGGGGTTGGAGGCTAGCACCTCGGGCTCTCCCGACATCAACACCTTGCCGTCGGCGAGGATATAGTCGTAGTCGGTGATGGAGAGGGTTTCGTTGACGTTGTGGTCGGTGATGAGCACTCCGATGTTTTTTTGTTTCAGTCGGGCAATGATGCGCTGGATATCCTCCACGGCAATGGGGTCGACACCGGCAAAAGGCTCATCCAACAGGATGAAGTTGGGGTCGACGGCTAAGGCTCGGGCGATCTCCGTACGGCGACGCTCACCTCCTGAGAGCTGGACTCCCATGTTTTTTCTGACATGTTGCAGGCCAAACTCCTCGAGTAGGGCCTCCAGCTTCTGTTTTCGCTCATCGCGGGTCAAGTCTTTCTTGAACTGTAGCACGGAGAAGATGTTGTCTTCCACGCTCATCTGTCGGAACACTGAGGCTTCCTGGGCCAAGTAGCCGATGCCCGTTTGGGCTCTTTTGTACATGGGCTCGTCAGTGATCTCCCGTTCATCGAGGAACACCTGACCGGCGTTGGGTTTGATCAGGCCTACAATCATGTAAAACGTGGTGGTCTTGCCAGCCCCGTTAGGGCCTAAGAGTCCCACGATTTGCCCTTGTTGCACTTCCACGCTCACGTCGTTGACGACGGTGCGTTGTTTGTATTTTTTCACCAGATGTTGTGTCCAGAGTTTCATAATACGCCTTCTTTTAAGATGTCGTGAAGATGGATGACTCCTACATAGCGCCCGTCTTTCAACACGGGCAGTTGGGTGATGCTGTTGTGTCGCATTTTGTGGAGTGCGTCGGCCACGAGGTCGTCTACGTCGATGGTCTTGGGGTTGGGGGTCATGATGTCGCGGGCCTGGATATGTTCAATGTCGGGGTGCTTCAGTAGCATGCGACGCAAATCGCCGTCGGTGATGATGCCCACCACCGAGGAAGAATCGTTTTGTGAAGCGTCTTTACAGGTAACCACGGCGGCTCCTAATCGTTTTTTGGTCATCTCAATGATCACCTGGGTGAGGGTGTCGTCGGGACTTACTTCGGGCTTTTCATTATTAATATAGAGGTCTTTCACTCGGAGATAGAGTTGTTTGCCCAGGGCGCCGCCAGGATGGAACTTGGCGAAGTCGGCTGTTGAGAAGCCGCGGCATTGCATGAGGCAAACGGCCAAGGCATCGCCCATGACGAGCTGTGCGGTGGTGCTGCTGGTGGGAGCGAGGTTGCCAGGGATGCCTTCGTGGTCGACGGTGACATCGAGCACGTAGTCAGCTTGCTGTGCCAGATAACTGTCGCGGTTGCCCACGATGGCAATGATGGTGTTGCCACGTAGCTTGATCAAAGGTACCAGCACCTTCACCTCTGGAGTCTCGCCGCTTTTCGAGAGAATCACTACCAAGTCGTGCTCACGGATGATGCCCAAGTCGCCATGAATGGCATCGGCAGCGTGCATGAATACGGAGGAAGTGCCCGTGGAATTCATCGTTGCAGCGATTTTTTGAGCGATGATGGCACTTTTCCCGACCCCTGAAAACACGGTGACCCCTTTGTTTTCAAGCATCAGACGGACTACATCACAAAAACCATGGTCCAGCGAGGGAAGAAGCCCCCTTATTGCAGCCGCTTCGTTTTCAATTACTTGTGCCGCTATATGATGTATTTCTTCAAAAGAAAGCATTTTTTTTCTTTTTTTTCTTGCTTTATACGAATAAATAATTATAACTTTGTAAGGATAACGAACAAATCGGTTTGAGATTGCAAATATGGCAAAAAAAGTTGAGACATCAATCTACAAGTTGCTGAAAGAGGTTTTCGGCTTTGACCAGTTTAAAGGGAACCAAGAAGAAATCATAAAGAGCGTACTAGCGGGGAACAACACTTTTGTGTTGATGCCCACGGGGGGTGGCAAATCGCTGTGCTACCAACTGCCGGCTTTGATGAAACCGGGGACCGCCATCGTGGTCTCGCCCCTAATCGCCTTGATGAAAAACCAAGTGGATATGATCCGCAACTTCGGTACCGAGCTGGGTATCGCCCATGTGATGAACTCCTCGCTCTCGAAAGCGGAGCTTCTGGAGGTGAAAGAAGACCTCAAAAACGGTAAGACCAAGATGCTGTATGTGGCTCCCGAGTCGCTGACCAAAGAAGAGACCGTGGACTTCCTTCGCACCCTCAAAATCTCTTTCGTGGCCATCGACGAGGCACACTGTATCTCTGAATGGGGACACGACTTCAGGCCAGAATACCGCCGCCTGCGTCCCATCATCAACGCCATCGGCAAAGACCTGCCCGTCATCGCTCTCACCGCCACGGCCACCGTCAAAGTGCAGAACGACATCATGAAGAACCTGGAAATCATGGATGCCAAGGTCTTCAAATCGTCGTTCGACCGCCCCAACCTTTATTACGAGGTGCGGCCCAAAACCAAAGACGTCATCAAGGATATCATCAAATATATCAAGCAAAACCAAGGAAAGTCGGGCATCGTGTATTGCCTCAGCCGTAAAAAAGTGGAGGAACTGGCCGAAACTTTGGTGGTGAACGGCATCAAGGCACTCCCGTATCACGCAGGACTCGATAGCCAGACCCGTAAAGAGAATCAAGATAAATTCCTGATGGAGGAAGTGGATGTGATTGTCGCCACCATCGCCTTCGGCATGGGTATCGACAAACCGGATGTGCGCTTCGTCATCCACCATGACATCCCCAAGAGCCTGGAAGGCTATTACCAAGAGACGGGCCGCGCCGGTCGTGACGGAGGCGAGGGAAATTGCATCGCTTTCTATGATTATGAGGATATCCATAAACTTGAGAAATTCAACAAGGGCAAAAACGTCGCCGAACAGGAAATCGCACGTGAGTTGCTGAACGAGACGGTGACCTACGCCGAGTCGGCCGTGTGCCGCCATCGCCTGCTGCTCCACTACTTCGGTGAGGAATATGAGAAAGAAAATTGTGGCTCGTGCGACAACTGCCGCTATCCCAAGGAGAAATTTGATGGCAAGGAGGACATGAAAATGGTGCTGGAGGCGGTGCTGGAAACCAAACAACTCTTCAAGACCAAACATATCGCCGAGTTGCTGGTGGGTAAGCTTACCGGTGACATCAAGGCCGCCAAGCAGGAAAACAACGAGTTCTTCGGTGCCGGTGGCGACCACGACGAGAAATATTGGACCGCCATCATCCGCCAGGGCTTGGTGCATAAGATGCTGAGCAAAGACATCGAGAACTATGGCATCCTGAAAATCACCAAAGAGGGTAGGGACTTCATCAAGAAACCTTATCCCCTTCTGCTGGTCAAAGATCATGACTACGATGCGGCCGACGACGAGGAAGCCGAAGCCATGGCGATGGGCATGAGCAAGGACAGCGGCACCGACCGCACCTTGTTTACCATGCTCAAGGACCTCCGTAAGACCATTGCCAAACAGAATGGACTGCCGCCTTTCGTCATCTTCCAGGATCCTTCGCTCGAGGATATGGCCATCCAATACCCCATCACCAAAGAGGAAATGACCCAAATCGCTGGCGTGGGTGCCGGCAAGGCGGAGAAGTTCGGTGAGCCGTTTATCAAGCTCATCAAAGAGTATGTCGAAGAAAACGACATCACCCGTCCTAACGACATGGTGGTGAAGTCGGTGGTCAACAAGTCCGCCCTCAAGATCGGCATCATCCAGAACATCGATAAGCGCATTCCTCTGGAGGATATCGCCTACGGCAAAGGCTTGTCGTTTGATGAACTGTTGTCGGAAATCGAGAGCATTGTCTCCAGCGGCACCCGTCTCGACCTCAACTATTATATCGAGGAGAATATCGACATCTATCATCAAGAGGACATCCTCGATTACTTCCACGAGGCGGAGTCTGACGATGTGCAACAGGCGCTGCGTGAACTGGGGGAGGATGAATACAGTGAGGAGGAAGTCCGTTTGATGCGTATCAAGTTCCTATCGGAAGTCGGCAACTGACCATGAGAAAATGCTTGCTTTTCGTGATTGTGGCGTGGCTTGTCTTGCCGTCGTGCACGGAGAAGGACAAACGTCCAGAGATCTTTCTCGATGAACCCCAGATGATCGATGTGCTGGCAGATGCCTATCTTCTGGAAGCACGGCTCAATTTGCGGAAGTCGGCGGGTAACGATGTGTCGGAGCTTCAGGTGACGTTTTATGACCAACTGTTTGAGCATTATGGCATTACCGACAGCATCTTTGAACAAAATATGGCGTACTACACACGGCAGCCCGCCATTCTCGAACGTATTATGGATTCCGTGGCGAACCGATTTGCTAAGGCTCGTCAATAGAAAACTAATAGGGAGTTTCTCCTGATTACGATGTCAGGAAAAACTCCCATTCTCTAATTCTTGATCAAGAATCTTGATAAAATAGATTTAGTTGCCATCGGGCTTGATGTCTTCCGGCACAGGACCGTATTGGTTCTCGGTCTTTTGGCCTTCTTGGGCCCACCACACGATGAGGATGATGATGCCAACAACCGGGATGAGGCCAAGCAACAGGAACAACCCTTGCTTGTTGATGTCATGCAAACGACGGCATCCAACACTCAAGGTGGGGAGCAAGATGGCCAACGACCAAATGCCGCTCAAGATGCCACCAACTCTTCCAAATAAGCCCAAGATGAAGCTTACGACAAAGCTAAACAAGAAGGCATACCAGAATTCCTTACGGCCAGCGCGGCCTTCAAAATTGACGTAGTTCTTTAAGAACACATGTTTTGCTACAGCAATAAATTCGTTCATGGTGATTGATATTTAGTTGAACATTTTTTTCACACACAAAGGTAAGGAAAAAAACAGATTATCAAAACAAATACGAAAAAAATCACTCTTTGAGTTTTTTGTACCTGAACCGTTTGGGCTCCACATTGCCGAGGCGTTTCATCTTGTTTTCCTCATATTCGGAGTAGCTGCCCTCGAAGAAATACACCTGTGAGTTGCCCTCGAAGGCGAGGATGTGGGTGGCCACGCGGTCGAGGAACCAGCGGTCGTGGCTGATGATGACGGCGCAGCCGGCGAAGTTCTCCAGACCTTCTTCCAAGGCGCGGAGTGTGTTCACGTCGATATCGTTGGTGGGTTCGTCCAAGAGGAGCACGTTGGCTTCCTGTTTCAGGGTGAGGGCGAGGTGCATGCGGTTGCGTTCGCCGCCTGACAGCACGCCGGCCTTTTTCTGTTGGTCGTTGCCGCCGAAGTTGAAACGGGAGACGTAGGCGCGCGAGTTCATGCTGCGCTTGCCGAGTTGAATCAGTTCGTTGCCGCCGCTGATGACTTCCCAGACGGTCTTCTCCGGGTCGATGTCGGCATGTTGCTGGTCGACATAGCCGATTTTCACGGTCTCACCGACCTCGAATGTGCCTGAGTCGGGTTTCTCCAAACCCATGATGAGGCGGAACAGCGTGGTCTTGCCCGCGCCGTTCGGCCCGATGACCCCTACGATGTCGCCTTGGGGCAGGCTGAAGTTCAGGTTCTCAAACAGCAGCTTGTCGCCGTAGGCTTTGGTGACATCATGGGCTTCGATGACCTTGGCACCCAGACGGTCGCCGTTGGGGATATAGATCTCGAGTTTTTCTTCTTTTTCCTTCACGTCTTCGTTGAGCATCCGTTCGTATGACTCCAGACGTGCTTTGCCTTTGGCGTGACGGGCCTTGGGAGCCATGCGCACCCATTCCAATTCGCGCTCGAGGGTCTTGCGGCGTTTGCTCTCGGTCTTCTCTTCCATGGCGAGTCGGGCGGTCTTTTGGTCGAGCCACGAGGAATAGTTGCCCTTCCACGGGATGCCCTCGCCGCGGTCGAGTTCAAGGATCCAGCCAGCCACATGGTCGAGGAAGTAACGGTCGTGGGTGACGGCGATGACGGTGCCTTTGTATTGCTGCAAGTGGCTCTCCAGCCATTGGATGCTCTCGGCATCGAGGTGGTTGGTGGGCTCGTCGAGGAGCAGGATGTCGGGCTCTTGTAACAACAGTCTGCATAAAGCCACACGACGGCGTTCGCCACCAGAGAGGTTCTTTACGGGGGTGTCGCCTTCGGGACAGTTGAGGGCGTCCATGGCGCGCTCCAGCTTGCTGTCGAGTTCCCAGGCGTCATGCTGCTCGATGAGTTCGGTCAGCTCCCCTTGGCGGGCGATGAGTTTGTCGAAGTCGGCATCGGGCTCGGCAAATTGGTTGTTGATTTCCTCGTATTCCTTGAGGATGTCGACGATTTCCTGTACGCCTTCCTCCACCACTTGGCGTACGGTCTTGTCGTCGTCGAGCTGCGGCTCTTGGTCAAGCATTCCGATGGAATAGCCGGGCGAGAACACCACTTCGCCGTTATAGGATTTCTCCTTGCCCGCGATGATGCGCAACAAGGTGGATTTTCCAGCTCCATTCAGACCGATGATGCCGATTTTGGCACCATAGAAGAACGAGAGGTAGATGTCTTTCAGGATTTGTCGCGACGGTGGGATGATTTTGCTCACGCCTACCATCGAGAAGATGATTTTTTTGTCGTCAGCCATGTATTGTTGAATTGTTTATTTGTTGAGTTGTTTTTCCATAGCGTTTTCAAGGATTTCCGTCGCCTTGCCCCAGTCATAAACCCGATTCGTGAAATCGAATCCCGCTTGGGCGAGGCGTTCGGCTTTTTCTTTGTCCGTCAACAAGGTGATGATATGTTGTGCCATTTCTTCAGCGTTGCTTCCGACCAGGATTTCTTCATTGGGTTGGGCCCCCAGAGAGGCGTTGGCCAAGGGTGAGGTGATGGCTGGAAGGCCCATCGACATGGCTTCCAAAAGTTTGTTCTGAAGTCCTGTGCCGATGCGCATTGGGGCGATGAAGACACGACTATGGGCGTAGGCGTCGCGGATGTCATCGAGCCAGCCGCTCACCAGGATGCGGTCCGAAGCGGCATGTTTCACTTTCGGGTCGGGGGTGGCACCGGCGATGTATAGTTTGGCTTCGGGCAGGGTTTCCCATACGAGGGGCATGATCTCATGGGTCAAGTATTCCACGGCATTCACGTTGGGCGCATAACTCATGTTGCCCGTAAATACCAAATCGTAGTTCTTCTCACGCTCCATCGGCTTGAAATAGTCGTGGTCGACCCCGTTGGGGATGATGAGGATTTCTCTTTTTTTAGGATGCGGGATCAGGTCGCGGTCAGGCTCACTGATAATGGTTTTCACATCGAAATCATCGAATACTTGGGCCTCATAACGGCAAAGGCGTTGGTATTCCATGTTGAAAACGGGTTGGGCGATCCAGCCGGCAATGTCGCGGCGGCGTTTTATGCCGTATGAGAAAACGTCTTGATAGTCAATGGCTTTCGGAAGGTCTTTATGCCGGAGGTACTCTGCCACGCGTACCAATTGCCCAAACAACATGTCGGGATGGTGTTTCGCGATGAGGGCATCCACTTTCTTCGCTGCCTTACGATTGTAGAAATAACCGCATTGTATGGGCCATCCTTTGAAAAACGCGCGTGTCATTCCTAGAAGGATCTGTGGCTTGGTGATTCTGATGAAGTTCACGGAGGCGCAATAGGGTTGCAGGGCCTGAAAGGCTTGCTGTTCGTCTACTTGGGGGTCGTCGTTGAGGGCGCATAGCACAATCTCGTTGTGTTTTGCAAGTTGCTTGACCTGGTTGTAGGCTCTGAGTTTGTCGCCTTTCTCAAGCGGATAAGGGATGCGGGGGAGGAGTACAAAGAGCTTCATGGCTAGACGAAAGTGATTTTCGATGAGGGTTTGATTTGGGCGTAAAACAACAGCAACCGCTCGGTGAGCTTGCGGTTGTCGTACACTTCTTCCACCAATTTGCGTGCCGCTTTTCCGACTTCCACGGCCAAGGCGGGATTTTCGTTGAACCGCCTTATGACTTCTGCCATTTGGGCTTTGTTTTCGGCAATGATGATGTTGCTGTCTTCTTCGTAAAGGATGCCCTCGGCACCTACCATCGTAGTGATGACAGCCTTGCCCAAGGCCATCGACTCGATGATTTTGATGCGGATGCCGCTGCCAGAGAGCAAGGGGACGATGGCGACATCGTGGTTGGCGACAAACTCCTTGGCGTCAGGTACCTCGCCGATGACATTGACGTGGGGATTCTTCAGCTCCTTCAGCCATTCGGGCATGTTCCTCCCTGCCAGGTGGAAGACAAAATCGGGCACCTTCTCCACCACGGTGTCCAGGCAGTTCTCGATGAACCAACGGATGCCCTCTTCGTTGGGTATCCAGTTCATCGAGCCGATATGGTAGAATTGGGGTTGCCCCTCGATCTCGTAGTTTGGAGTAAAATCTTCGGGATAGACCCCGTAGGGGATGTCGATGGTCGTGGTGGCGCAGTATTTGCGGAAATAGGCAGCGTCTTTTCGGGTGATGGCGGCAATGCCGTCGACTTGGCTGATGGCGGTCAGCTCGTAGTTCTTCAACGTCCTCGCCAGATGTTTGATATAAGCTCGCTTCAGGAAGAACTTGGTGCCTTTGGCAATGCGCTCCCAGATGAGGTGCTCCACGTTGTGGGCCCGCAACACAATCACCGCCTTCGAGTGCTTGCGGATGGCCTCCACGTACGGGGTCATGAAAAGGGTCTCCAGTTGCACCACCTCGTAGCTGTCTTTCTTCAGCACTTCGACCAATCGTTGGGTGAAGTCTTTCGAAACGAAACGTTCCACATGATACGACTTCTTGGAGAACAGGTTTTTGAAAGCCTGCAAGGGCTTGACGCGAAGATCCACGTCGATGAGTTCGAGGCCGGTCCTCTGGAGGTAGTCCTCGGGGATGTCCTTGAGGCTGACGTTATATTTCTTGCTGTTGACTGCCAGTATTTTGACCTGATGTCCCGCTTCGAGCAGCCCGTTGACGATGCTGTTCATCGCCATGGGACCGCCTTCAACGGCTGGATAGGGGGGCTTGTTGCAGAGGAGAAGAACCTTCATTTGGAGAATTTAGAATTAAGAATTTAAAGATTAGTGTCGGGTGGCTTTAAAGGTGAGGAAGAGACCGATGGGGAGGATGACCATCGAGGATAACCATACCCCCAAAAACATATTCAAATCGCCGAATTCAGCCATTCGTTCCGCCACGGTGGAGATGATATAATAGATGACGAAAAACAGCACAGAGACCACCACGGGCAAACCTAGACCTCCCTTCCTGATGATGGTGCCCAGCGGGGCTCCGATCAGGAAGAAGATGATGCAGGCGAAACTCAAGGTGAATTTCTTGTGCAGCTCTTTCTTGTGTTTCTTGATGTTGAGCTTGTGTGCCCCCAAGTCTTGGTTGTTGAACGACACGTTCTCCTTGGCAGTGCGCGCCGTACCCATCGCCACGTCAAGCACATTGTTCCTGACACTGGGGTCGAGATGGTCGATCAAGGGCCATTCGAGGTGAGAGATGGAAGGGGGATGGTGGGAGGCGAGAGGAGACAGAAGGGAGGTGTCTCTTTTCACTTGCTCGTAATTGCCCAACCGCTGTTGAAAGCCTTGGGTGAATTTCTCCTGCTTCCGGTCGTAGTTCAGCTCCAACGAGTCGAGCGCCGTGGTGAGCTGATGGATGTTCATCATCGCTTGGTACGACTTATACATGTCTTCGTTCGACCGCGTGAGGTCGAAACTCTCTAAACTGAACTTGATTTGCTCCTCCTTGAACGACATCCGCTCAAACGGGCGGTTGAACTTGAAGGTCTGCTTGTTGGAGTTGTCCTCCGTGTAGTTGTGCCCGTTGTAAAGCGTGAAGATGATGCTCCGCTGGTTGGGGCTGAGCGACATCATCCCCGAGTCGGCCACGATGATCTTGTTGTTCCCGTCACGGTCGGTGTGGTCGTAAATCTTCACCCCGTAAATGGTACTTCCGTCTTTGCCTTTTTTATCTACATAAATGACGTAATTTTCTATATCTCTATAAAAAATGCCTTCTTTGATGTCGAAGGCCAGTTTTTGTTTTCTCACATCGAAGAGCAAGGTCTTGAATTTGAGCATGGCCACCGGGTTGATGCTGTTGGAGAAGACGAAGGCCAGTCCGCTGAGGACGATGGAGAAGATGAACAGGGGCCGCATGGCGGTCCAAATGGAGATGCCCGCCGCCTTGATGGCCACCAACTCGTAATGCTCGCCCAAGTCACCGAAACTCATGATGGATGCTAGCAAAATGGCCAAAGGCAACGCCATCGGTACGAAGGTGATGGAGGCGTGGAAGAACAGTTCCATCAAGATCTTGAACGACAAACCTTTGCCGACCAAGTCGTCTACATAAACCCATAAAAACTGCATCAGCAGTACGAAAATCACG
Source organism: uncultured Bacteroidales bacterium (assembly GCA_946184615.1). Classification (GTDB taxonomy): domain Bacteria; phylum Bacteroidota; class Bacteroidia; order Bacteroidales; family F082; genus Limimorpha. The sequence continues at coordinate 40,441 of CAMHFN010000007.1, forward strand.
ATGAAAAACGTGAAGACAAAACTGCCGAGGAAGGATCTTAATATGAGTTTGTATAGTTTTTTCACTCGTTAGGAATTAATGCAAAAATAAAAAAAATTACCTTTGCCACACTGAAAATAGAAATGCCATGGATTTTTTCAAGGAAATTAACATCGCCGTGACGGTCAGTGACCGTGAGGGCAACGTGATTTATCAAAATGACAGCTCCATCGAGGTGAACGGCGACGCTCGTGGACGCAATTTGCAACAATGCCACAACCCGAAATCGTGGGAGATGATTTGCCACATGCTGAAGGAGGATGTCTCCAACGTCTATACGATTTCCAAAAAAGGGAAGAAAAAATTGATTTACCAGACTCCTTGGTACGATGAGAACGGAGAAGGGGGAACGGAAAACGGTAAACGGGAGCCGGCAGGGTTGGTGGAGTTCTCCATTATCCTACCGGAGGAGATGCCGCACTACGACAGGAATTAATTCTTAATTAAACGTAAAGAAGAGGTTCCCCAGGAAATTCCAGATCATGGCGGTGCCAATGGCGAAGACTTTGCTGAGGTAGAAGTTCCATTTCAGTTGGTTGTGGAGCAGATACACCGTCAGGGTGTCGATGCCCAGGCCGACCAGTGAAATGAGGAAATACTTGGCGTATTCGATGCCCACTTGTGGGTTGGTGCTCTGGAACGTCCACCAACGGTTGAGCAAATAGTTGGAGGTGGCGGCGAAGACAAAGCCTAGGATGTTGCTGAGGTATTTGTTGAGATGGCAGACCTCCTTGAAAAACCAAGTCACTCCGAAATTCACCAGCACGCCGGAGAACCCCACGGTACCGAATTTTAGGAATTTCAGGATATAGGAATTCATCGTTTGGATTGCTTCGTCGTTCCTCCTTGCAATGACGGCTTAGAGGAACTTGGTGAGGAAGATGAAGGGCATCAGTGTCTCCACACCGTCAAACACAAACACTTTACCGGTGTTGCCTTGGCAGATGATGCGCATGGGGATGTGGGAGCGTTGTTCGGTCTCCACCATCACCTGACGGCAGGCGCCGCAAGGTGCTACGGGTTCGGTGACCTCCGTGATTTCGGAATAGGCAGTAATGGCAATCGCCTCCACGGGCACGTCAGGATACTGGGCTTGTGCAGCAAACAGGGCCGTACGCTCGGCACAGAGTCCGCTAGGATAGGCAGAGTTTTCGATGTTGCACCCCTTGACGATGACACCATTGGATAGCCTAGCAGCCGCTCCTACGTGGAACTTTGAGTACGGCACGTACGAGTTCTCGGTGGCTTTGTGGGCTTGTAGCAGGAGCTCTGCGTCGGCAGGAGCACAAGCCGCCATCTCCTTTTCATCTTCGTAGACGGTGTAGTCTGAGATAAACTGTTGTTTCTTCATGTTATTGCTTTTCGGGTTTTTCCTCCCCTTTTCCAGTTGCAAAGATAAGCAAAGAATTGAATAATGCAAACCATGTGACTCCCGCTTGTGTCTCCAGGGTGTCCTCGGGCAGCATCGAGAGGAGTGCGATGACCAAGAAAACGGTATACAAATAGGAGCGACAGCGCTTCGACGAGCCATAGGGGTAGAATAACGTCGTTAAAAAGAGGAGCAGCCCGATGAGGCCGAATCCCACCGTGATGGAGAGAAATTGGTTGTGTGCGCGGTGGCGATACTGCGCTTCCAGAGGTGAGCGGAGCGTGTCGTAAGCCTGACGGTAGGCCTCGGGGACATCGCCGGTGCCTACGCCAAAGACGGGGTGCTGCTGGATGAGGTAGAACGAGGCACGGGTGTATTCGATGCGCTGTGAGAGCGAGCCTCCGTTGGGATTGTTGTAACGGCGGTATTGGTTGTACTCAAAAGCTGTCTCCGAGAGCCGTGCCTTAAGACCGGGATGTACGAAGTTGTTGTAGTTGGCGATGCCGTTCTCCACGTTGACAAGGTCTTGTTCGTCCAAGGCATCCACGCCGGAGGCATCTTTTCTCAAGCCTTTGGAAGTCAAATACCGAGCTAAGGTAGCTTCGAGGTTCTCGCCGTTGCGGGTGAGACCGTCGTAGTCGAGTTCGCTGCGCTGGTTCCAAGCCTCACGCATCTCGGGACGACAGAAATACAGGCCAATGTACTGCCCGTCCTCCACGGGGAAACATACCGTGTCGTGCCAGTAGTCGTTACCTAAGGCCGTTGTCTTGTCGAGTCGGGTGATATCGACGGGTTCTACACGCAGTAGACGGTCGACGGTGCGGTAAAGGATCATCCCTACCGTTAGAGGAACAACGATAAGAACCGTCAGGCCAACGAGTTTCCAGGCCGTGCTTCTCACCTTGGTGAAATACACGTAAAGCAAGGTGGCGGCCAGCCATCCGGCAAAGGCGAGATAACCCGAGAGCGACTCAAAGAGATAAAGTTGAATGGCAAACCAGACGATGAGCACTCCCTGTACCGCTTTTTCCCAGCCCTTGGAGTTTCTAGTGACCCAATAATAACCCACAATCGCCATGCAAAACACTATGTTCAGGCAAAAGCGGATATGGCTGATGAAATGCGAGATCTCACGGATGTCGCCATAGTCGTTTTTCAAATAATAGCCGAAACTGATGCAGGTCGCTACAAACACGGAGCCTACATAGAACAACATCAGTAGGTCGAAGAGCTTCTTGCTCAAGGGCTTAACCGAAGAGAGTACCAAAGGCAGTATGAGGAGTGGCAACTTGACCCTGAGGTCTTTGAAAGCGTATTCGAAATCGGAAGTGTAGAGGAGTCCCACGAGATGCAGCAGAAAGAGAGCCACCAGCACCACGGCGATCTTGTTGTGGAAGAAACGTTGGAGCTTCACCTTGAGGGGGTCGCCTGTGAAGAGCCAAACGGCCATCAGGAGAAACTGCGAAGCGCCCATCATGAACGGCGAGAGCGTGAGGCTAGTCGCCATGATGGCCAAACTGATCCATACCAGTATTTCGTTTTCCGTTTTCAAGGTCTCAAAATGGATTCATATCGTTGTTTGTCGAGCAGGATCTCAAAGGCGGCATTTAGGTCTTCATCTTTTTCCAGCGAAGCCTCGATGCGTCCTACTTGGTAGTAGTAACGTCCGACGATTTCCAGACGCAGCAGCTCCTCGATATCGGAGCGGTTTTTCAGCAAGTCATTGTCCTTATCGGCTTGCAGTTGCCGTTCCAGGGCTTCGATTTGGGTTTTGACACTCTCGAGATAGCCTTCTTCTTTGGCAAGTTTTTTGAACTCTTTAATCTTTTTCTCGCTCTCGGTGGTATAGCTGAAGCCTTTGTCCTTCACAAACTTCATGAAGTCGGCGTAGGTGGCGTCATCGATTTTGAACGTCTTGGCTGGGGCGATGCTTTGATGCTCGTGGACGTATTGGGTGGCGTAGTCGAAGATGTAGTTCTTGGCATAGAGGTAAGCGGTTGCGGTGGCGTATTTGGTGGGCTCGATTCTCACGTCGGGCATGATGCCGTGGCCTTCGTAGACGGTGCGTCCCGCCGCGGTCTTGAACGGCTTGCCCAAAGTATCTTGCGATTTGAGCGTGTCATTATCTAACTTTCTTCTTTTCGAATAGTCGATCTCCTGAATGCAGCGTCCGCTGGGGATGTAGTATTTGGCGATGGTGACTTTCATTTGGGTGTTGTAGGAGAGGGGTAAGATGTTTTGTACCAGGCCCTTGCCGAAGGTGCGTTGTCCGATGACCACGCCGCGGTCATAGTCTTGGATGGCACCAGAGAGGATCTCGCTTGCCGAGGCGCTCCCGCCGTCGACGAGGATGGCCAGGGGCAGCTCTTCGTCGATGGGTAGGTTGCTGGTAGCATACATGTTGGCGGCATGTTGTGACTTGCCTTTGGTGGAGACCACGGGTTTGCCCTTGGGGATGAAGAAGTTGACGATGTCGACAGCTTCGTTGAGCAGTCCTCCGCCGTTGCCGCGGAGGTCGATGATGAAGCCTTTCAGCTCGTGGTCTTTCTTCATGTCGAGGAGATGCTGCTTCAGCTCGTTGGCAGCGTTTTTGGTGAAGCTGTTGAAGCTCACGTAGCCGATGCCATTGTCGAACACGGTGGCGTAGGGGATGTTGTCGATCTTTACCTTCTCACGTTTCAGGGTGAATTCGAGGGGCTTTTCCTCGCCGTAGCGTCTGATTTTGAGAGTCACTTCGGTGCCAGGCTGTCCTTTGAGCAACTCGCTCACTTGGTCGGTAGGTTTTTTGTGCGTGTCCACACCGTTGACGGAAAGGATGGCGTCGCCAGCCCGCAGTCCAGCCTTTTGTGCCGGCCATCCCTCGTAGGGGTCAGAGATGCGGGTGTATTCGCCGTCGTATTGGATGATGGCTCCGATGCCGCCATATTCGCCTGTGGTCATGAGCTTGTAGCTCTCGATCTCTGACTCAGGGATGAAGACGGTGTAGGGATCCATCTCATTCAACATGGCGTCGATGGCTATTTCGTTGAGCTCCGCTGGGTCAATCTCATCCACGTAGTTCAAGTTGAGCTCCCTTAAGAGGCTGTTGTAAATGTCAATGCTCTTTGCAATCTCAAAATTGTTTTGTTTCTCCTGTCCAATGACAGATATCGACATCAAAAGGCCGATTAATAAAATGTGTATTCTCTTCATCTTCTTACTTCTTACTTCTGTCTTCTAAAAACTACGGTACTGGATCATACCCGCTCCCTCCCCAAGGATTGCACGACAGCACCCGTTTCACCGTGAGCCATCCTCCTTTGAAGGCCCCATATTTCTCCAGGGCTTCGATACCGTAATTGGAGCAGGTGGGGGTATAGCGGCAGGCCTTGCCGAGCCAGGGCGACAAGGTAATCTGATAGAGTCGGATGAGCAGGATGAGCAGTTTAGTTAAGGGTCTGAAGCGTTTTTTCATAACGGTTGATGAGTTCATTGACGGCTTTGTCGGTTCGTTCAAGCATCTCTGCGTAGGAGTGGATGACGGTGGCATTGTATATGAACGCAACATCGATGGAAATAGTATCGCGTGCGCATACTTCGTACAGTTTGGTCTTGTTTTTTCTCCATGCCTCGCGAATGAGCCGTTTCACACGGTTGCGTTTGATGGCGTGGTGGAAGCGTTTTTTGGAGACGGAGAGGAGCATCCGGCAAGTCACGGGCTTGTCGCCCACAGGCCTGATCAGAAACACGACACGGTAGGGATAACACGAAAAACCAGCCCCTTTCTCGAAAAGGGACTGGATTTCGCTCTCTCTACAGATTCGTTCGTATTTGGGGAAGTCCTCCATTATTTCTTTTTGGTCTTCTTGTTTTCAGCAGCCACATATTCCTCGATGGCCATGGTCATCGAATGGGCGGTCTCGGTGGGTGCATGGAAGTCGAGCCGGAAGCCCGCCTCGGTGATGGCATGGCAGGTGGCATCGCCAAAGCCTCCGATGGCAACCTCTTTCTGCTTGAACTTGGGGAAGTTGGCTTTCAGCGACTCGATACCGGCGGGGCTGAAGAAGACCAGCATGTCATAGTCATCGATTTTTACCGTATCGGTCAGGTCGGCCGACACCGTGCGGAACATCACGGCTTTGGTGTAGTTGATCTTGGCCTCGGCTAGCTGATCCGGGATGCTGTCGGAACTGATGTCGGAACAGCAGTAGAGGTATTTCTCTTCCTTGTGCTTCTTGATGACCTCCATCAGGTCCTCGAACTTCTGGTTGCCATAGAAGACCTTGCGCTTGCGGTATTGCACGTAACGCTGCAAGTATAAAGCCGTCGACTCGCTGATGCAAAAATACTTCAACGTCTCAGGAACCGTGTAACGCATCTCCTTGGCTACTCTGAAGAAGTGATCGACAGCATTGCGGCTCGAAAGGATGATGGCCGTGTATTCGGGCAACTTGATGTGCTCCTGACGCAATTCACTGGCAGTGACGCCCTCCAGCTTGATGAACTTCTCGAAAGTAAAGTTAACCCCGTATTTCTTTGCCAAATCGCCGTAAGGGGTCTTGGTAATGTCAGCCGGTTGAGGCTGTGACACTAGTATGTTTTTGATTTTCATTTTGTTAGCGAGTTAAAGAACAGTGTTGTTTGCGAAAAAACGCATCCCCGCCGTGAAAAGCAGGACGAGAGGTGCGATTTCGAGCGTGCAAAAATACAAAAAAATATAAAACGACGGCAATTTTGAAAAAACTCTCGTTTCAATAACGCTGATAATCAATCGCATCAGCGCCATTGCAAAAAGAATGCCAACACCTACCCACACAAAAACCGAGTTGGGAATGTACAACACGGGCAGTAAGACCAGCATCAAAACCAGGAATCCGTAGGTCGACACGGAGAGGTCGGCGGTGATTTGTCGCGCCACGACTTCCTTTTGTCGAAACAACCAGCCCATGAAAGCCAAAGTCAGATAACGCAACAGCATCCACACGGCCGTTCCTCCTAAGAGGATGCCGAAGAAGCCCAAGCTATTGTAAGTGTCCACATCGCGGGAGAAAATGACGGAAGCCTTTTGCAAAAACAAGGCCGTCACCACGATGTAGGCAAAAAAGAAGGCGAAGCCGATGAAACTCCTCGTGGGGGACCACTCGCGCAACAGCTGGTTGGTGTGTGCCACCCCTCCGGGGACGCTCAACAGTTGGCGGAACTGACGAGGATACAACTGCTTGTTGACCACGACCAGCAACAACACCGCTGCCAACACCACCAAGTTCCAGCCCACCAGCACCTCGTGCGTGACCCGCTCCATGGGACTGATCACGCCCTGGAACCCCGATGTGATAAAAGTTGAGACCTCCTCCATTTTCCTCTTAAAATAACTTTGCAAAGATAAGAATATTTTCCTAATTTTGCCTTTTCAACAACAATTCAACAATTCAACCAATAAACAATTCAACATGAATTTAATGCAAGAAATCATTGCCAATGCCCAAGCCCACAAGCAACGCATTGTGCTTCCCGAAGGGGATGAACCCCGTACTTTGAAAGCCGCCGACCGCCTTCTCGCTGATGGCGTGGCCGACATCATCCTCATCGGCCCCGCTGAGAAAATCAAAGAGATGACGGCTGAGTTCGGTCTGCAGAACATCGGCAAGGCCCGCATCATCGACCCCAAAAACAATCCTGACAAACAGAAATACGCCGACCTGCTCTACGACCTCCGTAAAGCCAAGGGCATGACCCCTGAGCAGGCTTCCGATTTGGCGGAGAACTTCATGTATCTTGGCATCCTGCTGGTCAAGGCTGGCGAAGCCGACGGCCTCGTGAGTGGTGCCCGCTCCACCACAGGCGACATGTTGCGTCCTGCCCTGCAGATCATTAAGACCGTTCCCGGCGTGAGCTGCGTCAGCGGTGCCTTCACCATGTTCCTCCCCGAAGGTTGCCCTTACGGCACCGATGGACGCATGGTGTTCGCCGACTGTGCCGTGACCCCCATGCCTACCGCTGAACAGCTGGCTGAAATCGCCATCTGCACCGCCGACACGGCCAAGGCCATCGCCAAAATCGACCCCGTCACCGCCATCTTGAGCTTCTCCACCAAAGGAAGCGCCAAACACGAAGTGGTCGACAAGGTCATCGAAGCCACCCGGATCGCCAAGGAACGCCGTCCCGACCTCGTGCTCGACGGTGAGCTGCAAGCCGATGCCGCCATCGTGCCTTCTGTGGGCTCCAGCAAAGCCCCCAACAGCCCCGTCGCCGGCAAAGCCAACACCCTCGTGTTCCCCTGCCTCGAAGTGGGTAACATCGCCTACAAACTCGTCCAACGTCTCGCCGGCGCCGAAGCTGTCGGCCCCGTGCTCCAAGGCCTTGCCAAACCTTGCAACGACCTCAGCCGTGGATGTTCCATCGACGATGTGTACAAACTGGTGGCCATCACTTGCAACCAAGCAATAGCTCAAAAAAAATAATTCATTCGCACCCCATCGGGGTGCCAGATCGGTAGAAAAATGAAAATATTAGTTTTAAATTGTGGCAGCTCCTCCATTAAATACCAGCTGCTGGATATGGAAAACACCAACTCTGCCCATGTGTTGGCAAAAGGTCTCCTCGAACGTATCGGCCTCGAAATGGGCGAATTCACCCATAAATACAATGGTGAGAAGTATTACGAACAACTTCCCATCCCGAACCATACCGAAGGCATCAAGTTGGTGCTTAAGGCTTTGGTCGACCCGAAGATGGGCGTGATCAAGGACCTGAAGGAAATCAACGCCGTCGGTCACCGCGTGGCACACGGCGGCGAGAAGTTCTCGCAAAGCGTCCTCATCGACGACAACGTCATCGGCTTGATCAAAGAACTGTGCGACTTGGCTCCGCTGCATAACCCCGGTGCCCTGCAAGGCATCGCCGCCATGCAGGAAGTCCTTCCTGGCATCCCCATGGCCGCCGTGTTCGACACCTCGTTCCATACCACCATGCCGCCTGAGGCTTATCTCTACGCCCTCCCGTATGAATACTACGAGAAATATCGCATACGCCGCTATGGCTTCCACGGTACCAGCCATAAGTTTGTGGCCGAGAGAGCCGCCGACTTCGTGGACAAGGATTGGAACCAATGCAAGATCGTGACCTGCCACCTGGGCAGTGGCGCCAGCATCGCCGCCGTCGAAAACGGCAAATCGGTGGAGACTTCCATGGGCTTCACCCCCGTCGAAGGCCTCGTCATGGGAAGCCGTACCGGCGACCTCGACCTGGGTGCTTTCATGTATATCATGGACAAAGAAGGCCTCAGCACCAAGGAGATGAATACGCTGGTCAACAAGAAGTCGGGCCTCGTGGGCATCACCGGAGGCAAACAGGACATGCGTGACGTGCGCGCCGCCAAAGAAGAAGGCGACGAACGTTCAACCTACGCCTTCAACATGTTCGCCCACCGGGTGAAGAAATACATCGGTGCCTATATGGCCGTCATGAACGGATGCGATGTGCTCGTCATGACCGGCGGCATCGGCGAGAACGCCTGGTTCATGCGTGAGGCCATCCTCGTCGACATGGAGTTCCTCGGCATCAAACTCGACCACCGTCTCAACAAAGAAACCATCGGCGAAGCGGGCGTGATCTCCACCCCCGACTCCAAAGTCACCGTGGTGGTCTATCCTACCGACGAGGAATTCGTCATCGCCAAGGATACCTTTAACTTGGTGAAGAAGTAAGAAGTAAGAAGACAGAAGACAGAAGATAGAAGATGGTATTGTGATTCCGTGACGAATGGAACAATATAGCATAAAACAAATAGCAACAATCATCAACGGCCGTCTGGTGGGCACGGAAGAGGATCGTGTCATCCAAAACCTGCTCATCGACAGCCGTCGACTCGATGCCGCGGGACTAACCCTGTTCTTTGCGATGGCGAGTCATAGAAATGATGGCCATAAATATATTGAAGATTTGTATCAAAGTGGGGTCCGCGCCTTCGTGGTGAGCCGGCTGCCTGAGACAACGCATCCCGATGCGTGTTACCTCTTGGTGCCTGACGTGCTGCAAGCCCTGCAACAACTGGCGGCCCATCACAGGAAACAGTTCAACATCCCTGTCGTCGGTATCACGGGTAGCAATGGCAAGACCATCGTCAAAGAATGGCTGGCACAACTGCTGAGTCCGGACTATAACCTGGTGCGAAGCCCCAAAAGCTATAACTCGCAGGTAGGGGTGCCGCTCTCGGTGTGGCGTATGGACGAGACCCACCAGCTGGGCATCTTCGAGGCGGGCATCTCCAAACCCAACGAGATGGCAGCCCTCCAGAAGATCATCAAGCCGACCATAGGCATCTTCACCAATATCGGTCAGGCGCATGAGGAAAACTTCATCAGCTTCATGCAGAAGGCAGGGGAGAAGCTTAACCTCTTTGCCCAAACGGAGACCTTGATCTATTGTATGGACTATTACGACATCCAACAGGTGATTCTCCGTGCCGACTTGGGAAAGAGGATGCACTTGATTCCCTGGAGCCGTAAGTTCAAAGAAGCCGAAGTGTTCGTGTCGTCGGTCGAAAAAGGGGAGAAGTCCACCCGTCTGACCCTGGTGTACCAAGGTGAAACGATGGCCTTTGCTATTCCTTTTGTCGACGAGGCCTCCATTGAGAATGCCATCCACTGCATCACCCTGTGCCTCTTCCTGAAGATGCCTAAGGAGATCCTTGCAGAGCGACTTCAGGGCTTGACCTCTATCGCCATGCGTCTTGAGATCAAGTCGGGCATCAACAATTGTACCATCGTCAACGACTATTACAACTCCGATGTCAACTCGCTGTCCATCGCCCTCGATGTGATGAACCAGCAACGCCAGCATCAGGATAAAGTGCTCATCCTCTCCGATATCCTCCAGAGCGGTCGCGATGAGCATGAATTGTATAGCGATATTGCGCAATTGCTTGAGAACAAAGGTGTTGGGATGTTAATCGGTATCGGAGAGGCGATCTCGCGGCAGGAACGTTACTTCAAGATGAAGCATTTTTTCTTCAAGGATGTCAACGACTTCTTGCAGCGCTTCCCGCTCTCGCAGTTCCGCAACCAGACCATCCTTTTAAAAGGTGCCCGAGCTTTCGAGTTCGAGCAAATCAGCATGGAGCTGCAAGAGAAAGCCCACGAGACGGTGTTGGAGATCAACTTCAACCACCTGGTCAACAACTTCAACCATTACCGTTCGCTTATCAAGCCTGAGACCAAGATCATGGTCATGGTGAAGGCTTTCGGCTATGGCAGTGGCAACTACGAGGTGTCGAACATCCTCCAGTTCCACCGCGCCGACTACCTCACGGTGGCGTTTGTCGACGAGGGTGTGGAGTTGCGCCGTGCGGGCATTAATCTGCCTATCATGGTGATGAGTCCCGAAGTGAACAGCTACGACAATATCATCAAATACCATCTAGAGCCCGAGGTGTTCAGTTTCCGTAACCTGAAACTCATTGAGCGCACGTTGGCCATCACGGGGGTCACCATCCCTTTGAATGTCCATGTCAAACTCGACACGGGCATGCATCGTCTGGGGTTCTCGTTGAAGGAGCTGCCCGAGCTGATCCGTCGCATCCAGGCCAACCCGCTGATCCATGTGAGGAGTGTGTTCTCGCATCTGGCCACGGCCGACAACCCCGACGAGGATGAGTTTACCATGAGCCAGATCCGCGTGTTTGAGGAAGGGAGCCGGATGATCGTTGATGCTTTCCCTTATCAGGTGTTGCGCCATATCCTCAACACGGCGGGTATCACCCGTTTCACCCAGTATCAGTTCGACATGGTGCGGTTGGGTATCGGCCTCTATGGTGTTCCTACCTGTAAGGCCGATGAGGGGATGCTGGAGACGGTGGTGTCGCTCAAGACCACCATCAACCAAATCAAGGACATCCCGTCGGGCGACAGCATCGGCTATAACCGTCATGGTCATGCCGAGCACGACATGCGCATCGGCATCGTTCCTATCGGCTATGCCGATGGTCTCTCAAGGTTGCTGGGCAACGGCAATGGGAAGTTCTACGTCAACGGCCAACAAGTGCCGGTGGTGGGTGACATCTGCATGGATATGTGCATGCTCGACCTCACCGGCGTGGAAGCCGAGGAAGGCGACACGGTGGTCATCTTCGATGCCGAGCACCCCATCAGTGCGATCGCCCGTGCCAGCCAGACCATCCCCTACGAAGTGATGACCCGCATCTCCCAACGCGTGAAACGCATCTACTACCAGGAATAAAAAAGGAAAACCCCTCCCACAACCCTCCCACACCTATTATATTAATATACGCTCCCTCTAAATTCTAAATTCTATGCAATCGTCTCCCCTTGTCAGCAACGACTACGAAGGATCGGAAGTGCGCCTCTGTGAGGACGGCAAATACCGATGGAAATACGAACTCAATATGATCACCAACCCGGTGATTATGTTGACGGTGTTCAAGATCTTCTTTTACATTATTTTGGTTGCGATATTGGTTTTCTGTCCCATCCTGTATCTGAGTGATGGCGATTGGGATGGGGCACTTGGCATGATCAAGGCGATGGGCATCATGTTGGCGATCTTTGCCGTGTTGACTTTTTTGGGTACGGCGCTCCTGAGTGTGATTTACGGGGGAAAATACATCGTCCTTTTCGAGATGGACGAGGAAGGGATTAATCACACCCCGCTGCCCGCACAGGTGGATAAGGCACGCAAATTGGGGTTGCTCACCTTCTTCGTGGGACTTATTGCCAAGCGACCGACGACTGCGGGAGCGGGATTGCTTTCCACGGCCCGAACCAGCAGCACCTCCACCTTTAAAAAGGTCCGTCGTGTGCGCAGTCGCCGTTGGCTTCACACCATCAAGGTGAATCAGCTGTTTGACCGCAACCAGGTGTACGTCCCCAAGGAGGATTATGACTTCGTGCTCGACTACATCAAGTCGCGTTGCGTAAACGCAAAATAAAAATGAATCTTCATTGAAAAAAAGTTTCATTTTAACTTGTTTTCAAATTTTTTTTTTATTTTTGCCCTACCAAAAAGTGTAAAGTAAAAAATCAATTTATAATTGACTCTATCCTATTATTAACTTAAATTAATGTATTATGTTTAAAAAGTCTTTACTCTTAGCACTCCTAATGGCACTGTTTACGCCATGGGTAGCTAATGCACAAACGACCGTGGAGATAGGAGATGGTACTGCTACTACCAACACCAATCCTATTGGAACGTATTACAACTACTCCATCACCGAGCAGCTCTACACTGCCGATGAGATTGGAACGGCTGGAACCATCAGTAGCATCAGTTTCTACTATATGGGGCTTGCCGCCAAAGATCTCCCGATTACGGTTTACATGCAAAACGTTGATGCAGAAGACCTTTCAACAGGCATCAGCCTTGCCGATGCAGACGAGGTCTACAATGGAACGCTTTCCGTTACCACAACAGCGGGTTGGGTTACCATCGACCTCGACACGCCTTTCGCCTATGACGGAAGATCGAACCTGCTGATTGGCATCATCAAAGATTATCTTTACTACTTCAGCGGCCAATCATGGCAGGGCACCTCTGTTTCCAATATGGCCCGTTACACTCAAAGCGATGGTTCTGGCCCTTACACGACTAGCACAGTGCCTGGATCTACAGCAGCTGTCCGCCCGAACATCCAGATGGTCATCACTGCTGGTAGCGGCTCTGTGTGCGACAAGCCAGAAACCTTTGAAGTTTCCAACGTGACCACCAACAGTGCCACTCTCACTTGGACAGGCGGCAGCGGCACTTACAACGTTGAGTACAAAGGTGGTTCGGTTCAAGATTGGACGGCTTATCTGACCAACACCACAGCTACCACTGCCAACTTGACCGGTCTCACCCCTGGCACAAATTACCAATACAGAGTGCAGAGCATTTGCTCAGACGGCACAAGCGGCTGGAAGAGTGTGAGCTTCTCCACCATGTTCGGTATCCCGTTGGTTGAAGAGTTCGGCACGGCCATTCCTTCCGGTTGGTCAATTTACAACGGATTGGTTGAAAATGTGCTGGCTGGCGGCGACTTGACCACTGCAAGCTACGGCTGGAGCTTCGGTAGCAACAACGGCGTGTTCGACAACCATGCCCGCGTCAACATCTATGGCACTAGCTGCAATAATTGGCTGGTTCTTCCCACCCTTGACATGGAAGACAACGTGCAGCTCATGTTTGATGTAGCCTACACCGCCTACAGTGGCACGGGAGCCCCTGCCCAAACTGGTGAAGACGATAAGTTCGTCGTTCTGGTCAACAACGGCCGCTCCTGGGAAATCATGCGCCAGTGGGACAATGCCGGCAGCGAGTATGTGCTGAATGACCTCAACACCACGCCTATCACGGTTGCCATCAACTTGAGCAACTATGCCGAAGCCGGCCAGCCAATCACTGTGGCATTCTATGGTGAATCCACTGTGAGCAATGCTGACAACAACCTGCATATCGACAACGTAAGCATCGACTATATCCCTGCTTGCCCGAAACCCAATGGCCTTGCTGTAAACTATGAAAGCGGCACCACTGCCACTGTAACGTGGAATGGCGACGCTGCCAGCTACCAGTTAGACGTGAACGGCACCACCTATACCTCCAACACCAATTCGTATAACCTCACGGGTCTCGAACTCGCCACCACTTACGAAGTGAAAGTCCGCGGCAACTGCGGCAGCGATGGCTACAGCGAATGGACCAATACCGTCAGCTTCAAGACTGACAACTGCATGCCCGAAGACATGTGCGCCCTTACCTTTGTCCTCTCTGATAGTTATGGTGACAGTTGGAACGGCGCTTCCATCGGTGTTTATGACTATACCGGTGAAGAAGTGGGCGACCTTTTGGCCTCAGTAACCATCTCGTCAAGTCTTGGAGCTGATGTGGAGCAAACCACTACTCTTTCTTTCTGCAACGGACAAGAGCTTGCCATCATTTGGACGGCAGGTAGCTATGACAGCGAGTGCTCCTACACCATCACCGACCTCAACGGCGACATCGTTGCTCAAGACGATTTTGATTTGGCCTTGGCTTACACTGTCGACTGCACCGAGACCGACTGCCGTAGACCTTCTGACTTTGTCGCTTCTGAAATCGGCCCCCACAGCGTGGTGCTGAGCTGGACCGAGAACGGCCCTGCCACCTCATGGGTCATTGCTTATATATCAGAAAATGACGAGGAGATTACCGAAATTACGGTCAACACCAATCCTTACACTCTCACCGGCCTTACTCCTGAAACCGCCTACGCTGCCCAGGTGACTCCTGTGTGCGATGTGGACAAACCGAGTGAGATTGTTTACTGGACTACCGACGTGGCCTGCCCGAGACCCACGAATTTGAGTGCTGTTCCTTATCCTAACTCAGCCAATTTGACTTGGAACGGCTTTGCCGATGCCTACGACCTCGAATGGGCTTTGATGCCTGCCTCAGGATCGAAGGATGCCCTCTGGCTGCAGTATGACAATGGAACGGTGGTTACCAATGTTGGTAACAGTACAGTTTATGAATGGACTTGGGCTGTGATGTATCCTGCTGATATGCTCCAAGGCAATAATAGGCTTTCAAAAGTTGCATTCTATGAGACCAGCTACTATTCAGAAGGAGATCCTATCACTATCAACATCTATTCTGGTGGCGATAGCGAACCTGGAACATTAGTTTACACAGAAAATGTCACCTGCACTGGTACTGTCGGAATTCACGAAGTCATACTTTCGTCTTTTGTAAATATCGATCCTGCTCAAAACCTTTGGATTACGCTTACTTCAACAACAATCGATCGTCCCATGGCGATGAGTGCCGTTGACGAAGCCAACGGCAGATGGGTTGACAACAACGGTAGCTGGATAGATTTAGGTACCGCCCTTGCCTCTGTTTCTACATACACCTTCATGATTCGCGGCTATGTTGAACCTGGCTTCGATCCTGAGGAATTGGACTGGAATCCTGTTTCAGGCATCACTTCACCTTACACCCTCGAAGGTCTGCAACCTGAAACGACCTATGTCGTCAGAGTGAAAGCCAATTGCGGTGGCGATGACGGAGAAAGTGACTGGACCATGATTACCTTCACCACACCTTCTGTCTGTGATATGCCGAACACCTTTAATGCTGAAGTTGAGGCTACCTCCGCCACCCTCAGCTGGGTTGGTTATCAAGAGAGCTTCAATTTGAAATACAGAAGTCTTGCGAAACTCGAAAATGCTACCCTCACGGAGAACTTCGATGAGGGCATGGGT
Organism: uncultured Bacteroidales bacterium; assembly: GCA_946184615.1. GTDB lineage: Bacteria > Bacteroidota > Bacteroidia > Bacteroidales > F082 > Limimorpha. The sequence goes on from CAMHFN010000007.1 coordinate 56,068, forward strand.
GACTGGACCACCATCGACGCCGATGGCGACGGTTACACCTGGGTTTCGAGCATGAATCCTGGCGACTATCACAATGCAGGTGTTGACCTGACTGGCAATGGCCACAACGGTTCAGCCCAGTTCGTGATTTCAGGATCTTATTCCAATTCATTAGGTGCAGCCTTAACTCCCGACAACTATCTTGTTTCGCCTCAAATTGAGTTGGGCGGCGGTATTGAGTTCTGGGTCAAGGCTCAGGATGCCGGTTACTTTGCTGAGCACTTTGGCGTTGCCGTGTCAACCTCGGGCAACACCGATGCCGCTGATTTCACCACTATTGCAGAATGGACATTAGAAGATGGAAATGATTGGCATAAATATGTTGTTGACTTAAGTGCCTACACTGGACAAGGTTATGTGGCTATCCGTCACTTCAACTGCACCGATATGTTCATCCTCAATCTGGATGACATCTCATTTGGTCCGGTAGTACCTGCCAGCGACTGGATTGTTGTGGAAGAAACCAACACTCCTTATGTGCTCAGCACTGAACCTAATACCACTTACGAATGGCAAGTCCAGGGCGTTAGCCGTGAATGCACCACCGAATGGTCTGAAATCCAATCCTTCACCACTCCTGAACTGACTACCATTGAACAACCCATCACCCTCAACACGGGTTCCAACTACGTTTCATTCTATGTTGATATCACCATGGATGAACTGAAAGCTGCTATACAAGCTGCGTACGTAGGTGGCAACGTCACCATCAAGTCTCTGAATTCGGGTCAAACCATGTACAACGGAGCCAGATGGAGAGGTTCCTTGAATACTTTGAATATGTCCGAAATGTACATGATTGTGGTTTCTGATGATGCTGATGCTATGGAAATCTCGGTCGAAGGCATGCCTATTGATCCTGCTTCCTATCCGATTAACATCGCCGCGGGTACCACATGGTTTGCATTCCAACTCTCCGAGCCTATGACTGTTGCTGATGCATTTGCTGAATTTGATGCTGTGAATGGTGATGCTATCAAGTCGAGTGGTTCTGGCCAAGCCACCTATAACAATAGATGGAGAGGTGCTCTTACCACACTGCAACCTGGTGTTGGCTATATCTTCAAGGCAGCTGACGCAGTCACTGAAGCCAGACCGCTTGTCTTCCCCACTCCTCGCAAGGCTGGAAACGCCAAAGCTTCTTTCATGCCTCAAAACGTGGACAAGATGGCCCTCAAGACAGTTCAAGTCAAGACCCTGGACCTCCAAATTAGCAAGCCCGAACGTGCGAATGTTCCTTCTAAGGCTAACCAAACAAACAATTTTCACGACACTGTTTCAAGATTGTTTAATAAAATTCACTAAGAAAAGTTAAACCATAAAATCTAATACATTATGAAAAAACTAGTATTGACTTTAATCGTGTCATTCGCACTTCTGGGTTCGGCTTTCGCCCAGTACAACTCTGACATTTACGAATCCTACTGGATTGACCAACTGAATGTTCATGTCTACAATCCCTACGAATATCCAGACTGCATCGTTCCCTTCGCACAGATTGACGGCGAGTTCGTCACCTATGATATGGATTACGAAGCCATGGAAATCGGTGTTTTCGATGAAAGCGGCACCTGCCGTGGCCACTCCTTCCTGGTTGATGACGGTGAGGACTACCCCATCACCGAGATCTCGGTCTACCGTATGCTTGCAGGCGACAACGACCATCTGCTCTCCTTCATGATGTACGACCATGCCAATGGCATTTTGTACACCGAGTGCACTCCCAACAACGACTACTACACGGGTTACGACTACGTTGAGATTTACATGGGTGACCTTGATAACGCCCCGATCCTCAACTTCGCTACTCCTGTAGTGGCTTCCTATGAGAAGTTCATTGAAGGCTATGGTGAGAGTGCTGGTGGTTACTACCTGATTGCCACTCCTGTTGCCGACGCCGACCCCACTGCTGTCACGGGTATGACCACTGGCAACTACGACCTGTATGCCTTTGACCAGACTCAAGACCTTGAATGGCGTAACTATAAAGAGGATCTCTTCAACCTCGAGTTCGGCAAGGGTTACCTCTATGCCCACGGCACCGATGTCACACTGGAATTCAGCGGCACGACTTACGATGGTGACGGAGAATTTGACCTTGTTTACGACGATGCTGCCGACTTCAAGGGCTGGAACCTGGTAGGTAACCCCTATCTGGAGACGGCCTATATCAACCGTGAGCACTATGTCATGAACGAAGAGACCGGTCGTGGCGAATTCATCGCAGTCGCCGCCACCGAAGGCATTCCGGAAATGGAAGGTGCTTTCGTGATCGCTGAAGGCGAAGGTGAGACTGTTACCTTCACCACCACCGCTCCTGGTAAGGCCTCCATGCTCGCCCTCAACGTGAGCCAGGGTAACGGCGTCATCGACCGTGCCATCGTCAGCTTTGGTCAAGGCCACCGTATGCCTAAGATCATGCTCAACGAAAATAACACTAAGGTGTACATTGTGGAAGACAACGCCGACTTTGCCGTGGTTCGCAGCGAAGGCCAAGGTACGATGCCTGTCAGCTTCAAGGCTGAAAACAACGGTACCTACACCCTCAGCATGAACAGCGAGAACGCTGAGTTCAGCTACCTCCACCTCATCGACAACATGACTGGCAACGATGTCAACCTCCTCGAGACCCCGAGCTACAGCTTCGAAGCCACCACGAGCGACTATGCCAGCCGTTTCCGCCTGGTGTTCGCCACGGGTGAAGCCACTGATGGCAACTTCGCTTTCATCAGCGATGGTGAAATCATCCTCAGCGGTGTCAACGGCAACAGCATCGTCAATGTGTTCGATGTCACGGGCCGTCTGGTCAACAGCAACAACGGTGTCAACCATATCTCCACCGAGAGCATGTCTGCTGGCGTTTACATGATCCAACTCGTCAACGGCGAGAACATCATGACCCAGAAGATCGTTGTGAAATAAATTGTAAAATAATCTAAAATTTGAATCAATATGAAAAAATTAGCATTATCAATCGCAATCGTTCTCGGAATGAGCCTTGGTGCTTTCGCTCAGGGCGGTCTCTTCCAATATGGCAACGCTTATGACGAATACGGCACCCGCACGGGACTCCGTGGCACACTCACCGATCCGTTGATTCCTATCGTCCCTGGCCATGGTGAAACCAGTAGCCAAGACGGCACGGAAACACCGCTCGCCGGTGGTGCACTCCTTCTCATCGGCTTCGGCGCAGCCTATGCCCTGAAGAAGAGAAACGAGAAGTAATCTGAAAACGGAAAACGGAGAACGGAAAGTTTCCCGTTCTCCACCTCTGTGATTCTTCAAAAAAAAGCCTCCCTCCGGAGGCTTTTTTATTTTTAGTTCCCCTCGTCTTTATATTAATAAGGTGTGCTCGAGAGAAAGTAAAAAAATCTTTAAAAAGATGTTGTACGTAAAATTTTTTTTGTAATTTTGCAGCCCGAAATGGAAAAAAACACAATTAATTCAACTTATTATAAATCAAATTAAAAACAAATCGAACGAAATGAAAAAATCTTTATTTTCATTGATTCTTATCTGCTTCGCCTTCTTTGGCGTGGCTAATGCACAGCAATCGTTGCCGTATAGCTACGGCTTCGAAGACAACAACCTGGCCACTGATGGCTGGATTGCTAATGTTACAAGTGCTTCCTCTGGCATTAACAGCGCGGCTGCCTATTCAGGTAGTTATGGCTTTAGGTTCAATTATTCCGAGCAATCAGGAAGCCTGATTTCACCGGTACTCACTGGTGGCGACTTGGGTGTTGACGTATCCTTCTGGTACAAGGAATACAGCAACTCTTATGGTGACGAGCAATTCTATGTCGGTTATACCACTGACGCGAACAACACCGACGTCGATGCTTTCACCTATGGCACCATTGTTACCGCTTCAACAAGCTGGCAAGAATACACCAATTCTTTCCCTGCTGGCACCAAGCGCATTGCCATCAAGTATGTCTATAATGATGCGTTTTATCTTTACCTTGACGACTTCACCTTTGAAGCTGTGAGCGACTGCCCCAGACCAAAAAACCTTGAAGTTACTTTAGGTGATGATACCGCCACAGCTACTTGGACAAGCGATGCCACCAGCTTTAACATCGACATCAACGGCACTGTGACCAACGAAGTCACCAACCCCTACACCTTCGATACTGAAATGTCTACGGCTTACACCGTGAAGGTTCAGGCCAATTGCGAAGGTGGCGAAACCAGCGATTGGAGTGATGCTTACACCTTTTACACTCCTTCTTGCCGGCCCAGCGACATGTGCTCCATCACCCTCAACCTCACCGACTCCTATTCTGATGGTTGGAATGGCGGTAAGATGGAAGTGGTGGATGCCAACACTAGCGAAGTCTATGGCACCTATACCATTGAAAGTGGTGGCTCCGCTAACTACGAGCTTGCCCTTTGCCCTGGTACTGTGGTCAACTTCGTCTATACCGCAGGCAGCTATGGCACTGAAAACGGTTGGGTGATTTATGATGCTAATGGTGAAGTCATCACCGAGGCGGCTGGTTGCAACTCGGGTTGCAATCATACCAACGGCATCCAAGCCACCTATACTATGAACTGCTCTGGCTGCTTCAAGCCCAAGAATCTCACAGAAACCAACGTTTCCTTTACTTCTGCCACTTTGAGCTGGGAGGGAAACAACGACAGCTATGTGCTGCAATACCGTCCTTGGAATCCTGCTGGTGACGATATCATCACCACCGGCACCTTGACCACTTACACTGTTGATTTGAGTCAATACGAAGGTACTGGTTCTGTGGCCATCCGCCACTACGACATTTCCGACATGTTCCAACTGATTGTTGACAACATTGAAGTGACCAACGCTACTGGAACGGTTGTCTATTCCCAAGACTTCGAGAGCTGCGGCGGCAATATGCCTTCCGAATTCTCGAATATGGACTTGGATGGTGATGGTTATATGTGGGAAATTGCTTCCTCACCTTCTTCTAATGTCGATGGCACATACGGTATCGTTTCCGCAAGTTATGATAACAACGCTGGTGCATTGACTCCTGACAACTGGTTGATTCTCTCCGGCCTTGAAATGGGTGGCCAGATGACCTTCCAAGCTCGTGGACAAGACCCACAATATGCCGCTGAAAACTTCGCTATCTACGTTTCTACGGAGAACAGCATTGTTGAAGTTCCTGTCACTGCCACTACCTATAATGCCACTGGCTTGACTCCTAACACGCCTTACGCATGGCAAGTGAAGGGCATTTGTGGCGATGAAGAAACCAGCTTCGTTTCCTCTTTCTTCAAGACTAAGGACGATATGTTTGTCTTTGCTACCACGGGTAACTGGAACGTTGTTAGCAACTGGAAAGATGCCGAAGGTAATGCAGTCACGGCTCTGCCTACCGCTGATAACAACGTCCGCATCGATGCCGCTGCCACCATTCCTGCTGGCTATGTCGCCTACGCTAACAAAGCCACTATCGGTACGGGTTCTATCACCATCGAGGACGGTGGTCAGCTGAAACAAAACGCTGCTACCTTGAGAGTCACTATGGAAAAAGAAATCGCTGGCTACGGCGAAAGCGATGGTAACTACTACTTCATTGCCAGCCCGTTCAATGGCCGTACCCTCTATTCAACCTCTGGTTCGTTCAGCCATGTTGACAACATGCTTACTGGTGAATACGACCTCTATGCCTTCGATGCTACCGAAGAACTTGAATGGATCAATTACAAATCCAGCCCCACCCACATTGCTTTCCAAGCTGCCAATGAACTTGCTGGCCTGCTGTATGGCGAGGGTTACCTCTATGCCAATCAAGAAGGAACAACCTTGGAATTCGAAGGTACCGCTGGTAAGAGCAACAACTACTCCGAAACCAAGGATTACACGTTCGACAGCGAATCCACCAACGACTTCAATGGCTGGGCACTTGTGGGTAACTTCTTCACCTGCAACGCCTACATCAACTACATCGATGCCAATGGCAACGCTTTGGAAGCTGACTTCTATACTTTGAACAACGACAACACCTACACCCTGATGACCTCGGGTCAACCTCTGGCTCCTTGCACTGGTGCCCTCATCAACTACAAAGCCACAGGTAAGGTCCAGTACTCCACCGAGGCTCCTGCCGCCGGTAAGGGTAGCATGCTCGACATGACTGTCACTGAAGGTCGTGGTAAAGTCGACCAAGCCCGTATCCGCTTCGGCGAAGGCTTTGGCCTCGAAAAGAAGAGCTTCCGCAACAGCGGCAGCCTCTACATGCCTCAAGACAATAAGGACTACGCAGTGGTCTATGCCGAGAACGAAGGTGAAATGCCTGTCAACTTCAAGGCTGAAAAGAACGGTACCTACACCATCAGCTTCAACACCGAGAACGTTGAGTTCGGTTACCTCCACCTCATCGACAACATGACTGGCAACGACGTCGACCTGCTCAGCACTCCTAACTACAGCTTCGAAGCCAACACCACCGACTACGCCAGCCGCTTCCGCCTGGTGTTCAGCGCCAACAACGCCAACGAAGGCAGCTTCGCCTTCATCAACAACGGTGAGATCATCCTCAGCGGTGTCAACAACAACAGCACCGTCAATGTGTACGATGTTACCGGTCGTATGATCAGCAGCACCAACGGTGCCAACCGCATCTCCACCGAGAACATGTCAGCTGGCGTCTACATGATCCAACTCGTCAACGGCGAGAACGTCATGACCCAGAAGATCGTTGTGAAATAAAATAGTTCCATCGGGGCGGACCCCTCGGCCCGCCCCCTTTTGAAACGAAGTTAAAAACGAAAGAAATAAAAATCTGAATACAATGAAAAAATTAGCTTTGTCACTCGCAATCGTTCTCGGAATGACGGTTTGCGCCTCTGCTCAAGGTGGCTTCTTTGGTAAAGGTCCTTCCACCGAAGACGCTGGTAGCCGTGGTGGTTTCCCCGGTATGCCTGGTCATGGTGAGACTGGTAACCAGGATGGTCAAGGTCAACAGACCCCGCTCGCTGGCGGTGCTCTCCTGCTCATCGGCTTCGGCGCTGCTTATGCCATGAAGAAGAGAAACGAGAAGTAAGAAAAATTGAAATTCTGAATTCTAAAAAAAGCCTCCCCACGGAGGCTTTTTTTATTTCCCAGTTAACTTGAGTATCCTTTCTTCGTCAAATTCCTCAACTTTGAGAGAAAATTGTATTTTTGCAAATAACAAAACGGATCCATTATGATGCGAAAACACGTTATCCTGCTCTTCCTCATGGCACTGCTGCTCTCCGCTTGTACAGAGCAACTTCCACAAGCCAACTACGACGTTATCCCTCTACCTAAAGAGGTAAAACGGATTGAAGCCAAACCGTTCACCCTCCGTGAGCAGACCGTGGTCTATTACGAAGAAGGCCTTCATCGTGAAGCGCAGTTTCTCAGTGAATATGTAAACGACCTCATGGGCTATCCGCTCGCCACCACCCCCTTTAACGGAGAAACCGATGGCATCGTACTGCGTCTTGTCCCTGACGACTTCACCCAAGCCGAAGCCTATGACATCACCATCACCCCCCATCAGGTTACCCTCAAAGGCTCCGACCCTGCTGGCGTGTTCCATGGTGTCCAAACCCTTCGTAAATCCCTCCCCATCGCTCACCTCCCCATCGCTCTCCCTTGCGGACAAATCCATGATTGGCCCAGCTTTGCCTACCGTGCCATGCACCTCGATCCCTGTCGTCATTTCATGGATCTCGACTCGGTGAAGATCTATATCGACATGCTGGCCCTCCATAACATGAACCAATTCCATTTTCATCTCAGCGAGGACCAGGGCTGGCGTATCGAAATCAAGAAATACCCTGAGCTTACGAGGGTAGGGGCCTACCGTAACGGCACCGTCATCGGCCGTAACGGTCGTCTCTACGACACCATCCGCCATGGGGGCTTCTATACCCAGGAACAACTTCGCGAGTTGGTGCAGTATGCCGCTGAGCGTCACGTCAACATCATCCCGGAAATTGACCTTCCTGGCCACATGCAGGCGGCTCTGGCCTCTTATCCCTGGCTGGGCTGTACGGGAGGCCCATACGAGGTGTGGAAACGCTGGGGCGTGTCGGACGACGTGCTTTGTGCCGGTAATGAACCAACCATGCAGTTTGTCGAAGATGTGCTGAACGAGGTGATGGATATCTTCCCCTCGCCCTATATCCACATCGGCGGCGACGAATGCCCCAAGGTGCGCTGGGAGAGATGTCCCAAGTGCCAAGCCAAAATTAAGGAACTGGGCATCAAAGCCGATGAGCGTTTCTCCGCCGAGGACTACCTCCAGAGTTACGTGATGAACCGCATGGCTAAAGTGGTGGAAGCCCGTGGCCGCCGTGTCATCGGCTGGGACGAGATCCTCGATGGCAACGTCTCCGAAACGGCCATCATCATGAGCTGGCGCGGCACCGAAGGCGGCATCGAAGCGGCACGCAGAGGCCATGATGTGATCATGGCTCCCGCCTCGCATCTGTATTTCGACTATTATCAGAGCGAAGATCCAGCCACAGAGCCTTCGTGCGTGGGAGGCTACCTGCCCGTGTCGAGGGTGTACGAGTTCCGCCCCCTGCCTCGGGAGCTGACCCCGGAACAGCAAAAGCATATCATCGGAGTGCAAGCCAACATCTGGACAGAGTACATCACTTCCTTCCATCATGTGGAATACATGGCGATGCCTCGTATGGATGCCTTGGCGGAGATCCAATGGAACAACCCCGATCCGGAAAAACGCGACTTCGATGCCTTCGTGGAACGCTGCCGCCACATGGCCGAGCTCTATGACCTTTATCATTATAACTACGCGAAACAGATCTTCAGTCCTCAGGTGTATACCGACACGGTAGCCCCCAACCTTGCAACCCATAAGCCGATCTACCTGCGTGAGCAACCGAATGAACAGTATGCCTCTACAGGGGCTACGGTGCTTAACGACGGCGAGATGGGACGCATTGCCTATACCTCAGGCCGCTGGCTGGGCTTCTGGGGTCAGCCCCTCGATGCAGTCATCGACCTCGAACAGACGGCTACTTTGAATCATGTGCGCTTCCGTGCTTTGGTCAACAAAGGTGCGTGGATCTATAACCCGAGCCACGCCAGCGTGCTGGTCTCCGACGATGGCGAGAACTTCCGTGAAGTAGCCCAACTCGACATCCCCATCACCACTTGGCTCGACAAAGACGGGAACTTCACCTACGAGCTCACGTTTGAACCCGTCGCAGCCCGTTTCGTGGAAGTCATCATCAAGGACCACATGCTCCCCGAAGACCACGACGGCTATGGCTATCCCGCGTGGATCTTCGTGGATGAAATCGAAATTAATTAATAATTCGCCTTTTTAAGGAGGATCAAGTACACCGGAAAGTGGTCACTGTAACCGCCTGCCCATACGCCACCGGCAAAGGTGCGGAAGGGGAACCCGTTGTATCGTCCGCCATGTTGTTTCAAGAACTCTTTGTTATGCACCTTGGCGTTCTTGAACTGGTAGCTGCTGTAGTCGGTGGGCAGCAGGGCAGGGGTGATGATGGTCTGGTCGAGCACCCCAGGTACGTCGCGGTAATAGTTGGTGCCGATGCCGTTTTCGTGTAACTCATACATGGGGTTGAAGAAATCACCGTCTTTCATGCGCTTGCGGTCGCCGTTGGCACGGAGATACTTGGTGATGCTCTTGTTGGTGGGGTAGTCGTTGAAGTCGCCCATCATGATGACTTTGGCGTTGGGGTCGTCGGCCAGCAACGAGTCGGCAATGTGACGGCATAGGGTAGCAGCGGCCACACGACCCGGCAAGGAACGCTTCTCGCCTCCATAGCGCGAAGGCCAGTGCATCACGATGAAGTGCATCGGCTCACCGTTGAAAAGACCCGACACCAAAAGCTGGTCGCGGGTGATGAAATCAGGCTCGTTAGGAACCACCGTGCGATACGACTTGGTGCCCGTCACCTTCAGATATTTCGGATTGTATAGCATGGCTACGTCCACACCGCGGCGGTCAGGCGAGTTGTAATGCACAATCTGGTAGTTGCGGCCCTTGATTTCCGGCTGTTGCACCAGATCCTCAAGTACATAGCGGTTCTCAATCTCCGCCACCCCCAGCACCGCCACCCCGTCAGGCGTGTAATCCAACCCGATGGTGGAGATGGCATACGCCATGTTGTGCAGCTTGTTCATGTATTTCTCCGTGTTCCACTGGTTGACACCATCGGGCAAAAACTCTTCGTCGTTGATCAACGGGTCGTCGATGGTGTCGAAAAGGTTCTCCAGGTTGTAGAAGCCTACGAGGCCGATGTTGTAAGCTTGTTGTTCTTGAGCGTTTACGCGGTTCATCAACAAACTGCATACAAAAAACAAGAGGGCCAAAGGGGTCGCTTTTTTCATATTTCGCATTTTTTTTGTTACTGCAAAAATAATAATTAATGTGAATTCCATTCGGATTTTTTTTATTTTTGCAAATTAGATAACAGAAGATAAGATATAAATGAATACCATAAAAATGAGAAAATTATTACTTTTCACCTTGGCCGTGATGCTAGTGACACGGCTCTCGGCGCAGACGGTCGACACGACGGACACCCCACTGCAGGATGTCCCGACGATTATGCTGCTCGATTCCGATTTTGACGAGTCGTCGACCTCGGTGAACGACGCGTCCACGTTGTTGCATTCTTCGCGCGACGTGTTCAACTCCATAGCGGCGTACAACTTGGGTGCGTTACGTTATCGTGTGCGCGGAAACGACTCGAAGTATGGCGATGTGATGATCAACGGCATCTTGATGAACGACCCGGAAACGGGTCGCCCCGTGTTCTCCAACTGGGGCGGCCTTAACGATGCCTTCCGTAACTCCGTGATCGTGGAGGGCTTGGGCCGTACCGATGCCGGCTTTGGCGGACTGGGTGGCCTTACCGCTTTTTCCACCCGCGCCTCACAGTACCGTAAACAGGTCTCAGTGGGCTATGCCTTCTCCAACCGCTCTTACGACCATCGCCTTAACGCCTCCATAGGCACCGGCGAGATGGGGAACGGCTGGTATCTGATGGCCATGGCCTGCGGTCGTTATGCCAGCGCGAAGGACATGAACCGCAAGGATGCCTTCTTCGAGCATCCCGAAGGCTCCACCTATGAAGCCCTGAGCTATTTCTTCTCCTTGGAGAAAAGAATCAACGACAAACACAGCCTCGACCTCACCTTCTTTGGAGCTCCTTCGCTTCGTGGCGGCTCGGCTCCCGTGGTGCAGGAGGCTTATGACCTGACAGGCTCCAACTACTATAACCCCAACTGGGGCTACCAGACCTTGCCCAATGGCAAACAAGTGATCCGTAACTCACGCGTGAGCCGTTACCACCAGCCCTTCACACAGTTGACCTGGTACTGGACCCCCAGCTCTAAGACGCAACTCACCACCTCGGCATTCTTCTTTGCCGGACCGGGCGGACAAACCGCACTCGAATGGGGTGAAGCCGCCGACCCACGTCCCGATTACTATAAGAACCTGCCCAGCTATCTGATGAATCATGCCACCAGCACCGCTGAGTACGAGGAAGCCCTCAAGAACTGGCAGGAACGCGATCCTGAAACGACTCAACTCGACTGGGACGGCCTTTATCTCGCCAATATGAACCACGGCGCCACCGTCTATAACGCCAACGGCATCCTGGGGAACACCGTCACCGGCAACGCCTCGAAATACATCGTCGCCGAACGCCACTACGACAAGATGCAGACCGGGGCAGCCACCTATTTCAAACATGAGTTCCAACCTAACTTGATTATGGCAGGAGGTCTTGCCCTCAACGTGTCGCGTACGCATTACTATGAGAAAGTGGACGACCTTTTGGGAGGCGACTTCTACCTTGATATTAATAAATATGCCGAAAATCTGGAAACCAACGAAAGCCATGTCGACTTGAATACACCGAACCACGTGGCCAAGGTGGGCGACATCATCAATTATAACTATTACGCCAACCGCAACTATGGAAGGGCTTGGGAACAACTCGACTACCTGGTGGGCAACTGGGACCTCTACCTCGGTCACCAGATCACCTTCACCCAGATCTGGCGTGAGGGCCTGTTCGAGAACGGTGCCTTCCCAGGCAACCTCTCGTTTGGCGCCGACACCAAGCACAACTTCGTCGACCAAGCCGTCAAAGCAGGGGTCACCTACGCCATCAACGGTCGTAACCACATCGTGACCAACATGGCTTTCATCAGCCAAGCTCCACAGTCACGCGACATCTATGTGTCGCCTCGTACCCGACACACTCTCGTATCGGACAACCCAGGCAGTGAGCATATTGCTGCCATTGACCTTGGCTACCAATACCGTTCTCCTATCTTCCGCTTCCGTTTGACAGGCTATTACACCTCGTATCAGAATCTCATCTGGAACCGTAGTTTCTACTGTGAGAATGTCTATACCGGTACCTCCGAGTCGGGCAACACCTATAAGAGCGAATTTGTCAACTTCGTCATGACGGGGATTAACCAGCACAGCATCGGCATGGAGCTGGGTGCCGAATACAATGTGACACCGACCATCACCCTGCAAGCTGCCGCCGCCAACGGAGTCCACGCCTATACCAACAACCCGACGTTCTCGATTTACGACGACAACAACGCTGAGGCTTACATTGAAAGAGAGACCGCCTACCTGAGAAACTATCACGTTTCCTCAGGTCCTGAGACCGTGGCCTCGCTGGGCATCCGCTACAACGACCCCAAGAACTGGTGGGTGAGCATGAATGCCAACTACCTGGCCAATATGTATTTCGATGTCAACCCCTATAACCATACCGCTTACGGCATGGCCCATTACGCTGAAGGCGACGGACGTATTGAAGACGTGCTGCGCCAAGACCCGCTGCATTCGACCTTCACGCTCGACTTCTTCGGGGGCTACTCACGCCGCTACAGAGGCCATTACTTCTTGCTGACCGTCAGCGTCAACAACATCCTCAACAACAAGAACGCCATCCTTTATGGCTATGACCAACTGCGCTTCAATGCCAGCGATCCCGATATGTTCCCGTCCAAATATTCTTATATGTATGGGACCAACTTCTTCATTAACTTGACGGTGAGAAAATAAGAATTTAGAATTAAGTATTTAGAACTATATATTATGAAAAAGTTATTCAGAACCAGTTTTATTCTTCTTGCCCTATTGGGTGTGATGTTCACCTCGTGCAAGAAAGAGTATGAGATCCCCCCGATTCCGGTGTTGCCGGTAGGCGATGTCTACACCATCGGTGACCTGCTGGCCATGCCTGCCAACACGACCTTCGACACGGCGTCGGTTTACGGCATCGTCACTGCTGATGAGCAGTCAGGCAACCTTTACAAGAACATCTTCATCCAGGACCGCAGAACGGGCAAGGCCATCGAGTTGATGATGAACACCTCTTCTGCCGCTCGTGTGGGTGACTCGGTGCGTGTGTTCCTTGACAAGAATATTATGGTCAACAACTACCACAATCTCCCGCAACTGGTGGGCAAAGACGGCAAGGGCTTTAATCCTGACGGCCATCTGATCATCTATCCCTACAACAAGCCCATCGACCCGGTGACGGTGACCATCGCCGACATCAAGACGGGGAACTACACCGCTGGCCTCGTGAGACTTGAGAATGTGGAGTTTAACGATCAGGGCTCTCCCTTCTGCAACGTGGGCGAAAATACCAACCGCACGTTGAAGGATGCCACTGGCGAGCTGTTGGTGCGTACCAGCAACTATGCCAACTTCGCCTACGACCTCATCCCCGCTGGCAAAGGTAGCCTCGTGGCCATTGCCTCAGTGTATAACAGCGACTGGCAGCTGTTGATCCGTTCGAAAAACGAGTTGCAGTTCGAAGGCGGCGAGCCTACGCCTCCGGCACCTCCTGGAGAAGTGCAACACCTGCCGTACACCCAGAGCTTCTCCTCCGACTTTGGCACGTACATGACCTATGACGTGCTGGGTAGCGAAGGCTGGGTCATCGACTACAGCACCGCCAAGATGACGGGATACGTCAACAGCGTTTATAATGCCAATGAGGACTGGCTGATCTCCTCACCAGTCGACCTCAGCGGTATCAACGCGGCCACCGTCACCATGAGCTATATCGGCCGTTACTTCACCAACATCAACGAAGAAATCACCTTATGGGCCTCCACTGACTACACCTACGGCAACGACCCGACGAGCGCCAACTGGGTCCAACTGCCAGCTCGCCTTACCGAAGTAAGCAACTGGACCGACTTCTTGACGGCCGAGATTGCCTTGGCGGGAACCAATGGCGAAACCTTGGTGGGCCAAACCGCTACCATCGCCGTGAAGTACACCTCCACCGCCCAGAAAGCGGGCACCATGGAGATCCAAAGCATCACCATCGCTGAGGCAGGCTCCACACCGACACCTCCTCCGGGACCTGGCGGCGATGTGCAGTCCCTGCCTTACTACCAGTCGTTCGAGACCGAGTTCGGCTCCTATACGACATACGATGTGATGGGTGCCCAGTCGTGGATGATCGACTTCAAGACCGCCAAGATGACGGGTTATGACGGCGGTGCTTACTACGCCAACGAAGACTGGCTCATCTCTTCGCCCGTCGCGCTCACCGGTGTCAACGGTGCCAAGATGACCATGGAATATATTGGCCGTTACTTCACCAACATCAACAATGAGATCACCGTGTGGGCCTCCACCGACTATGTCTTTGGCAGCAACCCCACTTCGGCCACATGGAGACCCGTGTCCGCCTCGTTGTCGGAAGGTACCAACTGGACCGACTTCCTGACGGCCGAGATCTCACTCAACGAGTATCTCGGACAAACGGTTTCCTTTGCCGTGAAATACACCTCCACCGATAGCAAAGCGGGTACCATGGAGATCAAGAGCATCACCATCCAAGAGGGTAATGGCGGCACGCCTGTGCCACCTCCTCCGGGACCTGGCGGCGATGTGCAGAGTCTGCCTTACAGCCAGTCGTTCGAAACCGAGTTCGGCTCCTACACAACCTACGATATTAATGGTCCACAGTCCTGGATGATCGACTTCCAGACCGCGAAGATGACGGGCTATGTCAGTGGCGAAAACTACGCCAACGAAGACTGGCTCATTTCTTCACCTGTCGCCATCACGGGGGTCAACGACGCCAAGATGACCATGGTGTATATCGGCCGCTACTTCACCAGCATCAACGACGAGGTCACCGTGTGGGCCTCCACCGATTATACCTACGGCAATAACCCCACATCGGCATCGTGGAGACAAGTGTCTTCCTCTTTGAGCGAAGCCAGCAACTGGACCAACTTCCTGACGGCTGAGATCTCACTGTCCGATTACGTTGGCCAGACCGCTACGTTCGCCGTGAAATACACCTCTACGGCCAACAAAGCAGGAACCTTGGAAATCAAGAGCATCACCATCCAGGAAGGCAATGGCGGAACACCTACACCTCCTCCTGGACCGGGCACAGGCAACGGCACACAAGACAATCCTTATGATGTCGCCTCAGGTATTTCGTTGCAGAGTGAGGAACCCATCGCCTGGGTGCAAGGCTATATCGTCGGCTCTGTGAAAGATGGTAACACTTCCGTGAGTTCCAACGACCAAATCCATTGGTCCGCCCCCTTCGACCTTGTCACCAACGTGCTCATTGCTGACGATCCCAACTGCCACGAAATCAGCCAGTGCATCATCGTCAACCTGCCAGCGGGCAAACCGCTCCGTACCGAGGTGAACCTGGTGGATCATCCGGAGAACTTAGGAAAGACCTTGGCCGTCCTCGGAAAGCTGCGCAAGTATTTCGGCCAGGCGGGTCTGCGCGAGAGCAATGGCACCGAAAGTGACTTCATTCTCGACGGCAGCACCCCAGGACCTGGTCCCACACCACCACCTACTCCAGGTGAAGTGCAACAACTGCCTTACATCCAATCGTTTGCCACGGAATTCGGCTCCTATACACCTTACGATATCAGTGGCCCCCAGAGCTGGATCATCGACTACAGCACGGCCAAGATGACGGGCTACGAGAACAGTAGCTACGCTGCCAACGAGGACTGGCTTGTCTCTTCGCCGTTCGACCTCCCTGTGACCCATGTTCCTTCCATGAGGGTGGAATATATTGGCCGTTACTTCACCGACATCAATGAGGAGGTTACCTTCTGGATCTCGCCCGACTATGTCTATGGCAACAACCCGTCGTCAGCGACGTGGATTCAATTGCCCTCTGAGTTGGTCGAAAGCAGCAACTGGAACGACTTCAAGACGGCTGTGATCGATATGAGCGTCACGGGACAGTTCATGCAAGGCCCGGTCACCATCGCCGTGAAATACACCTCTACTGACCAAGCCGCCGGTACGATCGAAATCAAGTCAATCGCTATTGAATAACCCTATATCATGTCAGAGAACTTAGTCATCATACCGACCTACAAGGAGAAGGAGAATATCGAGAAGATTATCCGATATGTCTTCAACCTTCCCATGGATTTCGATATCCTCATCATCGACGACAACAGTCCCGATGGTACCGCGGCTATTGTGAAGGGCTTGATGGGTGAGTTCTCTGACCGGTTGTTTATCCTCGAACGTCCTGGCAAGTTGGGCCTGGGCACCGCCTATATCACAGGATTCAAATGGGCTTTGGAACGCGACTACCAGTATGTGTTCGAGATGGATGCCGACTTCTCACACAACCCTGACGACTTGGCACGCTTACATGATGCCTGTGTCGATGGGGCTGACCTCTCCGTGGGCTCTCGTTACAAGACCGGGGTCAACGTGGTGAACTGGCCCATGGGTCGGGTGCTGATGTCGTATTACGCCTCGGCCTACGTGCGCTTCATCACCCGCATGAAAGTGCGCGACACGACGGCTGGTTTTGTATGCTACACCCGCAAGGTGTTGGAAACCATCGACTTCGATAAAGTCAAATTCGTGGGCTATGCCTTCCAAATCGAGATGAAATACACCGCTTGGAAACTCGGATTCAAGATCGAGGAAGTCCCGATTATCTTTACCGACCGCCGTGAAGGCCAGTCGAAAATGAGCAAAGGAATCTTCCGTGAAGCCGTGTTTGGAGTGATTAATTTACGCTGGAGAGGCATGACCGGAAAGATAAAACCGAGGAGAGTAGAATGAATTACTACATAAAAAATACGCAAATTGTCAACGAAGGACATACTATTTTCGCAGATGTTTGCGTTATAGAAGGGATGATTGCTAAAATCATCTATGAAAACCATCACTCACTTCCGGGAAACTTCGAGGTTATCGATGCTACCGGAAAAGTTCTCATTCCTGGCCTCATTGATGAGCATGTGCACTTCCGTGAGCCTGGGATGGAGCGGAAAGCCGATCTTTTTTTTGAGAGTCACGCTGCCGTTGCAGGCGGCGTGACCTCTTTTTTTGACATGCCCAACACCGTGCCGCAAACCACGACACAGGAACTCTTGCAGCAGAAGTTCGACCTTGCCGCTGAAAAATCACTGGCCAACTATTCCTTCTATCTAGGGGCCACCAACGACAACCTTGATGAAGTTATCAAAACCGATCCCAAACGGGTATGCGGCATCAAACTGTTCATGGGCTCCAGCACGGGTAACATGTTGGTGGACCAAAATGAAACCTTGGTGCGCCTGTTTAAAGAGTCGCCTTGCCTCATCGCCGCGCATTGCGAGGATGAAACCACCATTCATGCCAACACGGTGCGCTGCAAGGATCTTGTAGCCAAAGGCGAAGTGATTGCCGATGCGAGTATTCATCCCTTTGTCCGTACCATGGAGGCTTGCTATCGCTCCTCGTCAAAAGCCGTCGACATGGCGGAGAAGTTTGGTGCCCGTCTTCATGTGTTGCATGTGTCTACCCAAAAGGAGCTGTCGTTGTTTAGGAAGGATATTCCATTGAAAGACAAAAAGATAACTGCTGAAACTTGCCCGCATTACCTCTGGTTTGATGAGCATGACTATGAAAGACTGGGTTTTGCCATCAAATGCAACCCCGCCATCAAATCGCATCGCGACAGGGAAGCCTTGCTCCATGCCTTGCGTGATGGTACGATTGATACCATTGGCACAGACCATGCGCCGCATCTTAAGGAAGAGAAGTTCACGGGCGATTATTTTACTTCCAAGTCAGGGTTCCCGTCCATCCAACATTCCCTGGAGGTGATGGTGGAACTGGTGCGTCAGGGCTGGATCGACCTTCCACAACTGGTGCAGCTGATGTGCCATAACCCGGCCACCCTTTATCGTGTCGACCGCCGTGGTTTTATCCGTGAAGGCTATCACGCCGACCTCGTCTTGCTGGATTTGAACTCCAATGAGGTGATTTCTGATGAAAAAGAATATGCTAAATGTGGCTGGACACCTTATAACGGACTCTCAACCCACGCACGGGTGACACATACCTTTGTCAATGGCAACTTGGTCTACGAAAACGGGGTGTTCCACGATGAATATCGGGGGGAGCGAGTTTTATTTGAGGAGTGATGATATGGAGAGTCAGGGAGTTAGAATAGATAAATGGCTATGGGCGGCGCGTCTTTTCAAGACTCGGGCCATCGCTACGGATGCCATCAAAGGGGGTAAGGTGAAGATGAACGACACTCCGGTGAAGCCATCACGGGAAGTGAAAGAAGGGGACATCATCCAGGTGCAGATTGAACAGCTGCACAAAGTGGTTCAGGTGAAGTCGCTGATCCATAACCGTGTGCCGGCCAAGATGGTGCCTGAGGTCTACACGGATCTCACGCCACCGGAAGAGTATGAGCGTATTGAATTCATGCACGCCTACAAGGGCGAATGGCGTGACCGTGGAGCAGGTCGTCCCACCAAGAAAGAACGCCGTATGATGGAGAAGATGAAAGACGAGTTTTAGTCGCAGGAGCCGTAATTCACCCGCCCCAACTCGTAACTTTGTTCATCGTAGATAATCCATTCCCCGCATTTTTGATCCTCATGGTACCATCCATCCATCCATAGATGGCCGTTCTCATAGTAGATCTCGGCTTTGCCCGTGCGCAGTCCGTTTTCATAGAAGCCCGTGCTTTGCACTTTGCCATCGGGGAAGTAGGAGGTCCATGCCCCGGTGCGGAGGTCGTTCTCCACCGGCCCCTCCATCAGGAGTGCCCCCGTTTCGTAATAGTCTACTTCACGTACCCAACGACCGTCACGGTCATAGTAATAAACCAAGGAAGGCTGACCGTTCTCATGGGTTTTCATCACCTTCTCTGTGAGAGTCTTGTTGCCGCAGGAAGCCAGCAACAAAACCAAAGCCACTCCCCAAAATAGTCGTATTCTCATCTTCGTAATCCCTTCTTACTTCTCTTTAAAGATCATCTGAATCGGTACCCCGTTGAAATTCCAGTTTTCTCTGATTTTGTTCTCCAGGAAGCGTTCGTACGATTCTTTTACATCTTTCGGGAGGTTGCAGAAGAAGATGAATTGCGGGAAGATGCTCTTCAGTTGGGTGATGTATTTGATTTTGATATAGCGTCCGCGGGAGGCTGCCGGGGGTGGCACGGAGCCGATGATTTCGAGCATCACGTCGTTGAGTTCACGCACGGGGATGCGACGTTCGCGGTTTTCATAGACCTGGTGGGCGGTCTCCAGCACTTTGTAGATGCGTTGTTTGTTGATGGCCGAGGTGAAGATGATGGGGAAGTCGGTGAACGGTGCGGTTTTGGCGCGGATCTGTTGTTCAAAGGCGATGTGGGTGTTGGAGTCCTTCTCGATGAGGTCCCATTTGTTGACCACCACCACGAGGCCTTTGCGGTTTTTCTCGATGAGTCGGAGGATGTTCATGTCCTGGGCCTCGAAGCCATTCTGTGCGTCGATCATGAGGATGGCCACGTCGCAGTTCTCGATGGCTCGGATGGAACGCATGACGGAGTAGAACTCGATGTCTTCTTCGACTTTGCTTTTCTTGCGGAGGCCGGCGGTATCGACGAGCATGAAGTCCATGCCGAAGGCGGTGTAGCGGGTATCGTTGGTGTCGCGGGTGGTGCCGGCGATGTTGGTGACGATGTGGCGGTCGGTGCCGAGGAAGGCGTTGATGAGGGAGGATTTGCCCACATTGGGCCGTCCCACCACGGTAAATCTGGGCAGTGTGGTGTCGAAATCGGTGGTGTCGCTGGGAAGCAGCTCGCACACTTTATCCAGCAAGTCGCCTGTGCCCGAACCAGTCATGGCGGAGATGGGGTAGGGTTCACCCAATCCCAAAGCGTAGAACTCGCTCGTCAGAATCTCTTTGTTAGGCTCGTCGATCTTGTTGACGGCGAGGAGCACGGGCTTTTTCTGCTGGCGCAAGATGAGGGCCACGTCTTCGTCGAGTACATGGAGGCCATCGCGACCGTTGACGACAAAGATGATGACGTCGGCTTCATCGATGGCGAGGTCCACCTGCTTGCGAATCTCCTCTTCAAAGATGTCGTCTGACCCGATGACATAGCCACCGGTGTCAATCACGGTGAATTCCTTTCCGTTCCAGTCGCTCTTGCCATAATGCCGGTCGCGTGTCACCCCGCTGGTCTCCTCCACGATGGCCTGGCGTTGTTTCAACATGCGGTTGAATAAGGTCGATTTGCCCACATTGGGCCTTCCTACAATTGCTACAATGTTTGACATGGTTCTTTAATTTGGTTGCAAAGATAGGATAAATTCTGACTTACGCCTCATATCCAAACCGTTTTAGTTCCTGCTCGTTGTCTCTCCAGTCTTTATCGACTTTCACGAACAGCTCCAGGAAGATTTTCTTGCCGGTGAACTCTTCGATGTCGGCTCTGGCCTGCATGCCGAGTTTCTTGATGGCGGAGCCGCCTTTGCCGATGATGATGGCTTTTTGCGACTCACGAGCGACGTAGATGACGGAGCGGATATGCACATGCTTTTCGGTCTCTTCGTACGATTCCACTTCCACTTGCACCGAGTAGGGGATCTCTTGCTGATAATTCAAAAGGATTTTCTCGCGGATGATCTCGGTGATGAAGAATCGCATGGAGCGGTCGGTGAGCTCGTCTTTGGGGAAGTAGGGAGGACATTCAGGCAGCTTGGTGAGAATTTGTTCGAAGACGTGCTCGATGTTGGCGTTGTGCTGGGCCGAGATGGGGAAGATGGTGGCGTTGGGGAGCTCTTTTTCCCAAAAGGTCACCGCTTGTTCCAGACCCTGTTGGTCGGAGAGGTCGATCTTGTTGATCAGCACGAACACGGGGATGTCGGTGGTCTTTAGCCGTTCCACCATCTTCTCTTCCACTTTTTTGTCGGTGATGTCGACGACAAAGAGGATGAGGTCGGCATCGATGAGGGCCACGTTGACGAACTGGTTCATCATCTCGTGCATCTTGTAGGCCGGGTCTTTGATGATGCCAGGGGTGTCGGAAAACACGATCTGGAAGTCGTCACCGTTGACGATGCCAAGGATGCGGTGTCGGGTGGTCTGGGCCTTGGAGGTGATGATGGAGATCTTCTCGCCCACGAGTTGGTTCATAAGGGTGGATTTGCCCACGTTGGGGCGTCCGATGATGTTGACGTAACCTGATTTATGGCTCATTTTTTGAAAAAAAAACGTTAAAACACTTGCGATGTATGGAAATATGATGTATTTTTGCAGCCTAATTCACGATGCGGGGTGGAGCAGAGGCAGCTCGTTGGGCTCATAACCCAAAGGTCGCAGGTTCGAGTCCTGCCCCCGCTACTCAAAAAAACGGGTCTCTTTCGAGGCCCGTTTTTTTGTCCCTATGGGGTGATGCCTTATTCGGCTTTTTTGACCAGCGTGCCGTTGACGTTGCCCGTCATGTCCACTTCGAGGATGGCAACGGCGATTTGGGTCTTTCCAAAACCGCTAGCGGTGCCGCTCAGCGTCATCGTGTCATTGTCTTCCATGACTCCGGTGACGTTCATGGCCAGGTCGAGGGTGATGTCAACAAGCAAGGTGATGGTCTTGTGGAAATGGAACTCGTCGAAAACAATCGTGTTGCCGGTTTTAGTGCCATAAAGAGTCACAGGGGTACCGTCGATTTCAAGAGTGGCACTCACACGGCCTTCCTCGTTGATGGCTCCCAACATCACGGAAAAGGCGATGTCTTCGATATCCAAATCTTCATCATAAACCTGACCAGCGACCTCGTTGGAGGTGATGTGGCCGTTGATGGTCATCTTTCCACTGTAGGTTCCTAACTCAGCGATAATGGGCTCCACATAGTCGATGACGATGGTGGCGATGTTTACTTTTCCAGCTTTGTCCGTGAGGGTAGCAGTGACCGTGTAAGTCGATGCTTTGCTGGGGGTGTAGCTGAAGGTGAAGAAGTTTTCGCCAGTGGGGTCGGTGAATTCAGGGTCCTGGTTGACTACCGTGGTGCCATCGAGGTCGGTGATGGAGAAGTCAAAGTGTGCCAGCTCGCTCGCACTGCTTGCGTTGGGGGCTACTTTCACCTTGAAATTGAGCTCTTCGCCAACATAAACGCCGGTGTTTCCTGAGATGAAACCTTCTTCTGAGACAAATTCAACTACGGGCTTTTGGGCCAAGAAATCGTCAAGCGCCTCTTGCGTGCAGCTTGCAAAGAACATCATTCCGATGATGAGTCCAAAAATTAATTTTTTCATGTTGTGTTATGGGTTGGTGAATAAATAGATACAAAAGAATTTGAGACTGCAAAGATAAGGCCAAAATTCTTTATAATTGTAGAATATTGAAAAAAAATGTATTTTTGGGGTCTAAAATCGTGAAACGATGCCTTTGTGGATGTCCATACTTCCGCCTTTGGTGGCAATTTTGATGGCTCTTCTTTTAAAAGAAGTGGTCTCTTCCTTGTTTTTCGGAATCTTGACGGGGACGTTTATCATGGCTTTGTATGGCGGTTGTGGACCGTTGGAAGCCTTGGGCAGCGGCCTCTTGAGGGTGGTCGACACCTATGTGGTGGGCTCGTTGTACGACTCGGACCACGTTCGCATCATCGTCTTCACCCTGCTCATAGGCGGCATGGTGAAAGTCATCACGGTGAACGGGGGCATGAAAGGGGTCGTCACCTGGCTCTCCAAGCGCGCCAAAGGACCGAGGTCAGGGCAGTTGATGACTTTTGTGATGGACCTCTGTGTGTTTTTCGACGACTATTCCAACACGCTAGTGGTGGGCAACACCATGAGGCCCCTGGCTGACAAGTTACGCATCTCCCGTGAGAAGCTGTCCTATATCGTCGACTCCACCTCAGCACCTGTGGTGGCAGTAGCTTTCATCACCACTTGGATCGGGGCGGAGCTGAGCTATATCCAAGATGGCATTAATCACCTGGGGCTTGAGATGTCGTCGTATTCCGTGTTTTTCCATTCCTTGGCTTACAGCTTTTATCCTTTCCTGACGCTTGCTTTCGTGCTGATGCTTATTTTGAGCGGACGCGACTTCGGTCCCATGCTCAAGGCGGAACGTAAAGCTAGGGCTCAACAGGTGGACCAAGTCGTTGAGCCCAATCAAGAGCAGGAGCAAGGCCATGCCATGGACGCACTGATTCCCTTGCTGGTGCTGATTGTTGGCACGGTCGTAGGACTGATTGCTACGGGCTACGATGCCTCCGTGTGGATGGATGCCAGTCAAAACTTCTTTGGCAAACTTTCGGCTACCATCGGGGCAGCCGATTCCTATCAGGCCCTGTTGTGGTCGTCCCTGTGTTCGCTGCTGACGGCTATCCTAGTCACGTTGCTGCGTCGTAAAGTGAAGTTCGGCAAAGTGATGGAATCCTCAGTGGAGGGCTTCAAGTCGATGTTCAACGCGGTGGTGATCTTGACGATGGCGTGGTCGATTGCTTTGTTGACCAAGGACATGCATACCGCGGAGTTCGTTTCTCAATTGCTGGTCCGTTGGGCACTCTCGCCTGCCTTGGTCCCGGTGATCACCTTTGTGCTGGCGGCTTTGATTGGCTTCTCCACAGGTACCTCCTGGGGAACCATGGCCATCCTTTATCCGTTGATTCTGCCGGCTTCGTGGCTGCTGTGTCAGGAACAAGGTTTCGCTATGGAGCAGGCTTTGCCCATCTTCTATAATGTGGTGGCCTCCGTGTTGGCAGGGGCAGTTATGGGCGACCATTGCTCCCCCATCTCGGATACCACCATCATGAGTTCGCTGGCGAGCCAGTGCGACCATTTGCAGCATGTGGGCACTCAGATGCCCTATGCCTTGACTGTAGGGGGTGTGGCGCTGCTGTTGGGTGTGTTGCCTGCGGCGCTGGGACTGCCTTCCTGGCTAGCCTTCTTGATGGCGGGAACCGTGTTGTGGTGTATCGTGCGTTTTGTGGGAAAAAAAATAAAAAACTAGGGTTTTATCAAATAGATTCGTAAATTTGCCTTGTGAAATAACTTGGATTAAATGTGTAATTGTATAAATTAATACTATGTTTATGAAAAGATTTACGCTCATGATGGCAGTCCTGGTGATGTTGGTGACTGCCGGTGCTTTGAAGGCACAAAACTACGGTATTGTATTTGGCGAGTTAGAGGTGACGGAAGCCAATGCCGCCGACATCTTCGGCGATGGCATGGCTTCGTACGATGTGGCCACAAATAAGTTAGTGCTTCAGGATGGTTTTACCTATAGCTTGAGCCATGACTTGGTGACCATTAACACGGGCCGTGAGTTCCATATCGTGCTTGAGGGGAGTGCGGCCATGGTGGCTTCGATCGACTGTAACGACCCCATCGCTGTGGAGAGTGTCGACGAAGATTTGAAGACGTTGAAGATCACCTCCAACATTTCAGGTTCGGCTTTGAAATGCCAAAAGTTGACGGTAAAGCCCCATGTGTTCCTCGACCTGATTTCACGCAATTCCCAAATCAATATGTATGCTCTTGATTGTGAAGAGCTTATGGTGGATGGTGCCATGTTCTTTGCTGAAGTGACCACAGCAGAGTTGGCCGTACATACCAACGTCTTGACGCTCAATGATTGTTATTTGCGGAAACCTGCTGGTGGTGGTGTCAATGCCGATCACGGTGGCATTTGCTATGCCGATGGCACTCCAGCCAAGCTGGTGCGCATCACGGTGAACGGAGAAGGCCTGGATGAAATTGAAGTGCCTGAACAGAGTATTGTAAAGAAAATCTTTGAGAAGGGCCAGATGGTCATCGTCAAAGATGGACATCGGTACGATCTCACCGGAAGAGAACTTTAATATTATTGCTTATCGTATTGTTGCACCTCGTCGTACTTGTAGACGAGTTCGATGCCCACTTGTCGGAACATGGCCTCTGACTCGGCACCGTCGTGGTAGCGTCGTTCGCACACCACGCGTTGGATGCCGCAGTTGATGATGAGCATGGCGCAGGTGCGGCAAGGGGTCATGCGGCAATATAAGGTGCTGCCATCCAAGGCGATACCTCTTCGGGCAGCTTGACAGATGGCGTTTTGCTCGGCGTGGACGGTGCGTACGCAGTGTTGGGTCACCGAGCCGTCTTCGTGGATGACTTTACGGAACAGATGGCCCACATCGTCGCAATGGGGAAGACCTTTGGGTGAGCCTACATAGCCCGTCACCAGGATTTGTTTGTCCTTCACGATGACACATCCGCTGCGACCACGGTCACAGGTGGCACGTTCGGAGACCGTGTCGGCCAAGTTGAGGAAATAGTCGTCCCAAGAGGGGCGCACGTGGAGTTGGGTGAGTACCTTTTCCACTTGGTGGTGCAGCTCCGCAATGGTGCCGTCGTTCATAAACACGAAGTCGGCTTGCTTGATGCATTCTCCGAGGTTTTGCTTGTTGGGGTCGGTGGCGGTCATCTCACGCTCCTCGTTGGCCACGAAGGTCTCGAAGCTCACGTGGTCGGTCTCCGAGCCGCGCAGATGGATGCGCTCATAGCGGAGGTGCTGGTCAGCATCTACAGCGAAGAGGTAGAACTCGCCTTTTTGTCTTAATGAGGCAATCTCCCCAGGCGTGCGTACGCTCTCGATGACGGCGTTCTTGCCCTCGGCTTTGGCCCGCTCGTAGAGCTGGTCTGTGATGTAACTCGGAGAATGTGCCGCTCTCAACTCATTGCCCATGGCGGTGAGCGTGTCACGGTTCACCTCCAGCCCACGTTTTTCAATCTGTTCGGCGATGAAAGCCCGCACGGAATAATGCACAAAGCCCCTTTCCTTGATCAAATAATCGACGATGGTGCCCTTTCCCGCACCTAACGTCCCCGTAATCCCAATAATTATCATCTCTCTATATTCTAAATTCTAAATTCTTAAAAATCCCCCTTCACCTGTTCCTTAATCTCTACCACCCATTTCATCACATCGACAGGTTGATAGTGCTCCATCTCCTTTAAAAGGTATTCTGGATCATCGCTGACGATGAGCCCTTGGGCGTGTTCCTTCCGGATGAAACCCTCGTTGGCGGAATGGTCGATGAAACGGATGATGTCGTCATAAAAACCGTTCACGTTATAGAGTGCAACGGGTTTGTCGAACACCCGGAGTTGGCTGAGCACAAACACCTCGAAGAATTCGTCCATGGAGCCTAGTCCGCCAGGCATCACGATAAAGCCGTCCGCTCGGT
The DNA here is from genome assembly GCA_946184615.1 of uncultured Bacteroidales bacterium. Lineage (GTDB taxonomy): Bacteria > Bacteroidota > Bacteroidia > Bacteroidales > F082 > Limimorpha. The sequence continues at coordinate 82,588 of CAMHFN010000007.1, forward strand.
CTTCAAGCAGTTTTTTCCTTTCGGCCATCGACTCCACAACAACCATCTCGTCGATCTTGTCGTATCCCACATGCATGTCCATGAGATGTTGGGTGATGGTTCCCGTAACCTTGCAATGGTGGTCGAGCATCACGTCGGCGATGACCTTCATCAGTCCGACGCTACCTCCCCCGTAAAGCAGTTCGCAGCCTTGAGCGGCCATCACTTGTCCGAGCTCAATAGCCTTTTCCCGATACATAGGGTTGAACCCCATGCTGCTTCCGCAGAAAACACAAATTTTCTTCATTATGGATTTTTTTGCAAAGGTAGAAATTTCTTTGAAAGTGTCGGCCTTTGGCGGTAGAAACATGAAAAAGAACCAGCAGCTTACGCCGCTGGTTCTTTTTCGTTTAGCAGCGCGAAAAGTAAAGTTTTTCTTTTCATTTTGTTTTGAAAATTAAAACTAATTAAAATTTAATATTGTTAATTTATTGATAAACAGATAAATAAGTAGTATTACTTGCTGGATTATTTTGAGGCGCAGAGATAGGCTTTTTTTAGTTGGGATTTAACATGCTAAAGGATATTTTTTTTCGTAGTTTTGCAAAACCAGAAATTCAATTTCTATGGATAGAACAATAGGTATTTTGGGCGCCATGGCCCAAGAGATCGACGAGGTGAAAGCCTTGTTGACCAACAAGACGGTGATCAAGATCGCCAACCGTGAGTTTGTCGTGGGCAAGATCAACGGAATCGCCTGCGTGGTGGCCTTCTCCAAATGGGGCAAGGTGGCGGCTACGATAACGGCAGCACTGTTGGTACAGGAATTTGGGGTCACTGATTTGTTTTTTATCGGTACCGCAGGCGCTTTGGCAGATGGCCTGAAGGTGGGCGATATCGTCATCTCTAAAAGGCTGGTGCAACACGATCTCGATGCCCGTCCGATGATATCTCGCTTTGAGCTCCCTTTGTTGAACCGCATCTATGTGAACAGTGATCCAGGACTGACCGAGCTTGCCGGCAAGGCGGTCTCCAACTTGCTTGAGAAAGGCGTCGGGCATGTTGTAGGCGAGGCGGCCGTAAAGGAGTTCAACTTGGCTCCCCAACTGTATTTTGGCGACATCGCTTCGGGCGACCAGTTTATCAACAGCAGTGAGAAACGCAATGAAATCCTCAGCTTGCTTCCCGACGTGATGTGTGTGGAGATGGAAGGGGCTGCTGTAGCCCAGGTCTGCCTGGAATTCAACGTGCCTTTCACGGTGATCCGTACCATCAGCGATACGGCCGACCACAACGCCCGCGTCGACTTTGGCAAGTTCATCGTGGAGGTGGCGAATGCCTATTCGAGGGCCATCGTTGGGGAAATAATGCAGTTGGTTTAAGCCTTAGGAGAGCATGGCGGCCACGCTGCCAATGAGGATGAAGACCAACGTGCCGATCAAAAAGCAACCTAGTTTGGTGCTCAAGACCAGTTTGGTGTTCGAGAGAACCTCTTTCAGCGAAGGCTGTTTTTGATTCACGGTCTTCCTCAATCGGGTCTTCCCGTTGGGTAGGATCTCGTAATAGAGGGGAGCACTGTACATCATCGCTTTGGCCAATCCGCCCGCCGCTAAGATAGCGAAAAATCCTGGGAGACAGTACCATGCCGCCCCATAGCCGATGTGGATGCTGGAAAGCGGTAGCCCTCTTATAAGTTGTATCGGTAGGGCGATGAGCAACGGGAGGAAAATCACGGCGAGGACAATGAGCACGGTCTTGATGATGCGCCAAGGGGTGAAGAATTTCAACTTGGCGGGCACAGGACCTTGTCCGAAGTCGGCAAAGAACTCGGCCTGGGTGTCGTTGTGCTCTTCCTTGGTCTTGGGGTAAGTGATGATCTCTTGGACGAGTTCCTTCTTATGTCGGTTGTGGGCAATCGCGAAAAACACCATGCCGAACACCAAGGCCCCGATCCATCCCAATTGAAGTCCTCCATAGATGCTGGCAATACTACCGACAACCAAAGTGGCCACAGTTGGAGCTACCCACCAAAAACGGGTCAGGTCCTTGGTCTTTCCCGTAGCGATGGAGATTTTGCCCGTCTGCCCGTTGACCGCGGCAGCGACACCGTCTTTGCAGGTAACGAGATACACGGGCATGAGGGCAGGGATGGACTCGTTTTCGTTATCGCCGAGAGAGACGGACATCTCCTTGGTGTGCACTTGTTTCGAGAGACTCTTGTAAAGCTCCGCTTGGGTCTCCTCGGTGATGCGGCTCGCGAGTGCTTCACCACTGATGTTCTGGATCTTGGCGTCCTGATGGTTCAGGTATCCAAAGTTAAATTCCAGCGCATCTTCGAAGTGGAAAGGTTCGATGCCGTCGAGAAACAGGTTGCTCAAGTCTTTGGAAGCGTTTACCGCAGTATGGCTCAGATAGGCCCGGAAGGGATATCGGGCATCACCTCCGTTGTGTTGTCGGATTTGAAGGTCGCTGCTGTAAGCACCTCGTACGATGTGATAGGGGAGGTAGCATCCCGTAAATCGATGCATGTTTTTCTCAATGGCCTTGGCTTCGGGGCGACTGCTGTTTTTCTTCAGCCATTCCCGTAGCTTGGCTTCGGCTTCTTCTTTGTTGAGTTTGAACGGGATGATGACTTCCGGGAGGTCGTTGCCCGCAAAACGTGCGTCAATCATCGTGTTTTGGCAAAAGGGACAACGAGCGGTGACGTTCTCGCCGCTAGCCATGGTCTGGGCTCCGCAGGTAGGGCACGAAAACGACTTCACTTGGGCGATGTCTTGCATCACGATTTTTTGACGCAAACTCTTCCATCGCCTGTACTCGGCTTTCTTTTCTGCATGGCTTGCCTCAGCACCGCAATGGGCGCAGCAATACTTCTGTTTGACGATGTCGTAACTCAAGTCACCACCGCAATACTCGCAGCGGATTACTAAGGGGTTATTTACAGAGAGGGACATGGTGTTGGCAGTTTTAGCAGTTATTCAGTCTAAGGATTTCCCAGAACACGGTCATTCCTATCTCAAGGATGTCGTCGGGAAAGTCGAAATCAGGATTGTGCAAGGCCGGTTGATTCACCCCGGAACCAATACCGAAGAACCCGATGGGACAGACACTCCCAAACCTGCCAAAGTCCTCCGACCAGCGGAAAGGCTCGTCCAGATGGCCGAGTTGCAGTTCGAGGTTTTTCGCGGCTTGCTCGATGAGGTGGACACAGTGGGTGTCGCTGTTGGTAGCGGCAAAGGCCTCGTGCTCGGAGAAATGGAAGTCAAACAAATAGTCCTTGGCCTTGGCGCGGCAAAGCTCGATGATTTGAGTGGCCATCACATCCAGGTTGCGATCGTCGTAGCTTCTTAAGGTGAGCCAGATCTCAGCATGGCCGGGGGCGACACCGAAAGTTTCTTCGCCCAGGAGGGCGTGGGTGATGACGAAAGTGGTCAACGGTTTCACGGCTTGCAGCTGTTCGCGTTTTTTCTCCAGGTGATGGATCAAAAGAGCCAACAGTTCCGATGGGTTATGCCCCGTCTCGGGCTGCGAGGCATGAGCGGTGCGACCGTCGAAACTGAGCTTCAATCCAAAAGAAGCCGCCGCAAAACAGCCTTCCTTGACCATGATCTTGCCTTTCTCGACCCCTGGCAGGTTGTGTAGACCGTAGGCCACGTCGGGCCTGATTTGCTCAAACAACGGATCTTCCAAAATGGCTTTGGCCCCTTGTCCTGTCTCTTCGGCAGGCTGGAAAAGGAGCACCACCTCACCGTTATCGGGCCTTTGCTCGCCCAGCCATTGAGCCAAACCGCATAGGATGGTGGCATGCCCGTCATGCCCACATTTGTGTGACACCCCAGGGTTCTGTGAACGATAGGGAATGTCGTTCGGCTCTGGAATAGGTAACGCGTCGATATCACCTCTAATAAGGATGCGCTTGCCAGGCTTCGCGCCTTTATAGATGGCCGCCAGTCCGTATCCACCTATTCTTTCCATCAGCAAGTCAGGCTGGGTCTGCCGAACCCATTCGTTCAGTATTCGGTTCGTAAGCTTTTCGTTTCCTGAGAGCTCGGGATGAGCGTGTAAGATATGACGTAGTTCAATGAGAGTTTCCATGATGGAATAATATTGTTTTGCAAAGGTAAGCACTTTTCACTTTTTGTTATATCTTTGCCCCCTAAAATCTGATTGAAGTATGCCTAACGTTTTGTATCCCTTGAAATTCAAGCCGATCTTCAAAGACAAGATTTGGGGCGGACGGAAGATAAAAGACGTCTTTGGCCTCGATTATGGAATGCTCCCTAACTGTGGCGAGATGTGGCTGCTCTCGGGACTTTGGGACGAACAGAGCGTGGTGGCCAACGGCGACTTTGAAGGAGACGAAATCAACGACTTGGTGGAGACTTTCATGGGTGACTTGGTGGGGGAGGATGTGTTCGACCAATACGGGGAACAGTTTCCCTTGCTGATCAAGATGATCGATGCGAACGACTGGCTCTCCGTGCAAGTCCATCCCGATGACGAGCTGGCCGAAAAACGCGATATCGGCTACGGCAAGACGGAGATGTGGTATGTGATGCAGGCCGATCCAGGTGCGGAACTCGTCTCGGGCTTTAATTGTGAGATGAATCGGATGAAATATATCCGTATTCTAAAAGACAACGCCATTCCTACGGTGCTCAACCATGAGACCGCTGAAAAAGGGGATGTGTTTTACATCCCCGCCGGTCGTGTTCATGCCCTGGGCCCAGGTATCGTGGTGGCCGAAATCCAGGAGACTAGCGACAACACGTATCGGATTTATGACTGGGATCGTATCGACGTGGCTGGGATGCGCCGCGAACTGCATATTCCCCAATCGCTCGATGCCGTTGACTTCGATCCAGTGGAAAACTATAAAACGCCTTACAAGCCTGTGCTCAACAAAACGGTGCCCATGGTCGACTCCCCTTATTTCACCACTAACCTGCTGACCCTCAGTGGAGAAATGGCCAAAGACTATTCGGAACTTGATTCTTTCGTGATTTTGATGCCCGTGGAAGGAAAATTTTTGTTGGAATGGAAAAATGGCTCGATATTTGTTGCTACGGGTGAGGTCGTTTTGATACCTAACGTCATTGAGAAGGTCAACATCAAGGCGGACAACGAGTGTAAACTTTTGGAAGTTTATAAATAAAAGAATAGAAGTAAGAAGAAAGAAGTAAGAAGTATGAAAAGACTGATCGTATTAATGGCTGCGGTTCTGTTTGCTTTCGGACTGCAAGCCCAACAGAAATCGGATTTACCTGGCGTTACCATCAAGAATTTGCAAGGCAAGGATGTCAACATCGCCAAGCTCACCAACGATGGAAAGCCTTTCGTCGTCACTTTCTGGGCTACTTGGTGCGGCCCCTGCATCAAGGAACATAACGCCTTGAATGAAGTCTATCCCGATTGGCAGGCCGAGACGGGCGTGAAAATCTATGCCGTGTCTATCGACGACTCACGTACTACCGCCAAAGTGAAACCCTTCGTGGAAGGCAAGGGTTGGGATTTCGATATCTTGCTTGATGTGAATGGCGACTTGAAACGCGCCATGAACGTGAACAATCCCCCACATACCTTCTTGTTCGATGGCAATGGCAAGATCGTCTACCAACACACGGGCTATTTCGAAGGTGGGGAAGAAGACCTCTATGAGGAGATATTGAAGATTAAGAAGTAAGAATTTAGAATTTATATTGATGAAAAGATTATTCCTCTCCATGTTGCTATTGGGCACGCTCTCTTTGCATGCCCAATCTTTTGTTGATCAAGCCCAGGTGAGTGGCAGCTTCCAAACGGATGCGCAATATTATCGATTGGATCAAGGTATCGGTATCACAGACCTCAATGGTAAAAAACTGGGTATCAACGGTTTCGGAAAGATAAACTATACCTATGGCGACTTCTCTGCAGGGATGCGCTTCGAGGCTTTTCTGCCTGAACTCAACGGTTTCCGTCGGGAGTTGAATGGCGTCGGACTGGCCAACTTTTTCGCCACCTACGACAACGGCTTCGTGGGGGTCACCGTAGGCGACATCTACGACCAGTTCGGCAGTGGCTTGGTGTTCCGTACCTACGAAGAATGGTCACTCGGCATGGACAATGCCCTGCGTGGCGTGAGGACCGTCATCCGTCCCGCCCAAGGTCTTACCTTCAAAGGCGTCTATGGCCGCCAACGCTATTTCTGGGCACCTTATTTGGAACGTGAATTCGAGATCGACGACTACCGGGGCATCGTACGCGGCATCGATGGCGAGTGGGACCTCAACCAGAGCATCCCCGCAATGCATAATGCGGAGTTTAAGATGAGCCTCGGGGGCAGCTTCGTCAGCAAAAAACAATACGACATGAGCTTGTTCTACTACATTCCTGAGAATGTGGGAGCCGCCGCCGGTCGCGTCAACCTCGCCTATGGTCGTTTCGCCTTTACCACCGAATATGCCTACAAGATCAACGACCCTTCGGCCATCAACAACTACATCTATAAGGAAGGTCAAGCCTTGATGTCATCGCTCTCCTATTCCCAAAAGGGATTGGGTGTGGTGTTGCAAGTGAAACGCACCGACAACATGAGCTTCAAGTCGATGTATACCGGCCTGCAAAACGACCTCGACATCAACTTCATCCCGCCCATCAATTATACCCATACCCATAGCCTTCCGTCAATGTACACGTACTCGACCCAACCGAACGGCGAGATGGCGGCTCAGTTCCAAGTGAACTACACCATCCCTAAGGGTACCGCGCTCGGTGGCAAATACGGCACCAAGCTGGCCTTCAACATGAGCCAAGTGAACGACATCGTGCGTGACTCAGTGCTTGACCACGGCCAAATGGTGATCAACAAGAAAGGCACCTTGGGGTATACCTCGAACTTCTTCTCCGTCAGCGACCATCGTTTCTTCCGCGACATCAACTTCGAGATCGACAAGAAGATTGACAAGGACTGGCATGTCACTGCACAATACATCAACTTGTATTACGACATCGAAACCATCGAAGGCCATGCCGGTGCTCCTGCCGTGGAAGCCAATATCGGTTTTCTCGATGTGACGTACAAGATCAACAAACGGCAAAGCCTACGCTTTGAGTTGCAAGGCTTGTGGGAGAAGGAAGTGAAGAAGGGCTACGCCTACGATGAAAGCGAGAAGAAAGACTACCAGAAGCGTGGCGACTGGGCTTTTGGCTTGCTGGAATACACCATCACCCCGCATTGGTCGTTCTCCATTGCCGACAAATGGAACTATGGCAACCCCGTGCCTGAGTTCCGCGACCATTATTTCACGGGGACGGTCAGTTATATCCATGATGCTACCCGCATCATGTTGAGCGGTGGCCGTCAGAGCGAAGGCGTAGTGTGTGTCGGTGGCGTGTGCCGTACCGTGCCAGCTTCCTCAGGAGTCACCTTAACCGTTTCCACCTCATTCTAAAACAGTCAAGCCATGAAAACAATACGTTCCTTTTTTGTGTTTGCAGCTTTGATGCTGGCCGTATCCAGTTGCGACAAGATTGACATTAATAACATTCATAAGCCTTATACCCCTTCAGGAGGAGGCAAAACCGTATTGATCAAGGACTTCACTGGAGTGCGCTGCGTGAATTGCCCTGGCGCCGCCGAGGCAGCTCACGAGCTTCAGCACAATTTGGGTGAGGATCGTGTGTTCATCATGAGTGTCCATGCAGGTTACCTGGCCACGCCAGTAGGTTCCTTCCCCGATTTTCGTACCGAAGAGGGCACGTTGTGGTACAACGACAATTCCTCAAATCCGCTTTTCTCGGTGGATTATGAAGCATTGAATGTGGGTAATGCGCTTAATGAAGGGCAATTGGATGCGTCGCTGACTACCGCTTTGACAGAACCGCAAACTTTCGAGATCTTCATTGTTAACAATTATGACGAGGAAACTCGTGAATTGAAAGTGGAGTCCGAAGTGACAGCTGCTTCCGATTACCTTGGTCAGCTGTATGTCACCGTTTGTTTGTTAGAGGACAGCATTGTAGGCCGTCAGGTGGTTCCCGGAGGCGTTGACACGGCATACGTGTTCCGAAACGTGTTCCGTGGCACGCTGAATGGCGCCACGGGCGATGTCTATAGTGATGGACAGGTCTATGTCAACGATGATTACATCTATAAATACAACACCCAATTGGATTCCACTTACAACGCCGACCAATGCTACATTTTGACTTATATTTATGACAAGAGTCTGAATGGAAAGATCTTGCAGACGGCGATGGAAAAGATCAAGTAAATCGTTTTTTGGCGAAACCAATCCCTAAGGTTACCGTTGCTTTTATTTGATTTCCAAAACGATAAGTTGTAAATCTTTGACTTTGAATCGAACCTCCAAATGGCCAAAGGCCATCCCGTAAACCCTTTCGGGATCATCTTGATATTGGGGTCTCGGGTCGTGGGCTAATACAGCGATGAGGCTCTCGCGCAGGGTTTCGGGAACTATTTGGAGTATCTCTTCTGGAAATTCCACTTCTAAGAGGTGTTCCGCCGGTTTTGTGGCAAATCCGCTGATGGCCTCAGGATGGCTGTCCGTATAGGCGATGTAGGGTTTGATGTCGTAAATGGGCGTGCCGTCCATGAGGTCGGCACCGCTGACATGCAACACAGGACCCAGTTTGGGGTCAATTTCCATCTTTTCCAGTTTCACCGAAGAAAGCCCAATGGGATTGGGCCTGAATGGCGATCGTGTGGCAAACACCCCTTTGCGAACGTTCCCCCCAAGTCGTGGTGGACGCACGGTGGGCGACCAAGTGTCGCGCTTGGCCTCAGAAAACTCCCATATCAACCAAAGGTGGGAAAACTCTTCCAGACCTCGTACTGCTTCAGGGTTGCGGTATTCCGGCTCGAACACAATGGTCCCTTGGAGCGAATCAATAATGCCGCTCTGTCTCGGAATCCCGAATTTGGTCGGAAAGTCAGTATGAATGTAGGCAATAACTTGCAAAATCCAAAGAATTGATTATCTTTGCAAAGTTAAACCTTAATATGAAACAATCATGAAAATATCGTGATAGTTTTTGAAAAGAAAGAAGTCACATCACTATTATTAACTAAATACCTATTATTATGAAAAAAGCTTTACATTTCATCATTGCGCTGCTTGCCTTTGTAGGCTTGGCCAACGCACAAGTCGTTGCGGATTTCGAGACGGGCGATTTCAGCCAACTCAACCCCTACAGCTTCACCAACGACGCCACCTATCCTTGGACGGTGGAGAATGTCATCATGAGTGGCAGCAACTACTTGATTCAGAGTGGTAATGCCGGAAACAATGGTACAACATCCGCATTTTCAATCTCCGTGAATTTCGGCGAACCTGGCTATATCAGCTTCGATGCCAAATGTATGGGCGAAGGCGATCTCGATTTGCTCTATGATGTGTGTCAATTTTCTATTGACGGTTCGGTTCAACTCCAACATGGAGAGGATATTTCAGGTTGGAACACGTATACCTATAATGTGACCGCTGGGACGCACGAGTTTGAGTGGGCTTACATCAAGGACGGGTCTTACAGTATGGAAGGCGACTGCTTCCAGTTGGACAACATCACCTTCGGTCCTGGGACGGGCTGTGCTGCTCCTTTTGGATTGATCGTCCAAAATGCTGAAAACTATGCCGAGTTGTCTTGGGAGGGTTGCTCCGACACCTACACCCTGCGCTACAAGAACGGCACGGGAGCATGGAACACCGTGCCGGGAATCACAGGCCGTTTTTATACTCTTGAAAACCTGACCACGGGCGACTATACGGTGGAGGTGCAATCCGACTGCGAGCCTGGCAATTGGGCTACAGGGACGTTCATGATCCACGTTCCCGCCTCCACTGCCGATTGGTATGGATATGTTTACAATGCATACAGCCTTGATTATGAAGACAAAATAGACTGTTTCAACATGCAGGATCTCACCACCGTTACGGTGGCTTCCGAGGCGTTTCCGAGTTATGTATATGGGGCTACGTTCGTCAAAGGAGAGATGTGGTTCTGCATGTATAACGATGAAATCAGTGATTATAGTCTATATAAAGCGCCGATTGACATCTACAGCAAGACGGTAGGCACCCCTGAGGTCGTTGTGGAATATTGTGGTCTTTATGTAATGGCTTACAATCCGGTCAACGGTTTGCTCTATTATGTTGATGCTAATGACCACCATTTGAAGAGCATCAACCCCGAGGCCATCGGCCCTGTCACCGATTATGGTGAAATCAGTAATACAGTGTTAGCATTAGCCATCAACAAGGATGGCGAAGCGTATGGGAATTTTTATGACGGATCCGATTACCTCTTCTGTTCGGTGAACCTTACCAACGCAAGCCTGACGGTTATTGATGCCGAATATGCGCCTTATGAGGGTTTCGCTTTCGACCTGGTTACCAACGAACTCTTTGGAGTGTATGGAAGCTCTTTGTATTATATTGATCCTCAGAATCCGGAGCCTTATTATTGTGGGCAAATCGGTGGTGACGAGTGGGTTGATTTTGACTACGGATTCTTCATGGTGTACGACTGGGATGCCGTAGGTGAGAGTTCGGTGGAAAACCTCAAGCTGTATCCGAACCCGGCTCAGGGTCAGGTTACCGTGGAAGGCACGGGTCTGATGGTGGTGAGCAACCTCCTCGGCCAGGAAGTGCTCCGCCAGCAGATTGACGGCAAAGCCACCGTTGAACTGCCCAAGGGCATCTACCTTGTCCGTGTGAACAACGCCATGAGCAAGGTGGTGGTGGAATGACCATCACGCCTCAACGCTCAATGACATATTGAAGCGTACTTCGGCTGCTCTGTTTGAGATAAACCTTTTTCCCTTGGAGAAAAGCGTCTCCCATGGTGTAGGAGTAGTCATAATGCCTAATAGTAAACAAGGTTAGCCCTTTGTTGTATTTCAACTGGAAGGTCTCGCGCAACGAAGCAACGAGGCCTTTCAGTTTTTCTTCATCATGGTCGAAACAGAACGAGAGCATCAAAGCTGAGGTTTGGATGACGTTGGCGTGAAGGTTAAGCTCGTCGCATGCACCAAAGATGAGCCGAAGGTTGTGCTCGTTCATAAAAGAATAGTCGCGGGGCGAGATGGACACCAGGGTCTGGTTGTCCTTGACGATATAGGAAGGGGTCCGCTCAATGTTCGGGTCGGCCTTGCCGTCGATGACGGAAGGGGTGTGGTCGGGATGGAGAAACGACTGTACCTTTAGAATGATGCCTTTGTTCTGTAAGGGCTTGACGGTCTTGGGATGGATGATGGAGGCCCCGTAAAAAGCCAACTCGATGGCTTCGGAATAGGTGATATGGGGAAGTTGTACCGTTTGGTTGAAGCGCTTCGGGTCGGCGTTGAGCAGTCCGTCCACGTCTTTCCAGATGGTGACTTCTTCGGCATCGAGGCAGTTGGCAAAGATGGCAGCGGTGTAGTCGGAGCCTTCGCGGCCCAAGGTGACCGTGTGTTTGCCATCGACCGTGGCACCAATGAAACCTTGGGTGATGCACACAATGCCGTGAATGTGCTCCTCGTTCAACTTGCTGATGCGTAATCGGGTCTCGTCCCAATCCGGAGAGGCGGAACGGAAACGGTCATCGGTCAATACGTATTTTCGGGCATCCAGCCAGCGGCATGGCACATCGCAATGGTTGAGATACTCTTGGATGATGGTGGTTGAAATCAACTCGCCGTAACTCACCGTCTGGTCGTATTGGTAGTCGTAAGGCTGGTCGGTACATTGCAGTTTCTCCCAAAGCTCGATGAAGAGCTCCGACACCGACTCGATGACAGGATGTTCATGGTTCTGATCAAAGAGATCGAGAATGATTTTTTCGTGATAGCTCATCACCTCGCCAAGTGCTTCAATACCCAGTTCACCTTTGTGTTCACGGAAGTCCTTGAGTGCCTTCTCCAACATGTTGGTGGTCTTGCCCATGGCCGACACGACCAGAAAGATGTCCTCATCCTTGTGTTGAACCACGATATTCTTCAAGTTGCGCACGGCGGCGGCATCTTTCACCGAAGCCCCACCAAATTTATAGATTTTCTTAATCATTTAGAATGTTGTTGATGTTGCAAAAATAATAAAGAACAGAAAAAGTATTTTGAAAAAATTGGCACAATTTCTGCAAAAATACTATCTTTGTTTGTGGATTAACCGTAATAAAATAAGAAGTCACATCACTATTATTAACTAAATATCTATTATTATGAAAAAAGCTTTACATTTCATCATTGCGCTGCTTGCCTTTGTAGG
>CAMHFN010000008.1 GCA_946184615.1 uncultured Bacteroidales bacterium
ATTGTATTATTGTTGTACTTTCTTTTTTTCCTGTATTTAGGGTTCCGCTATGATTCTTACCTTACTCTCGAAACAGGTTAACCTCTCGGCTCCCGTCTCGGACTTATGCTGGCCTCAAGTTTTCAAAGAACATCCAAACTCAACTGCACTGCCTTTCTTGTTGTTTGGGACTGCAAAAATACAGCATTTTTCATTATGCGCAAGTGTTTTTTTAACTTTTTTTTAAAAAAAATTACAATGATTTGATAATCAAAGAAATATTTTTTTCAAAAAAAAAAAGGAAGAAGTTTCGGGGGTGTTTTAATAGGCCCCCAACTCTCTTTATATATTAATAGGTGTGTTTTCGCCACTTGTTGCCTCATTCAATTCGAATGGGTCTATTTCGGATTTCATCCCGCTACATTTCCCTTGATTTAAAATAGGTTGGAGAGGGGCCTTTTTGAAAAATAGGAAAGGTGAGATAAGCCCGTTTTTCGCCTCGCTCAGCGCACCTGTTTTTGGAGACTAAATAACCCTAACCCGACCTCCAATCGTCGCTGATTTGCGATTTTTACAGAAGTAACTATGATAAACATTAAGATTTGACATCAATAAATCAAATTTTATAAACAGTTGATTATTAGTCTGATACAAGAAATATTACAAATGTCATTTATCTAAAAATCCTCAAATTGTATAATTAAATAATTGAAAATCAGATATATATACTATTTTATTTATATTAAAATCTTAAAGTTTTACCTTGATTCCTTGAAATTATCCATCTAATATAGTATTTGATTTAAATCTTTGTAAATAAATAATATAATTTATTTTACCTAATGTTATTATTCAATAAGTTAGCTATTATTTACTATTTTACAAAAGTAAATTTCGATTTTTTGCATTTTGTAAGATTTAATTTTTTACCTTTGTAAAATATTACAGTTTGAAAAACAAAAATAACGATACACTATGAAAGATAGAATCGCCCATATTATGAGAGCCCAAAACTTAAAGGCCTCCGATTTTGCCGAACTACTCGGAATACAACCCTCCGGTATTTCCCACATTTTATCGGGTCGAAACCAACCTAGCCTCGACTTCGTGAAAAAAATCAAAGAAACTTTCCCGGAGTATAATCTGGATTGGATCATCTTCGGTAAAGGCCCGATGACCACCTCAGATCCTTTCTCTTTAAACTCTTCCCCAATTTCTGCTTCTTCTTCTCCAATTGAGTTTGTTGCTCCTTCAAATGAAGAAGTCATCCCTTCTACCGAAACTTCTTCTTCCTCTTCATCTCTTTTTTCTTCTGCCTCAGTTCCTCCGACTAATGCTGCGTCTGTCACTCACGAAACAGGTTCAGCTCAATCGGGTATTCAATCCCTTTTTGTCGTATATGACGACGGAACCTTCGTGAAGTATTCCCCTAGGTGAACTTTTTTTGCATCTTATTAAAATAGGTGTCCTCCATTTAAAGGATAATCTGTAACTTTGCCAATTATTTTCATCTTATATGGACCGAAAACAGTTCTTTAGTGTCCTTGACACATTCATTCAATCCCCTGGAAAGTTTACCGTGCTTTCTCACGTCAACCCCGATGGTGATGCCATTGGGTCCTCACTTGCACTTTCACAGTTTCTCGAAAAACTCGGACATCGTGTCGAAGTGATGGTTCCCAATGATTTTCCAGGCTTTTTGGCTTGGATGCCTGGTGCATCCAACATCCAAGTTTATGATAAGGACACCGAGAACTGCGACAAGATCCTCGAGGCGTCAGATTTGCTTTTTATCCTCGATTTTAATCATATCAGCCGATCGGGAGGTATTCGAAAGACTCTTGAAAGCCTAAAAACAAAAAAAATACTGATTGACCATCACCGCGATACGGATCTGAGTCAGTTTGCATGTGCCCTATCGGAAACAGAAGTATCCAGTACCTCTGAGTTGGTTGCGGAGACCGTTCTTCATTATGGGGAACATTATATTGACGAATCTATTGCGACCAACCTCTTGGTGGGTATAGTGACCGATACAGGTTCCTTTTCGCATTCTATTTTCCATCCAGAGACCTTTGCTATCTGTGCCAAAATGGTGGAAAAAGCTCCCTCCTATAATCAAATCCATCAGCTAATCTACGATACTTTTTCTGAAAACCGACTCCGTTTGCTGGGGTATTCTATCAGCAATAAGATGGAAATCCTTGAGGAATTCAACACGGCTATCATTTCCCTAAATAAAGAAGAATTGGCTCGATTTGATTATCAAGTTGGTGATACTGAGGGTATTGTGAATTACCCACTCTCTCTGAAAAAGATTCGTATGTCCGTGCTGGTGACGGAACGACAAGGCGTGATACGTTTCTCTTTTCGTTCAAAAGGGAATTTCTCCGTTCATGAGTTAGCTCAGAACTATTTCAACGGGGGCGGACATACGAATGCGGCAGGAGGTACGTTAAACTGTTCGATGGAAGCTGCCTTGAACCAATTGCATCGCGTCCTTCCTGAATATAAAGACTTGCTTAGAAAAGAATAAAATTATGAAGATAATGAAAGCGGTATATATCTTTTGTTTGATGCTTTGGGTGTTTTGTTCGTGTCAAGAACAACCTTCCAGACCCGTGAAGGAGCCAACGGAAAGTGAATTGAAGAAGAGTTTGGAAAAGACGAACCGCTATCTAATCAACGAAGAGGAAGAGGAAATTGACAATTATGTACGCCGGCATCAACTGGAGATGATTTCCACAGGAACGGGGCTCCGCTATCAGATTGTTGAAGGGGGACAGGGGGCGCTCATACAACAGGGACAAACGGTGATGATGGCGTATGTGCTGTATGATCTTACGGGCGATGTGGTGTATTCGTCTGACACGGAAGGATTGATGAAGTTTGTGGTGGGAAGAAGTGAGGGACCGTCGGGATTGGATGAAGCATTGAGACATCTCCATAATGGGGACCGAGCCTGGGTGATCGTCCCCTCGCATCTCGGGTATGGAATCTTAGGTGACCAAAAAGAGATACCTAGTCGGGCTACTCTTATTTATTCATTGAAAATCACGAAAGTAGAATAGAATTATCGTTTTAAAAACAAAATCAACCGTACAATGAAAAAAAGTATTATTTGGGTGGCTGCGTGCCTCCTAGTTTCTGCAATGTTAACCTCTTGTGAGCCAAAATTATCGTTCCCTGGTTACACGCCAACAGGTACAGGACTGTTCTACAAGGAGATTGTTAAAGGAACGGGCAATCAGGTTCAGAAGGACGACATCATTAAGGTGCGTCTTGCCTATTACATCAATGACTCGTTGTTGTTCACTACGAACAATCTTCCTGAACCTGCTATTGACAAAGCTCATGAGTCTGCTTTTCCTGGCGACATCTACGAGGCTTTCTCCATGATGCACGTTGGAGACTCCATGTCGTTTATGATCAACGCTGACTCTACGTTTAGGAAACAGTTCGGTGCGACAGAGTTGCCTGCATTCATCACCCCAGGCTCCTACCTGCGTTGGGAAGTCGCAATTGACGATGCTATGACCGAAGAGGCTTTCACTCAGAAAAAGATGGAAGAACAGGCAGTTTTAGATCAAAAAGCCAAGGAAGATTTTCAAGCCTATCTTGAAGCCAATGGCGTAAAAGAACAACCTTTGGAGAGCGGCCTGGTTTATGTTCGTACCAAGAAAGGAAAAGGTCCTAAACCAGGGTACAAACAGACGGTCAAAGTGCACTACACGGGCAAATTGCTTGACGGCACGGTATTTGACTCTTCGGTGGATCGTGGCGAACCTATCGCCTTTCCACTTGGCGTCGGACAGGTTATCAAAGGTTGGGACGAGGGTATTGCCTTGATGCAAAAAGGAGAGAAGGGAATTCTCTACATCCCATACGACTTGGCCTACGGCACGATGGATAGAGGTCCGATTCCGGCCTACTCTAATCTTGTTTTTGAGGTGGAGTTGGTTGGTTTTGAATAACTTCCGTGAAGTCATCCTGCTCTGAATAATACAGATCGATGACTGCGATAAGTGCGGCACAACTCCAAACAGGAACAGCCAACTTATCCGTATCCAGGAAATTGTTCAAGAAACCGTGGACAAAGTAACTGAAGAAAGCCAGAGTAGCTCCGAGAACGAGCACTTTGGCTTTCTTGTTTTTTGCCTTGTGATAGGCTTTCAAGCCCGAATATACCACAGTGATAACAAAGGTCAGAACAAGAATGGTGCCCATGAAACCTTGTTCAGCCAAAGGACCGATGTACTCGCTGTGGGCATTGCCTCCATCGCCGGCATTGGTGCTGATGATGGTCTTCTCCTTTGACATTTGGTAAGGGGCATACACAAACTGGTACGTTCCAGGTCCCCAACCGAACACGGGACGGTCAGCAAACAAACGGAAAGCAGACTGCCAACGGTTGATGCGCTCCAGGTTGGAGGCATCGGTGGAAATATTGGTGATGGACTGGATGTTTTCCACGATGTCACCCGAGGCATCTTGGTTGTTGTGCTCCAAGGCATCGATGATTTGGTGCTGGAAGGCGAAGAAAAGACCCACGAGGATGGCCAGAGTGGTGAAAATCCACCTGAATTTGATTTTAAGCAGGACACATGCCAATACTCCAAGAGAGGCAACCAAACTGACCCAAGCAGCACGGCAACTGGAAAGCACCATGGCTAAGCTAAGGAGGACCACAGCACCTAAAATAATCAACTTGCGGCGAGTAGTAATGCCGGGAATGAAAACGTAAGTAATGGCAAGAATCAGATAAATAGCCAACGCTGCTCCGTAAGCGGTGTGGTCATTGTAAAATGGCGACATCACCCAGTGGGCCGAGTCGTTGTCAAACCCATGTTGGGCATGAACGATGGTCGTGTAAACGACTACGATGCAGAGGCTTGCAATATAAAGCCAGATGAACCAGTCAATATATTTGGGCTTTTTGAATAATAAGGCGCAGAAGAAGAAAGAAGGAACGACAAACCATAGCCTCGACACAATGAATTTGATGGATACCAGAGGCATCTCACTGGTGATGGTAGTGACAATCATCCAGATAAACATACAGTAAATCACTAGGGCAATGGGATGACGTGCCACGTTTCGGTCGTAGTTCCCTTCATAGAGAAGTTTGGCAATGAACAGAATCAACAAACCCGCCAGTAAGGGTTCGGCAGGAAGGGAGACTGCCAACTGTTCAAACTCTTTTAATGTGACAGAAAGTGGGACAGTGAAACTGATGAGCAACATCACCTTGTCCAGAGAGAAGATGTAGAGCAACAAAATGCCAAGCACGGCTGGAAGGGCAAAGAACAGGTAGTTGTTCTTGTTGACCAACAGATAAAGTGCCACGGCAACAAAGAGTGCCGCAATCACATAAAGCCATGCTATTTTAGCCTTTTTGCTCATGACTTGGCTGGAATGAGTTTCTTTCTGTTTTCAATGATGAACAGGACAAGGATGCTGAGCAGGAATGCACCTAAGCCACAGAGAGCCACCACCACCCATCTGACGGGATACGATTTCTTGTCGGCCGGATAGGGCTCTGTCACAATGTTGGAGTAGGTGAGCTCTGAGTTGAAGAATCTCAATTGTTGCTCATAATCCAGTTTGACATCGACATATGTGGTCGCTTCGGCGATGATTTTGTTTTCCAAATCAATGGCTTCGGGACCGTATTGTTCAAGGTTGCGCATTAATTCGGTTGCTTTTGACGAACCGTTGAGGTATCCGCGGGTGATTTCACGACTTTGTCCGACGTAATTGGCCATGCCATAATTGGTACCCAAATCGGCAAGCTGTTGCTTCAGATGATCGATATCCTGCTGTTTCAGCTTCAGCTGTTGGGCATACATGCTGACCACCTCTTGCACTTTGTCACGGTGTAGTTTGGCGACCTTTTGGTCATAGAAATGGAGGATGTCCCTCGCAATGTCGCAAGCTACTTGAGGGTCCTTGTCGTGGACTGTTATGGATACAGCCTCGTAAGGGGTTTTGTTGATTCGGATCTTGTCGTGATACTCAAGCATCATGTAGGTCTTGGCATACTGGTAGTTGCGGTCAATATTATAATCGGTCCAGAGGTCGTACTTTTCGATGATGGAGTCGGCGATAGACTGCGAGTTGATGATCTGGAGCATTTGCTCGGTCTCGCTTTCGTCTGAATAGGGACTGATGTTGGCAGGGTAGGCGATCGCTTCTGATTTGTAAAGAGGTGTGATGAAGGTCGCACTTGAGAAGATAGCGCCGCAAATGGCTGCGATCAGTGTAATGATGATGATGTGCCACTTCCATTTGTAAATCAGCTGGACCAGTGAAAGATTGTTGTAGTTGTTATCCATGGTATTGATATTAATTATCGATGTTGGCGTTGCTTTTGTTGTTTCTGAAGGTTGAACCTCTTTGTTTATTCTGTTTTTTTGCTTTTTAGGTTTCCTGGGTTTTTTCCTTGGCACCGGAGGCCTCTTTCCGAAAAAAGCCACCATACCGTTCCATTAGGGCTAGTGCCAAAAGGATCAACACGAAGGTGGCGATAACCGTGATGGTGACAATGATCCAACGGATGGGGTAAGTTTTGTGTTCGGCTTTAAAAGCTGAAGTCACCAAAAACTTATGAGGGACATCCTCAGTGGCATCGACTTTGGCTTCTTCGTATTTGGTCTTCACTAGCGAAAGCTGAAGTCGGTCATGGTCCAATTTCTCACTAATGGCATAGTAAGCGCCTCCATACTGGGCAAGCACGTCGAGGTATTGCTGAATGTTCTTCACCCCTTGTGTGTTGCTTTTCCCCAACTCCACGGCCAGTTGCTGACTGAGCATCTCCACTTGCGACTCATAGTCGAATACGCCTAAAGCACGAAGCGTGTTAAGGGAGTCCTCCAGCGTGGCCATCTCTTGGCAAAGACTGTTGTATTCAGTCTCCACCAACTGAAAAGCTTTCACAGCCACCTCTTTTTGCATGGCGTTCATCGTGCTGTCGTAGAGCTCTGCAATGTCATTAGCCATTTGTGCCGCCAAGGCGGGGTCTGAATCCAAAACAGTGATTCTGACAGCGTTGTATTCTGTCCTTCGGAACAAGATACGGCTGTCGTAAAGCTTATTGAGTTTGGTATAAGGATATTTGGAATCGGGTTTGATGCCGTAATGCTCCAAAAGGTTATATCGGGCGATGACTTTGTCACGGATGCGGTTTGAGTTGAGCACCTGAAGCATCTGCTCGGTCTGCTCACTCTCACCGAATTCCAAAATGTCCTTGTTCGATTGGAATGTGGTGCTGATGAGCACCTTGGAGATGGAGTTGCTCGAAGTGGGGTAAAGGATAGCCGTCGACTTGTATAACGGTGTGATGAAAAGCGGTGAACTGAACAGGACTGCCAGCAATGCAGCGGCAATCAATATAATGAGGACGCTTTTCCGATACTCTACCAAAATCCTAGCCAGACTTTTTGAGCTGAAAGTATCCTTCTGATGGTCATCCATAATGGTGATGTTTTTCTAATAAGTTGACAAAAATAGAAAAAAACATTGAAAGGACAACCAAAAAAACGTTTTTGATTATCTTTTTTCAGAAGGAAGCACGAGCGAAACCAGTTCTCTTAAGCTCAGCAAACGGGTGACGAAGATCAGACCGATATTGATGGCGAAGCCGATGCCGAAAGATAAAAGCCAACTTATGTGAAGCATTTTCGTGAGCCAAGTGCATAACATGATGCTGCCAATAAATAGGATCAGATGCGTCCAATAGCGCCAGCCCAGTTTTAGTTTGAAGATCTTCTCGCAGAGCAGATACTGGGCGAATGCAGTGACAGTTTGAACACAGAGGCTGGTGCAGGCAGCACCTACCGATTGGAAGCGTGGAATTACAATAAGATTTAGCAAGATATTGATGATGACTCCAGCAGCTGCTACTAAGTTGAGTTGTTTGAGACTCCCGTTGGCGGTGAGGAGCGTCCCAAAGACGTAAGTCGTGGAGAGGCAGAAGAAACTCCCCATTAGAATGGGGAAAACTTTGGCATAGTGTCCGATACGAAGGAGATAGGCAGCTTCGGTTTCACCTTCCTCGGGGCTATACATCAGTTGCATGATTTCCTGACTGTAGAAGACGCACATAATGAGGACAATACCCGTCATGGCTACCATGACATTAAAAGAAGTCTTGACCAAGTTGCCGAGTTCCAGTTTGTTCTGCAAGGTAGCGGTGAACATGGGTAGCAACATGATGGCAAACAGGTTGGAGATGTTGTTACCCGCATCGAAGAGACGGTAGGCACGGCCGTATATGCCGGCTTGAACTCCTTGGTCATCGAGCAGACGTTCCAACAGAAAAGGCTCGATGCGACTGTAAACACTCATCAAAAGGACGAGAAGGGCAAAAGGCAGACTCTGCACCAGGATCTCTTTGAAAAACTTAAAGTTAATCTTGAAACTTAAGTGGTCCACATGTTTCAACACGAGATATAAAGCCAAAGCAATGGTGCAGAGGTAGGCTAGGGTTTGCACTTGCAGATACCAAACGATGCTGAAATGTCCGAGCGAGAACCATCCTGACCAAAGGATGAGGGCCATGAGGAGGATGGAAAGCACCCTGTCGAATACCGAGAGGAAACTGTCGGCCTTGAAAAGCAAAAGTCCTTGCATATTGGACCTGAGGAAGAGGACAAAAGAAAGCAAGATCTGGTTGATTCCACACCAAAACAGCATTTTCAGTTGAAACCCTTCGCGGAAGCCGTTGAGGTAGCCAACAGCGAAAATGACCATGGCATAACACACCCCGAGCAATAACTTGATCTCCGCCAATCCGGCAAAATGCCTCGAAAGCATCTTGTTGTCACTGGCGATGTTACGGCTGTTGAAGTTGGTGATACCCAGGTCGAGCAGAATATAAAAGAGATAGGAGAAGTTGAAAATCGACAGGTATTGCCCATAGAGGGCGTCGCCAAGCATGTTCTGCACCTCACGGTCGATGCCGAGAATCCAGAAAGGTTTCACCAGCAGGTTGAGAAATAGCAGGAATAGGATATTCTTGATGAAACGATTCTGCATCTCGACGGAGGTTTGGTTTGCAAAGGTAGGAAAAATCCAAAAAAAGCAGCTAAAAATAAAAAAAGTTGTATCTTTACCCGCTAATTTTGAATGGAATGAACAAGGAACAGGAAGAAGTTGACGTGATGACAGACGAGTTGGTAGAGGAGGAAAAGAGTCTTCTGCTTCACAACGACGACCATAATACTTTTGAATATGTGATAGAGACCCTCGTCGAGGTCTGCGAACATACCTACGAACAAGCCGAAACTTGCGCTTGGATTACCCACTATAAAGGGAAATGTGCCATCAAACACGGCACTTTCAAGGAATTGAAGCCCTATTATGATGCCATGCTGGACCATCATCTCTATGTTAGTATCCAATAAGTCGACATGTCCTACACCTTAGAAGAACGGGAACAAATCCAACAGGCATACGAAACCATGTTGGTCGATATTCGACCTAATGTGTACGATCCTCAGAAACTGAAAGTGGTCGAGGATGCCTATCAATTCAGCTTGGAGAAGTATGATGGGAAGTATATGGTCTCGGGCAAGGCCTATCTTTTTCATTTGATTGAATTGGCTCGCATTGCGGTGTTGGAGGTTGGTTTGGGCTATATGTCGGTGGTAGCGGCCTTCCTGCATGGCATTACCTATAAGGAAGGGGTCGACATGGGCTATTTGGAGGAACGCTTTGGCAAGAGAATAGCCACTGTTTTGAGGGGATTTGACAGCATCTCTGCCCTGCATACCGAGAGGGTGGCTTACAACTCGGATAACTTCCGTGACCTCTTTCTGTCGCTTGTGGAGGATATGCGTACGGTTCTGTTGAAGGTAGCGCACCGTGTGTACGATGTTCGTAATCAACAGGATGTCGACGCCGACCGTTTGGGAAAATACTTCCATGAGATTAAATACATCTACATCCCGATAGTGCATCGGCTTGGACTTTACAAAATCAAGGCGGAACTGGAGGAGAAACTGATGCTGTATGAAAATCCGGAGGTGTTTCAGGAGATCAAGTCGAAAATTGAAGCCACAGAGGAAAGCCGAAGGCATATTGTGGAGCGTTTTTTGGCCCCGATCAGAAACCGTTTGGATTCAGAAATCAAAAACGGGAAATATAAGTTCACCTATGAGATCAAATGGCGCGTAAAGTCCATTCCTTCCATTTATGCCAAGATGAAAGCACAGAACGTGCCTTTCGAAAAGGTCTATGACTTGTTGGCTGCCCGTGTCATCCTTGATTGTGCCCCCAAGGATGAAATCAGCTATTGCTGGTGTGTGTATGCCGACATCACCAGTTTATATGAGCCGAAGCCGGAAAGGATGCGTGATTGGATTACCAAGCCCAAGGCTTCCGGTTATGAGTCGCTCCATGCCACCGTGAAATTCGATGAGGATGTGTATTTTGAGGTACAGATCCGCACCACTCGTATGGATGAGATTGCCGAGATGGGTCAGGCGGCCCACTATCTTTATAAAGGTGACAAGCAGAGTTCGGAAGATTGGCTTGTCGGGGTAAGGCAAGTACTGGAGAACCCAGAATTGGTGTCGCTCGAGAACTCCTACAAGAAAAATTACAAGTCTGACAAAATCTATATTTTCACGCCGGAAGGCGACCTTAAGCAGTTGACGCAAGGCGCTACCGTACTCGACTTCGCCTACGAGATTCATACTCGGGTGGGAGAGACCTGCAATGGAGCCCGTGTCAATGGTAAGGTAGTGCCGATTCGTCAAGTACTCACCAACGGCGACCGTGTGGAGATTATCACCAACAAAAAACAATCGCCCAATGCTGACTGGCTGAACTGGGTGGCTACGGAAAAAGCGAAAAACAGGATACGCCGTTTTTTGAAAGAACAGGAGCTGAAGGAGTCGGAACTGGGCAAGGGTATGCTCCATAGGAGGTTGAAAAACTGGAAAATTCCCACAACGGAAGATGTCATCGACCTTTTGGTGAGAGCGTTCAAGACGGAAAACTCCCTTCAATTGTATCATAAAATTGCCACCGAGCAAATCAGTCTGGCCGACATCAAACATTTCCTTTCCGAGGAAATGGAACAGAAAGGTGAACGTGTAGAAAAGCCTGTGGAGCAGGTGGAGACCTTTAAAAAAGAGAGCATTGAAGAAGAGGGCCTCTCGATCGGCGAGGATATCAAGAATGTTAACTATAAGTTGGCCAAATGCTGCAATCCCATCCCAGGCGACAAAGTGTTTGGGTTTGTCACCAATGAAGGCAACATCACCATTCACCGGGTGAACTGCCCGAACGCCAAGGGGTTGCAGGACCGTTATGGTTATCGTATCATCAAAGTGAGATGGAATGGTATTGAGAACGGTGTGTCGCAAGCTACTATTGGGATTTATGGCGGTAACAAACAAGGGTTGCTTGGAAAAATCACCAAAGTAATCTCTGAGGATATGCAGGTCGACATGAAAAATGCTTTGTTTAACACCGATAAGAATGGCCTCTTTGAAGGAAAGATAACATTGCAAATACCTGATATTGAATCACTTGAACAGTTAATGGAACGTATCAGAGCCATCGAGGGTATTACCGAGGTGGTGAGAATCGATGAGAATTAAGTATTTAGAATTTGGAATGAAGAGGGTAGCGTTATTTTTGGTTTGGGCTTTGGGTTTGGTTGCTGTCGTTAGGGCACAGTCTTCCATGCCTACGGTGACTATCGTTACGGATGGTCCTATTGTGAATACTCCTGCGGTGCATGGGACCATCACGGTGGATGACCATAATGGCACGGTGATAGCGATGCATGCTGGTTTTAAGATCAGAGGAACTTCCTCGCAGCAATATGAGAAAAAGTCATATCGTGTGGAGCTTTGGGCTGACGAGACGGGTGTGGAAATGATTGACACCACTTTCCTTGGGTTACGTAGTGACGACGACTGGAACTTGGAGGCGATGTGGGCTCAGCCCTTGCGCCTTCGCGACAAGGTGGCCAACGAACTTTGGATGGAGATGTATCAGTTGCCGTATCTCGAGAATGAGCCTTCGGCATTGCCGGGTATTCGTATGGAGTATGTTGATTTGTATGTCAACGAAGTCTACGTCGGGGTATATGCCCTCACCGAGCGTATGGATCGGAAACAACTTGGTTTGAGAAAATACAATGGGAATCTTCGTGGTTTACTTTTCAAAGGAAATGGACCTGGTGCACCGACGTTCGACTCCTTGCCGGGTTACGACAACACTTTGGATACTTGGGATAATTATGAGTGGGTCTATCCCAATGAGAGCGATACGGTTTACGACTGGAGTTCGTTGTACAACTTTACCAACTTTGTAATGAATTCCACCGACATGGCTTTTTATTCGCAATACAGCACTATGTTTGATGCCCAAAATGCAGTGGATTATTTCTTGTTTATCAATGTGTTGAAGGCTATGGATAACATGGGGCGTAACCTCTTTGTGGCCCGATTCAAAAAGACAGGCACTTTCTTCTATGCTCCTTGGGATCTTGATGCCATTTGGGGCTTGGATACCGATGGCACCCCAACCCATGAGGCCACGGGATTCATGTCGAATGGCTTTTACGACCGGTTGCTGAGTGATTGTAGCACCAATGGGTTTGCAAATATGGCCCGCGAGCGTTATAATACCTTGAGAACGACGGTGTTGAATCGAGAACATATCATGGACCTCGTTCGTGAACAATACGAAGCTTTGGTAGCGTGTGGCGCATACGAACATGAGCACGAGGCATGGCCGGAGTTTACCGTCGATGAGAGTCAACTCGACTATATGAGTGATTGGCTTGATCAACGCTTCGCCTATCTCGACACAGAGATTAATTCAGCTTGTGGCACTTGGGCTATTGATGAAACCGAGACTCCTTTAGTGGAGGTTTTCCCCAATCCCGCAAAGGATCGCATCAACATCCGTTTTGCGGAGGCGGGAGAGACGTTGATTCGTGTATATGACATGACAGGCCGTCTGGTTCACTCGTTTAGCAGTACTGCACAGGCATTGAGCATGCCCACCAAGGGCTTCCGTAGCGGTATTTATTCAATCCTTATACAGCAGCAAGAAAAGTCGTTTACCGAACGTATCATCATCCTATAATTTTAAATTCTAAATTAAATATGGCCACTATCAAAGGAACCTACAAGGGCAATCTTCGCAACGAGATGACCCATGTGCAGTCGGGCAACACCATTCTTACCGATGCACCTACTGATAATCACGGCAAAGGCGAGGCTTTTTCGCCTACCGACTTGGCATGTGCCGCATTGGCTGGATGTATGATGACCATCATGGGCATCAGTGCACAAGGCCATGACTTTAACATTGACGGCACCACCTACGAGGTAAAAAAGACCATGGCCGCTGACCCGAGAAGAATCGGTCAAATCGACTTGGTTTTTAACTTTCCACCTAGGGACTACACCCAAGCACAACAGAAATTGCTTTGGGCAGCTGCCGAGAGTTGTCCAGTCGGGCGCTCGCTGCATCCCGATGTCATCGTCAACATCACCATGAATTTTCAATTCTGATGGAATTTGATCAACTGAAAGGCCTCTGCCATAGCGAGACGCTTGTGGTGGAGCACAAGGATACCGCAGCTGTCTATGGTTCTGGCTCGTTGGAGGTTTTTGCCACTCCAGCTATGATTGCTTTGATGGAAAAGACTTGTTTGGAAAGTGTCAACGACAAGATCGGTGAGGGGAATACCACCGTGGGTATCTCAGTCAATATCAAACACCTCAAAGCTAGTTCCGTCGGTGCTTTGATCCGTTGTGATGCTTCACTCATTGAGGTGGACCGTAAGCGTTTGGTCTTTGAAGTGAAGTGCTATGATGGTGAAAACCTCGTTGGAGAAGGTGCTCATGAGCGATTTGTGGTGGATAGTGAGAAGTTTATGGGGAAGTTGGGAGTGAGGAGTGTGGAGTAGGCATCCCGAAGGGATGATAGCTTTATAGAAAAAAGAAGGGTGACCAAAAAGTCTTGTCTTTTTGATCACCCTTTCAGTTTTTGTGTAAGGTTAAATCGGAAGGTTTTTTGGCCTATTAAAAGCTTCCAAAGACCTTATCTTGATGTTCCTGGTATTTTTTGTAGGCTTCTTGGGTGGCAGCGTCCATTTGGTCTTCCATGCCATAGAGGACATTGCTGAGTTGGTTCATCTGTTTGAACAGTTCGGTGTCTTTGCCAAACAGACCATCGGTAACGAGTCCGTGGCCTTTCTCTTTGAGTTCCTCGGCAGGATAGTTTTGTTCAAAATAAGTCAGGATGCCATCGGCTTGCTTTACCACTTCTGGATAATCAGCTGCGGTAAGGCTGAACATTCTGCTGGTAAGATCGTTCACTTTCTTGGCGTCAAAGGGTTTGTTGCCGCCTCCACAGGCCACCATCATGATGGCTAATGTGGCCAAAACAATCAGTTTTTTCATTTTAAAATAGATTTTGTTAATTAAAAATGGAATAAATGGTTTTAAAATGCAAAGATAAGGATGTTTTTTTGTTTTTCAAATTCAGTGAAAAAAAAAGATTCTCCGATGTGGAAATTGTAGGAGCTAAAGCTTGGTTGAACGACGTTCCATCCGTCTCAAAATCCCGATGCTCACCTCATAGAGCAGGTATAGCGGGATGGTCACCAAGACAAGTGTCATCAAATCGGGTGGGGTGATGATGGCGGCCACCACCATGATGATGACCAAGGCATGCTTGCGGTAGCGTTTCAGGAAGTCGGATTTCACGACGCCGATCTTTCCCAAGAAGAAAGCAATCACCGGTAGCTGAAAAACGAATCCCATGATGAGTGTGAGCGTGGTGAAGGTGCCGATGTAGGAGTGTAGCGTGATGTTGCTTTCTACTAGATCGGACACGCTGTAGGTGCCTAAAAACCTGAAGGCGATGGGGAAGAGGATGAAATAGGACATCAGCACGCCGACGATGAAGAGCACATACATGATGATGGCGATGCGAACAGAGTATTTGCGTTCGTTCTCGTAGAGGGCAGGCGTGATGAAGCGGAACAATTCATAAATAATATAAGGTGAAGCGCCAAGCAATCCAAGATAAAACGCTGCCGTCACATGGGTCATGAATTGGCTTGACAACTCAGTGGCAATGAGATTGACATGGTATTCGCTGAAGGTAAAGCCTGAACCAAGCCAATGCAGGAATTTCTCGATGTAACGGTAGGTCACGAAGTCCCAACTTGAGGGAGCCAAAAGCATCCTAAAGGTCCAGTCTTTGAAGCAGAAGATGATGATGGCAACTATCGAAACCACAATTAGGTTGCGGAACAGCATCTTTCGGAGTTCCTCGAGATGCTCTCCGAAACTTAGAGCGTTGGGGTCGTTATGCCGGTCTTCGCTCATGAGGATCATAGTTTCTTGAGTTCCTCACCAATAAATGTCGCCGACATCCGCACCAGTTCCACGCAGGGACGTTTCTTGTAATAGGCTTCGGTGCGAGGTGAGGGGACGGGCGACTCCTTGATGGGAGCGATGCCCAATAGCTCACGACAGATGATGCTGCCGTTGGCTTCGCGGAAACGCTCGGCGACTTGTTGGACAAGGGCGTAGCAACGGGTCTTGGCAGCCATGTCGCTAGGATTGTCGCAGGGGATAGCCAGTCCAGCGATGAGGGCGGCGCCACTCACGGTACCACAAACTTCACGCATCCTGCCGATGCCAGCGCCCAAGGGTGCAGCGATAATAGCCGCAGTTTTGGGCTCCATGCCGAAAAAGTCGGCGTAGGCCAAATAGACGGCTTGGGCACAGTTGTAGCCACTCTTGAAATAGGTCACGGCCTGTTCGGCGCGTGCTTCGACATCCAAGGCGCTGAAGTCGGCGTTCATTCCACCATGATTTTGAGGATTTCCACGTCGGTCTCTTTCATGCCGTAGCGACCGAGGCAACCGATATGGTCGATGGTCTCTTCCACATCCTTGCCGATGATGCCGTCGCCACCCAGGAGGTTGTCGCCGTGCTTGCTCATCTCGAAGCCGAGCAAGCCTGCTTCTACGGCCAAGGCGATCTTGCCGGCGCAGGAGGGCTTGGCACCGTCGCAAACGATACCGGCGGCCATGCCCAAGGCGTTCTCCAGGGTGTGTTCAATGATCTCGAAGCTGTGTCCCAGCAGGTAGGCGATGCCGCATCCCGAGGCGCAACCAGCGCTGACGGCGCCGCAATAGGCAGAGAGACGGCCGATGCCGGTCTTCTGGTGAATGGCCACGAGGTTAGAGAGGGCTACGGCACGGATGGTGCGGTCCTCGTCGATGTGGAACTCCTCGGCGAAGGCAAGGACGGGAAGGCTCACGGTCATGCCTTGGTTGCCACTACCTGAGTTGATGATCACAGGCATCTCGCAGCCACTCATACGGGCATCGCTGCCGGCAGCAGCCCAAGCTTTGGCTTTCTGACGGATGTCATTGCCAACCCTCAAAATGGTGCTGCCTACGTTGGCGCCCCAGTTGTTTTTCAGTCCTTCCATGGCGATGGCTTTGTTGCATTCCATTTGTGGGCAAATGATGGGCTTCAGCTCTTCGATGTCAACGGTGTTGGCGAAGTCGTAGATCTTTTTCATGCAGAGGCACTTACGGTCCGTGAGTTTGGCGTTGGCATCGGCTTCGTAACCGGTATCGAAGAGCACTTCTTCGTTCTTCTCCATCTTTACTATATTAGTATGGTGTCCTGCAATACGCACGCTTGCCGATTGGTTGCCGTCGTATAGTGTGACGGTGACATCGAGTTGGGCGATGACGTTAAGAGGCACGATGGTCATCAGGGTGTCGTCGAGGAACTTGACGATTTGTTGTTTCTGTTCGGGGGTGACTTCGGCGATGACCTCCAGAGCTTTGTCGGGGTTGCCTGCTACGATGCCCGCTGCCACGGAGGCTTTCAGTCCTTTCATGCCTTTGGTGTTGGGCACGATGACGCTCTTCACATTTTTGATAATGTTGCCACTCGCTTTGATTTCCACCCGTTTGGGCATGGAACCCAATATCTCGCGGGCTTTAGCAGCTGCGTAGGCCAGGCAGATGGGTTCGGTACAGCCCATGGCGGGCACGAGTTCTTCTTTCAGGATGGCTAAGTAGGCCTGATAGCAACAATCGGATTTGTCCATGGATGGTTGATTTTTTTGCAAAGTTACAAAAAAGCTTCAATGATGAACTATAGTTTGGAAAAACTGAGTAAAAACATTATCTTTGCATACTAATTATAAAGGTGTAAACAAAATGGCTAAAAAGGTAGAACAAATTGAAGAACCATTGGAGAAACAGCTTTGGAAGGCTGCCGACAAACTGCGCAAGAATATAGACGCGGCGGAATATAAACATGTGGTGCTGGGATTGATTTTCCTGCGCTACATATCTGTTTCATTTGAACAACTATACAATGAATTGGTGAAACAACAGGCCGATGGCGCCGACCCCGAGGACCGAGAGGAATATGCTGCCGAGAATGTGTTCTATGTTCCGGCTAATGCCCGATGGAGTTACCTGGTTTCAAAGGCCAAGAATCCACAAATAGGCAAGTATATTGACGATGCGATGGATGTCATCGAGCGTGAGAATAAGTCGCTGAAAGGCGTGCTGCCCAAGGTGTTTGCCCGTCCCAACCTCGACCCGACTTCATTGGGCGAATTGATTGACTTGATTGGCAACTCCACTTTGCAGAACACCAGCACCAAGAGTGCCGACCTGCTTGGGCATGTCTTCGAGTATTTCCTTGGCGAGTTTGCCTTGGCCGAAGGCAAGAAGGGCGGACAATTCTACACGCCGCGCAGCGTTGTGGAGTTGTTGGTCAATATGCTGGAACCGTACAAAGGCCGTGTGCTTGACCCTTGCTGTGGTTCGGGTGGCATGTTCGTGCAAAGCGAGAAGTTTGTGAAGGAACATCAGGGACGAATTGAGAACATTTCGGTTTACGGGCAGGAGAGCAACCAGACCACCTGGCGCCTGTGCAAGATGAACCTCGCCATCCGGGGCATCGATGCCTCACAGGTGAAGTGGAACACCGAAGGATCGTTTCTCAACGATGCCCACCGTGACGTGAAAGCCGACTTCGTGATGGCCAATCCACCTTTCAACGACAGCGACTGGAGTGGCGACCAACTACGCAGCGATGCCCGATGGCAATATGGTGTGCCGCCCACTGGCAACGCCAACTTCGCATGGATTCAGCACTTCATCTATCACCTTGCCCCAAGCGGACAAGCAGGCTTCGTACTGGCCAAAGGCTCATTGACCTCAAAGACAGGAGGCGAGGGCGAGATTCGCAAGGCTTTGATTGATAAAGGACTGATTGCCTGCATCGTAAACCTGCCAGCCAAGTTGTTCCTAAACACCCAGATTCCCGCCTGTCTGTGGTTTGTGACGCGCAACCGCACCCACCGCGCTGGTGAGATACTGTTCATCGATGCCCGCAACAAAGGCCATCTCATCAACCGCCGCACCCGTGAACTCTCGGAAGACGATATTCAAGAGATTGCCTGTACCTATCACTTGTGGCGCGATGAATCATCCGATTATCAGGATGTTGCTGGTTTCTGCGCCTCGGTGCCCGTGAGCCGTGTGGCCGAACTGGACTATGTGCTCACGCCGGGCCGCTATGTCGGCTTGCCAGAAGAGGAGGATGACTTCAACTTCGCCGAGCGTTTCACTGCCCTGAAAGCTGAGTTTGAGGAGCAGTTGAAGGAAGAGGAACGGCTGAACAAGGTGATTTTAGAGAATTTGGGAAAGATAAAATTGGATTGAGTATGAATAGATTAACAATAGAACAATTAAAGCGGTTTAGGGAATCGGAAGACAAAGTGGAGTTCAAGAAAGCTGAACAAGGGAACTTTGCTTACGATGGGGGTAGCCGCGTAAAACCAAGTGAACGGAGGAGATGTATTCTCGGTTATGTTACCGCCTTGTGCAATGAAGGGGGTGGACATCTTGTTTTAGGCATGAAAGATGCCTATCCTCACGAGGTTGTGGGAACAAAGCAAAGCGAGGGACATATTGGAGAGTTGGAAAGCGATATTTACAGAGATACTCAAATCCGGCCTGTTATATATGAAATATATGAAGACGAAGCGAATAAAAAAGGTCGTGTGCTTGTGATAGAAATTCCTCCTCGCCCTGTTGGAAAATTGTTCCGATTCGAGGATGTTGCATTGATGAGAGTCGGTGAGGAACTGAAACCTATGTCCGATGAGATGATTTTCAGCATCCTCCAAGAACACGAACCGGATTTCTCTGCTGATATTTGTCAAGGTCTTACCATTGATGATCTTGATAAGGAAGCCATACGCGTTTTAAAACAAAAGTATGCGACTAAACAGAAAAATCCAGATTTTCTTACACTTCCTGATGAACAAGTACTCAGTGATTTGAATCTTATTAAAGATGGCAAAATAACCAATGCAGCGTTGATTCTTGTTGGCAAGGAAGAGGTGTTGAAAAGCCGACTTCCTCAGGCTTCCGTCATCCTTGAATTCAGAAAATCGGAATCGTTAGTTCCATATACGAACAGGCAGTTTTACGGACAGCCTTTCTACAAGATGATTGATTTGCTTTGGCACGATATTGATTTGAGAAATGATAAAATTGATGTCAATGAGAATTCATATATCTTCAACATACCTTATTTTAATGAAGAGGTTATACGAGAGGCTATTAACAACGCGATTTCTCACAGAGACTATAGGCGCACCAGCGAGACAGTGATTAAGCAATACCCGCAGAAAATGATTGTCATGAATGCCGGAGGGTTTCCTTTAGGTGTTACCATTGATAATCTTTTGCGTGTACAAAGCACTCCACGAAACAGACTGCTAGCTGATGTGCTTGCCAAGACTGGCATCGTTGAGCGTTCGGGACAAGGTGTTGATAAGATATATAAAAACACACTTTCGGAAGGCAAGGACAAACCAGATTACTCCCATAGCGATCCGTTTAGGGTCGAACTTCATCTTTCGGCGGTTATTAAGGATAAGGCTTTCGCATTGTTTTTGGATTCGGAGCAACGGGATTTGTCGGAGGAAGACAGGTTGTCTGTTTTTGAAGTATTAGCTTTAAACAGCATCAGAGAAGGCAAGTCGAATGACGTTGATAAAGAGATGTTGAAAACTCTTTTTGATCGTGGACTCATTGAAAAACGTGGAAAGACAAGAGGTACTTACTATATTTTGTCGAAGAGCTATTATGAGTTTTGCGATAATGCGGGAGAGTATTCAAAAATGGATGATTGGAATGCTTCACAAGCATTGCCTATTATCATGGCTCATTTCAATACATTCAAAACAGCGAAGATGAAAGACTTTGTTAGTGTTTTAGGTACTCACATGTCAAGAAAACAGATTAGGAACATGATTAATATGTTCGTAGAGCGGAGAATCCTGTCAAAAGAGGGTGTAGGCTCTGGCACTACCTATTATGTGAGCGATGAATATATCAAGAACTCAGAACTGTTGACAAAAGCCGTGGCGATTGGAATGGAGGAGTTGAAGAAAAGGGGTGAAATAGAATAGGAATGAAAAGGGCCAAAAAAGGGCCAAAAAAGGGCCAAAAATTCAGTGACACCAAATCGTGTTTTTGTATAACACACTGATAATTAGCAAGTTAAAAAAGACCAAAAAAGGGCCAAAAAATAAGTCTTATGACTGAGTGGAAAGAATACACAACATTGATTATTGCAGCTGTGACACTCGTGGTGGCCATTGCTGCTTTCATAGTGGCAAGGCGAACGCTCCGTGTCACCAAGCGTGCGCATGAGTACGCAAAAGAAAGCGACAAGCAGAGTCTTCGAAATCTTATTGCACGCAAAGAGGCGCAAGCAGAAGCTATTGATACTGCTTTGAGGAGAGGAATGTATGATAATGGCATGGTTAGAACTATGATGACACAAAAAGCCATGCTTGATGCTGAGATAAAACAACTAAAAGAACAATTAGGAAAATGAGCGAGTGGAAAGAATATAAGTTGGGAGAAATAGGAGTTGTGATTACAGGTAAAACGCCTTCAGCACGCAATCCAGAGGATTGGGGCGATGAAGTTCTATTTGTTACCCCATCAGACTTTCGTAACTATGGCAAATATGCGAATAATAGTGAAAGAAAACTATCAAATATTGGTGCAAAACGTTTGGTGAATAAAATGTTACCACCAAAATCAATTCTTGTAACTTGCATTGGTTCTGATATGGGAAAGGTTGTGATGAGTAAGACAAATTGTATTACAAATCAGCAGATTAATGCGTTAATACCCGATAAACAATTCGATAATGATTTTCTTTATTATTCTTTAATTAGCATTTATGATACATTGAGAATTATGGGTGGTGATGGAACTGCAGTTCCCATCGTTAACAAAGGCGATTTTGAGAAAATTGTACTTTCTATACCTTCCCTTGACGAGCAACGCCGCATAGCCGCCATCCTCTCTTCCCTTGACGACAAGATAGACCTTCTGCACCGCGAGAACGCCACCTTGGAGCGGATGGCGGAGACGCTCTTCAGACAGTGGTTTGTGGTGGAGGCTAAGGAGGAGTGGGAGGAAGGAAGGTTGGGGGATTATGTTGATGAAACTATTGGCGGAGAATGGGGAAAAGAAAATCCAGAAGGAGATTTTATCAAATCTGTTCAATGCATTAGGGGAACAGACATTGCAGATTTGAGTGTTGGCCTTGCAACCAAAACGCCTATTCGGTATGTAAAAGAATCAAAATTTGAGAAAATTGAGCCTCGAAATGGAGATATAATAATGGAAATATCTGGTGGAACGGAAAACCAATCGACTGGACGAGTTGCATATGTAAATGATGACGTAAAGACTTTGTTTGATTATCCGATTATCTTTTCCAATTTCTGCAGGTTGTTGAGGGTTAAGGAAGAACACACATATTTCATTTATTGTTATCTGAAATACCTATACGACCAAGATGAGTTTTTCAATCTTGAGAACGGGAGTTCTGGAATTAAGAATCTTGATTACAAAGCCTTGTTGTACGAACTGACCTATCCAATGCCAAACGATAAGCAACAAATTTTGTATTTTAACGATAAGGTGAATGTATACTTTGAGAAAATCAATAGAAATAAACAGCAAATCCAAACCCTCATTCAGATGCGAGACGAGTTGCTGCCGAGGCTGATGAGTGGGGATGTGAAGATGACTAAATAAAAATAATAAAAATTTATAAATTATGGATATTATTGAACTTGCATTAAGTAGATTCACTGATTTTTTTAAATTCGAGCAGCTGTGTTTGGAAATAATGGGATATTATGGATTCTCTCGATTAAAAAAGGTCGGGGGACTTAAAGATGATGGCATTGATGCAATAAGCTCTGACATATATAATGATGAAACACAAATAACCCGTGTGTTCCAGTTTACAATGCAAAAAGACACAAATGCTAAAATCAAAGACACATTAAAAAAATTGAATAAGAACGAAGTCGAATTTAATGAATTAGTATTTGTGACTTCTCAATCAGTTAATAATATCAAGGGGTTAGAGACTAAATTCAGAATGGATAATTCAAAAACATTACAGATTTATGATTTGTCAACATTTGTATCTGTTACAAGTCAACATAAAGAAATTATTTCAAGGTATTTCCCCGATATTAAGACACAAATTGAGAGCAACTTTCTAAAAAGGGACTATTTTTCAGAAGATGGAGATAGTTTGCTCACTAACTCAATGATTAAAAGCACTCTGTTATTTTCGCTCTCTCCGAAGTTAAAAGATAATAGTCAAAAGAAATCGTTGTTTGACAAATCCATATTGGCACTAATTTCAATCCATCAAGATGGACTATCAAAAGAAGATATCGTTGATGAATTCCATATGGAATTCGGTCGGATTCTTGACGAATCACAAGTAAGAGCATCATTGGAAAGATTGAAAAAAGATAGCCTTATTAATAGTATAGAGGGGAAGTATATAGCATCTAAGAGCACAAAATCGGAAATGATGGAAGGTGTTTCTCATATGGAACAGAGCACTAATGCTTTAATTAGTGATATAATCACAAGAGCGCGAGAGCTAGCTGAGGGAATACCCCTAAGTGAAGGAGAAGAAGGTTTGATGTGGAACAACATACAGAAAACATTAAATTTGTTCCTCAAATATTATGGACAAGATCTGGCTGTCTGTGAAGATAGCATAGTTCCTGGCATGGTACGTCAGAAAGAATTGGTAAAACTATTAACCGACGGCCTTCAACCAGATTTGGGTGAATGTTTGGTTTATGGTCTAGGCGAAATATTGAGTAAACCTAATAATGAACAATTTCAGACAATACTATTATGGGCCAGAGCTTATATTGGTACACAGTTAATGAGATTGGATCCGATGTTGG
The DNA here is from genome assembly GCA_946184615.1 of uncultured Bacteroidales bacterium. Classification (GTDB taxonomy): domain Bacteria; phylum Bacteroidota; class Bacteroidia; order Bacteroidales; family F082; genus Limimorpha. The sequence goes on from CAMHFN010000008.1 coordinate 23,329, forward strand.
CCGGATTCCAGAAAAAAACATTTACAGATAAGATATATATATTGGATACGGATTTTGTTCTCAATTGCTTGGTTGAATATGGCACATATAGCGATATATACTCTATTCTTCTAAAAGAGCTGTTAAATAATGGGTGTAAGGTGTACATACCAAGAAGTGTTGTCGAAGAGGTTGTTGTACATGCCAGTTTCGCTAGAAGAAACTACAACTATTTTAGAAACTCCTTTACTTCAATAGATGAGGTTTTAGTTTATGAAGAATTGTCCAATGTTTTTGTTATAGACTATTATATCAAGAATCTACGAAATGATCAGGATTATTCAATAGAGTCATTTTTGAATTATATGCAGAATGTATACGAACCTGAGGATTCGTATGATTTTATGATTGAGGTGATGGAAACAAGATTGCCAAAAGGCATTATAATAGGAGATGATGAGTTTGTCTGCAACGTGGATATCAATGAATCAGATTGTGATGCCTTGACTCAATTGGTTTATATCGAGACGTTAAAAACGCCTAAAGCAGCTTATAGAACGGATGAGGAAAATTGGCGTATTGCAAAAACAGATGCTGAACTATACTTGATGGCAAAAGACCTTAATAAGAGTATACCAGAAACAAACAAAAAGATACTATCTGGGAATGCATATCTTGTAACAAATTCAAGTCGTGCATTGCGATGTGCTAAGGAACTTCAACTTTATAGTTCGGTTGTGTCAAGGCCAAAAGTTCTTGTCGCTTTATTGTCTGAAATTGGGTTGTTTGACTCTTCGAACAAGGCAATAATAAATCTTTTAGGGAATCCTTTTTTGGCAGAGGCTGTAAATCAAAATTGGAGTGGAATCAAGTCATTGATTGATGCTGGCGTAGATCTGAGAGGAAAAGAACTTCCTAGACTGAAAAGGGAACTGAAGAAAGAAATACACAGTCTAATGACCCAAGAAGATGTGTTCGCTGATAAGTGCGATTATGATAATTCAAATAAGGTTAATAAAATGGCGGATTCTGGTTCCGAGAAAGAATTGGATGAATTTGTAAAATTTGCTAGAGAAATACAAATCAAAGGATACAAATTAATTCCTGCTGCAGAAAAAATGATTAAGCGTTTTGAGGATATAAAAACCAAGCAGGAGGAACAAGAACATCGGAATGACCAAATAGAAAAAGAACTTCAAAAAGTTGGAAAGAAAAAACAAAATTACATAAGAAGAGTAACTGAAGCAGGTGCAAATAAAAAAAAGTAAAGGGAAACCAAATTTGCCATTGATTTGCCGATCAATCGTCGAAGAATTTTCGAGGTAACATAGAAGGATCATTGGACCCTATAAGAAGAGAGACTGACAAAAAATGATAAATTATGGCTAGAAAAAAAACAGAAACATATAATGGCTACAAGCCGCCTTTTACGCTGTCTGCAAAGGCGGTGGGGATGATTGCGGACATCTCCGCGCAGATGGAATGTTTCGCCATACGGATGGAGCAAGACGATGCGCTGCGGCTGTGCAAGGCCAACCGCATCAAGACCATACACAGCTCTTTGGCCATAGAGGGCAACCACCTTCTGGAAAGCGAGGTGGCGGACATCATTGACGGCAAGACTGTCGTTGCTCCCATCCGCGAGATTCAGGAGGTGAAGAACGCCATCCGAGTGTATGATGCGTTTGAAAAGCTCGACCCGTTCTCGATGGACGACCTGCTGCGTGCCCACAGCATGATGATGTCGGCCTTGACCGATGACGCAGGCCATTTCCGCAGAGGTGGAGTGGGTGTGTACTCCGAAAACGGCTTGGTTCACATGGCACCGCCTGCCGAAAGGGTGTATCCCTTGATGTCCGACCTGTTCGACTGGCTGAAGAATGCCGATGACCACCTGCTGGTACGTAGCTGCGTATTCCACTATGAGTTTGAGTTTATCCATCCCTTTATCGACGGCAACGGCAGGATGGGACGCCTGTGGCAGTCGCTCATCCTCAGCCGCTGGCATCCTGCCTTTGCGCACCTGCCTGTGGAGAATATGGTCTATTCCAACCAACAGGCCTATTATGATGCCATCGCCCAAAGTACCAAACAGGGAGAAAGCGGCCCTTTTATTGAGTTTATGCTGGAAGAGATCTTTAAGTCCGTGCTCCAACATAAAGGTGAGCCTCTGGATGATACTGTAAATGATACTGTAAATGATACTGTAAAAACAACTCCTACCCAAGATGGTATTATTGATTTGGTGAGGAAGAATCCTTCGTTCACATACGATGAACTGGCAGCACAACTTGGTGTTGGAAGAGCTACGATTGCACGTAATATTGCCATACTTAAAGACAGAGGAGTTTTGGAACGTGTTGGAGAAGATAAAAACGGATATTGGAAACTTAACAAATAGCCACTATGACCCAACTCCACGAATCTGACATAGAGCAGATGCTCATCGAGCAACTGAAAGCCAAAGGCTACCAATACCTCTATGGCCCCGACATTGCGCCTGATGGCGAGACTCCCATGCGTGCTAGCTTTGAGGAGGTGGTGTTGCGCGACAAGTTGGAAAAGGCGGTGAAACGGCTCAATCCATCATTGCCCTATTCGGTGCAGGACGAGGCGGTGAAAACCGTGTTGCGTATCAGCTCGCCCGATGTGCTGGCCAACAACGAGGATTTTCATCGCTTGCTGACTGAAGGCGTTCCTGTGTCGGTGTTCAAAGACGGAGTGGAGCGTGGCGAAAGGGTGTGGCTCGTCGACTTCAACGACCCTTGGAACAACGAATTTACTGTGGTCAACCAGTTCACCATCATCGAGAACGGCCACAATCGCCGCCCCGATGTGCTGTTGTTTGTGAACGGTCTGCCCTTGGTCATCTTCGAACTGAAAAATGCCGCCGACGAGAATGCCACGCTGCAAAGTGCATATCGGCAGATTGAGACCTACAAGCAACAGATTCCATCGCTGTTCACTTATAATGCCCTTGTGGTCATTTCTGATGGATTGGAGGCACGGGCAGGCTCGCTTTCGGCGGGTTTCAGCCGCTTCACGGCATGGAAGAGTGAGGACGGCGAGAATGTGGCTTCGAATCTGGTGAGCGAGTTGGAAGTGTTGGTCAACGGTATGTTGCAGAAGGACACTCTGCTGGATTTGGTGCAGTCGTTCACTGTGTTTGAGAAACAGAAACAAGAAGACTTAAAGACGGGTCTCACCACCATCAAAACGGTGAAGAAGATTGCCGCCTATCACCAATACTATGCCGTCAACAAGGCGGTGGAATCGACTTTACGAGCCACGGGCATCAATGCTACTAGTTTGTTCGCCGAATCACCTGCCAATTATGGCTTCAAGACGGTGAAAGAGCAACGGCCTGGCGACCATCGTGCTGGTGTGGTGTGGCACACGCAGGGTAGTGGCAAGTCATTGACCATGGTGTTCTATACGGGCAAAATCGTGCAGCGGCTCAACAACCCGACCATTGTGGTCATCACCGACCGCAACGATTTGGATGACCAGCTTTTCGATACCTTTACGGGCGCAAAGCAACTCTTGAGGCAGACACCTGTCCAAGCCGAAAGTCGTGAGCACTTGAAGAAGCTTTTGTCGGTGCAGTCAGGCGGTGTTATCTTCACAACCATTCAGAAGTTTCAACCCGAGTCGGGCAATGTTTACGACACACTTACCGACCGCAGCAATGTCATCGTGATGGCTGACGAGGCACACCGCACGCAATACGGCTTCAAGGCCAAGACGGTGGACGTGCGCAACGAGGCAGATGAAGTGATTGGCTCGGAAATCAAATACGGTTTTGCCAAGTATTTACGTGATGCGCTGCCTAATGCCACCTATCTTGGTTTCACAGGAACACCCATTGAGAAAGAGGACAAGAACACGCCAGCGGTGTTCGGCAATTACATTGACGTTTACGACATTGCACAGGCGGTGGAGGATGGTGCCACGGTGCGCATCTACTATGAAAGCCGTCTCGCCAAAGTGGAACTCAGCGATGAAGGCCGCCAGTTGGTGGAAGACCTCGACAAGGAGTTGGAAACCGAGGATATGAACGATGTCCAAAAGGCCAAGGCGAAGTGGACACAGCTGGAAGCACTGATTGGCAGTCCCAACCGTTTGAAAAACATTGCCAAGGATATTGTCACGCATTTCGAGGAGCGACAGAAAGTGTTTGAAGGCAAGGCGATGGTAGTGGCGATGAGCCGCCGTATCGCCGCCGAGTTGTACGATGAAATTATCAAATTGCGTCCCGAGTGGCATTCCGATGACCTGGCCAAAGGTGCCGTAAAGGTGGTGATGACCTCTTCGGCATCCGATGGTGCAAAGATAGCCAAGCACCATACCACCAAGGAGCAACGCCGTGCGTTGGCCGAGCGTATGAAAGATCCCGACGATGAGCTGAAGCTCGTCATTGTGCGCGATATGTGGCTCACCGGTTTCGATGTGCCATGCCTGCACACGCTTTACATCGACAAGCCCATGCAGGGTCACAACCTGATGCAGGCTATCGCCCGCGTGAACCGTGTTTATAAAGACAAGCCTGGCGGTTTGGTGGTCGATTATTTGGGCATCGCGGCAGACTTGAAAAAGGCCTTGTCGTTCTATTCCGACTCGGGTGGTAAAGGCGACCCGACACAACAACAGGAACAGGCCGTGGCCTTGATGCAGGAGAAGCTGGAAGTGGTGGAGCAGATGTTCTATGGCTTTGACTACAAGCAATACTTCACTGCCGACACCGCTGGGAAGCTCTCGTGGATTCTAAAAGCCGAAGATTTCATTTTAAGTTTGGACGATGGCAAGAAGCGTTTTGTCAACGAAGTGACAGCCTTGGGCAAAGCCTTCGCTTTGGCCATCCCGCAGGATGCCGCCATGGATGTGAAGGATGAGGTGGCATTCTTCCAAGCTGTGAAAGCCCGTCTTTGCAAGTTTGACCAGACTAACTCTGGTAAAACAGATGAGGAGATAGAAACCACTATACGCCAAGTCATTGATAAGGCATTGATTTCAGAAAAAGTCATCGATTTATTTGATGCGGCAGGTATCAAGAAACCCGATATTTCCATTCTTTCAGAAGAGTTCCTGATGGAATTGAAAGGCATGGAGCATAAGAACATCGCCTTGGAGGTGTTACGAAAGCTGTTGGAAGGTGAAATCAAGGCACGTTCCAAGTTCAATGTGGTGGAAGGGCGCACGTTGATGGAGATGCTTGACGGCTCCATCACGCGTTATCACAACAAAATCATCACTGCCGCCGAAGTTATCGATGAGCTGATCAAACTCAGCAAAACCATTGTGGAGAAAGACAAAGAGGCTGATGACATGGGCTTGACCACCTACGAATATGCATTCTATTCTGCCGTTGCCGACAACGAAAGCGCGAAAGAGCTGATGGGGAAGGACAAACTCCGTGAATTGGCGGTGGTATTGACCGAAACCATCCGCAAGAATTCATCCATTGACTGGACCATCAAGGAGAATGTTCGGGCAAAGATGAAAGTGGCTGTAAAACGGCTGTTGCGCAAATACGGTTATCCACCCGATATGCAACAATTAGCTACTGAGACAGTTTTGAAACAAGCCGAGAAAATTGCAGAAGAGATTCTTGCTTCTTTTTAATTGCTCCTTGAGATCATCACCAAACTCACCTCCACATCATCGTTCTCTGAGATCAGCTCGATCCAGGTGTTGTTCTCGCTAAACCATTTATATTGGCCGCCGATGCGGAAGATGTAGGTCTTCTCTTCTTCATTCTCGGAGATGGCCAGCACGAAACCGCCGTTCTTGCCAGCGTCACTGCCGAACGAGACGATCATCGGGAAGCTCTTGCCAGGAGTGATGTTACGGGCTTTGATGACGACGTAGTTGGAACGACGTGAGGCCACATCAACAGGATTGAAGGTGAAACGACGTGGTGTGTTGGCCGTCATGGTGAAGGCTTCGGAGTTTAGCTCGTACAACTTGTTTTCTTCAATGAGTCGGTTGATGCGGTCGATCATCTCAACAGGGTAGGGTTCGCCTAAACCAAGGTCGACGGCTTTGGTGTAGTTCTCCACTGCCTTGTCGAGGGCTTTAGCGTTGTATTGTTTGTCGCCTTCTTTGATGAAGGTGTTATATTGGGTGCGCAGTGCGGCCATCTTTTGGGTGTTGAGACGCTCTGCCTCAACCAATTTGGCGGAAGCTTCTGCATCACCGGGCTTGGCCACCAAGGCGAGGTTGTATTGAGAAACGGCATCGCTGTAGTTCTCGTCGTTCATGAAACGGCTTGCGGCGGCCATGGCTTCGTCGTAACGTTGCTGGGCTTCAGCGGCGATTCGGGCAAAGATACCGTCAATTTCTGCGATTTTTGCTGTAGCTGTAGCGTTCTCTGCGTCAATGGTGAACACCTCTTGGTATTTGGTCTTTGCTTCCACGAGTTTCTCTTCGGCGAAGAGTCCGTCGGCGATGCCAAGCATCTCTTGGATTCTTGCTTGGCGTTCCGCTTCAGCGGCGGCGGCAGCTTCAGCGGCCAAGCGAGCAGCCTCGGCTTCAGCGGCTAGTCTTGCGGCTTCTTCTTCAGCGGCGATACGTGCGGCTTCAGCTTCTGCTGCCAGTCTTGCGGCTTCCTCTTCGGCGGCGATACGGGCGGCCTCCTCGGCGGCTAACCTTGCGGCTTCTTCTTCGGCGGCGATACGAGCTGCTTCTGCTTCTGCTGCGAGTCTTGCTGCTTCTGCTTCTGCTGCTAAACGAGCAGCCTCGGCTTCAGCTGCCAGTCGTGCTGCTTCTTCTTCAGCAGCGATACGGGCGGCCTCCTCGGCATCTTGTTGGGCGATGAGGGGGTCAAGGCGTGAAATCATTTCGGTGGCGTATGCATCGCCAGCAATGACACTTAGTGCACTTTGATAGTGCGACTTGGCATCTTTGTAGGCCTTGTTTTCATAAAGACGGTCAGCTTCGGCAATGTAAGCGTTGTAACGGTCGTTGGTGGCTTTGGAGCCTTGCAGTTCTTGAAGTCTTGCCATCACTTGACCATCGTTGGGGAAGATTTCCAGTGCTTGGTTCAATTTTTGGATGGCTCCATCGTAGTTTTTGCGAAGGGCAAGGTTGTTGGCTTCATCCACCAGGGTGTTGAAGCGTGTCACCTTTTCGTTATAGACCGATTGGAGGCGTTTGGCTTCGGCGATACGCTCTTTGGGCAGGTTGTCACTAGGGAAGATGTCCTTGGCGATTTCAAACTGCATGATGGCGGCATCGAAGTTCTCTTCCTCCAACAACGTGTTGCCTTGAGCGATAGCGGTATCGTAAGCCTCCTGTTTGTCATGACGTTCTTGAAGGATGGCCCGGATGGCATCGGCTTGAGCGCTCACGTATTTGTCGCCAGGGAAGATGGCAAGTGCTTGTTCGTATTGGGCAAGGGCTTCTTCGTATTTGTTCTGGGCATTGAGGGCATCACCAGCATCGAGGTGTGCATAGAAAACCTCTTGGCGCTCGCTGTCTTGTTGGATCTTCACCAAGGTCTCGTCAAGTTTCTTCTTGGCCTCAGCGTCTTTGGGTTTTTGTTTCAGCGCCATCTCGTAATAGGTCTTGGCACTGATATAGTCCTTGGCGGCGAATTTGGTATTTCCACTACGCATCAACGATTCATAGCTCTCAGCGTTCTGTGCTTGGACTCCCGTCGAGCAGAGCACCGCCGCTCCAAACAATAATCCAAATATAATGTGTCGTTTCATATTCTTGTTTCTTACTTCTGTCTTCTTAACTTATTAATCCATCTTTTATTGTAATGGTTCTGTCCGACATAGCGGCCAATTCTGGGTTGTGTGTCACAATAACGAAAGTCTGTCCCAACTCGTCCCTCAGTTTAAAAAAGAGATGATGCAGTTCCTTTGCCGAGGTGGAATCGAGGTTGCCTGAGGGCTCGTCAGCCAATACCACGGCGGGTTTGTTGATCAAGGCACGGGCTACAGCGATGCGTTGCTGCTCGCCACCTGAGAGTTGCGAAGGCTTATGGTCTTTTCGTTCTGTAAGATTAAGGTAATCAAGTAGTTGCATAGCATGTTCTGTGGCTTTTTCTTTGGAGGTCCCTCCGATATAGGCGGGGATACAGATGTTCTCCAAGGCGGTAAACTCAGGCAGCAGGTGATGGAACTGAAACACAAATCCGATTTTTTTGTTTCTGAATTCGGCCAACGCCCTGTCGTTAAGTTGGTTGACTTCTTTGTCGTCGATAAGCAACGAACCTTTGTTCGCGCGATCCAGGGTGCCCAAGATGTGGAGTAGGGTGGATTTGCCCGCCCCGGAAGCTCCCACAATGCTCACAATCTCTTTTTTCTCGATATGGAGGTCGATGCCTTTCAACACTTCAAGACTGCCGAACGATTTGTGTATGCCTGTTGCTCTGATCATGCTTTGCGATTTGGGCGCAAAGATACGCAAATTATTTCTCTTTCTCCACGTTAAGCATAACAATTGCAAAAAGCATCACAAAAATTGCAGTCCACTGTACCGGGGAATACACTGTTTTGTTGACGAAGTAGTCCAAGACAACGGCCGTGATCGGGTACATCAGCTCCAGGAAGGTTGAGAGCGAAGCTTTTACATGTCGCAGACCGTAATAATAAAGGAAGATGGCACCTGAGCCAGTGGTTAAACCAATGAGTGCGATGAAGAGCCAGTTGCGCGGTGTGATTTGTGAGAAATCTCCGATATGGCCAGTGAACAACACGATGAAAAGCATGATCAAGGTGGTGAAACCATAGCGGAAAAAGGTGGAGCTGACGAAGGAATAGTTGCCCAGGATTTTCTTTGAGAACACGGTTGAACTGCCGAAGGAAAACGCTGCAAGAAGCGAAAGAAAGGCCGCATAAAGGGTGGTGATGCCCTCGGTGGTGAAGTCAGGTAGTGCCCAACCAAACGTCATGAAATATCCGGCAATAAGTGCGATGGAAGCCCATAACAAGAAATGCCTTTTGATACGTTCTTTCAAGATGATACGGGCCAAGATGACGGCGAAGACAGGCTGTAGTTTTTGCAGGAGCACAATGACAGAAAGACTGTTGAAGTGCATGAGGAACAGCGATTTCACGATGGCCAAGGTGCCTAATGCGCCACCGAATAGGGCGATCAGGGTGAAATAGAGCAGGTCGGACTTCGACATGGTCTTCAGATGGCGGTATTCCCTGAAAAAGAATACGTTCATCAACAGGAATGGGAAGAGGTGGATGACGAAGACCACAAAAGCCGTATTGAGATTGTAAAGCTGTGGGGTGAGCAAAATGCCGTCCACACCCCAGAGCATGGCGGAAAGGGCCACGGCCAAAGCCCCGATTAATTTAGTGTTCTGTTGTTGATCTTTCATCTTTGTAGCTTGTCGTTCGCGATGGCTTCCTTTTCCCAACGCACACACATGATGAGAGAATTCACTAAATAGACGATATACATCATTGTGATTGGGAAATTGCCTGCCTTGATATACATGAAAATGCTGATGCAGTTGATGGCAATCCAAATCCACCATTGTTCGCTGAACATCTTGACCATCAGGATCATGGCAATGACTTGCATGACCGCCTTGGCTGCATCGGCGAATGGTGCCAAATCGTTGGTGAATCGCTTCATGATCAAACCAACGGCGACCGTGCCAATCAGGATAGCCATGAGGCTGACCATACGGACCTTGTTCGACGCATGTCGTTTTATGACCTCATGGGTCTCTTTGTTCATGTTTTTCGCCCAAGTGAAGAACCCGACAAACTGCATGATGAAGTTGTAAATCGTCACCCCCATGTCAGCGTAGAGCCTGGATATCAGTGTGATGTAAATCATTAAGCTACAGTGGATAAATCCAAAGAGATAGTTGGAGAGTTTGCCTTTGCCTCCCAACACCACGTTGATGATCCCGCAAGCCGAAGCCACGATATGTATCCAATAAAAACGGTCGTCACTCTTGTCGTACTTGAATAGGATGGACATGATGGTGATGATGGCACAGACGGATACCAGCCAGATGACATCAAACGGTTTCCAACCTGAGAGTTCTTCTTTTACAAGGGCTTTGATTTTTTGCATTTTCCTTGTCTTTTAGACTGCAAAAGTAGGAAATATTCTGTATCTTTGCACATGGCAATGAAAAACACAAAGATTCAACAGAAATACGATGCTTTTGTGGATTATTTCCAGGAGCACATGCCTTTGGCGGCGTCGGAATTGAAGTATCATAACCCTTACGAGTTGCTCGTTGCGGTGATTCTGTCGGCACAATGTACTGACAAACGGGTGAACATGACCACTCCGGCTTTGTTTGAGCGATTCCCCAATCCGGAAACCATGGCGGCTTCCACTGTTGAGGAGATCTATACCTATATCAAGTCGATTTCGTATCCGAACAACAAATCGAAAAACCTCCTAGGCATGGCTCAAAGTTTGGTGAGCGACTTTGGTGGTGTTGTACCCGACAATAGGGAAGACCTTCAACGTTTGCCAGGGGTGGGGCGTAAGACCGCCAACGTGATGATGGCAGTGGCCTTTCAGCAGCCCGCCATGCCGGTTGATACACACGTGTTTCGCGTGTCTAACCGTATCGGGCTGACCAAAAACTCCAAGAATGTCACCGAAACGGAACGAACACTGGTGAAACATTTCCCTCAAGAGGTGCTTTCCAATGCGCATCATTGGCTTATCCTTCATGGACGTTATGTGTGCCATGCTAGGAAACCGCTTTGTGAAAAATGTGGAATTACAGCTATTTGTGATTATTATAAAAAAGAATTTGGAAAATAATTCAACATTTTGAACAATTCCTAGATAGTTTTGTTATCTTTGCTGCTTGGATAAATAGCGAAATAATTAGTAATAATAAAAAATAAACAGTTATGACAACAGAAAAATCACAAGAAGATGCTCAAAAAATCAAGCAGGAGAAGCTAAAAGCTTTGGAAGCTACTTTGGGCAACATTGAAAAGAATTTTGGTAAAGGTAGCATCATGCGCCTGGGTGCCGAGGCGGAAAAGATGGAATCCATCTCCACGGGTTCCATTGGTCTTGACTACGCCCTTGGCGTGGGAGGGCTACCCAAAGGAAGAATCATTGAAATTTACGGACCTGAAAGTTCGGGTAAGACCACTTTGGCGTTGCATGTCGTCGCCGAAGCGCAAAAGAAAGGTGGCATTGCTGCCTTTATCGATGCAGAACATGCGTTCGACCGTTTTTATGCTGCCAAACTCGGAGTCGATGTTGAAAACCTGCTGATTTCGCAGCCCGACTATGGTGAGCAAGCTTTGGAGATTGCCGAGAATTTGATTCGTTCCGGGGCTATCGATGTTATCGTGGTGGACTCCGTGGCAGCCCTCACGCCTAAGAGCGAATTGGAAGGGGAGATGGGCGACAGCAAGATGGGTCTTCAGGCACGACTGATGTCCCAAGCGATGCGTAAACTTACCGCCACCATCAACAAAACGGGATGTATCTGTATTTTTATCAATCAGTTGCGTGAGAAACTTGGGGTGTTATTTGGCAATCCCGAAACGACCACAGGCGGTAATGCGCTTAAGTTCTACAGCTCAGTGCGTCTTGATATCCGTAAGGTCAGCCAGATCAAAGACGGTGAGAATGTCACAGGAAGCCGTGTGAAGGTCAAAGTGGTGAAAAACAAGGTGGCTCCTCCGTTCCGTAAAGCGGAATTCGACATCCTCTATGGCGAAGGCATCTCCCGTACGGGTGAGATTATCGATCTTGGCGTAGAGACAGGTGTCATCAAAAAGAGTGGCTCCTGGTTCAGTTATGGCGACTCCAAGCTGGCGCAAGGTCGTGATGCTGCAAAACGCCTCATCGAAGACAATCCTGAGTTGGCGGAGGAGTTGTCACAGAAAATTCTGGAAGCACTGGAAAAAACCGAATGAGTGTGAATTTAGATTTTAGGGTTTGAATGAAGAGAAACGTTTTATTTGTTTTTTTGTTTGCCGTGGTGATGACGGCATGTCACAACAACCCTCCTAAGGAGAATCCAGGAACGATTGAACAGGGTGAACAAGTGGGTTCCTCAAAGGACCCACTTGAGCTCCTGAATGATTCCATCTCTAGAGATGAAAACAATGCCGACCTCTATCTGCGAAGGGCAGTGATGTATGTGGATAGGGAGCAAGTGGGTCAAGCTATGGTGGATGTCAACAAAGCCATCCAGTTGGATCCCAATAACGTGGATGCTCTCTTGCTTTTGTCAGATATCTATTATCTCCTAGGGGATGATGCCAATATCACTGCCGCTTTGAACCGTGCTTTGGAGGTTGACCCGTTCGACACCCGTCCGATGGTGAAATTAGCAGAGTTGAATCTCTTGCAGCAGAACTTCAACCTTGCTTTTGGATTCATCGACAATGCCTTGAAAGTCAATACCTTCAATCCCAAGGCCTACTTTGTGAGGGGAATGACCTACATGGCGAAACAGGATACTGTGTCGGCCATGAAGAACTTTATGATTTCCCGTGAACAGGATCCCAGTTTTTATGACCCACAGCGTGAGATATGCGCCATTTATTGGGCGCAACATGATCCGTTGACGGAGAGCTTTATGCGTTCCATGCTCTTCAATTTCCCAGACCAGCCTATGGTGCGTTACGACCTGGCCTTGTTCTTGCAGGATAACGGAGCTCCAGAAGAAGCTTTGGCACATTATGATACCTTGCTGATGCTGCAACCAGGCAACAGCCGTCTGCTCTTCAATAAAGGGTATGTCTATTTCGTTTATCTCGGTGAAAACCAAATCGCACTGGATTACTTCAACCGGTCATTGGAAAGCGACCCCGGGTATGTTGACGCACTTTACAATAAAGGACATGTGTTGGAGCGGATGGGCGATTATGCGCAAGCTAAAACCATCTACCGGCAGGTATTGAGCCAATATCCCAACTACCGCTTGGCCATTGAGGGGATGAACCGGATCGCGAACCAAGCGGAGTAAGGAGATGGATAAGGGACTCAAGTCTCTTAACTTAATTGTGAAGCTGCCGTATTGAGTTTCTCGTCGAGACGGCTCATCGATTCTTCAATCGTGCCCTCGATTTTGCCTTTCATGCTGAAATAGAATTTGATCTTCGGTTCAGTACCGGAAGGACGGATGCTGATTTTTGAACCCGTTTCAGTGAAGAACTGAAGTACGTCAGATTTCGGAAGGTTAATGGGATGAGTATTTCCTGTTCTTAAATCTTTGGTTTCCAAAATCTTATAGTCTCTTATTTCAACTATTTTCTCACCTGCGATTTCCGTGGGAGGGGTTTCACGGAAACGTGCCATCATGGCTTTGATTTCTTCGGTTCCGCTAATGCCTTTCTTGGTGAGGGAGACGAGTTTCTCTTTGTAGAGTCCGAATTCGCGGTAGATGTCACAGAGCAGTTCATAGAAGGTCTTGCCTTGTTCAGCGGCCCATGCCATGGCCTCTGCCAAGAGGCTGGTAGCGATGACGGCATCTTTGTCGCGGACAAAGTCGCCTGCAAGGTAACCATAGCTTTCTTCACCTCCGCCAATGAATTGCTTCTTTCCTTCGAGTTCCAAGATCTTATCGGCGATGAACTTGAATCCAGTCAGCACATCATAGCGGTCTACATCGTATTTTTTGGCGATTTCAAAAAGCAACTCAGTGGTGACGATCGTCTTTACCACGAATTCCTTACCGGTGAGTTTGCCCAGTTCATGCCAACGAGTGAGGAGATAGTAGAGGAATACGCTGGCGGCTTGGTTGCCGTTGAGCAGAATGAACTCACCCTTCTCGTTCTTGACGGCAACGCCCACGCGGTCGGCATCGGGGTCGGTGGCTAGCACGAGGTCGGCGTTGATTTCCTGTGCTTTCTTCACGGCGAGTGCCATGGCGGCGGGCTCTTCGGGGTTGGGTGACTTTACCGTCGGGAAGTCGCCATCGACCACCATCTGTTCCTCTACGCAGTAAACGTTCTCGAAGCCTTTGCGTTTCAAAATTTCAGGGACTAGGCGACGTCCGGTGCCGTGTATGGGGGTGTAGACAATTTTCAGGTCTTTATGTTTCTTGATGAGATCCAAAGAGAGGGACAGGCCAAACACCTTGTTCAGATAGATGTCGTCAAACTCTTCGCCCAAAACAGTGATGAGCTCTGGATTGCGTTTGAAGTTGACCATGGAGGGGTCGGCAATCTTTTCCACTTCGGCAATGACGTTTTTGTCATGAGGGCTGACCAGTTGTCCGCCATCGTTCCAGTAGGCCTTGTAGCCGTTGTATTCCTTGGGGTTGTGTGAAGCGGTGACCATTACTCCAGCATGGCAATGTAGCTCACGCACGGCGAACGAGAGTTCAGGGGTGGGGCGTAGACAATCGAAAATGAAGACCTTGATGCCGTTGGCCGACATCACATCAGCGGTGATGTTGGCAAATGCAGGGCTGTTGTTGCGGCAGTCGTAGGCGATGGCCACACGCAACTCTTTCTCATTAGGATTCATTTTCTTGATGTAGTTGGCAAAACCTTGAGTGGCCATTGCCACGGTGTAGATGTTCATTCGGTTGGTGCCGACACCCATGATGCCACGCAGTCCGCCCGTGCCGAATTCCAGATTGCGGTAGAAGCTCTCTGTCAATTCGTTCGGGTCGTTGTCGATGAGTTCTTGGACCTTCTTGCGGGTCTCTTCATCATATTGTTCAGTGAGCCATGCTTGAGCTCTTTCCAAGATTTGTTTTTCCATCATTTATACGTTTTTTGAGATTTCTTCAATACACTTTTTTAGGCTATCTTTCCAGAAAGGGATTTCCATACCAGTATAGGTCTTGATTTTGCTCAGATCCAGAACGCTGTAGGCTGGGCGATGGGCTTTGGCGGGGTATTGGTCGGTGGTGATTGGGTTCACCTTGCAGTTCTTTCCAGCCAAGTCCATAATGGCGCAAGCAAAGTCGTACCAGGTGATGTTGCCTTCGTTGGTGAAGTGGAAGGTTTCCTGAAGGGGTAGATCCTCTTTTTTGTTGAGTATACTTAGGAGAGCGATGGCCAAGTCATGTGCCCAGGTGGGGCAGCCGCGTTGGTCGCTCACCACATGGATTTCGTCGTGTGTTTCGGCGAGGCGCAACATGGTTTTTACGAAATTCTTTCCCGAGGAAGAATAGAGCCATGCGGTGCGGACGATGATGTAGTTGCAGCCCGTTTCGCGGATGAGACGTTCTCCTTCGGCTTTGGTGCTTCCATATACCGATTGGGGGTTGATGGGATCGCTTTCCTTGTAGGGCATGGTGCCGTTGCCGTCGAAGACATAATCGGTGGAGACATGGATTAGTAGGGCCTGATGTTTCAAGCAGGTTTTGGCAAGAAGTTGGGGTGCCAATGCGTTAATGCGTGCCGCGGTTTCGGGCTCGTCTTCAGCGAGGTCGACAGCGGTATAGGCGGCACAATTAATGCAAACCCCGATGTGGTGTTCGTTGAAACAACGTTCCACTGCATCGGGGCTGGTTATGTCGAGCGTGTCGACATCGGTGAAAAACCATTGATGGTCGCCATCACAGTTGGCGAGCTTATGAAGCTCCCTGCCTAGCTGTCCGTAGCATCCTGTCACCAATATGTTCATAAAAATACATTATTTCTCCTCAATTTCTCCCCCTTCGAATGATCTGTGGAAGTTGGTTTGATAAAGGTGGTGTTTGACATTATCGAGCTGGTAGGATACTCGAGTCCAAATATCCACGCTTTTCTTAATGCCCAAGATACGCTTTGTCGTTTTGAGCAAATCCTCATTCAGATGGTGGAAAACGGTGCCGGAGACGCCCACAAAGAAAGGTCTCTGACACAGACCACTGATGACGGCGGCTTTTTCGATGGCATGACCGAACCATACGGTCTGCGTGTACTTGTTTTCACAGCAGGTCTTGGTTCCTAGCACGTTGCCAAAGTCGATTCCCATGGAGAAGTTGTTGTGGGTATGTTTTTCGATACAATCTCGGAGGCCGACGCTGATGAGGTCGGCGGTTTTGATGGCGACATCCACAACGTAGGATATGTCATACTTTTCTTTGGGATAGATCATCAGAAAACTGGTCGGAGAATAGCAGTTGAAATAACCACCGGTGTTTCTGCAAACATCTTGCAGGGCATGTTGGTAGATTTTGTAAACTCTCGCTGCCAGGCGTTTTCCAGTTTTCAAAAGACTTTGGATGTTCTTGAACTCAAAATAAACCACGGTGGCTTCTAGGACGATGGCGCTGCATCCGTCGTCGAGGGTGTTGATGTAACTAAAGTCGCTCGTTGTGGAGTAGACGAAATCGACATCAGAAAGCTCGTTTGTTTTTTGAGAAATAAGCGTGGTATCCATGGTGAGGGTTTTTATTCCATATTGGTGTACACGGCTTGGACGTCTTCGTCTTCGTCGAGTTTGTCGAGGAACTTCTCGATTTCTACCATTTGTTCATCGGTGAAACTTACGGTGCTGTTGGGGAAACGTTGCAGGTTGGCTTTGATGATATTGATGTGGCGTTCTTCAAGCGCGTCGTGCATCGTGCCATAGTCCGTCCATGCGGTGTAGACGGTGGTAGTGGTGGTGCCTTCTTCTTCGTCGGTCTCGGAAACGATCTCATCCAGGCCGAAATCGATGAGTTCCAGTTCCAGCTCGTCTTTGTCCATGCCAGAGGGCATCTCAATTTCGAAGACGGCTTTGCGGGTGAACATGAACTCGAGTGAGCCCATGGGCAGGAATGAGCCGCCGCACTTGTTGAAGTACGACTTCACATTGGCCACGGTACGCGTCGTGTTGTCAGTGGCGCATTCCACCATGCACTGGATGCCGAAGGGTCCTTTGCCTTCATAGGTGACTTCCACGAGGTTGGCAGCGTCCTTATCGGTAGCGCGCTTGATAGCGGCATCGATGTTGTCCTTGGGCATGTTCTCAGCCTTGGCGTTCAAGATGGCCTGGCGGAGTTTAGGGTTCATATCAGGATCGGGACCGCCTTCTTTGGCAGCGATAGTGATTAACTTCCCTAGTTTCGGGAACACTCTTGACATGTGTCCCCATCTTTTCATTTTGGCCGCTTTGCGGTATTCAAATGCTCTTCCCATGAGTGTAATTTTGTTTGTTTTGATTTGAAAATGCAAAGTTAAAAAAAAATCTTTTATTTTCGCAAAGAAAATAGAAATGATGAAAATCTTGGTTTTGAGTGAGCATGACGATGGCTGCGGTCCGATGGCGGCGGCTTTTTTGCGAGACTATTCTTCGCGTTTGGAGGTGGTGTCGGCTGGGAGGCATCCTGTGGACAGGTTGCCGTTTTGGGTTGTGGAGGTCATGCGTGAATGTTTGATTGATATGGCGGGTTATCAGCCGTGTGGTATGGCCTCGGTGGATTTGTCGGAATTCGACGTGGTGTATGAATGCCCGGATTCTCCTTGTCCAACAGGTCTTCAAGCCTGTCGTGAACTCCGTGACTTCATCAAAAACGAATCGTTTTTGTTCTTTCGGACAATAATGAATAAAAAAAGCCGCTCATGAAAGCGGCTTTTATTTTAAAGACTTAGGGAGGAATCCTCCTCGCTTCACGCTCTTAATGGATTAAGCTTCGGCGTTTTCAGCGGGAGTTTCTTCAGTGGCAGGAGCCTCTTCGGCAGGGGTCTCAGCAGCCTGAGCGGCAGCTTCCTCAGCCTTTTTGGCTTCAAGCTCGGCAAGTCTTTTCTTTGCGAGTTCCTCAGCGCGGGCTTCATTGACTTTCTTTTCGGCTTCCAAGCGGGTCTTCTTTTCGCCTCTGGCTTTTTCTTCCTTAGTCTTGGCAATTTCAGCCATCTTGGCTTCCTTTTCCTTTATCCAGGCCTGGAACTTGACTTCGGCTTGTTCTTCAGTCATAGCACCTTTCTTTACGCCTTGGAGGAGGTGGTACTTCAACATGACACCCTTCTTGGAGAGCAGGGAGCGCACCGTGTCTGTCGGGACGGCGCCAACGCTGTACCAATACAGGGCGCGGTCGAACTTCAGGTTGATCTGAGCAGGCTCAGTCAGGGGGTTGTAGGTACCGATTTTCTCAATGAATCTACCGTCACGTGGTGAACGGCCATCAGCAATTACAATGTGATAGAAAGGTTGGCCTTTCTTACCATGTCTTTGCAATCTGATTTTTGCTGGCATAATTTAATGTTTTAAGTTGATTATGAATGAATTAACTAAAACCTACCCGAGGTTTCGGCTGCAAAAGTACAACTTTTTCCCGAAACCGCAAGCATTTGGCCTTAAAAATCAACTATTTATTCTTTTTCATCCCTGATGACATGAATGTCGCGTTGTGGGAATGGGATAGTGATGCCATTCTCGTTCAAGGCGTTGTAGATTACTTCTTTGGCTTTGTCGATGTATGGGATTTGCTCAGAAGCCAGAATGTACTGTTTTACGGCGATGTTGACAGAGCTATCACCAAAGTCGCCCACCCTTACATAGATGCCGTGCTGAGGCTCCACGATGTCGCGGCCGAAGGCGTCTTTCGTACACATGACCTGCATGGCGTTTTCAAGCACTTCGCGCACACGTTGTACATCGGTGCCGTAAGCCACTCCGACAATGATTTTGAGGAACTCGTAGGGATTGCCTTTGGTCAGGTTGGTGAAGTTTTTGGCGAACAAGTTGGCGTTGAGGAACGATACGGTGGTGTTGTTGATCGTATCCACTTGGGTGGTCTGGTAGTTGATGCTGGACACCCGGCCTCGGATGCCGTCGCATTCAATCCAGTCGCCAACCTTCAATCGGCCCGACATGAGCTGGATGCCATAGATGAAGTTGTTGATGATGTCCTTGAGGGCGAGACCGACACCAGCGGAGAAGCCACCTGCGATAATGCTCAACGATCCGGTGGGGATATGCAGGGTTAGGATGATGACTACTGCGTAGATGGTCCACACCAGGAAGTTGATGATGCTATTGCCTAAGGAAAGGTTGATCTCATCTCTGTGAATGGTCTCTCGCTTGGTTTTTTTCAAATAGCGGTTATACTTGCTTTGTTGCCAAATGGCGTGGATGGCGTGGTTGATGTACTTGAAAATGAAGAACAGGTTGACCAGCAAGAGGATCGAATGGACTGAGATTATGAATCGGTTGGTGCCGTTTTCGCTGGAAAAGTTGATGAAAGGCTTGTATATCAGGCTCTCAAAAAGGTCGTCGAAGTCGAACACATCCATCGACCAGTAGAGGCAGAGCGGGAAAGAGGTGAGCATCAGTATGGGCATGACGACCTCTCGTACCAGATCGTAGAACCAGGTTACTCTGAACAGGAAGGTTTTCTTGTCTTGGCCGCTTACTTTGGTGATCTTGTCGAGATACCTGCTGATTCTCGGGTTCATGCGTCGCTCCTTGTAACGGATGACCAAATGCCAGATGGTCATCATGGTGAGGATGGCGGCCATTTGGAAGTACCACCATACCAAGACCAGCAATGAGGCGAAAATGAATCCAGAAATGGCAATCAACATGGAGAATCCCGTTAGGGCAAGCGAAACCCAACTGAATATGCGGTCGCGTCGGTCGACTTTCTTGGCCCATCTGAGGCAAGCTAACAGTTGCCAGCAGAAGAACAAGATGAGGAAAGGCGGGAAGATGATGTTCATCATTGTGTTTGGGATGAAGAGCACCCGACATCCGATAACGACGATGGCAAGGAAGACAATGGGCCTATAGAGCCTGACGCTAATTTTGAGCTGGTCGGGCCTCACCCTGATGAGCAGCGAGGCGATAATGGCGGCGAGCAGCCACAGGAATGTATTGGCCAGGGTGACAGCTTTCGCGAAAATCGTGGGGTTGGCCTTATCGCCACCGTTAAGGAAGATGGTGACGATGATAGCCACCAAGAGGGCGATATAGCGTTTCTGTTCCTTGGCCACGTTCCGCTTGACGGGTTTGACCCATTTGAAGACGGGGATGAGCAGCAGCCAGACCAGAAGCCAGATGAGCAACAACTCAGCGAACAAAAACAACAGGATGATGAGTTGCAACGAGTATTCATAACGCTTGAAAGCGCCAAATTCCATGGTGTCATCTTCCAAATAAACCGTGGACAGCGTGTCGTGAACCGGTGTCGCCAGTGAGTCAATGGCAACAAGTGAAAGTGAATCAACGGCACCCAGCGAAAGTGAGTCGATGGATGGAAGGCTCTCAATAGGGCGTTCCTGGAAGTCCTCGATATCGTATAGTCCGTATTTTTCCTTCGCGTCTTCTTTGGCTTCTGCCCAATAGTAATCGAAGTTGGAAAGTATGGTTGGCCAAGGCGTCTGACCCTCAATAAAAATGCGGTGTTGCAACAGCTTATAGTAGTTGCTTGCATAGTCGTACGACTCTTTCAGGCGTAGGTAGGTCTCGTTGTAGTGGATGCTGTCGGCCACCACGATGGCTTTGCTTTCAAAATACATCTGCATGAGTTCCTTGGCGTAGAAGATGCACGAGTCACGATCCCGCTCGCCTTGTTCATCGAGTACAAACGGCATGGCCAGGGAGTCAGACAAGGTGGCTTCCTCGATGGTGCGTTCCAATTGCGTGGCACTGAGGAGATGATGCTGTTCGAGAGAGTCATTTCGGTAGTACAGGCTGTCGTTCAGACCATAGATAGTGTCTAGTTCGGGAGGGAGACGGCGTAGCGCTTCGATGAGGCGGGCATAACGGTCGATCTCAAGGTCAAGGTTTCGGACAATACGTTCGTAGGGCATTTTGTCACGTTCGAATTCGTTGAACTCTTTTTTAACCTTCTCCAGGGTAAAGCTGAGATCGAAGGTGAACTCCTGCTTTTGCGAGTACAGCTTCAGCGAGAGTTCGTTGCATTGTTTCATGATGTTGACCATCATTTGGTGCTGTTCCTCATAGTTCTTGGCGAGGTCGGTTCTCGTTTCAGCCATCTGCTGATAGTCGTGTTTCATGTTTCTCCGCAGTTCTTTGAGCGTGGCACTAAGGCTCTCTTTGGTGGGCTCGGCGAACAGCTGGCATGCGAAAAGCAGTAAAATGAATAGGGTAAGGTGTTTTTTGCCCATAGTGTGATTGTTTTATTGAGCAAAAATAGAAAAAAACTATTTTTGCAGCCGAAATGGAAAAGAAAAAAGGACTACATTGGGGTTATCTTGCGGGCATCGTCTCCGGCATCACCTACGGAATGAACCCGCTGTTTGGCGTCCCTGTCATCAACAAGGGACTGGACGTGAATTCGTTGTTATTTTATCGCTACGGTGTGGCAACGCTGCTGATGCTGGCCTTTATGTTGGTGGCGAAGAAACAGATCCGTATCAGCTGGAAACAGTTTGGACTGATGACGATCCTGGGCGTCTTGTTCACCGGCTGTAGCATCACCCTGTTTGAGGCCTACAAATACATCCCTTCGGGGATTGCCACGAGTATCCTTTACGTGTATCCCATCATGGTGGCACTCATCATGATGTTTTTCAAGCAATTTCCCACGTGGCAAACCTGGGTTTCCATCTTTGCTGGCGTGGCGGGAGCCGTGTTGTTGTCCATGAAGGGAGGAGGCGGTTTCATCGATTGGAAGGGCATCACCTTGGTGGTGGCCTCGGGCTTGTGCTATACCATTTTCATTGTGATGGTCAACCTTAGCAAGCAGGTAAAAGCCATTCCTAACCTCACGCTGACGTTTTACTGTTTCTTCATTGGGTCACTGATGCTGTTCGCCCTTTCGGGCTTCGGCCTCCAACTGAATCCTGTGCCCGATGCCGTGAGCTGGCTCAATGTGCTGGGCCTGGCGGTGTTGCCCACGGCAGTGGCTACCATCACGTTAGCTGCTTCGAGTAAAGCGGTGGGTGCCACCAAGACCTCGGTCCTTGGTATCTTGGAACCCCTGACGGCCATCGTCATTGGCACGCTGGTCTTCAAGGAAGCCTTCACGCTGAATGTTGCCATCGGTGTCGCCTTGATTTTGTTTGCCATTTTGTTTATGATCTTAACTGAAAAGAAATAGCCTTTTATGAACAAAGTCCGTATCACCGCTATCCGCCAGACCATCTATCCCGACCTGATGGCCCGTTTTGAGAATCCCATCGAGCATACTTGTGATGTGAAGGAAGGAGATCAGTGGATCTCTGTCGATGGCCAGTGCCCTGAAGGATTATGCCCCTCTGCTTGGGAGTCGATGCGACCTTTTGTGGAAGCTTTGGCCCGTGGAGAAGGCAATTTTTATGACGGCTGGATGCAGAATCCCATGAGTGCCATGATCAGCTGCAACGACGGGTTCAGGCCGTTCAGTTTTTATATCGAGGTTTTAGAGAAAACCAAGTGCTAACACCTGCTTAGCGTCTTTTAAAAGAATAGCCCTTTCGTTCCCAATTCGGCATTTCTCGTTTGACAATAATGCTGTAAAACCGACCGAAATCGCTTGTGTTGCTATTCCAGCCCCGTTCGGCCACGCCAAGGGCTTTCGGCAACATTTGGTAGGTAACATCCATGAAACTCCGGAGTTGTGACGACCATAGTGCTGCTTCCACCCCGATGACATCGCCCAGGTAATCGTTGGGTTGGAGTTCGAAAGTTTTCCGTTCGTCCACATAACCCGCCCAGTGGAGGCCGATCTCATGGGGGTCTGCGCTGTAGGCCAAGTCGAGGTAGGTGAACGGGGCGGGGGAGAGCACGACGGGGAAACCTTCGATGCCTTTGGTGTTCCACACGTTGATAAAGTAAAGCGAGCGTTTGAGCCGTGCTTCGGTTTCTGGTTTCAGGCCTCGGGCAATGTCTTCCCACCCAGCCAGACGGATGCCTTTTTGTTCGGCAAGGTCCAAGATGCCGTTGATGAACTGTTCCTTCATCTCACGGCGGTCTTTGCCAGCCCAAGCTCCATCGGGGACTTCATCGCCACCGATATGAATGGCGGGCAAAGGAACGTTGGCTTCACGATGCAGCCGGATGACCTCATCGAATACTATGTCGTAAAAATGGTAAACGCTGGGCAGATCGACGCTGAGCACGTTGTCGGTGAAGTCTTGTGCCGACCAGTAATGCGAAGTGTCGGCAGGGTCTTGCAAACGGAAGCTGTTGTCGCTTGTGCGCTGCTCGTAGGCTTGCATCGCTTTGATGGAGGCACGTGAATGGCCAGGGGTGTCGAACTCGGGAATCACACGGATGTGGCGTTCCCAAGCGTATTGGATGATTTGTTGGTATTCCTCCGCCGTGTAGAAGGTGGCGTTGCCGATGCGACCGTTGATGGTGGGCTTCAAGGCTTGAGTTTCTTGGAGATCCCAATCGGGGAGGGCGTGACGGCCACCAAACTCGGTGAGTTCAGGTAGCTCCTTGATCTCCAGGCACCATGACTCGTCATCGGCGATGTGGAAGTGAAGAGCGTTCATCTTCCATGAGGCTATCAAGTCAAGGATTTGGAGCACTTCATCCACCGTGCGGAAGTCCCGAGCTACGTCGAGCATGAAGCCGCGGTAGGCGTGGTCGGGCCAGTCTTCGAGGGTCATGGGATTTTGGGAAGCCTGTTCTGAGCCTTCAGAACCTTTGGTCTGCGATAGTTTTTCCAAGGTGACTTGAGCATAAAAGGCCCCATCTTCGTCATCGGCTTCTATGATGGGAAGGCCTTCGTCATCGATGGTGATGCGGTACCATCCAGCTGGATGTTGGCTGGTGGGCTCCATCAGCTCGGTGCCATATTGGATGCACTTGATTTGAGGGATGATGTCGGCAGGTTGAACCTCGTAAAGGCCTGAGAAATCTTTAGGAGTGGCTCCTTCGGGAGGAAGCGTTTGGAAGTGATAGGTCGTTTCAAGCGGAAGGTCGGGCTTGCCTTGTTGTTGTAGGATGAAAGCCTCGGGGGCCCAGCGTTGGCGGGGCAGGGGACGGCCGTAGTATTTCAGCGTGACGGTGCCATGATGGGGAACGTCGATATACCAGGAAGTGCCTTGATAGTGATGCATTTCGGGGCCTTCCACCATGGTCTTGCCGTCGAAGAGTTCCTGGAACCATACACGAGAGCCTGCTGGCATGTTATGGAGTACCAAGGTTTGCAGGGCACGACCATCGTTTCCCGTAGGGCCTTCAAACCATTCCACTGTTGGAAGTTGTGGACTGCAAGCTGCCGTGAGCAGCAAAAGGAGGAAGGACAGGATGAACTTGTGCATCATCGTGTTATTAGGTGAGTCTTTGAGGTCAGCCGCAAAGGTCAGCCACCGTCATGCTAGCGGCTTTGATGAGGTCTTGTGGGTTGATCTTGAATTGGAGTCCACGCACACCGGCGCTCACGTAGATGATGTCGAACAGTTCGCAGGTCTCATGGATGAAGGTGGGGAAGGGCTTTTTCATGCCGATGGGGGAGCATCCCCCGCGGATGTAACCCGTCAGGGGCAGCAGTTCCTTCATCGGAATCAGGTCGCAACTTTTGTTGCCTGTGACTTTGGCAGTCTTTTTCAGGTCCACTTCCTCGTTGCCCGGGATGACGCAAACGAAATGCCCCGTTTTGTCTCCTTTCAGCACTAGCGTCTTGAACACTTGGTCGATGTCCTCGCCCAGTTGGTCGGCGATATGTTGTGCCCCGAGGTCGTTTTCATCGACTTCGTAGGGTATCAGCTCATACTGGATTTTCTTTTGGTCCAGGAGTCGGCACGCGTTGGTTTTGTTGATTTTGTCTTTGGGCACGATGGATTGGATTAATTGCTGTGATATGTTATTTTGCCGGTTCCCATTTGCAGCGGACGGGCGACACGATGGCGCCTTCTTTCTTGAGCGCTTCAAAGGCTTTGTCGACCACTTTACGGTCGAGGCCGGTCACTTCGGCGATTTTACCAGCGTTGACGGGTGCGCCGATTTCGCGCATTGCTTGGAGTACTTGTTCTTTTGCTTCCATATCGATACTTGTTATTAGGTTGAAAATAAGATTACAAGGCAAATCAAATTGCAAACATAATGAAAAGGAGTGAAAGTTTCATCGAGTAGGTTTTGAAAAATTTTCATT
The DNA here is from genome assembly GCA_946184615.1 of uncultured Bacteroidales bacterium. Classification (GTDB taxonomy): domain Bacteria; phylum Bacteroidota; class Bacteroidia; order Bacteroidales; family F082; genus Limimorpha. The sequence goes on from CAMHFN010000008.1 coordinate 48,188, forward strand.
CTGAATGAAACATTTCCATAATTCAAGCTACATAACAACAGAAATGTTTGTTATAAAACCTTTTAAAAAGTTTAATTATGGAAAACCAAATTGTTATTTATCAGGCAGAAAATGGTCAGACTTCGATTGAGGTTCGTTTAGAAAATGAAAATGTGTGGCTGAGTGCTAATCAGATGTCCGTTTTATTTGACCGTGATGAGAAGACGATACGAAAGCACATCAACAATGTCTTTTCAGAAAAGGAATTGGTCAAAGAAAACAACACGCATTTTTTGCGTGTTGATGGTGTGAAACAACCTCTGGCTTTTTATTCTCTTGATGTTATCATTTCCGTCGGCTACCGGGTCAAAAGCCAACGAGGTGTCCAATTTCGCCAATGGGCAAATAAAGTTTTGAAAGCTTATTTGTTGAAAGGTTTTGTGGTCAATGAAAAGATCCGGAAAAGACAGATAGGGGAACTGCGTCAATTAGTTCAAATGTTGGGACGAACGATCCAAAACCAACCCTTGTTGAAAATCGATGAGAACCAAGCCCTGTTTGACATCGTTGTGGATTACACATACGCCCTCGACACACTTGACGACTATGATTACCAACGCTTGGGCGTGAAAGAGACCACGCAAGAGGAGAAGTTTCAGGCCACATACGACAACGCCATGCAAGCCATAACGGCCTTGCGCGAGAAGTTTGGTGGCAGCACGTTGTTCGGTAACGAGAAAGACGACTCTTTCAAAAGCAGCATAGGTCAAATCTATCAGACGTTTGACGGCAATGACCTTTACCCCAGCGTGGAAGAGAAAGCTGCCATGCTGCTGTATCTTGTCACCAAGAATCATTCGTTCAGCGATGGCAACAAACGCATTGCGGCCACCTTGTTCCTTTGGTTCCTCAATAACAACGGCATCCTCTACCGCGAGGACGGCAGCAAACGTATTGCCGATAACACCTTGGTTGCATTGACCTTGATGATTGCCGAGAGCAAACCCGAGGAAAAGGATGTGATGGTGAAGGTGGTGGTGAACTTGATTAATCAGAGGAATTAGTTTTGTTTTAATAGCCTATGCTTTGATTTGGCATAGGCTTTTGTTTTCTTTGCAGCTGAAAACAGCAATTGCGACCTCCACATCCAAGAAACTATACTATTTTTGCATTACTAAACAAACAACACTTCCATGTTGAAACTCATCACCGATTCTGCCCATTACACCGAAGTTCTCGCCCGAGTTCCCAAGGTCAAGCGCAGCCTTTGGATTGGCACCGCCGACATCAAGGACCTGTATGTCAAGGTCGGCACGCAAACGAAGCCCTTCTTGGCCGTTTTGGCGCAGCTCATCAAAAAAGGCGTTGAGATAAGGCTCATCCATGCCAAGGAGCCGGGTCCAGCGTTTCGTGAAGACTTCGACAAATACCCAGCCTTGTTTGATGGCTTGGAGAGGGCGCTTTGTCCGAGGGTGCATTTCAAGATCTTGGTCTTCGATGGCCAAGTGGCCTATATTGGCAGCGCCAACCTCACCGGCGCAGGCATCGGCATGAAAGGCGATGGTACGCGCAACTTCGAAGCGGGCATCCTCACCGACAATCCCGAACTGGTTGAGCAAGCCATGAACCAATTTGATGATGTTTGGATAGGGAAGCACTGCAAGGCATGTAAACGGAAGGAGTTTTGTGGAGACCCAATAGCACTTCAATCATGAGCAACATCTATCTCGCTGAAATTGTCAATCTTCATGAGCCTAGCCCAAACGATGGCTATCCGTTTAATATCCATGCCATTAAGAGGTTGAGGTCATTAAGCTTTACCACCGATGTGACATATTTCATTGGTGAAAACGGTAGTGGCAAATCGACCTTGTTAGAGGCCATTGCCATCAAAATGGGGATGAATGCCGAGGGCGGTGGACGGAATTTCAATTTCAGTACCAATGCAACCCATTCAAACTTGGAGGAAGAACTGAAATGCGTAAGGACGCCTTATCGCCTTTACGATAATTTCTTCTATAGGGCTGAAAGTTTCTACAATGCCGTTACCTATCTTGAGAGCCTCAAAGATGGGGGAAACCCATTTTTTGCCTATGGCGGCGAAAGCCTTCACCATTGTAGTCATGGCGAAGGAATGGTTCGCTTGATTGAAAATCGATTGGAATGTGGTTTCTATATATTTGACGAACCCGAAGCCGCTTTGTCCTATCAAAACCAATTGAGGTTCTTATTGTGGATGCACCGGGCCGTGAAAGCGGGCAGTCAACTGATTGTCAGCACCCACTCGCCAGTCCTTCTCGCTTATCCAGGAGCGGCGATTTATCATCTGAACGCCGAAGGCATTACCAAGACATCCTTCGAGGATAGCTATATCTATAACGACATGCGGTCGTTTGTCAACAATGTATCTTTAGTTCAAAAAGAGCTCGGCCTTTTGGATTGAAACAAAGTTGGTGTTCTTTTAGCCTGTGCTTCAATTCGGCACAGGCTTTTGTTTTCTTCGCAGCGAATCTCAAAACAAAGCACAATGAACATCAAAGACTTATTACAAGACGATGCCTTAAAGGCACTTGAAAACCAAATCATCATGTCGTTTGAAGGGCTTTGGAGCAAAGACCACGACTACACCGACGAGCGTAGTCTTATCCGGGTCAGGAAAACCATCATCAACCCACTTCTACAACCTGTTCGACCACACCGATTTTGCCATCACTGACTTTATCTATTGCCGTGATTTTTACTATGAAATCAAAGTTGAGTTCAGGAATGAAGCACAGCAAAGCCATTGATACAACCACCATCGCCACGTATAACATATTAGTGTATTATATGCTAAATAGAATCAATTTATATATTTAAGGATAAAAACAATTATGTTTTAAATATTAATGTATCTTTGCACTCATAATCGTTGAAATTATGAGTGAATCATATAATCCCGATTGGCGATATGCCAATATGTCACAGACTGATATTGAAAAGCATGTGAAGGCAAGGAGCTCTTTGCTGCTTTCACACCAACATGTTATTCCCCAAAGTAGTGGGAAGAAGGTGAAATTCAGTGTGACGGAGAAAGATATTGAGCATCTTGTTGCCGATGCATTGCACAGAGCAAAAGGCGTGTTATATATTAGCGACATCAGCAACCTGCCAAGATATTTCGGTGATGCCAAATACATACAATCAGCAAATGAAATCAAAAAGCATCTGAAAGGTGTCAAATTCCATTATTATGAAATCACTATTGATGGGAGAAAGATGTTCCTGAATATCAGAGTTGATAGGAACAAAAAGAAGACTACTCTATATTCGATAACCCCAGAAATAAAAATGCCAAACCCGCAGAATGGGATTGGCACTATTCAATAAAAACCAAGCGTCCGGGTGGGTTAGATACTCCCTGTCGGTCTGCCTTGTATTTTCATTGTGCAAAAATATAACAATTTTTTGACATGTGCAATTTTTTTTTGAAAAAAACATCCTGTGCATCAATTCGGCACAGGCTTTTGTTTTCTTTGCAGCGACAAAACAACAAAACCTAACTGCGATGAACGATTATTATGGAAGCGTCCCTTTAGAGGAATACGAACAAATCCTGGCCAACCGTGAGTATTGGGACAACATTTCAGGCGAATGGGAAATGTGTTCAAAAATGGAAGACAAACTTGTGCGATTAGGGACATTCGTGCAAAGAGGCGGCGACCTGAACCGTGTGATTGCACTTTATGCGGTGATGCGTTAGAGGTGTTGGAACCGCTGTGGCTTCGGAAAGAAATGGCCGCTAAAATCAAGCAGATGGGCGACAATTACAAAAAATGACTTTGGACGGTTTGATACTGCTCAAAGCCATTCAAAATTTCCCTTTTGTGCGCCGATTTCGAAATGGCATTTGGCGATGCCGAGGTCGATGGGAGCGTAGCCGTTGAGCAGGGTAAAACGGGTGCGGGCCTCCACCTTGTTGTCGTCGTGGAGAATGAATACGAACTTCTGTTGGTTGATGGCCGTGGGCGCCAGCAAGGCAGCCTCCATTCCGCGGGTGAACCAATCGGGGAGGGGAAACCCTTTTTCTGTTGAACGTTTGTCTTCTGTCACATCGGCAATTGTTTTCCGCTGAGGATGTGGCCTTCCCTGGTTTTCTCCATAGCCAAGCGACACCACGCAAACGAGCTTTTCGTCGGGTAGTACTTGGTATTGGTCAGGTTGCTTGCTGAACGACATCGCCACCCAACAGGTGTTCAGTCCGAGGCATTGGGCCAGTAGCACTACTTTTTCGCCGTAATAGCCGAGATTGACGTCGTCGCCTTTTTTGCCGATCATGGCGATATAATTGCTCACGCCACGGAATTTGCTGTAATGTGCAATGCCGCTGGCGAAGGCCTTCGGCTCGTTGGTGATCAACTGGATGTGTAGGCCTCCTTCGCGGTTGCATTCGTCGATGAGGTCTTGCAATTGTTGGATCTTTTCTGCCTCAATGGGCTTTTCGAGGTATTGTCGCACGCTGTGTCGGGTGCGGATGGCTTCTTCGAGAGTCATAGGTAATCAATTGAAAATGCAAACATAATGAAAAGCGGGGAATGCTTTGCCAAAATTTATTTTCATTTTGAATGAAACATTTTTGAAATACTGCTACTTAAGGGTGAATTAAAACTATAAAAACTAAGTATGTCAAGAATAAGTCTTACGATTCCGCTGATGGAGCGGGCAGAATGTGGAAACCAGGAACTGAACGGGATTTGTGTATCGGGTCGGTCGTTGGAATTGTTGATGGAGATTAAGGGTATTCTTGACGTGTTTGCTCCTTCGGGGGATGATTATCGCCATTCACTATGGATTGAGGTACCGAGAGGAAAACCATCAGATTGGTGCTCATTCAACTATGCAAAGAAATGGTCGGATGAAAAGCCTTACACACGTTCGGATTATTTGAAGGAGTGGAAGTCTAATTATCCGATGGAGTCACAGTGGTATCATCTGTCTGTGACACAGTATCGTGGGCATATCTATCTACACATGGTGGAAAATGTACACTGGTGGTGTCAGATTCATGATGAAGAAGACAAACACACGCATTCCATGGATATGGAGTGGCTGTTGGAACCGCTGGCAGAGTTCCTTCGGAAGAAGATTCCAGAGATTGCGGCTAATGTGAGAAACTATAATCAATATGTGGATGAACATTTGCCCAAGAGGCAGCGTACCGGGCGGATTGCACGAAAGGATCTGGATCGGATTGTGCCATGGCAGAAGTGTAAGCCGAGGAATCTGAAAAAGGTTATTAAAATGTTGAAAGAATGCATTGCGAACGAGGAAGTTTACAGGAGATCAGAGCCGAAATACCTTGACGGAGCGTATAAAAAACCAGAAATGTCAACTGAGGTTGTGTCTTTACCAGCGTTTTATCGGGAGCCATTGCCCAAGATGAGCATTCGAATTTATTCCAAGTATTACCGAGTGGCATATATGACCTATAAAGAGCACTTCCGGCGTATGTATCGGCAAAGCAAGAGAGAGAAACAGGAATATGCGGAATTCTTTGAGGAAACCTTGACGTTGACAGATATAGAGTTTTATAGGCGTTATCAGTTGGGAAACCACGGCCCAATTACTGACGAGACGGATTTTGACAGCGAGGAGGCATTCAAGGAAATGGCTTTTGACCACTATGGCGAGCTAGGTTTATCGCGCAATGATGTGCATGCGACTGACTATTATACACCTGGAGGTTGGCTAATTACCTTTGGCGTGAGCTATTCGTCCTGGGTGGATGCGGGCTGTGAGATTGCGTTGGCACTTTTCGAATCAGGAGCACCACTGTTGGTGCATAATGCGCAGAAAATACTTGATATCCTAGAAGGTAAGGACGATGTGAAGTTAACGCCGCACACCTTTCACGATTATCTGAATCATCACGAGGAAGGAAGCGTTTTTGACTTGCCGTATGAATGCTATTTAGGGAACGAAGACGAACTAACACGTGAGCAGTACGATGAGATTGTGTCGTTGGCAGAGTGGATGCCAGAGGAACAATTGGAACTGGATAAACCAGTGCCATTGGAAGATACGGTGTATGACCCAATTCGGGAAGAAGTCTCAGAACCGATCACTGTTTGTGCGATACTTTCACGATTGTATAAGAAATATGGCATCGGCGTGGGAATCAGTGATTATAATGACCGTTGGCACTGTTATCTTTACGGCTGGAAGAAAGGAGAAGACAAAATTCAAATCAACGACCGGAAGTTTGATTCAGCCAATGAGGCCACTTTGGCGGTTTTGAGGCTGTTTGCGAAAGAGATAAAAGGATAAAACTATGATTAAAGTTGTATTACGCCAGTTTTTAGGGAGGGAAAAGTATAAAGACTTCCACTTGTGTTACGTTGATGCTATTCCAGAAACTGTATTTGACTTGACACCGGAAAGCAAGGCTTGGGAACGCTCTGTGGAATACAGAACTATCCTTATGAACCAGAGGAGGAGTAGTTGGTGAGAAAAAAGACATTTTAAGATGAAAAACAACTTAAATCAAGAATAAATGGTTTCTTGCTACGCTGCCTTCAAGGTGATGCGTGAGCGTGCTGAGAATGGTGAAACCCCAGACTTGACGATGGAAGTGATTGACAAAGAGATTCAGAAGGCAAGAGCGGCGAGGTGATGGTACGCGCAACTTCGAGGCGGGCATCCTCGCCCACAACCCCGAGCTGGTCAAGCAAGCCATGAACCGATTCGATGATGTTTGGATTGGAAAGTACTGCAAGAATTGTAAAAGGAAGGGTTTTTATGGGGACCCAATTGGGTGAGTGTTTAAAAATGAAAATAACGTGAGTATTATGCACGTTAATAGACAAATTTGAGTTTCATGAGGATGACGGCCTGCAACGCAATGATGATTACAGCATCTTCACCTTGCAAGTCAGGCCAACTTTCGACTTCCAACAGGAACTTCTTTGGAATGGTGATGCGCTTGAAGTGCTGGAACCGCTGTGGCTTCGCAAAGAAATCGCCGGTAAGGTCAAGCAGATGTGGAACCACTACAAAAAGTGATTTCAACACAAAAACTTGCCGATATCGGCAAAAACTGCTATCTTTGCAACGAAATCTAAAGAAAAACTTGCCGATAGATGGAATAGGTCTTGGAATCATGAAAAAGCACTATACATTTAGCACAGGCGAAACCATCGAAGCCGACCTTGACGACCTGCGTCGGCTCTTGGCGGAGAATCAGCAATATCTGGACAATTATGAAGAGGTTTACAGTTCCCTTGAAGACGATGACTATATAGCCCGCGGCAATGGCTTTTGTGACCGCAAATACAGCGATGACTTCATTGAGGGACAGATAGAGAAGTATTCCCAACGAGTGAAGGAAATCAACGGGTGGATTGAAAACAACAAGAGAATGGACGCCCACCAAGCCATAGTGCTTTTAAAGGAAGGCAACGCCCGCTTTGTTTCGGGTCAGCTTGCTCCGAAAGACCATTATGCTGAGGATCGCTTGAAACTCAGCGAGGGACAACATCCCTTTGCGGTGGTGCTTTGTTGCTCCGATAGTCGGGTGTCTCCTGAAATTTTGTTTGACCAACAGCTGGGCGACTTGTTCGTAATTCGCAACGCGGGCAATGTGGTGTATGAGGATGTACTCGGTTCCATTGAATATGCCGTGGAACATCTGGAATCGCCATTGGTGGTGGTCTTGGGTCACTCCAGCTGCGGGGCCGTGACGGCTGCTTGTCAGGGTGGGGAACTTCCAGGGCATCTGGTGGATATCGCCAAGCGCATCAAGCCTTCCATCATTTCGGATTGCTGTATCAACGACAATGCCCGTCGTCATGCCGAGCGGATGGCGCAACTAGTCCGTGAAAACCCCATCGTTGAACATTTGGAAGTCACGGTGGTGGCGGCATTCTACGATCTCACCAGCGGGGTGGTGGAGTGGATGTAAAATCAATACTATGAAGAATTTCGCCGCCATCGATTTTGAGACCGCCAACAACCAGCCTACCAGCGTGTGTAGCGTCGGCGTGGTCATCGTCAAAAACAACGAGTTCGTGGACTCGTTTTATTCGTTGATTCAGCCTGAGCCGAATTATTACCTTTATTGGAATACGCTCGTTCACGGCATTACCCAAGCAGATACCGAGGATGCGCCCGTGTTTCCTTACGTCTGGGAAAAGATCGAGCCGTTGATTGAAGGCTTGCCCTTGGTGGCGCATAACAGCCCTTTCGACCAGGGATGTCTGAAAGCGGTGATGCGATGCTATCAGATGGATTACCCTGACTATCAGTTTTACTGCACCTGTCGTGCCTCAAGGAAGCACTTCGGCAAACAACTTCCCAACCACCAGCTTCATACGGTCGCCGAAGCCTGTGGCTATCACCTGGTCAACCACCATCACGCCTTGGCCGATGCCGAAGCGTGCGCCTGGATTGCAAGGGAAATCTTATAAACAAAAAGAGCACCCCGTCGTTGAGGTGCTCTTTTAATCGTGACCATACTTTAAGGCTTACTTCACCTTGATGGAGTAGATGATCGGTTTGACGAGGGCGTCGTACTCGGCAGCCATCTCCTTGTCGTATTTCACCGAACCGGAAACGCTGTGGCCTTCATCGTTAGAAACGATGAAGAAGTTGTTGATCTGGCTTTCGTTCTTAAGGACACAGGTCCCGATGTAGTCGTTCACAATCACATCACCATCGGCTTTCCAGCCTTGGTTCTCGAGCAGTCCAACAAAGTTCTTGACACCTTCCTTGAGTTGGCTCTTCTTGGTGCCCCATGAGCTGAAGGTGGCGTCGATGAACACGCTGCCGTCATCGTTGCTGAGGTTGACCATCTCGTCGCCGTCCCAAGTGACGTGCAAGTCCTTTGGATAACTGATGGTTAAGCCAGAGCAATCGTATTGTAAGAAATCAGCGGGGATGACCACCTCTTCTTTGGGTTGGTTGTTGGCCTCTTTGGTGCCACCACCGTTGTTACCACATGCAGCAAACATCATCAAGCAGGCTGCAACTGCCATAAACATTACTTTTTTCATTGTTTTGATATTTTAAGTTGATTGGTTGTTATCAGATTGAATGGTGCAAAGATAAAAAAGTAATGAACACTCTTGCATCATCTCTAAAAACTTTCTATCTTTGAAAAACGAAAGCAAAGTCATCCGACTTCTGTCTTCTGAATTCTAACTTCTTAAAACACATGTTTTTAATATTCGATACTGAGACCACGGGTCTCCCGAAAAACTATAACGCCCCCTTAACGGATTTCGACAACTGGCCACGGCTGGTACAGTTGGCCTGGCAGCTTCATGACGACAAAGGACGCCTCGTGGAAAACCATAACCTCCTCGTCAAACCCGATGGTTTTATCATTCCCATTGAGGTGCAGGTGGTACACGGAATCTCCACCGAACACGCTACCAAATACGGGCTTCCGCTGCATGAGGTGCTTGATACTTTCCTCAAGTCGGCCGAGAAAGCAAAGTATTTTGTGGGACACAATATCGATTTTGACCTCAACATCGTTGGTTGTGAGTTCCTTCGTGACTGTGGATCCAATCCACTTCTGGCTTGGCCTCGTGTGGATACCTGCACCGAAAAAACCGCTGAGTTCTGCAAGCTGCCCGGGGGAAAAGGAGGAAAGTTTAAGCTCCCAAAACTGAACGAGTTCCACGAAATCCTCTTTGGGTCCAAGTTCGACTCTGCCCATAATGCTTCTGCCGATGTTCAGGCAACCGCCCGCATCTTCCTTGAACTCATCCGCATAGGGGTCCTCGGTAGAAACGAGATGCCCGAAAGCGAACAGTTCTTTGAAGACTTCCGTGCTGCAAATCCTGATAAGATCCAACCCGCTGATATCGAGATCACCAGTAACTACGATGCAGCCGAAATGGAAGCGGAACGCCTCGAAGAATTACGCGAGATGGGGGACTATGTCCCGCAACACTTCACCCATCTCCATGTCCACTCGCATTACTCCATCCTCGACGGCATGTCGAAAGTGCCAGATCTGGTGGATAAGTGCATCAAAAACGGGATGTATTCCATAGCCCTCACCGATCATGGCAACATGTTCGGCATCAAGGAATTTGCTGATTATGTCAACAAGGTCAACGGGAAAGTCAAGGACAAGATAAAGGAACAGGAAGCTCTCCTTAAAAAGGAAGAGGCTACAGAAGAAGAGAAGCAACAGGCCCAGGCGGAGATCGAAAAGCTGAAGGGTCAATTTTTCAAGCCTATTTATGGCATCGAGACGTATTGTGCACCGGTGAGCATCGACAAACGCGATGGGCGACAGGACCGGGGCTGGCACCTCATCCTGCTGGCCAAGAACAAACAGGGTTACCACAGCCTCTGCAAGTTAAGCTCCATCGCCTATACCGACGGTTTCTACTATAATCCTCGTATCGACCACAGCCTGCTTGAGAAATATCACGAGGGGCTCATTTGCTGTTCTGCCTGTCTGGGTGGCGAACTGCCTCAAAAGATCATGAATGGCGACATGGTGGGCGCCGGGCAGACCGTCATGTGGTTCAAGAACTTGTTTGGAGATGACTATTATATTGAGTTGCAACGCCATAAGACGGATAAGCCTGGGGGCGATACCACGGTGTATGAACGTCAGAAAGAGGTAAATAAGGTGCTGCTTGACTTGGCTCGCAAGACCAACACCAAGATCATTGCCACCAATGACGTGCATTTTGTGGAAGAGGAACATGCCGAAGCGCATGACCGCCTCATCTGCCTTAGCACGGGAAAGGATCTCGACGACCCATCCCGCATGCACTATACCAAGCAAGAATGGCTCAAGACACCGACTGAGATGGGAGCCATTTTCAGCGATATCCCTGAGGCACTTGAAAACACCCAAGAGATTGTCGACAAAGTGGAGGCCTATAGCATTGACTCCGACCCCATCATGCCTGAATTTCCCATCCCAGAGGACTTCGGTACGGTGGAGTCTTATCGCCAGAAGTTCACGGAAGAGGATCTCTTCAATGAATTCACACGTGATGAGCACGGCAAGGTGATCATGAGCCAAGAAGATGCGGAGAAGAAGATCAAAAAACTGGGTGGTTACAACCGTCTCTACCGCATCAAGCTGGAGGCGGACTATTTGGCCAAACTCACCTGGGAAGGGGCCAAGATGCGTTATGGCGATCCCCTCACCGACGAGCAGAAGGAACGCATTATCTTTGAGCTCCATGTGATGAAGACCATGGGCTTCCCGGGTTACTTCCTGATTGTGAGCGACTACATCCGTGCGGCTCGTGAGGAACTAGGCGTCTCAGTCGGCCCAGGACGTGGTTCGGCAGCAGGTTCTGTAGTAGCATACTGCCTCAAAATCACCGACCTCGACCCGTTGAAATACGACTTGCTGTTTGAGCGTTTCCTGAACCCCGACCGTATCTCGTTACCCGATATCGACGTGGACTTTGACGACGACGGAAGAGGCCGTGTGCTCGACTGGATCACCAAGAAATATGGCAAGGAGAAGGTGGCGCACATCATCACCTACGGTACCATGGCAGCCAAATCGGCTATCCAAGACGTAGGTCGCGTGCAGAAAGTGCCGCTGTCGGAGGTGGCTCAGATCAAGAGCTTTATTCCTGATCGTGAGTTCGATGAAGCCTCTGTGAAGGCTGTGGAAGGGGAGGTCCCTAAGAAAATACCTAAGGTCAACCTGAAGAACTGCTACAAATATGTCAAACCGTTGAAGGATCTCCTTGAAGGCGAAGACCCCAATATTTCAACGATGCTGACCTATGCCTCAGAATTGGAAGGCACAAACCGTCAGATCGGTATCCACGCCTGTGGGGTCATCATCGGCGCCTCTGACCTCACCGATGTGGCCCCCGTGGCTACGATCAAAGACAAGGAAACCAATGAAGATGTCGTGGTCACCCAATACGAAGGTCAAGTCATCGAGAATGTGGGACTTATCAAAATGGACTTTCTGGGACTCAAAACTTTGACGCTCATCAAGGATGCCTTGAAGAATATCAAGAAGACCCGAGGCATCGACATCGACATCGACCATATCCCTATCGATGACCCGCAGACCTACGCCCTGTATTCCGCGGGCAATACCATCGGCACCTTTCAGTTTGAGTCGCCTGGAATGCAGAAATACCTCCGCGAGCTGCAACCTTCGGTCATCGGTGACATCATCGCTATGAACGCCCTCTACCGCCCGGGACCGATGGACAACATTCCTGATTTCATCGCCCGCAAGCAGGGTAGGCAAGAGATCAAGTACGACTTCGCCTGCATGGAGAAATATCTCAAGGACACCTACGGCATCTGTGTGTATCAGGAGCAGGTGATGTTGCTCTCGCGTGAGTTGGCGAACTTCACTAGAGGTGAGTCGGATACTTTGCGTAAGGCCATGGGTAAGAAGCAACTGGCTAAGATGGAGGAACTCTACGGCAAGTTTATGAAACAAGGTGTGGAGAAACTCACCAAGACCGAAGGGCTGCCTGAAGAGGAGGTTCGCAAGCGTTTGGAGAAGATTTGGGAAGAATGGAAGAAGTTCGCTTCCTACGCCTTCAACAAATCTCATGCTGCCTGTTATAGCTGGGTTTCCTACCAAACGGCCTATCTCAAGGCGCACTACCCAGCCGAGTTCATGGCTGCGGTGCTCAACAACGAGTTAGGCGACATCAAACAGGTGACCTTCATGATGGAGGAGTGCAAACGGATGCGCCTCGAAGTGCTTGGCCCTGACGTGAACGAATCGGAATACGAGTTCTCCGTCAACGACAAAGGCCAGATCCGTTTTGGAATGGGTGGCATCCGTAACGTGGGCGAGGCGGCTATCTCGGGCATCATCGAGGAACGTACTGCCAACGGCAAGTTCAAGGACTTCACTGATTTCCTGTTGCGTTGTGCCGACAAGGGCGTCAACCGCAGGGCTTTGGAAAGCATGGACACCGCAGGGTGTTTTGACTCGTTCCCCAATTTCCATCGGGCCATGCTGTTCTACATGCCTATGAACGACTCGGTGCCTTTCAGCGAAAGGGCCTTGCGCATGGTGGCCTCCTATAACGAACGCAAGAACTCTGCCCAGATGGACCTCTTTGGAATGGGAGGCTCTGATGGAGCGGTCGAGGCACTCACCTTGCCGCTGCCTGACTGCGAACGCTGGTCGAAACTCAAGGAATTGCAAATGGAACTCGAAAGTATCGGCTTTTACATCAGTTCGCATCCCATGGACTCGTTCAAGATTCCCCTGAAATTCTTCACCAACACCACCGTGGAAGCCATGAAGACGGCCATGACCAATCCGGAGAAATACAACGGTTTCTCGGTGAGGCTCGGAGGACAGATCACCAAGGCTGAACATGCGGTTTCCAAAAACAATGTGCCTTACGGTCGCTTTACCATCGAAGATAAGACAGGGGCGTTTACCTTTGGCCTCTTCAAAGAGAATTATTTGAATTTCAAGAATTTGCTTGTTGAAGGCCAATTTGTATTGGTGATTGGCACTTTGTCGGCTCCGTTTTGGAAAGGCAAGGAGCCCGATGCAGTCCCCAAAGACCTGGAACTGCGTGTCAGTGAGGTGCGGCTGCTCGACTCCCTGCTTGAGAATACGGGCAAACGGGTCGTCTTCAAATTGGATGTGGCTCAGATGAACGCCGAAGCCATCGAATCCTTTATTAAGATCATCAAGGAACACCCTGGGAAACAATCGTATGGCGTGCATCTTTATGACTCCCTGACGAACATGGCCTGCAATATGACTCCATTCAGCGGCAGTATCAACGCTCATGATGTGTTGCCCATCGTTGACGGTTTGCAATATGCCGACTTCGACTTGAAATAATCTATGGGTATCAAAAAAAATATTTATTTTTGCATCTCAATGTCTGAACTTTAAAAACAAATGAATATGATCGAATTAACAAACGAAATTTTCGAAGAAACCGTTTTGAAATCGGAACTTCCTGTATTGGTAGACTTTTCTGCTACTTGGTGCGGCCCCTGCAAAAAGGTGGCTCCCATCGTCGAGAAAATTGGTGAAGACTACGCTGGTAAGGTCGTAGTGGTGAAATGCGATGTGGAAGAGTGTGAAGAGGTGGCTCGTCGCTATGGCATCATGAACATCCCTACTGTGCTTTATTTCAAGAACGGTGAGGTCGTCGACAAGAACGTCGGTGCCGCCCCAGAGAAGGTTTTCATTGAGAAACTTGAAAAGTTGCTGTAAATTCAACAACTTTGGACTTTAGCATTGATAGGAATCGGCTTGCCCAATTCGGGAGCCTTGAGTTTTTAGCGCGACAGATTGTGGAGGGGTTCATCACAGGCCTCCACAAGAGTCCGTTTCATGGCTTCTCGGTAGAGTTTGCAGAGCATCGTCTCTACAACACGGGCGAACCGATTCGTCATATTGACTGGAAACTATACGGTCGTACGGAGAAGCTCTTCGTGAAGCGTTATGAGGAGGAAACCAACTTGCGTTGCCAGCTAGTCATCGACAAAAGTTCCAGCATGTGTTTTCCGGTGCGAAACAGCATTGATTTTGAGCATCCCAACAAGTTGTTTTTCAGCGTTTATGCCGCTGCCTCTCTGATGGAACTGATGCGTCGTCAGCGTGATGCCGTGGGATTGGATTTGTTTGACGAAACCATCGCTTTCCATGAGCCTGCCAAGATGTCAGCAGTGCATAACAAGTTGATTTATACCGAACTGGAGAAGCTTATCGATACCTATAATAAGGATCAAAAGAAAACCACTTCCACCGTCCAATGTCTGCATCAGATTGCCGAGATGACTCACAAACGCAGTCTGGTGGTGATCTTCACCGACATGCTTGACCATCTTGAGGATTACAACAAACTGTTTGAGGCGTTGGAACACTTGAAATACAACAAACACGAGGTGATCCTGTTTCACGTCTACGATGGACAGCTGGAACAGAACCTCGACTTTGAAAACCGCCCGTATCGTTTTGTCGATTTGGAGACGGGCGACACCCTTAAACTGAACCCTGCGGAAATACAGGGGCGTTATCGCCAGCTCATGGAGCAGCGCAAGGCCGACATCCTCAAGCATTGTTACCAGTATCAAATCGATTATGTCGAAGCCGACATCAACAAAGACTACAGCCAGATACTGACGAGTTACCTCATCAAGCGGTCCAAACTTTATTGAGGAATTCGGTCAAAGATTCAGCTTCAACTGTATTTCTTCCACCTTTCGTTGTAGCTCTTGCACGGTCTGTGCCAGTTGTTCCTCCCTAAATCTGTTCTCTTGGCGTTCAGGCATTTGGGCACTGATGTAGTGTACAAACTGCCATACCTCTTTAATATCGGCAGCTGCCAAATCGTAAGGTTTATACAAGGGGTTGAGCGAGCTGAGGGTGATCCGCCCTTCGGCTTCGATTTTGTTTTCCACGATTTTGAAGACAATACCGTCATCGTGCGTGAGGATGATGTAAGGTCGTCCGGTGCGGATGTAGGTCCAATCAAGCACATATTCGCCGGTCACGTAGGAGCCGTCGGGAATGGGCAGCATGGAGTCGCCGCTGATCTGGAAAGTGCGGTACTTGCGGTCGCGCGACAGGAAGGGGATTGAGAACGTGGGCAGCACCTTGATGTACTCGGGATCAGCAAAGCCTGTGGCATAGCCCGCCTTGGCGCGTTCAGTGACCAGTTCGATGTTCTCCACATTGTCGGGCGTGACGGTGGTAGCCAGCACGCGCAGGTTGCTCCCCTTCAAATAAGGATCGAAACCCCGTTCCAGCTGCGAGAGCTGCCCCTCGCTGAGTTGGCTTAGGTCGACCTTCACCAAAGTGTCGATGGCAATGCCGAAATATTTGGAGAAAGCCACCAAGGCCTCAAGGTTGGGCTCGGAGACCTCGTTTTCGTAACCGCTTAGGGTGGAACGCTTCATATCCAGGGAGAAAGCTACATCGTCCTGCGTGCGGCCACGATGCTTGCGCAAAAATTTGATGTTCGAACTGAAATACATTTTTTAAGAATTTAGAAGAAAGAAGTAAGAAGATTTTGTTGCGGATTTAAAAAGTATGATTAAATTTACGTCGTTGATTTTGATTAAAAACTCGTCAAAGATACAACGAATTTTTGAATTGTCAAGTGTTAAGGAGAAAAAAAATGGAACGAACTGTGTTGCATTTGGATTTGGACACCTTTTTCGTGTCGGTGGAACGGCTCTTGCATCCTGAGCTAGAGGGCCGTCCGGTGGTGGTGGGTGGTATGGGTGACCGAGGGGTGGTGTCGACGTGCAGCTATGAGGCGCGTCGCTTCGGGGTACATTCGGCCATGCCGATGCGTATGGCCCGGCAATTGTGTGCACAGGCAGTGTTCATCCGTGGCGACATGGAACTCTACAGCCGCTATTCACGTCTGGTGACGGACATCATCGCCGATGCGGCACCCGTGTACGAGAAGATGTCGATCGATGAGCATTACCTCGACCTGACGGGCATGGACCGCTTCCACGACTGCCAGCTGTGGTCGCATGAGCTGCGGCAACGGATCATCCACGAGTCGGGACTGCCAATCTCATTCGGCTTGTCAGAAAACAAGACGGTGGCCAAGATCGCTACGGGCGAAGCCAAGCCCAATGGCGAGAAGCAAGTACCCATACCTTATATCAACAGTTTCCTCGACCCGCTTTCAATCCAGAAAATCCCCATGGTGGGGGCGAAGACCTATACCTTGCTGAGTTCCATGGGGGTGGAACTCATTGGTACGCTGCGCCGGATACCGCCGCAGGCCATGGAACAGGTGTTGGGCAAGCATGGCATCGACATCTGGAAGAAAGCCAACGGGCACGACAATACACCAGTGTGCCCCTATCAAGAACGGAAGTCGATCAGTAAGGAACGCACCTTCGAACAGGATACCATCGATGTGACCGCCGTCCGTCAGTGCCTGTCCCACATGGTGGAGAGTCTGGGTTTCGAGCTGCGCTCGCAACGTAAGTTGGCGGGTTGCGTGACGGTGAAGATCCGCTATTCGAGTTTCGATACACACGACATGCAGCAGCGCATCCCTTATACGGCCTTCGACCATGTATTGCGCGATGCCGTCAACAGCCTTTTCAATCGGCTCTTCAACCGTCGACTGATGATCCGTTTGGTAGGGGTGAGGCTGAGCGAGCTGGTGAGCGGGATGCCCCAACTCAACTTGTTTGACGACAACATCGAGATGACCCAACTCTATGCCGCGATGGACAAAATCAAAAGACGCTTTGGCGAAAAAGCCATCATGAGATGCTGATTGACGTGCATTCATATAACAGCCTGTGTTACGGCACGATGCCGGTGGCGGACTTGGTAGGCAGAGCTGCCTCGTATGGTTATGGCACCTTGCCGTTGACCGACATCAACACCACCATGGGTGCCGTCGACTTTGTGATGGAATGCCGGCAACAAGGCATCAGGCCGGTGGTGGGGGTGGAGGTGCGCAACGGCAACGAGTTGTTGTATGTGGCGTTGGCCCGAGATAATGTAGGCTTTGCCGAGATTAACCGTTTCCTTACCCGGCACAACTTGACCCGACAGCCTTATCCTATGGCGGCACCTGCTTGGGAGCGTGTCTTTGTGGTCTATCCTTGGGGGAAGCGCAAGCCTGCCCAGCTGAAGGCCAACGAGTTCTTGGGCGTGCGTTTTGCCCAGCTCACCAAGATGTTTCGGATGGAGTCGTTCGACAAGCTGGTGGCGATGCAGCCCGCCACTTTTGCTGTGGCCGAAGATTTTCAGTTGCATCAATGCTTGCGGGCCATTGATGAGAATGTGCTGATCACCCGTCTCGATCCCATAGCTTGTGCCGGTCCCGACGAGATCCTGCTGCCGTTGGAGCGGGTCAAGACGGGCTATGCCTTGTATCCCCAACTGGTGGAGAATGCCGAGCGTCTTTTGGAACATTGCGAGATTAATCTGGACGATAGCCCCAAAAACAAACGCTGCTTCACGGGTAATGTCCGTGACGACCGTGAATTGCTGCGTCAGCTAGCCTTCGAAGGGATGGCCTATCGTTATGGAACAACCAACAAGACGGCACGTGCTCGTATCGAAAAAGAACTGGAAATCATTGAGCAGATGGGCTTCTGCGCCTATTTCCTCATCGCCTGGGACATCGTGCATTTTGCCATGAAACAAGGTTTCTACCATGTAGGCAGGGGCAGTGGTGCCAACAGTGTGGTGGCGTACTGCCTGAAGATTACCGATGTCGATCCGATTGAGTTGGATCTCTACTTCGAGCGTTTTCTCAACCCCAAGCGGAGTAGCCCGCCCGACTTCGACCTCGACTTTTCGTGGAAGGAACGTGACTGGGTGATCGAACACATCTTTAAAAGGTACGGCTCCGACCATGTGGCGTTGCTGGGAGCGACGGTCACCTTTCAGGAAGACTCCATCAGCCGAGAGACGGGCAAGGTGTTCGGTCTGCCCAAGGGAGAGGCCGATCCGCTGGAACGTATCCGCGACTTTCCCCGTCAGCGTTCCATCCATGCTGGAGGCGTGCTGATCACCGAGGAACCCATTACCGACTATGCGGCACTCGACCTGCCCCCAAAAGGTTTTCCGACCACGCAATACGACATGTATTCAGCCGAGAAGCTGGGCCTGGTGAAAATCGATGTGCTTAGCCAGCGGGGTATCGCCCACATCCGCGATGCCGTGGAACTAGTGGAACGCCATCACAAGGTGCACCTCGACATCCATCAGGTGGAGGCTCTTAAAGAAGATGCGCTGGTAAAGCAACAACTGCTTCAGGCGGAGACTTGCGGCTGTTTCTATATCGAGAGTCCTGCAATGCGAGGTTTGTTGCGTAAGCTGCGTTGTTCCGACTACAAGACCTTGGTGGCCGCCAGTTCCATCATCCGTCCTGGAGTGGCGCGGTCGGGGATGATGAAGGAATACATCCACCGCTTCCATCATCCTGAGACTGTGGACTACAAGCATCCGTTGCTGAAACAGCTCCTTAAGGAGACCTACGGTGTGATGATTTACCAAGAGGATGTGCTCAAGGTGGGACATTGTTTTGCGGGGCTGGACTTGGCCGACGCCGATGTGCTGCGTCGTATGATGGGCCACAAGATGCGCGACAAGCGTGAGTTTGAGCAAGTGACGAAACGCTTCTTCGACAACTGCAAGGCCCGAGGCTATCCCGATGCGTTGGTACAGGAACTCTGGCGGCAGATTGAGTCGTTCTCAGGCTATTCGTTTTCCAAGGCCCACTCGGCTTCTTACGCTGTGGAGAGCTACCAAAGCCTCTATCTGAAAAGCCATTATCCCTTGGAGTTTCAGGTGGCGGTGATCAATAATTTCGGCGGTTTTTACCGGCCGTGGTTCTACTTCAACGAGGCGAAACGCATGGGGGCAACCGTCCAGTTGCCTTGTGTCAACCATAGCGAATACCTCACCGTGTTGGAAGGGAAGACGATCTACATGGGCTTTGTGTTTCTCCAAGGCATTGAGCGTCAGTTTGTGGAACACATCGTTGCCGAGCGTAAGGCCAGAGGCCCTTTCGCTGACTTGGAAGATTTCACCCAGCGGGTGCCGTTCCACCTGGAGCAGCTCGTCTTGCTCATTCGTGGCGGGGCATTCGGGTTTACCCAAAAGACCAAGGCGGAACTGCTTTGGAAGGCTCATCTGCAAAAAGGCGAGGCCCGAAAAGCACAGCCAGAGACGCTTTTCAAGTCGGAAAGCCAGCGTTTTGCGTTTCCGGATTTCAAGGCCAATGCCTTGCACGATGCTTACGAAGAGATTGAATTGTATGGATTTCCTGTCACGATGAGTTGGTTTGACTTGTTGGAAACCTCCTTCCGGGGTGAACTGATGGCTGTGCAGATGTTGCCGTTCAAAGGCCGTCGCTTCAGGATGCTGGGCAAGCTGATCACCATCAAATACGTGCGGACCTGCAAGGGTGAGCCGATGGCGTTGGGCACCTTTGTCGATGCCACCGGCGAGCCTTTCGACACGGTGCATTTCCCTCAGGTGTTCAAGGGCTATCCCTTCCAAGGAGACGGGGTGTATCTGTTGTTGGGCCTCGTGACGGAGGAATTCGGCCAACCCTCCTTGCAGGTGGAGAAAATGGCGAA
This sequence comes from uncultured Bacteroidales bacterium, assembly GCA_946184615.1. Classification (GTDB taxonomy): domain Bacteria; phylum Bacteroidota; class Bacteroidia; order Bacteroidales; family F082; genus Limimorpha. Next base: position 68,228 of record CAMHFN010000008.1, read on the forward strand.
GATGCCTTACAAAACCGTCTAGATGTTAATTATTATTCACAGAGTTCTTCGACTTCACTTAGATTGCCGAAATGGAATTCTTCAATGACGCGGAGCGGTCGTATGGGGAAGTCAACGGTGGTCTCGGGCTCGTCGTCCACCTGTTCGGTCCTTTTGCCATTGACAAAATCAATATACTGGTAATAGGAGCCGCCACCATCAGGCCAATACATGGACTGGTCGAACGAAAGGAGGTGGCAATAGCCCCTGTCGTCATAGCGGAAGGTGTATGTTTTTGAAGATTCCGTGAAGGCATATACCATCAAGTTCCCATCTTGGATATATGCATCCACATCAGTCCAGTCATCAATGCTTTTGCCTTGGAACTCAAGATGGTATTCTCCATTGCTATCCTTGAAATAGATGGCGAACCGCGAACTATGCACATTAATGACCAGATCGTCGATACCGTCGCCGTTGAGGTCACCTTCATCGTAGGTAGGATCAAGTTCAGTGGAGCAGAGCGCTTCTTTGGTGTTTCCTGAATATTCAAAGATGTCTTCGTCAATTTGGTCGACCTCGTCGTAGAAATTGCAAACCTCATCACCAATCCTGAAAGCGGAAAGTTTTTTCAGTGGCGTGTCTTTCAGTTCGTAAGTGTCGGTCCTGTAGTGGTAATTGTCCGAGTCCATCTCGTGCCACTCGATTTCTGTCGTTAAGGTTTTGTTGACTAAATCATAGTGTTCGACATGGTCGTCATCGACACCGTATTCCATGATGAAGTCTGTCAGATAGAAATCATCGTCTTGATATTGTAAAACGTAGCTTTGGTACACTTCATCGTCGGTGCGGTATAGGTCCTCGATGGTTAGATAGCCGTCTTCGTCAATGACAATGCCCTCCCAGTTGGCATAGAGCTCATCTGGGTGGTTGTTGATGGGATAGCTGCGAAACAGGGAATACTTGCCTTGCTTGTCGCCGAAATAGATCTTTAACCCGTCGCCCTTGGTTGGGACGATGTTTTCTTCGGGATCACGAAGCACTTCTTTCAATGCGATTACCGCTGAGTCCATGAAACCGTCTTGGTTGAGGTCGCCTATTCCGAACAGGACCTCTTCTTCGGGTTGCTCAGCGGTTTGAGTTGTTTGATTATTGTTATCGCCATTGTTGCGGCAGGAACAAAATGCAACTGCAAGGGCAGTCATAATGATGAAACTGTTTTTCATGGTGAAGATCGAATTGGTATTTTGAGGCAAAGATAAAAAAGTTTTTGTGATGGGAGAGGGGGAATGATAGATGACTTTTCTCGTGGCCATTTTCCTCAAAAAACAAGGAGTCACGAACATTCGTAACTCCTTCATTTTCAATTTGTCGGGGCAAAAGGACTTGAACCTTCGACCCCCTGCTCCCAAAGCATGAAAAACCACTTTTCACACATAATCAACAACTTACATTTTTATTTAATTATTTCTATATCAAATACTTGCGTATATGGATATTTATACCTATTTTTGCATGGTTTTAGAAGTCTGAGTGCAAATGGAGTGCAAATTTTTTGCACTCAGAACGAAAAAATCAAACGCGCAACTAATAGATAATTAAACCTTTAGAGAAATGAAACTCACACCATCCATGTACGAACCTCTCTTCGTCAGTGTCACTGAACATGTCACAGTGAACACTCTCTACGACGTAAGACGAGTAAAAAAAGATGGCACTTACCCTGTATATATTAGGGTTTGCTGCCGTCACGACAAGCTGTATTTACCCACGGGCATCTCGCTCACTCCTGAAGACTATGCCAAGGCGCTCATCGTCAAGACTGGCTCCACTAAAATCTGTAAAGCCAAGGCGCAAGTCGGCCAGGTCTTCAAAAAAGTCAACGACGCAGTCGACTCCCTCAATGCCGAGAACAATTTCACCTTTGAGAATCTGAAGAACATCCTCGCTGGCCCTCAAAAGACCCAGCCCAAGTCGGTCACCCTTCTTGAATACTGGATGGAGTTTGGCGAAAGCAAAAACACAGAAAAGACCCGCGAGCAATACCTCAACGCGCTGAAGAGCTTTTATCGCTTCCTCGGTTGCACCGTCACTTGTCACATTAAGAGACGTTCCAAGGAAAGAGTCTTCACCGTCAAGGGCAAGAAAGCCAAGGTCACTCCCTCCTTCGTGAATGAGACAATTATCAAGCAATGGGATGCCTCGATGGAAGAAGCTGGTTTATCCATTTCCACCCGTAGCATCTATCTCCGTGCCCTTCGTGCCGTCATGAACAACCTTGGCCAAAACAACGTCATCAGCAAGACCCCCAAGTTCTCCATCAAGTCTGGCACCCGCCGCAAAGAGGATTTCATCCCTGTCTCTGATATTGTGAAAATCCGCGACTATAAGAAAAGAGAAGGAAAGAAGGCCGCTGATTGGTGGCTCATCCTCTATCTCTGCAACGGCAGCAATCTGAAGGACCTGTCCACCCTCGTATGGAACGACGACTACTTCTATAATAAGGAGTTGTCCTACATTCGTGGCAAGATAGCCGACAAGGTGAAGGTCACCGTCCGTATTCCCGTCACGGAACCATTGGAGAAGCTGCTCGGCAAATACGCCAGCAAGCCCGTGAAAGGCAAGCTCGTCTTCCCGCAGATCCTCCGTGATGCCAAGTATGAGCCGGAAATGGAAAGCCGCACCCACGACTTCAACCGCCAAATCCGCAAAGGCATGAAAGGCGTTTGTGAAAAGCTCGGCATCCGTCCCGTCACCGCTTCCACCGCTCGTAATTCCTACATCACCACGCTAACCTGGCATGGCATCTCCGATGCCTTCATCGACTCCATGGTCGGCCACGTCGATTCCAAGAACGTCCTCCGAGGCTATCAAGGCACCATCAGCCCAAAGAAGCGATTGAAGGTAAACAACCTCCTCTTCATCGATCCAGAGATTGACGAAGACGAAGAATGAATCAAAAGCCCGGCGCTCCGCTGGGCTTTTTCTATATCTTCGCCGCACCTTAATAATATAGGCATTCATCAAACTCCATTAAATATGACAGCATCAATGTTTAAGATCCACGCCGATTTGGACGGCTATCTCGAAGACCCCGTTTTCGGGCCACTCAATGAAAAAATCTATGCGACCATCTTGGATGTCAGCGAACCCAACTACGCTGATGGCCGACTCTACCGCTTGACCCGCACGCCCTTCTTAGTGATGCGCGATGCCTATAGGCAGCTCAATAAAATCGTCCTCGAACGTCATCCCGAAGAGTCCTTCAAAGCCAAGTACCTTCGACCACTCAAAGACGAATACGAAGACTCCCACTATGCCCAGCTCGTTTTCTCCGTGGTCTATGTCGTTTTCTCCATTCTGGGCACCAAGCAAAGCGAGCGCATGATGATGGCCATCGAACGCTCCATGGCGGCTGAGTCAAACTATTTCCCCATCTTCAAGCGGCTTGCCAGTGAGCTTGCCAGCTCTGGCTTCGCCTTCGATGTCAACGCCAAATCACCCATGCCGCCCGACTGGCATTTTGAATACATCAAGCTGAATGAAAGATACAACGCGCTGCAGCATGATTATGAAGAGCTGCAAATGGCCGCTTTCAAGGATAAAGACAACCAGCTAAGCTTTGGCTTCACCAATGCGCCTGACGGCTCTGATATCCCACGCGATAGCATCATTCAGGTCGTTGACCTGCTTAATTCCACATTGGAGGCCAAAACCTCGAATGTCTTCAAGCTGCTGCGCTATATCTTCTCCAAGACACAAGGCGACCTCGTTGAGTTGGTGAAGTTCAAAGAGGAAATGTTTGATGCCAATACCGTCACATCCTACACCTCCAACCTGGCCTTCAATAGGGAGTTCTCAAAAATCGACCTTATCCGTGTTTTTCGTGCCATCTATGATTTGCGTATGATCATCTCTCGCGACGGTCAAGACCTCTCGCTCGATGAGTATTTCAACACCCTTGGCGACCTGCTTGATTACAAGCTCTCCGATGCCAACAAATACTTCAGCAACTCCATCGGTGAAGGCTGCTCCGAAGCTACTATCACAGCCATTTTCGACACCCTCGCACAAGCACTTCTAAATAAGTCAGTTAGGAAAATAGGATGAAAAAATCATCCATGAATCATATATGACTCCTGCATTCACGTGATTGTTTACCCGTTTCTTCGCCGACGGATAACCCTAAAACAATCACGTCATGTATCAACCTAACGAAACTGTGACTTTCGACAGCCTTCCTGATGCCGTCTCTAAGCTGATGAAGGATGTTGGCGAAATGAAGTCCATGCTGCAAACCATCGCCAAGCGCGATGGCCAGCCCCAAAAAGAATGGATGAGCGTCGAAGACCTCATCATCTACCTTCCTGGCAAGCCCGCCCGTCAGACCATTTATTCGTGGGTCTGGAAAAAGGCCATCCCTTACCACAAAGCCGGAGCCAAGCTCCAATTTCTTAAATCCGAAATTGATGCCTGGATCCTTGGTGAGGATTTCACCGTCAACGACGATGAAACCATCACCGTGCCCCTAAAGGCTCGCAAGGCCACGAAAGGAGGCCGTCAATGAACAATCCCAAAGGTTTTGTCAAAAAAGAGGATGTCGTCTTGACCCATCCCGACCTCTCCAAGCTATGGCTCGACTCTGGCGATGTCCTTCGCTTGCTCCATTGCTCGATGCGCACCCTCTGCAAGCTCCGCGCCAAAGGCTTGCCTTATTACAAGGTTCACACCCATTATTGCCTCTACAAGCTCGATGAGATCATTGCCTTCATCGAAAACCAAAAGAGAAAGGAGGACGACGATGAGCAGTGATTTCCTCGATTTCTTGCCCCGTTTCTCTTACTTCAGCAGACCAATCACCAACACCCAGCCATCCATGGAATACACCCTTCTGGATGCCTATCACTACATCATTGGAGGCGTTTCTGAGTTGGCCACCGAAACCTGCCGCTCGTTGCCTGAAGACCGCCGCAAAGTCTTCAAGAAGACCCATTTCGACTACTGCACTTTCTCAGGCATCTTCACAGGGCGCAACTCGGAAAACCTCGTTCGCCATTCCATGCTGTTCTGCTTCGACTTCGACCACCTTCAGGATGTCGAAGCCACCTTTGGCCAGCTCATCAACGACCGCTATTTTGAGACCATGCTGCTCTTCCGTAGTCCTTCAGGCGATGGCCTCAAATGGGTCGTGTCGATGGAGCAAAACTACTTGCGCCGTGAGAAGTATTTCCCCGACGACACACCAGCCAAATATCACCCCATCTTCTTCGAGGCTGTCAAACAATACTTGTTTTCCACCTACCAGCTCGAAGCCGATGGCAAATGCAAAGATGTCGCCCGCGCCTGTTTCCTGCCATACGACCCGCAGGCCTATATCAATCCCAAACTGTCATGACCGCTCCGCTCAACATTTCCTCATCCTATTCCTCCGTCGAGGCCCTGACCGTCCTGATTGAACGGTCGGGCATCGATATCACCGCCGATTATGGCGACTGGTGCAGCATCGGCTTCGCCCTCGCTTACGAGTTCGGTGCCGATGGTGAGCACTTTTTCCACAGAATTTCGGCTTTTTACCCCAATTATGACTACAAAACAGCCTCAAAACAATACGCTTCTTGTGTCCGTCACAAGGTGCCGTCCGGCAAGGCTCCCATCACCATCGCCACCCTCTTCCATATCGCCAAATCCCACGGAATCAACTTGCCAGCACCATCTTCCGATGGTCTTGGCTCGTTGCTCCGTCCCGACCTCATTGCGGGCTGCGCCCCGCAATCTCACCCATTTTCCTCACGAAATCCGAATGAGGAAATGAGGAATGAGGAAAACCCCGGGCTTGCGGACGGCTCGTCCGCACAACCCGTACCCCTTCCAACCTTCTCCCAGGCAGTCAAAAAAGACCTCCCCACCATCATGCAGCGCATCATCGCCGACTCGGTTTCGGATGTCGATGCCGACATCCTCATCCTCGGCTCTCTGACAGTCTTTTCGGCTTGCATCCCGAATGTCTATGGCATGTATGACTGTCGCGAAGTCTTCGCCAATCTCTTCCTCTTTGTCACGGCACGAGCATCGGCTGGCAAAGGACGGCTCTCCCTGTGCCGTCATCTCGCTGCGCCGTTGCATCAGGCGCTCCGCGACAAATACCGCAAGCAGCTGAAGAAGTTTGAAGCTGCCCAAGTGGCCTATGCCATCAACCGCAAGAACTCTCTTGAAGTGCCACCAAAAGAACCGCCGTTCCTCACGTTGTTCGTCCCTGCCAACAGCACGGCCACAGTCGTCTATCAGACCCTCGCCCAAAACAACGGTGTCGGCCTTCTGTTCGAGACAGAAGGCGACACCTTGGCCAACGCCTTCAATTCAGACCTCGGCAACTATTCTGACGGATTCAGGAAAGCGTTTCACCACGAAACGATTTCCTATCTCCGCAAGAAAGATCATGAATACGTCGAGATTGTGAAGCCCAAATTCTCCGCTGTCCTGTCCGGCACACCGCAGCAAATCTTCAATCTCATTCCTGATGCAGAAAACGGCTTGTTCAGCCGTTTCATCTTCTATGTCATGGAAACCGAACTGGTCTGGCACAACATGTTTGCCTCCCATGGTGGTACCACCGCCGATGAGAAGTTCAAGGAAATTGGCCGCGACTTCTTCACCTTCCTGAAGAAGTTCCCCAAGCGGCCAGTCCAGTTCACTCTCAGCCTCTCCCAAATGGACCAGTTCAACGACTTCTTTGAAGCCACGCAGCTTCGCTTCGCTCAGCTGCTCGGCGACGAAATCGTGGCCACCGTTCGTCGCCTCGGCCTCATCCTCTTTCGCTTCGCGATGATCCTCAGCGTCCTTCGCCTCATCGATAAGGCACCAGGCAAAAGCCTGAAAGACATAAAGCGGCTGGTCTGCTCCGATGCCGACTTCGACACTGCCTTGGCCATGGTCAAAGTCCTGCTGCAGCACTCGGCAGCTGTCTTTCAGGCGCTGCCTCGCAACGCCAAGGCACCTGTCTTGAAAGGCCGTCAGGTAATCGCAGCCGAAACCCGCGAAAAGTTCCTGGCAGCATTGCCAGAAACTTTCGACCGCCCAACCTACCTCAATACCGCCGCTGCGCTCAACATCACCGAAAAAACCGCTGAGCGTTACCTGCAATTCTTCATCAAGTCTGGCCAGTTGGCGCATCCCGCCAATGGCCAATACATCAAAACCAACGCACTATGAACTACACAATACAAATCGAAACCCACTCCATAAATGCCTATGCAGCCATCCATGCCATCATGGTAAAATCCAATGTCGTTAAACGCCTTTGGCGGTTTTTCTGCTATTCAGCCACCATCAGAACGCGCAAAGGGCCTCAAACATACGAGGCCATCAAAACCGCTTTACAAAAAGCCGGCATCCGCGAGTCAGCCTACAAACTGACCATCGACCCACCAATCCCAACCCCGAAGGGGTGACCCGTCTCTTCCCCCTCTGAGAGGGGGTGGCCGCAGGCCGGGGGAGTCAACTCCTAACTTCTAACTTCAAACTTCTAACTATATGAAAGCAATCATCCACATCGAAACCTACACCAAAGCCGCCTACCGTGCCATCCGTCCCGCCGTGGTGGCCACAAACCTCGGCTTCTTTGGCGTGTGTGGCCTCACCATTTCGGCCACCATCAAACAGTCCGATTACGCCTACCTCGTCGATGTCGTCAACCACGCCGCACAAAGCGCAGGTGTCCACCGCACAGAGTACGCCATCATCAACCTGCAAAACATCCTAAAACCAAAAGGAAATGATTGAAAAATAGCCCCGCCATCTTGCGATGCGCGGGGCTATTTTTCAATTTTCCTCATTTCCTCATTCCTCACTCACTTTTTTCGTGAGGAAATCAGCTATTATCTGCCTCCAAATCCTCCAAATCAATCTGACACTGTGCTTCGCCATCCCTGACAACCCAGCAAACAGAAACAACCCTGCCTAAAGTATCAAAACACAATCCCTTCCATAATTGCTCCTTCGTTGGCTTGGGCTGCGTCTTTTGTTTTTCAGGATTTAAATACCATTCGGCCAGCTCGCTTGGCAGATACTCCCAATAGTCAAACAGGTCGTCATTCTCTATGATAGCTTTCTTGACAGGATCCCAATCTGCCGTCACAATGTCCCCAATTCTTGGAGCGCATGGGAACTCTGCTTCAAGATGGTAACGGAAAGAACAGCATTGGTTCCTAATGAACATCTTTACTTTCATATCGCTGATTTTTCGACAAAAATACAACAATTTCGGAATCCTCAAATTCCTCTTTTCCTCATTTCCTCATTCCTCACTCACTTTTTTCGTGAGGAATTTCCCTGCAAACGGTCTATTTCAGCCATTATGTCGGCAGCTTCCTGATGAAGCCTTACAACCTCTTTCAGCGCGTCGGCTTGACTTTGCAGGTCATCTTCATCCACATCATTGAGGCTATCCAAAAGCGATTGTGCAGCCTTCAATTTTGCCTTGATGTCAGCGTACTTTTGTTTGATTTCCTCCCGTGTCATGGAATAGGGTTTTGCGGCTTCCAGCATAAAAGAAGGCGCAGCCTTCTCGTTCTATAGTACTAAGGCTCTGGCAAGCCCTCACAATACAGAAGCGAAGAAGTCTACGCCTATGGCGCAGACTTCACAGCTCTGCTTCCTTTGTGAGTGAATTTTGCCAGATTCTAGTACAGGAAAACAAAGCGTAAAGCCTATTTTTCTATGTCTTTTCGATTAAAAAACGCCGCAAATTTACAACTTTTTTCAAACTATCGTAAGCACGATAGCACGTTAGTACAAATAACGAATTCTGTCCGATTCTTCTTCTCCGCTCGGAGAGGATTGGGCTGAGGCCGCTTAATCCTTCAAGCACCCAATGGGCACAACAAACACTCCGTCTTCACGGCGGTAAGCATACATTCCCACGCCCACCAGCACCATCATGAATGACGGCTCCTTCATTTTATCCGTGTCAATCTTGCCTGCAAGATCCGTCAATGATGCCGCGCCTTCATTGATGAGGTCATCGCCACCCAGCTTTATCTCAACCAGACCATAACGCCCATCCCTCAGATGCACCACCGCATCACATTCCAGACCGTTCTTGTCCCTGAAGTGATACACCTTACCGTTGAGTGCCTCGGCGTAGGCTCGCAGGTCTCGCACGGCCAGCGTCTCAAACATCAACCCGAAAGTGTTCAAGTCGTTCACCAAGTCACGAGGGCCTATGCCTAATGCAGCGGTGGCAATCGATGGGTCGGTATAATACCGCGTGTCACTCGTCCGTATCGCCGTCTTACTCCGCAAGTTCGGATTCCATGCCTCGCTGTCCTCTACCACAAAAATCTCTTTCAGAGCCTTGATATACGATGCGATGGTATCTTCCGACAAAGCGTCCGACTCATTCGCTAACAAGTCTGCCCTGATGGTGCCACACGATGCCTGGCTGCCTTGGTTACGCGCCAGCGAGCGTAACAGACGGTGAACCCTTACGGGGTCGCGCTCCACACCGTCCACCTTCGAAATATCACGTTTCTCAACTGCCTCCACATAGTCAAACGCCTGGTCTAAGGCTATCTCGTTTTCCATGTCAACTGCCAATGGCCATCCTCCGCGGCAGGTCAAGAAAGCCAATCGGTCAATGTCCATATTGTTGATGGCTCCAACCTGTTTGGGTGTTTCAAACAATTCGGCCAGCGACACCTCTCCGGTCGATTCCTGCGATTCCCATAGGCTCATGGGGCGCATCCTCAGCCACCCAATGCGTCCCGTTCCCGAATGAACCACTTTGCTCATATCGGCCGGGACGGCAGAGCCTGTCAGAATAAACTGACCTAATGGGCCGTGGTCTGATTCAAAACGAATGCTGTCCCACAGTTGAGGGGCAATCTGCCACTCGTCGATAAGCCGGGGAAACTCACCTGTCAACAGAAGCTTTGGATTTAGCGTCGCCATCTTGATGTTTTGCTCAACCATTCCTGTTTCCGACATATACTTCACGCTCTTGGCAATCTGCTCCGCTGTGGTGGTCTTTCCGCACCACTTCGCGCCCTCTATAAGCACAGCCCCTTTGCCTGCTAACTTACGCTCTAACAGCCTGTCAGCTATTCTTTTCTTATAGGTCTTGTCCATACTTTTTTGTTTAAATTGTGACGCAAAAATACAAAAATCCTTTTTGCGTTCACCCGTTTGGCCAAAAATTGTTCACCCATTTGGCCAAAATCTGTTCACCCGTTTGGCCAAAAATCGTTCGCCACATTTGTAATTTTGTCAATTTTTCAAAGGTAAGGGTAAGATAATCACACCTTCGTAAGCACGTAAGCACGTCAGCACGCATACCGAAATCACCTCATTATCCGTCCCATCTGTCCCATTTGTCCTATAACTCCCAACTGAACAACTGAATAACTGAACAACTCCAAACTCCCCACTCTCAACTAAAAACAACTCTAAACTCTCAACTCTAAACTCTCAACTTACATCTTTTTACACCTATTTATAAAAATACTCCTCCAAATTCACCATTTTTTACATAAATTTGCACCCTCCATACCCAAACGCAATTTAGATGAAAAATACCAGTCCTTACAGCGCGGCAATAACAGGATGCGGCTTCATGATCAACGAAATGACAGCCGTTCTGCCTCTCCTCATGAGCGACGATGCCGATGCGCTGTTGAAAGATGAAATCATAAATAACAACCTTCTTAAAATCAATACAGAGACCACTCGTCGCCGTGCCGTCGCCGAGTTCGTCCGTCGCTATAAAGCTATGCCTGTCTCGTTCTGGAACGACTATTTGGCCATGTCCGAGGATGAGCAGCGCATCGCCATGTTTTTCGTAATACTCAAAACCTACCGCATTTGTTTCGATTTCCAAATCAACGTGGTGCTGAAGAACTGGCGTTCCGTCTCACAAACTGTCTCAAGGGCTGATTTGTTGATGTGCATTGACGACATCGCCGCTCAGGATGCCTTTGTGGATAGCTGGTCTGAAAAGACCTATGTCAAAATCGCTGCAGCTTATATGGGCATCCTTCGTCATGCTGGCTTCGTCGAACGTGATGGCCACCAAATCAAGCGCGTCACCCTTCCGGCATCCAGCTGGCAATACTACCTTCGCATTGGTGAAGCCTGGTTCCTCGATGCTTGCCTGCTGCCACCCTATGAAATCGAATCCATTAAAAACGCTGCCCTATGACACCAATGACCATCCCACAGCTTTGCGAAAAGCTCACTTCCGAGCCTTTCCAAAACCCGCGCAATATCGTCTACTACAACTATTATATTTTCCTTTATGACCCTGCCAAGGAATACGAAATCCGTCAGCAGATTCACGACATGAAGGACAGCCTCAAACGGCCTGCCAACTTCATCGATATTCCAGCCCTCAATCTCTTCGATGAGTTCTGCCGTTTCCTCGATAAGCAACCCTTTGGCAAGTTCGACAGCTCCTATCTTCATTATATGCTGGAGAACGAAACGCCAGAATACTCTCGCATCCTCACCATCAAGGCAGGAAGTAAGGAGTTTATGAGCTATATCCAGCAACGCATCAACGAGGAAATCGACAAAGCGGATGAATACATTCATCCTTATGTCTTCATTTATGGTATCGGCTCCATGTACCCTTATCTCCGTGCCAATGACTTCCTCACCAAATACGAGGGCTACAACGACCCCAGCCGCTACAAAATCATCCTGTTCTATCCAGGCTCCATCGATGGCAATTCTTACAGCCTCTTCAATCGGCTGCATGACCAGCACGGCTATCGCTCCATCAACCTAATCAACAAGTGAAATACAAAAACAACGTCGAGATATGAAACTTCAACAAATCTACAAGAAAGACATTACCCGTAATGTGAACCCTGCCGTTTATATGGAGGACATCAACCCTGAAACGGCTCGTGTCGAAATCAAGGAATATGTGTTCACCGACGACATCATCAAGCAGATGTATGAAGTCCTTTCTGCCATCAAGGAGAAGAAATACAGTCAGGATGGCATTTGGGTGTCCGGCTATTTCGGCTCGGGTAAGTCTCACTTCCTGAAATATATCAGCTATTGCCTGCATAAGGACTACCAAAACGAAGCCTTGCAACGCCTCGAAGAGGAAACCGTCGCTCGCGACCCTCTGGAGCATCCCGAAAGCACCATCGGCATTGAGCCGTCTGAAATCCGCGACCTCTGCAACTGGTTCAAGGCCGCTGAGGTCGAGACGCTGCGCTTCAACCTGGGCAAACGCGCCAACGAAGACGAGGACGAGCACCAAAAGGCCAAGTCCTTTGTGTCGCTCTTCTGGAACGCCTTCAATGGCCATCTTGGTTACAACCACTACAACATCCACATGGCCATGCTCCTCGAACGCCTCCTTGATAAGCGCGGAGTCTATGAGCAATTCAAGGAGAAAATCGCCGAAAAGACGGGCATGGATTGGCTCGAAGAGTCCGAAACCATCATCATCGCCTTGCCAAGCTTCATCGCCGAAACCGTCAAGGAACTGGCTCCCGATTTGAATGTGGATGACATCCTAGCCAACATCAAGGCCAATGGCCTCACCATTTCGGTCGATACCTTCGCCACCATGCTGAAAAACCACCTCGCCACCAAGTCCGACAACTACCGTTTGCTTTTCATAGCCGACGAGGTTTCCATGTTCATCGCCAACAATCAGCAGTTGCTCCTTCAGCTGCAGAGCATCGTGGAGGAAATGCACACCGCTTGTGGCGATAAGATTTGGGTCGCTTGCTCCGCTCAGCAGGAACTCACCGAAATCCTCGACAACTGCCAAATCAATAAGCAGAATCCCAACTATGGCCAAATCACTGGCCGTTTCCCCGTCAAAGTCTCTCTGAAGAGTACCAAGCTTGAATATATCACCCAGCAGCGCATCCTCGAAAAGGAAGCCAACGCTCAGGCCGAATTGGGCAGACTCTACGACGAAAAGCAGCTGGCCATCACCGAGCAGTTCAATTCACTGCCCAAGGGCTACAGCAAGTTTGCAGACCGTCAAAACTTCATTGACTTCTATCCCTTCGTGCCTTATCAGTTTGCCTTGGTCACCAAGGTCTTCGATGCCTTCCAAAACAAGGAATTTATCGAAGTCGAAGTCAAGGGCAACCAGCGTTCCGTGCTTCGTGTCACTCATGCCACGGCACAGAACACGAAAGACCAGCCTGTGGGCAGCTTCATCTCCTTCGACCAGTTCTATAAGCCGATGTTCGCACAGCTCACCAACAAAGGCACCAACGCCATCTCCAATGCCGAGAGCGTCATCCAAACCTATTCCGATACGGAGTTTGGCCTTCGCGTGGTGCGTGTTCTGTTTATGATCTGCAACCTCAACGAGTCCGACAGGGCTGTGTTCGGTGCCACCGCTGCCAATGTCGTCACCCTGCTCATGCAGAATGTCGACACCCAGAAGCAAGTCCTCGTCGATAAGGTCAACGATGTCCTGAGCTATCTGGTCGACAATAATGTGCTTCAAGAAATCACTTCGCCCACCAAGGCCACCATCTATCAGTTCTACACCGACGATGAGCGTGAAGTCGTCACGGCCATCAAGCACCAGCAAATCGACAACAACTTTATGGCCACCATGCTCGAAGGCATCTTCCGTAAGTATTCAGGCATCAATCCGCGTGAAAACTATATGACGGGTAGCTTTAATATCGCGGCCAACATCATGAATAAGAATTTCTGGACCAACACCAACGCGCCTGTGTCCGTCGAGTTTGTCCTTGAAAACAACTATCCTGATATGGCCAGCTTTATGTTCAACAATCCCAATAACAAACTCGTTTTCTTCTTGGCCGACCTTTACGCCGCCAACAAGAATCTGAAGAACGAGTTCTATTGGTATTGCCAGGTGTCGAAATACCTCAGCGAAAACATGGCCAACTCAACCGAACGCGAAGCCACCAACAACCTCTTCCGCAACAAGTCCAACAACACCTTCCAGCAAACCATCCTTCCCATGTTCCACAAGATGTTCGACGATTGTCCTGTCATCAGTGGCCAACACGAAGTGATGATGGGTGCTGATAAAGGCGATAAGCGTTACAAGTTCGCTATCCAAAACCATTTCAGCAACATCTTTACCTACGCTTCTCTGGTCAACAGTCCTTCTGTGCCTCGCGATTCCAAGGCGCTCTATGCTCGCATCATCGCGCCTAAGAAAACCAACGAGTACGAAATGATGCCGCTGTCACCAGCCGAAGAGGAAGTCAGCCGTTACCTCGACAAGCAAGGTGCCAACCCTGTTTCCATCAAGGATGTCGTCGAAAAATTCGCCGCCATCCCTTACGGCTGGAACGAAATCTGCACCATCTTCATCATGAATGAGCTGGTGCGCCGCAATCTCCGTTCTTTCTCTTATAAGAACACCCCCAATGCCGAGCGCGTCCTTGTGGCCGACAAAATCATGTCAAACAAGGCCGATTTCACCATCTGCCCGGCTCAAACCATCCCCGCCGAGCTGGTCAACAGCTTCACCAAGGCATGGAAGTCGGTGTTCAATGATATGAATATCGATAACATGTCCGACCCCGAAGAGCTGAAGCAATACGCTCAGGGCTTTATCAATAATATCCTTGATGCCATCGATAACTTCTACAAGGAAAAGAACATTGGCACCAGCCCGTTCGCCAAGCACATCGATGCGGCTCAAAACTTGTTGAAGCCTTGGCACATGGAGCGCGACACTGCCACTTTCTTCAATGCGGTCATCAGCCAAGAAGAGGAAGCCAAGCAGATCCTCGACAACTATAAGACCGTTTCGGCCTTCATCAACCGTGCCGACCGCTTCGATATCTATAAGGCTTTTGTCCGTTTCGTTCACGACAATGAAGAGAACTGGCAGTACATCCCTGAAGAGCAAGAAACCGTGAACAACCTCCGCGCCATCCTCACGGATGATAACCCGATGCGCAATCTGGCCACATATAAGGCTCTGAAGGAACGCTTGGAGCAAGCCTTGAACAAAGTCAAGGAAGACCTCCGTGAGCGCATCCGAGTGGCCTACACCCAAGAGGACGAACGCTTAAGCAGTATCGCCTCTGAGCAAGGCGTAACCTACCACAGCCGCGTCGATGTCCGCATCCAACAGAAAACCCAATCCAACAATATCGCTGTCTTGCAGAACAACATCAATACCGACGAGTTCTTCCAAGAAGAATCCGCAAAGCTGTTGTCTGCTAAGACAGGCAAGACTCCGCCCACCGTCAAAATCCAAACACGCTCCAAGTCCACCTTGAAGACCGTCGAGGATGTCGACAAATACTTGGCTGGACTACGCAAACAAATCATGCCCTACATCGACAAAGGCGATGAAATCATAATCCTCTAAAGCCCCGTAGGGGCGACCCAACCCTAACCAGGGGTTTCAACCCCTGGCACTTCCCCCTCTATGAGGGGGTGGCCGCAGGCCGGGGGAGTCAGCCTCGAAAGCACGTAAGCACGTAAGCACGATAACTGAACAACTGAACAACTGATAACTACCCACTGAATGAACACCAACCAAATACAACGCTTCGCCACCCAAGCCCGTAACATCCTCCTCGCGGGTGTCAATGCAAAACTCAATCTCCTTGGATTCAATGCTGATGGATCCGACAATAATGTCACCCCACCAAGCCGCTATTCCGATAGCACCGTCTTCCAAGGCCGTGTCATTCCTGGCACTCGTTTCTACGAACAATGGATGGAACTATATAACCGCATCAAACTTATAGGTTTTGATGATGTCTGCGAGGAAGCCGCCTACACCTGGTTCAACCGTCTTGTGGCCTTGCGCATCCTCCAAAAGAACGGCATCATTCAGCCCGTCATCGAATACGACAACCCTGCTGTCAAGGTGCCTCGCATTGTCAATGATGCACGTCGCGGCAAATACGATTTTCTTATGCCCACCGACCGCCAGCAGCTTAATGAAGTCATTGATGACGACACTCGTCTATTCGAGCAGTTCCAAGTCCTTATCACAGCCTATTGCCACAACCATCCCATCTTGAAGGCTTGTTTCGGTGGCATCACTGGGTACACTGAATTGCTCTTGCCAAACAACATCCTCGTCGATGGAAACTTCATCGACCTGCTCAACAACACCGACTATCTCACTGACGACGACTACCGTCAGTCAGAATTGATTGGCTGGCTCTATCAGTTCTATATCTCGGAGAAGAAAGACGAAGTCTTCGCTTCCTTCAAAGACGGCAACAAAGCTGAAGCCGACCAAATCCCAGCGGCCACTCAAATCTTCACGCCCAACTGGATTGTGAAATACATGGTGCAAAACACCGCTGGCCGCATCTACCTCGACAACCATCCCAACAGCCCCATAAAAGACTCATGGAAATACCTCGTCGAGGCCCCTGAGCCTGTCGAAGGGTCCCCCTCTGAGAGGGGGCAAGGGGGAGTCTTACAACTCTCTTCTCTCGAAGATCTAACCTGCGCCGACCTCTCCTGTGGCTCTGGCCACATCCTCGGCGAGTTCTTCGACCTGCTCTTTCAAATCTACGATGAAGAGCTGTACGACCCTCGCGATGCCGTTGAGAAAATCCTTACCCATAACATCCTTGGCATCGACCTCGACACCCGTGCCAAGCAGCTCTCCATGTTCGCTTTGCTCCTGAAAGCCTGTCAGAAGGACATCAGTTTCGCCGATGCCCACTGTCTGCCTCGTGTGCTCGACATGCCCAAGCCTTTGTTGTACCGCGCTCCTGATGTCGCCATTGGTGCTGAAGCCAATATGACAAACTATGAGGGCTATGGCTTTGCAAAGACACTTATTGACAAATTTTTCTCCGGCACGGCCTCCGAAGAAACCACACAACAGGTTTTGCAAGCCTTAGCACTGATGGGCGAAGCCTACAACCTCGGCTCCATTATGCGTTTCAACATTACACCCGAAGTCCGATATTCAATCACTCAGGCTGTACAATACTGGAATACCAAAGACGAACTTCCTGTTGAGGTTCAGAACATCATGCCATCCATCCAGCTCCTTCTTGCATTGACAGACAAATATGCCGCTGTGGTGATGAATCCTCCTTATATGGGTAATGGAAATATGAATCCGGAGCTTTCAAAATACGTAAAAGATAACTACGAAAAGGGCAAGGCCGACCTCTGCACAGTTTTTATGCTATTGCAAGCCGAGCGTACCCTAGAAGGTGGTTGTTATGCTAACATTGTTCCTCCATCATGGCTATTCCTTTCAACTATTGAGCAGTTACGCCGACAGATTATTGATAACCAATGCATCCTGTCTATGCTTCATCTCAGCCGTGGTATTTTTGGTGCTGATTTTGGAAGCGTTTGCACAGTTATTCAGAATCGAATGGACGAAAATGCTAAAGGTACCTATTTCCGTCTAATTGAAAGAACATTTCAAGAGTTTGATCAAAAGCATTTAAAACTGCTATTTGAAAAAACATTAGCCGACCATGATTTCCGCTTCTATTTTGCAGACTATTCAAAGGAAGTATCAGATATTGTTTATTCTAAACATGGCACAAAGACATACTATCCTAATGTTTTGCAATCCAACTTTAAGAAAATTCCTGGCTGTCCTGTTAGTTATTGGCTGAGTGACAAAATTGTTGAGGCTTATTCAATGTCCCCTTCAAAAACAGTCATTGAATTAAAAACTGGAATAACTACAGGTGACAATGTTAAATACACAAGACTCTGGATGGAAGTCGATAAAACAAGGATACCTTCTATCTGGTGTTTTATGAGAAGTGGAGGAACTAAACGTTTATGGTATGGTTGCTTGTTAGATGTTGTATACTGGAAAAACGAAGGAGAAGAAATCAAATCATTGACAACCTCAACAATGAGAAATCCTGAATATATGTATAGACCAGCAATAACATGGTCTAAAATATCATCAGGTAATGTCTCAGTTCGCTATTCTCCTCAACGAGTATTATTTGATGCTGTAGGATTAAGTGGATTTGCTGACAATAATACTTTGTTGTACTCAATGGCTTTGTTCAATAGTAAAGTTGGTAACTATTTCATAAGGATTACAAATTCAAGCATGAGTATCTTAACTTCTGACTTGGGTAAAATTCCATATATCAATAAAAACCAACAAGAAATCTGTGAATTGGTGTCTAATAACATCGCCATCAGCAAAGCAGATTGGGACGCTCATGAAACCTCATGGGATTTCCAAGAGAATGAACTGATAAGATTGCAAAAACAAGGAAAAGGAACCTTTAGAATCGGTTTTGAAAATGCTCCCAAAAACAACTATGTTACACTGGATTTATTGGTTGAAGAATATAAGGCCTATTGGATGGATAAATTCAACCAGCTCCACCATAACGAAGAGGAGCTTAACCGTCAGTTTATCGAAATCTACGGCCTTCAGGACGAGCTTTCACCCGATGTGCCTTTGGAGGAAGTCACTATCCTTCAGCAAGGCGAGTTGATGTTTATTCCCGCTCCTGGTTCCGAAAATTGTAAGACTCCAATTTGGTGCGAAGACAACATCATCCAGCAGCTCATCAGCTACGCCATTGGCTGCTACATGGGTCGCTACCGCTTAGACCGTCCTGGCCTCCATATCGCCCACCCCAATCCAACCGCCGAAGAGCTGGCTCCTTATCAGGTCGCTGAGCCTGTCGAAGGGTCCCCCTCAGAGAGGGGGTGGCAGCAGGCCGGGGGAGTCTTCCAAATCGACTCCGATGCCATCATCCCCATCCTTCCCATCGATGCGCCTTTCCCGGACAATGCCGTCAACCGAATCACAGATTTTGTGAAACTCGTCTTTGGCATCGACAACATCAACGGGAATATGAATTTCATTCAGGATGCCTTGGGAATGTCCGTGGCCGACTATATGACCAAGAGTTTCTACACCGACCACAAGAAGCGTTACCAGAACCGCCCCATCTATTGGCTTTTCTCGTCAAAGAAAGGCGCGTTCCAGTGCC
>CAMHFN010000009.1 GCA_946184615.1 uncultured Bacteroidales bacterium
TGAACGGCGCCAAGGGTTGGGTCTATGCCGAGCCCGTGGGTATGATCAACGCCACCGAGAACCCGCTCTTCAAGAAGTTCATGAAGCTCGTTGACAAATACCGTAAGATGGGTGTCCGCACCAACGCCGACAACCCGGAAGACGCCCAAAACGCCATCAACTTCGGCGCCGAGGGTATCGGCCTGTTCCGTATCGAGCACATGTTCTACGGCAAGAACAGCGAGAAACCGCTGGCCAAGCTGCGCAACATGATCTTGACCGACAACACCAAAGACAGAAAAGCCGCTCTTAAGGAGTTGGAACCTTACATCAGAAAGGCCGCTAAGGGTACGCTGAAAGTGTTGGACGGCAAACCGCTGACCTTCCGTTTGATGGACCCGCCCTTGCACGAGTTCGTTCCTAAAGTAGACGAAAAAGAGAAGATCAAGGCTTTGGCCAAAGAGCGTGGCATGAGCACGAAGGAATTGGTCAAGCGCATTGAGGCTCTCCACGAAGTGAACCCGATGATGGGTCTGCGTGGCGTCCGTCTCGGCGTCGTCTATCCCGAGATCACCGAAACCCAGTTCCGCGCCTTGTTCCAGGCCACCGCTGAACTGATGAAGGAAGGCTTCGACCCGCATCTTGAAATCATGGTCCCGCTGACCATCAACGTCAAGGAACTTGAACACCAGAAGGCCATCGCCGACCGCGTGCAAGCTGAAATCGAGAAGAAGTTCGGTGTGAAGATCAATTACATGTATGGTACCATGATTGAGATTCCGAGAGCCACCCTCGTGGCCGACCAAATCGCCAGCGTAGCCCAGTTCTTCAGCTTCGGCACCAACGACCTCACCCAGATGACCTTCGGCTTCAGCCGCGACGACGTCAACGCCATCGTGAAGGACTACATCGAAGAGAAGATCATCCCCGCCGACCCGTTCAATACCCTCGACCAAGAAGGTGTCGGTCAGCTGGTGAAACTCGGTGTGGAGCGTGGCCGTAGCCAGCGCGCCAACCTGAAGTGCGGCGTCTGCGGTGAACACGGCGGTGACCCCGCTTCAGTCCGCTTCTTCTACAAGACTGGCTTGAACTACGTGAGCTGCTCGCCGTTCCGCGTGCCCGTCGCACGTCTGGCTGCAGCACAAGCGGCAATTGAAGAAGAAAGAAGCAAGAAATAAGAAGTCGGAAGACAGAATGAAGCCAGCCCTCGAGAGATCGGGGGCTGGCTTGTTTTATAAAAAAGATTATCTTTGCTAATCAAAACATCCATATTATGTCAACTGCATACTTCTCAGCCGGCTGCTTCTGGGGTGTGGAATACTACTTTAAACGCCTCAATGGAGTGAAGAAAACTACCGTAGGATTCATGGGTGGCGAACTTCAAAATCCAAGCTATAAACAAGTAAAAACAGGTACCACAGGCCATTTGGAGACCATCGCAGTGGAATACGATCCGAAGGAGGTTTCCTACGAAGCCTTGGTCAGGTATTTCTTCGAGATTCATAACTTTGAGCAAGCCGACGGACAAGGCATCGATATCGGGACGCAATACCTTTCTGCCATCTGGTTTAAGGACACGTTAGAACGTGACATCGCTATCAAAGTGTTCGGTGAACTGATGCAGATGGGCTATCATCCGGCCACGCAGATCCGTGAGGTCTTAGCCTTCTACCCTGCCGAAGATTACCACCAGAACTATTTGGAAGAACGGCAGGAAACGCCGGAATGCCACGTTTACAGAAAAATATTCTGATTATCTCGTCACCGAGATTCTCTTGACGAGGGTCTCGGTTGCTGTATTAATGCGGACCAGATAAATGCCAGCACCGTACTGGGCCAGGTCAAGCAAAACTTCATCGGTGTCGACTGGGGCATCGTAAACCACTTGACCCAATGCGTTCATCACGGTAAGATAGTTCATGCCCGAGGCCTCCACCGTAATTATTCCAGAAGTCGGGTTGGGATACACGTTGACGTCGTTGTCCTGCTCTGATACCGCATCTGTGGAAACATATACGTAATCGTGGCTACCGTCCACCGAAAGAGCTGGTTCCGACTCGCAAGTTTCATGACCAGGCATGGAGTTGACTGCCGTCACCTTGTAGTAGCAATTCACGGATTGGATGTCGTTGTCGTCATAACTGGTGGCATCACCGTCAATCCAACCAATCAAATCATAATTGGATCCGTCAAACGAACGATACACATTATAATGCAAGGTCTCGCTGACCGTTCCAGCCCAAACCGCATTGGTCACGGTGATGTTGTCAAAACAGACTGCGTAGGCCGACACAGCTGAGAAGTGGCGGAATCCAAGATAGATCTTTTGACCCACGTATGCGGAAAGGTCAACTGTATAGCGCATATAGGGGTTTTGCGAGGTCCATTGGGCAATGGTGTTGATACTCAATCCGTCTTCGGAGGCGACCGCCACACCGAAAGTTTCCGTTGGATAGTTCGGATCCCATCCAGCAGCATAAAATGTCATGGAAGCACCAGGCAGGATTTTCACCAAAGGCATGAACGCATAGTTGTCAGGATGCAAGTCGCCATAACCGTTCAAGTAGGAAAACGAAGAAAGGGATGCATTGGTGTTCGTGGTGTTTACACTCCCGTCGGGGTTCATGCCTCCTCCGTAGTAAATGCCAAAAATCTGTCCGTCACCGTCAGCATCAAGGAAGGTCCACCCCTGCGGATCGTCCTCAAAGTCGATAAAAATGTCACGTTCCCACGAAAGGGCCACTTTTCCGCTTTCGAAAGTGCCCGACAGGTTCTTTGGCCTAACGCAATCGATTTCAGCATCGTCACATTGGGGAGCAGCCAAGGCATAATAGGTACCATCAGCCTTGCTTCCTTCTTGAATCACACGAATACAATAATCAGTTGTATAACGGTTAACACTATGAGTATAGCTTGTCTCTCCATGATTCAAAGTGGCAACAAGCTCACCGTTAGCATAGACCATAGCACCTTTGGCAGGACGTTGGATCTCGGCATCGACATTTGTCACCTTGATATTATCAACATATAGGTAATACGACTCGCCCGTGGTGTTGAAGTGACGAAGGGCTACATAGATGGACTGTCCTGCGTATGCTGAAAGATCAACAGCGTATTCCGTATAGGTTCCTGTACTATTCCACTCTTGAATCATGGTGAAATCGGCAGGGTTGGTGTTACCCGCAGTTGACACCGCCACTCCAAAATGCTCGGGATCAGGAGCAACGCCAGGCATGTTAGCATCCACAGCCATGAAGGAGAAGGTAGCTCCTGCATTGGGAATAATACGCGGCAACACCACGAAGTTGTCGGGATTGAGGGCATGGGCATTGGCACCGCCGATCCATGAATCCGACCTCAGGCAATTGCCGCTGCCATAGCCACCGTATGGATAAACCCTGAAATTGTAGCCATCGTGGTTGGCGTCAATCAAGGTGAGATCCATCAAAGTACTGTCAGAGAAATCGTAAAGCAGTTCATCGACGCTGAAGGAGGAATTCATCATAGGGAGCTCCCAACTGAGGTTGACCGTATTCCCGTCGCTTTCGACATGAAGACCCGTTGGTGATCCTTGGAAATGGTCAGCCGAACGGAAAGTCCAATCCACCGTCTTTGCCAAACAAGCACCCGACTGATAGGTTGCCGTAACCGTTGTCCCATGGTCTGAACCATCTTCAAAGCCTTCTGTATCAAGCAGGTATTGCGTTCCAGTAACGCCATTGGCAACAACCAATCCATCAAGGCCAATAGCACAGTCAATGAGCGGGTCTTTTTCTTGAGGACCAACGAAGATATCATCGACACAGAGGCAGAAGTTATCGGGACAATTAAAGTGCCGGATGGCGATGTAGACCTCTTGTCCCACGTATGCATTCAGGTCGACGGTGTATTCATACCACCCACCCTGCTTGGCAGTCATCGTCCACTCCTGAAGCATGGTGAACGCCGAAGCGGTCGCTGTGGTGTTGGAAACGGCCAACCCGAAATGATCGGAAGGATATGCCTCGTCCAAGGAAGCTGCATAGAACGTCACATAATGATTATTGCCAGTGATGGCGATTTTGGGAGAGACCAAATAATTGTTGGGGTTCAGCGCACCCGAATAGTTGCTGTAAGAATAGGAAAGCAGTACGCCGTCAGAACCGTTGCGGCCATAGCCTTCGCCCAATGGAGAAAGCATCCAATTGTATCCGTCACCATCGGCATCGATGGTAGTCCAATTGACGAGACGGCCTTCAATATAGTCATTTTCGAAGTCGAAGGCATAACCATCTTCACCTGTATAATAAAAAGGAGTATTGAAAATAACGTATCCCGAAGCGGAGACGTAGCTTTGAATGCCCTGTTGAGCTTTAACGCCAAGGGATGTCATTAGGAGCATGGCAAACAACGCTAAAAAAGTTAAATTAAAATGTTTCATTAAAAAAGCGTTTTAGTTTAGGAGTGCAAAAATACCAAAAAAAGCCTATCTTTGCTTGATGGGAGAGCCCTAACACAACAAAAAAAACAGAATAACATGGTTAAGCACATCATTTTGTGGACGTTAAATCCAGAGCTATCAGAAGATAATAAAGAAACCGTCAAGTTGGGTATTAAGGAAGGGTTGGAAGGTTTGGTGGGTAAAATACCTGGCTTAATTGACGTGAAGGTACAGGTTGGTGGGCGGTTGGCCTCATCGACTGCCGATTTGATGTTGGACTGTACTTTGGAAAGCGAAGAAGCCTTGAAGGTCTACGCCCAGCATCCAGAGCATTTGGCGGTGGCCAACACGAAAGTCCGTCCATATACCGTCCAGCGGGCATGTCTGGATTATGAGGAATGATCGTTATTATTAATTAGCACTTTAAGCACTGCCAATCCCAGTTCCGTCAAATAATATTGTTGCCGTGGGTGGCGAGGATTGTCGGGATGAGTCATTGCCATTAAGCCAGCTTCAACGGACGGGTAAATAAACTGCTTTCTAAATAGTTGCTTGCTCTTGGGTGACAAGTTAGTGACAAGCTGCAATTCAGAGGATGTCTTTTTTGAATCTTTCACACTTAATATCAAAGACTTAGCTTGTGGTGACAAGCTAGAGGCAAGTTGATGAACAATAAGTGAAAAAACTTCCTCTCCCGGATCTCTTACAATAACACTAAAAGCGGTCAAATAACTAACATTGAATTCTGCTTTAGGGTTCTCATTCTCTTTTTTGTGATGCGTAACGGTGGAGAAACACGTTCGATGAGCGAATGTGCTATTACGGTAGATGAATTGGAAGCGTTACTTGGATTGGACTTGTTTTGCAATTTGCCTGATGAATTAGAGGAATCTGTTGAAAGCAAAATGGTTATGGAGGATTGGATTATTCGTTAAAGACATGACCAAACTAATAAAAAGATTTCCCCCTTTTTTCTTTGACTAAAAGAATAATTGCCTAACTTTGTGCATCTATTTATCAATTATTTCAATCATGGCTAAAAACATCGAAGAAATCAGACAAGCATTAGCCCAATATGGCATTGCTGATGTAAAAGACATTTATTATAATCCCTCCTATGAGCAGTTGTTCAAGGATGAGATGTACCCTGAACTCACTGGTTACGACAAAGGAGTGTTGACCGAACTCGATGCTGTCAACGTGATGACTGGTATCTACACTGGCCGTTCTCCCAAAGACAAATACATCGTCATGGATACCAAATCGAAGGACACCGTGTGGTGGACCACCGAGGGTTACAAGAACGACAACCACCCAATGAGCGAAGAAGTCTGGGCTCAGGTGAGAGACCTCGCCAAGAAACAACTCAGCGGCAAGAACCTTTATGTCGTCGATGCTTTCTGCGGTGCTAACAAAGACACCCGCATGGCCGTCCGATTCATCATGGAGGTCGCATGGCAAGCCCATTTCGTGCTGAATATGTTCATCAAGCCCACGGCTGAGGAACTGGCTGATTTCAAGCCGAACTTCACGGTATACACCGCCTCCAAAGCCAAGGTCGACAACTACAAGGAACTCGGTCTCAACAGCGATACCTGCGTGGCCTTCAACGTCACGAGCCGTGAACAGGTCATCCTCAACACCTGGTATGGTGGCGAGATGAAGAAAGGCATGTTTTCCATGATGAACTACTACCTGCCGCTGCAAGGCATCGCCGCCATGCACTGCTCCGCCAACACCGACATGCAAGGCGAGAACACCGCCATCTTCTTCGGCCTCTCCGGCACCGGCAAGACCACCCTTTCCACCGACCCGAAACGTCTGCTCATCGGTGACGACGAACATGGCTGGGACGATGAAGGCGTGTTCAACTTCGAAGGCGGCTGCTACGCCAAGGTCATCAACCTCGACAAGGACAGCGAGCCTGACATTTACAATGCCATCCGTCGCAACGCTCTGTTGGAGAACGTCACCGTCGATGCCAATGGCAAGATTGACTTCAAGGACAAGAGCGTGACCGAGAACACCCGTGTCTCCTACCCCATCGAACATATCGAGAAGATCGTGAAAAACGTGCGTCCCATCTCGGCTGGTCCCGCCGCCAAGAACGTCATCTTCCTCAGCGCCGACGCTTTCGGCGTGTTGCCTCCTGTCAGCATCCTGACGCCTGAACAGTGCAAGTACTATTTCCTGAGCGGCTTCACCGCCAAGTTGGCTGGTACCGAGCGCGGCATTACTGAACCCACGCCGACCTTCAGCGCTTGCTTCGGACAAGCCTTCCTAGAGCTGCATCCGACCAAATACGCAGAGGAACTCGTAAAACGCATGGAACAAAGTGGTGCCAAGGCTTACTTGGTGAACACCGGCTGGAACGGCACAGGCAAACGTATCAGCATCCGCGACACCCGTGGCATCATCGATGCCATCCTCGATGGTAGCATCGAGAAGGCTCCGACCAAGATGATCCCGTACTTCAACTTCGAAGTTCCCACCGCATTGCCCGGTGTCGACCCGAACATCCTCGATCCTCGCGACACCTACGCCGACAAGAACGCATGGGAAGAGAAAGCCAAAGACCTTTCCTCACGCTTCATCAAGAACTTCGAGAAGTTCACCACAAACGAAGCCGGCAAGGCACTTGTAGCCGCTGGTCCAAAGCTTTAATCTAGTTTATGTTTAATCAAGAATTAGGAAATGAAAAAAGCAACTATCACGCTCCTGCTCATCCTCATTGGACTGAGCTCTTTGTCTGTCAAGGCACAAAAAGAAGTCACTGTCCGACTGAACCCCAAGGCGGGTGTTACTTATAACACCACCATCAAAAACACCATGATGAACCTCATGGAGGTGCAGGGACAGAATATGACTTCGACCCAAAGTATCGAAAACAAATGTTCGTTCAAAACGAAGAGTATCGACAAAAATGGGATTACTTTTGAGGGACAAAATGATGCCATCAAACTGAGCATCTCGCAAATGGGCATGATGCTAACCTACGACTCCGAACACCCCGAAAAGACCAGTCCGATGTTGGCTGGACAAGTGGATGAGCTTGCCGACGACCTCAAAAAGCCTTACACCATTATGTATGACGTTTTAGGTCATCATATTGAATCTGAAGAAGATCCTGAGACTTCACAAATAAGTAGTGCCATCATCGAGCTCCCTGAAGAGCCGCTGAAGGTGGGAAGTACATGGACGAACACCAAGAAACAAGAAATCAATGGCACGGCCATCAACGCCACGTTGAATTACACCGTCACCAAGATCTCAAAGAAAAGCGTAGAGGTCGACGTGAACGGCACCGTTGAAGGCAGTTACGACACCAGCGGCACCTACGAAGGCACCGCCAGCATTGACGTGCAAACTGGACTGATCATCAAAAGCACCATCAAACAAAACATTTCCATGACCCTCTCGGAGCAAGGCATGACCATTCCCATGACCATGAATGGCACCACCACTGTGACCGTGGAGTAACCCAACAAAAAAGGCCCCATGGGGCCTTCTGTATGAAACAAGTAGAGACGTAGTTAGCTACGTCTCTATTTTTTTAGGAATTCAGCATCACCGGCATCAGCAGCATCAACACATCCTCTCCTGCAGTCTCATTGTCGACGGGAGTGACAATGCCTGCACGGTTGGGAGCCGACATTTCCAATTTCACTTCAGTAGTATCGAGGTTGGAGAGCATCTCCTGGAAGAAACGCGAATTAAAGCCAATCTCGATATCATCGCCCGTGTAGCTACAAGCCAGACGTTCTTTGGCCTCGTTGTAGAAATCAATGTCTTCAGCCGTCAGCAGGATCTCTTGACCCGTAATCTTGAAACGCACTTGGTGCGTGGCTTTGCTGGAGAACACAGCGACACGACGGATGGCCGAAAGGAACAACTGACGGTCGATCACCAGCTGATTCGGATTCTTCGTAGGAATCACTGCCTCGTAATTCGGGTAATGGCCTTCGATGAGACGGCACACCAACTTATAGTCACCGAACACAAAGGAAGCATTGGTCCTGTTGAACTCAATCTTCACGGGCTCGTCGCCCAAAGTGCCAAGGATGTTCTTCAATTGGTTGATAGGCTTCTTGGGCATGATGAACGAGGC
Organism: uncultured Bacteroidales bacterium; assembly: GCA_946184615.1. GTDB lineage: Bacteria > Bacteroidota > Bacteroidia > Bacteroidales > F082 > Limimorpha. Next base: position 8,508 of record CAMHFN010000009.1, read on the forward strand.
CACCACATCGGAACGGACATCCATCCGACGATAACGCACCAATTTATGAGCATCGGTAGCCACGAAGGTGAGATAGTCCTCTTTCATCTCCATCAGCACACCTGACATAATCGGTCGAATCTCGTCGTTACCTGTAGCAAAGACTGTCTTCTCGAAGCCCCTAGCCAGGATATCGGCGGGGATTTCCCAAGCCGAAGTGTCTTCCATCACTGGAAGCTGAGGGAACTCGTCGCTCTTGTGACCCGAGAGCTTGTACTGACCTTCGCCCGCATGAAGCACTACGGCAAGAGTGTCTTCTGCAATACTCACCGTCACCGGAACATCGGGGAAGTTCTTCATGATGTCAAGCAGGATACGAGCAGGGATAGTCACCTCGCCAGTGCCTTCCATCACATCAGGTGCAAGGTTGACCGTCATCGTGGTTTCGAGGTCGGAAACGGTGACTTTCAATCCCGAGTCACTCAATTGGAACAAAAAGTCGTCCAAAATCGGCAAAGTGTTGTTCGAACCAATCACACCGCTTAAGGCCTGAAGGCTCTTCAACAATTTCAAACTTGATACGATAAACTTCATTTCTCTATATTTTAATTGATTACTATTACTATTTATCCAATTAACCAATTTACAAAATTATAAAAATAATCGTTTTAAAATGGTTTTTTCAAAAAAAATCATTTTTCTCTCCTCTCTCACCTCACCCCCGCACGCTTCAACCGACCCAAGAAGTTAGTCAAAGCCTCGTAGGGTGTCACCACATACTCAAAATACGCTTTGTCCGACTTCACGGAACGGCTACTCTCAGCCATGTCGGAAAGCCGTGTGTTTATGGTCCCGTAAGTGGCATGAACTTGCAACTGCCCATCGCCACAATTATAACTGATATAGGTCTGGAACAAGTCATTCTTAAAGAAATAAGTCATCACACCCAAACGACGGTCGAATACCACATAGCCATCAACATAGCGGTTGACTATATGTTTGCCAAGACTTCCAATTCCAATCTTGCCTACGGAAACAAACGCTCGTAGCTCGGGATTCCAAACCATTTTCAGAGAAGGAATAACTATGGTTTTATCATAAAAACTACCAGTTTCGATTTCGGGATATCCAGTGAGTTCCATATCTGCCTGCAACAGCAATGACTTGACCTCACCTTGTTCTGAACGGATATAATCCAAATACCTGGTCTTGGTCAGATCGACAGCCTCTCCCTCCATCGAAGCATAGATATCAGCGATATCGCCAAGGATTTGGTCATCGAAAACAGGTGCATTAAACACGTTCAGCACCTCTATAACAATGCTATCATTGGGATAATTCACATAGTCACCATAACAGGTAAGATCCGTCAATCCCACATCAAATCCCAAATCGGAAGCGCCACTCATCGTGGTCACGCAACGCTCATCAAGCGTCAGGGTATGTTTTTCATCTTGAACCACATAGCGTTTTTGCTCCAAATCGTAGCGCATGTCACCGTTTTGGTTGGTCACCATCACCGTCTCGGGGTTCATGGGCTTCATGAAGTTGACGTGATATCCTCCTTGGCTACCATACTCATAGCACAATCCATTGAAGAGGCCCTGGCGCACTTTCCGCACCTTGTCCATATCCACAGGGATGCTCACCTCCGTCGGGTCAATCTCCGCCGAGGCCGCAAACCACACTGTATCTTCCAAACACGATTGTTCCAGGCGGAAGAAGCCCTCGTAACGATCAAAACGCTGAGAGGCTGTAGAAGTAATCTTACCTTGGAATCCGAAATACGGACTCAGCATGAAATTGAGCGAGTCAGGCACTTCAGCATGGGCCACCGTCACGCTATCGACAGGGCTTATCACGTCGAAAAACAACGGTGTTGCCACCCCATCCGCATCGATATAATCTTTGATGCCCAGGGCTGAATAATGATGCCGACTGTAGATGGAAACTGCAGCATCCTTATAAACATGCATTCTAAGCGCTGTATCAGCCACAATGGTGGCATGTTCCATAGGAGTTATGGCAGCATTACGTTGGATGTCGACGGTACCGTTCCAAGGGGTAATCTCTGCATCCGCCACGTTGACATGGTCCACGCCGTGGGCATGGATGACATATTCATTCATATCATAGTCGGCATGGGTACTGAAGAACGAGAGGGAGTCATGCTCCGGCAACAGTGACACGAATTCGGAAGGCTCGCCATGAAGGTGAATGTTGTTGGCGGCCATATCCCATTCCGCTTGATTCAAGGAGCAATAGAACTTGTTAAGCGGGAAGTCGAGGTGGCTGTTTTCATTGAGGTATTCATACCTTACGACCTTGGAACCTAGATTGACATGCAAACGATAGTTTTCGGCCAAAAAAGCTTGCGTCGTGCCGTCTTGGTCGTACAATCGGAAGTCAGATGAGTCAGCCACAAACGAATGGCTGGCGAAATCGAAATACTTGGAATCGAAACGGGTCAGGCCGAAAGTCAACACGCCATCGCCGCCGAAACCTTGCTCGGAAATCCGTGTCGAGCCTTTAAAGAAGGTGCTATCGTAAATACAGATCGGTTCCTCCTTTGTCGTGGCGTAAAGCTGAGGCGCGGTCACATCCCATTTGATCTCCATCGGACCACAAGAAGCCTTGGGGAAGGTCACCCCTTGATTCCGCTCATGCATTTGGAGCGACTGCACTTGCGCCACTACCGAATCGATGTAAAAATCAAAATTATCCGACATGAACTCCGCCGTCTCCACGTCCAGCTGACCCATGCCATAGAAGCCCTCGTTGGAGAGGTGTATCTTCTGATGGAAGCGTCCCTTCCCACCATAGGTGGAATAGCTGTCTTTCTGTCCATCCCCAACCACATGGTTGAAGCCCAGCGAATGATCGTCCATCACCACCAGCGACTCGCTAATATCCGGGAAGATCCCGCCTGACACCAATTTCCCTTTGAATGCGATATCCTCGCTATTAAGGTTGTCGAGGCTTTTCACTGAGAAGGGGTCCAAGCAAAAATAGAACTTGCCGTCGAGCATCGCTTCGTCAAGGGAATCTGCTGGTAGTTCTACATTGAAATCGCCCTTGTTGATTTTCCTATAGAACGTATAGGCATGGCCTGGACAGTTGAACCGAGGATAGTCGGGGGTCTCCCTAACGCTGGATTTGTTGTCACTCTCATCAATCTGGAGTTCACCTGAAAGGCGTTCCAGAAGGCCTTCCACGGGATAGACCTTGCCATCGAAACGAGCGTAGAAGCGCAACGAATCCACCTTGTTCATCTCGATGGAAAAATTACTATAGTTGAATTGGCTTTCCTTTGTGAAAAATTCATACATCCCTGCCATCACACAGCCCGAAAATTTGAAATTTCGATTCTTCCTCAAGGTCACCATTCCATAATTAGGGATAATCACCACATGTTTGAAATCACTCAGGGTGACCACGGGCATGTCGGCCTTGTTTTGATAGTCACGGATGCCGTACACCATCATGTCGTTGGTTCGCAGCATCAGCTGGATGTTCGGCTCCTTGTTGGTGGTTCGCGTTTGGAACTTGATGACATCGAAGTCGAACTCATTACGTTCCGAGGCCAACACGTCGAAAAAACGGTCGAGTACGATGACCTGCTGTGTATCCTTGTCGTATTCGAGATAGCCTTCTGACTGAAGTAGCAAAATCAAAGAAAGCACTTGCGACTGTGGGTATTTAATATAGGAAACATAGTCGCGAAGGTAAAACTGGTGATCATCATTCCCATACAACTTCAGAAACTGGTTCAGGTTTTCCATGGGATTTTTGATGTCGAGTGCCTGAATCTTGAGGTAGTCAGCCTTACGGAAATAGTTCACTGAGGCCACCAGACCTTCACTCTCCCCGCTAGTGCCTTCGAGACGGCGGAACTCCATATAGTCCTTGTCGCGGTTCCAATAGATGGCTTCCAAAAAGATGTCATACTCATGATAGGTGTCGTGAAAAGGTCCGGTCCCCACCCCATTGTCCTTACGATAAAGCAAAACCAGGTTTTTGTCATGAATATACCGAAAGCCCAAATCGTTGTGATAAATTGAATCTACGGTATTGTGAATGGTATCATAAAGATAGATGCGGGCTCGAGTTTGACTGGAAGCGATACTGTTGTCCTTCAACACAAAACGTTTCGACATCACCCTAACCGTGACGCGTTTATTGTATTTGAATACCAACTGGGCAGGAATCTCCTTCGTTCCTGTAATCACTTTTGAATTTCCCGACGTACTGGTGTCGCCCAGATATTCAACATTTCCGAAGACACGATTCTTGTCGATCGTGATTTGGGCAAAACCAAACACGACAAAGACCAGGTGAGTCAGCAGTACCGCTACAATCTTTTTCATGATCCTTATTTTATGAATTCCGCTGCCACCCAGTTGTTTCTGACCAAGTGATGCACATAATGCAGTCCAAGGCGTTCCGCCTCTGTCTTGATGCTCTCCAGATCCTCGGAATAGAAGCCACTGAAAAAGATGCTTGCCTGGGAACGCATGGCCTCCACATAGGCACGCATGTCACGCAACAGGATGTTACGGTTGATGTTGGCCAGCACCACATCGAATGCTCCCTTGATGGCCGCGGCATCGCCAAGAACGATTTCAATATCATCGATGCCATTGAGTGCCACATTAGTGAACGCATTGTTATAGGCCCACTCATCGTTGTCGATGGCCACCGTACGGGCTGCCCCCAATTTCTTGGCAAGGATGGCCAAGACCGCGGTGCCACTACCCATGTCGAGCACGTCCTTCCCCTTGAAATCCGTTTCCAGCATCAGAGCGATGATCTGTGCCGTAGTCTCATGGTTCGCCGTGCCGAACGACATCTTAGGTTCAATAACCAAGTCAAATTCGAAACTCGGATCCGGCTCATGGAATGGAGCCCTTACTCGACAACGCTCGTTGATGACAACGGGTTGATACGAGGCCTCCCACAATTCATTCCAGTCTTTGTCGGGCATCTCCTCCACCGCTAGCAAATGGATTCCTCGAAAGGCCTCCATGCGAAGCAACTCTTCCACGGCAGCATCGTCACGAATCTCTCCCGAGCAATAGGCCTTGAGTCCCCAATCGTCATCCATGAAGGAGTCAAAGCCTATCTCTGCGAGCATTGACACCAGCATATCATGCTGAATGTCCGACACAGGTCCCGTAAATGAATACTCAATTGTTTTCATTTCCCGATCTCCGTTTTCAGTTTTCCGTTATCCCCGATGCTTGCAGACAGATGGAGACGAAGTCATCCGCTTTCAACGATGCGCCACCGATAAGGCCGCCGTCAACATCGGGTTGAGAGAACAATTCCGTGGCATTTTTTGCGTTGCAGCTACCCCCATAGAGGATACGGATGTCGTCAGCGGTGGCTTCATCATAGTGTTCTTTTACCAGCTGACGGATAAAGGCATGCATCTCTTGTGCTTGCTCCGGTGTGGCCGTCTTGCCCGTGCCGATCGCCCATACAGGCTCATAAGCGATGATGGCATCATAGATGGCATCACCGTCGAGATGGAACAGCCCTTTTTCAAGTTGTTCCTTCACCACTTCGAAATGGCGCCCCGCCTCACGTTCTTCAAGCACCTCCCCCACACAATAGATAGGAGACATATTGTTCTCTATCAGTCGGTTAATCTTTTCGGCTAGGACCTCGTTGGTTTCACCGAAATATTTTCTACGTTCGCTGTGACCAATGATGCAGTAATCTACGTCGAGCGATTTCAGCATTTTGGCCGACACCTCACCGGTGTAGGCACCCTTGTCGTAAGCACTGCAGTTCTGTGCGCCCACATTGAACCGCTGCTCGTCGAACTCATAGTCCGTCAACATTTCCAGATAGGGAAATGGAGGACATACTATCACTTCGCATTTCAGTTCTTCCTGTTCGTCCAAACGGTCGAGGATATCATCAACCAAGGTTTCAGCCTCTTCAAAAGTGAGGTTCATTTTCCAGTTTCCTGCTACAATTTTGCTACGCATATTTTGAGATTTAAAGATTAGAATTCTATTTAAAAAAAAACAGAAAAAGCAAAGGTACGAAATAATTCTCTATTTTTGTAATTTAAAAACTTGAATCATGCAAAAAACAAAGACCTTCTTGCTTATCCTATTGATGGCAGCGGGATTCTGCCATGCGCAGGAGGAGGCGGTATCCTTCCCTACCGACCGGCCGGGCAACGTATGGGGTACCGAAGTGTTACCCTTCCAAAAGGTTTCCTGGGAAAACGGTTTCAGTTTTGAACGAAACCAAGGAGACCGCTCCATCTCTCTTCCAAGCACCATTGTCAGATACGGCATCTTCGAAAACGTGGAACTGAGAGTGGGCACCGACTTCCAGATGTTTGAAGAACAGCCCTACGAGACCAAGCTATGGGGCATCACGCCGCTGACCATCGGCACCAAAATCCATTGCTATGAAGGCAATGGCATCCTCCCCTCGGTAGGTGTGTTGGCCCAGTTGCAATCACCGCATATCGGTTCTGCCAACCTACTCCCCGACCACCTGGCCCCTGCCATGTATCTCATCTTCGAGAACGATATCAATGACTGGTTTGCGGTATGTTACAATGTGGGAACCGAATGGGACGGCACGACGGCCACCCCGACCACTTTTCTTGGGCTGAATCTGGGCTTCAGTTTGACCGACGACATCGGCGCGTATGTCGAGACTTTCAATTATCTTCACCCCGAAGGAAACCTTTACCTTTCAGAAATCGGGCTCATCTTCACACCTTCTCCAACGCTACAACTCGATATCGAAGCTGACCTTGACGTGCGACACATAAAAGATTTCTTCCGCATTGGCTGTGGAGTGGCATGGATGATTAACTAATTCGGACACGAGGGTCGATGATGCCGTAAACAATGTCAACAATCAAATTGACGATGATGAGCATCACCGCAATTAACAACACGGCCCCCATAATCACTGGGAAATCATACTTCTCCAAGGCATCCACTACCACCACACCGATGCCTTTCCAGTCGAACACATATTCGATGAAAACAGCGCCTGCCAACAAAGAGGCAAACCACCCTGAGATGGCCGTCACCACAGGATTCAGTGCATTGCGCAAGGCATGAACACCTATCACGCGCCAGGGGCGTAAACCTTTGGCTTTAGCCGTCCTTACATAATCCATCGACATGGCTTCCAACAAGGAGGTCCTCGTCAACTCCACCACTACCGCCAAGGGTCTCATACCCAACGTTAAAGCCGGAAGAATGAGGTTTGATAAAGTAAGATACTCTCCCCTGCCATATTCATCCACGGTATAGAGGCTTCCCGTCATGCTCAGCCCAGTGACATCCTCCAAGATAAAGCCAAAGATCCACGCCATCAATATGGCAGCAAAGAACGAGGGCAACGACATGCCTATCGTGGTAATGAACAACGTGAGTTTATTCAGAAAGTTTGTATTCAAGATCGCCGTCAAGATGCCAATCGCCAAACCAAGAATGAACGCTATGGAAATGGATACCGCTGCCAAGAGCAACGTGTTGGGGAAGGCCTCTCCCAAAATAGCAGATACCTTGCGTTTGCTTTGGTATGACATCCTGAGATAAGGAGCCTTCAATACTACCGCCGTCGCACCTATCGTGGCAATACGGGCGTATGGTGCCCTCTTTTCCAAAGTCTCCTCCCCCTTTGAGACATTATAAAAGGAAAGCGGGACCAAATCGTTGAGATAGTCCACATATTGTTTGCCCAGACTCTGGTTCAACCCCAGTTCTTCACGAATGGCATCCACCGACTCCTTGTCAGCACGCTGACCAAGCATCATCTGGGCTGGATCACCCGGCAAAATGTTAAACAGGAAAAACACCAACGTGGCGACACCCCAAAGCACCGCCAGACCATAAAGCAACTTCCTGATTATATACGCTCCCATACCTTGTTAAAGTCAACCGCACTCCATTTGTCCTTTACAAGTCCGTTGTCTAACCAAATCAATCCAGGATTGAATCGGACAATGGTCTTAATCTCCAATTCATCACCGAAATAAACTTCATATAAATAGGGATGTATCTTCCGTACCTCTTCCATCTCTTCCTGCGAAGACGAGGTCACCCAAATCACCTCATAGCCCTTTTGACTTGCTTTTTCGGTGATTACCCTAATATGATCCCACTCTTTGTCGGTGATCTTACTCAAGTCGTGCGACGTGAACATCAACAAATTCTCTGTGTTCAGAATCATCTCTGTGACCTCATCGCCATCCTGATCCAAGGCGGTAAAACCCAAATAATCGTTACCGCCCTCCACACGCTGGTCTACAAACTCCCATTGGCTCATCCAAACAGAGTCGTTCCAAGGATAGTTAGGCGAAAGGAACTCCTCTTTTGCCCCAGTGGCTTTATTCTTGAAGGTCAAATAAATCTGCGGTTCCTGTTCTGCCTGAGTATTCATCTGCTTGCCCACCTTCCATTTCATGAAATCAACCACGGGAAGATGACGGTAATTATAGAGTTCAAAACCAGTAAAAGACAAAGCATAAACCAAGCCAATCAAAAATTGTATCCGAGGTTTCAAGCGGCACTCCAGCGACCTGAAATTCAGGATTAAAGGCAGAAGCACCGCATCAATTACAAGATTTTTATAGAACGTCTGCCAGTTGGTCATTTTCACTGCCGTGCCGAAACAGCCACAGTCGGGCACCATATCGTAAAGTGCATCGAAAAGCGTCACTGTGGTGAAGAGCAACATGAAAACCGCACCTCCTAGGGTGGCCATCTTAGGACAGACGTTGGTGAGCAGACAGATGCCAATGAGAAATTCCGCCAAGATCATCAACACGGCCAGCACCATGGCAGCTTCATTGAGCCATTCGATATGATAGGCCGCAAAGTAGTCGAGCATCTTGTATTTTGTACCCAAAGGATCCACCCCTTTGGTGAAGCTGCTGAAAATAAAAAGTGCGCCCACAAGCAGACGACACACCACCAAAACAGGTGACCTTTTGGCTTTTTTCATGAGGCTATCGCTCCGTCGTGCATGAAGTGACAATCCGCCTATCACCGCCAAAACCATATTGGCCAACAAAACAAGCAAAAACCACAGTCGGTAGTCAGGGACGAAAAAAATCCCCACTGCTGAGGCCAGCGCCAGACCTACGCTGATCCAGCACAACGTATTTTTCTTAGTTTTCATGGCCGTTTTCTTTTTGTTCCGAAAGCAAAATCAATGCGAACACCGCATAGTTAATCATATCATAATAGTTAGCATCAAGGCCTTCCGAGACGATGGTTCTGCCCCCGTTGTCCTCGATGGATTTGGTCCGAAGCACTTTAGCCATGATAAGGTCCGTGATCGAGCTGACACGCATATCACGCCATGCCTCATCATAGTCATGGTTCTTGCGAGTCATCAGCTCGTATGCCTCGTTGGTCACCTTGTCATACAGCCTAGCAGCCTCTTCGGACGACAAATCCGGTTGGTCCACCACGCCCAACTGCAGTTGGATGATACCCATGGCAGCATAGTTGACAATACCGATGAACTCCGGTTCGATACCTTCGTCCACTAGGCGCTCCCCAAGCGTCTGCAAGGTCCTAATACGTTTTACCTTAATAAAGATCTGATCCGTGATGGAAGGCGTGCGTAAGATACGCCATGCCGGACCATAGTCTCTCATCTTGTCGACATAGAGTTTGCGGCATTGCGCCAGCACAGCATGATATTGCTTTTCGGTGTTAGGTTTGTTCATTGCTAATGATTATGCGAGGCAAAGATAATAAAGTTTTACAAAAAAACCGGAAAAGGTCTTACCTTTGCAGCAAAAAAGAGAACATGGAACCCACCCCGTCCTTCCCTGCCATCATGGGCATCCTCAACGTCACCCCTGATTCCTTTTCTGATGGGGGGAAATACAATAATGTGGATGCGGCCCTCAAGCACTGCGAAGAAATGCTTGAACAAGGAGCCGACATCATCGACATCGGCGGATGCTCTACCCGTCCCAACAACACGATCGCTACCGAACAAGAAGAGATGGACCGGGTCCTCCCCGTGTTAAAGGCCATCCGCCTGCATTTCCCCGACACGGAGATCTCCATCGACACGTTCCGGAACTATGTGGCTAGAGCCTGCATCAGCGAAGGCGCCAACCTCATCAACGACATCTCTGGTGGACTTTTCGATCCCGACATGCTCTCCTTCATTGGCGGAAATCACATCCCCTATGTGCTGATGCACTGCGTGGGCACCCCCGAGACGATGCACCAATACAGCTTGGGAGGCGATATCCACCAAACCGTGCTGGACTTTTTTCAAAAACAATGCGACATCCTCGAATCTTACGGTGACCAACAGATCATTTTGGATCCTGGCATTGGCTTTGGCAAAAGCCTCGAAGCCAACTTTGCCCTACTTAAGGACATCGAGCGTTACCGCCATCATAATTACATGATTCTCATAGGAATCTCACGAAAGTCGATGATCCGCAAGCTACTAGGCCCCGAAGCTGATTTGGAGAATTGCACTACCATATTAAACACCCTTGCCCTATTCAATGGTGCCGACATTCTGAGGGTTCATAACGTAAAAAACGCCGTGGAATTGAAAAAAACCTTTATTTTTGCCGAAAGATAAGATCAAGAAATCATGGTAGACCTCTTTATACAAGTCAGGATTATCGACATCATCGACATCGCCCTGGTGGCTTTACTACTCTACGGCCTTTACCGACTGTTGAAGGGCACGGCAGCCATCAGCATCTTCGTTGGCATCGTGGCCATCTTCCTTATCTGGCAGTTGGTCAATGCCCTCCAGATGGAATTGCTCACCACGATACTAGGGGCTTTTGTAAGTGTCGGCTTCATCGCGCTCATCATCATCTTCCAGCCCGAGATACGCAGGTTCCTTTTCACCATCGGTGCCAAGACCCAAAGCGGAGAAAACAAGTTTTTCCGTATCTTCAAGCGGAAACGCCAACGCGTCTCCCTTGACACCGAGACCCTCTGTCAAGCCTGCAAAGCAATGTCCGACATCAAACAAGGAGCACTTATCGTTATCACCCGGCAAAACACCATGCCCGATATCGTCATGACCGGTGTGGAAATCGATGCAGAAATCAGCAAACCTTTGATTGAAAACATCTTCTTCAAGAATAGTCCGTTGCACGATGGCGCCATGATTATCACCGATAACCGAATTGTAGCGGCCCGTTGCATCCTGCCCGTGACCAACAAGACGGACTTGCCGGGACATTACGGTCTACGCCACCGTGCCGCCATCGGAGTCTCCGAAAACAACGACTGCCTCGTCCTCGTCGTCTCCGAAGAAACGGGCAACATTAGTTTGGTCCAAGAAGGAAACATCACCACCTTACAGCCCTTAACCATGAAGGAAATCCTCAACAAGGAAGTCAGAGTAGAGAAATAAGATCACATCTCATCTCTCAGCTCAATAAACTCCTCCCCTTCCTGTTGGAAATAAAGCGACCTCTCGTATGGATTCCAACGAAGTTTGAAACGAGGCTCTAGGTTCTTAGCCTTCAACGCTGAATCAATGTAGCGGTTCATCATGTAATTATAGGTATAGGCAGCGTAACGTTTCCCAAGAAACACCGCAAAGTCATACACATCTTCCATCTTCAACGGCGTGATATTATAATGGTACTGGACACCCAGCTTACGGTCAGAGGTGACATAGGAATCGAAATCATCCGTCAGATTGTATTCATCAAACAAAGTAGGACGCCACTCACCGTCGTTGACATCGAACCATGAGGCCACGTTGACCGTATTGAGTGCAAAGGTGTAAGCATATTCGTCAAGGAAATCGAAGAGACGGTCCACATAATCCGTGTAAAGGCCTTGGATCTCCACCTTCGAGAGCACCACTAGCCAATGCGTAGTATCCACTTGCACCTGATCTGGGTCTTCTGGGATATACACATTCACCTGATAGCGTCCCAATTCCTCTGCGTAAGCAGCGTACATGACGTCAAGAAACACATCTTGGTTAAGCGAATCGAGAACATGGCTATAAGAGCCTTCCTCGTCCTGAATCAGGATCACTTGGGCTTCCTCAGGGAAATAGACTGCTACCTGTGTTTCGGGAGAACGGTTGATGAACTTCTTGGACAGGTTGAACTCACTGCCACAACTTGTCAGCACCAAAGCCGTGACAATACCTATGATGATGCTTTTTATTTTCATGATTTAAAACAATTCCATTTGAGTTCCAGGACCATTATGAGCATCCGGGTCTGGATCCATAAAGACTTCTTCTTGGCTCGGTCCGTCAGCGTTGGGTTCCTCAGGAGTTTCTGGATTCTCGGTGACTTCAGGCTCGATAGGTTCCAGCCATTGGAAGCTCTCTATTTCACGATTGGAAAGGCGTTTGCCTTTCGCTTTGAAGCTCTTGATGCCGATAAACTCTTCCACATTAATCTCGTCATCAGGGAAACTATTGCCAGCGTCACTCACTTGATAACTCAACTGAAGTCGCGGCATGACATCGGTGGAGAACGAGAGGTATTTAGCCGCCTCATGCTCTCCAATAAACGACATTCGTGAGTTCAGTTTGGTATCTTTTTCTATACAGAAGCGCTTCAGATACATTTTCTGGGTCTCGCCTTCGATATAGATGACGGAGAAAATCTCATCAGGGTCGAACTTGCGGATTTCCACCATGTCATCGTCGAAATGCGTGGAGAGGTCGTAACCGGTGAGTTTGAATTCGCCATTCGCAAACAGCTGAAGGATACGGTCGTTGCCCTCAAAAGCGCCCAGATACTGTCCCCGCTTCTCGGCATTGATACGCCGCACGGTATCGTCGTACCAAAGGTCACGCGCAGTAAGAGTCGACACGCCATCATCATGTTTAAAGACAATCTTAATGGGATATTTCGTCAGTTGGTTTCCACGGGCCGAGCGACCTTTAACGGCCAGCTGCGCGAAATCATAGTCGAACGTAGTCTTTCGAAGCTTCGGCGAGGGCCGTAGCTGCACCTTGATAATCTCCGCCTCGCCATTCGGATTGGCGGTGAAGTACACTACCTTCGAGTCAGGATTGCCTTGAGTGAGGTCGTATTCCTTGTCACGGGTGACACCTGTCACAGCAAAGCGTTTCACGTAGAAAGGATTGCCTGGCTTGCCATCGCGGTACACCACATTGTAGGTGGTGCGGTCGTCGTTCTTCCTGAACACGGCCACGTGGATGATATTGGCACCCACAAATAGTTTTGACTGTATTTTGGTCACCATGTAGGTCCCGTTCTCATGGAACACGATGATGTCGTCCATATCGGAGCAATCCGACACGAAGGTATATGCTTCCTTGTTTTTCTCTCGTTTGAGGCCTTCTCCTGTGCAGACGAAGCCTTCCTTGCTGTTCACATACAATTTCTCGTTGTTGGCAGCCACAGCCTGTGCAGAGATCGTGTCAAAGTTGCGAATCTCCGTCTTACGCTCACGCCCCGCCCCATACTTCTCCTTGATACGGAGATAGTAGTCGATGGTATAATCAACAATATGATCGAGGTGGTAGCGTGCTTCCTCTATTTTCTTCTCAATGTCAGCAAGCTGTTCATCCGCCTTTTTCAAATCAAACTTGGAGATTTTACGCACGGGTTTGTCGCAAAGCTTCAATACGTCGTCACGGGTAATCTCACGTTTCAGACGTTTGCGATAAGGGTCAAAACGACGTTCAATGCCCGTCACCTGATCCTCCCATGTCTCGTAATCCTTTTTCTCCAGTTCTTTATAGATGCCTTTCTCAAAGAAGATTTTTTCCAAAGAGACCCAATGCCACTCCGATTCAAGCTCATCGAGCAGGATACGCAACTCCCAGCTCAGCAGTTCCATGGTGTTGTCGGTGCTGCGTTTTAGGATTTCGCTGACTCCCATGAAAGCGGGGCGCTTGTTGATGATGACACAGGCATTAGGAGAGATTGAAACCTCACAATCGGTAAAGGCATAAAGTGCATCGATGGTTTGGTCAGGCGAAACACCAGGGTTCAGATAGATGACGATTTCACAGTTCTCTGCAGTGTTGTCGTCAATCTTCTTTATCTTGATTTTCCCTTTGTCGTTGCATTTCACGATGCTGTCAATCAGACTGCCTGTCGTCGTTCCGTATGGAATCTCGTTAATCACCAACGTTTTCTTATCGGGTTGGGTGATACGGGCGCGCACTCTGATGCGGCCTCCCCGCAAGCCATCGTTGTAGTTGCTCACATCCATGAGACCCCCTGTCGGAAAGTCGGGATAGAGCGTAAACGGCTCATCGCGGAGGTAGGCCACCGAGGCATCGATAAGCTCATTGAAGTTGTGAGGCAGGAATTTGGAGGCCAGACCCACAGCAATGCCTTCAGTACCTTGCGCCAGCAGGAGCGGAAACTTCACGGGCAAGGATATCGGTTCCTGATTGCGGCCATCGTAAGAGGGGCTCCACTCGGTAGTCTTTTTGTTGAACACCACGTCTTTGGCGAATTTGGAGAGACGAGCCTCAATGTAACGCGGTGCAGCAGCATCGTCGCCCGTGAGAATGTTGCCAAAGTTACCTTGTGTATCTATTAGCAAGTCTTTTTGCGCCATCTGCACCAAGGCATCACCGATAGAAGCATCGCCATGAGGGTGATATTTCATGGTGTTGCCCACAATGTTGGCCACTTTGTTGAACCGGCCATCGTCCAACTCGTTCATAGAATGCAAAATACGACGCTGAACGGGCTTCAGTCCATCTTCGATGGCAGGTACGGCACGTTCCAAAATGACATAGGAAGCATAATCGAGAAACCAATTCTCGAACATCCCCTTGAGCGGAATCACATGATATTCTTCGTTCTCCATAAATTCGCTAAAAGCAGCGCAAAGATAGGGATTTTTTCTTGTTTGTCAAAAGAAAAAACCGACTTCATTTCCAAAAGCGCAACACGGCAACCTCACCGACAAGCGCCAACAATGCCAACAGCACAAACCAACGCCACCAAGTGGACTTGCGAGCGATAGCCTGCATCAAGTCATGACGGGCAAAGTCGCCTGCCTCCAGCACCGCACTCACCTCAATCCCAGCCTCACGGAATGCTTGTTCCACCTGTTCCTGAGTGCAGAAATCCATCACAGACTCCAAACGACTGTCATTCCATGCCAACACATGACACACCGAGTCGTTCAATACCAAGTCATAGAAACCAGGCTCTTGAAGTTCATCATTGAGAGCTACGCTCAACCTGTTGTTACGCACCGTGTATGCAGGAACGACTTCAAAAGCAGTTTGATCCTTTCTCAATTTCAGATCAAGATTGCCATTTACATCTATATCACTGAATATCAGCATCTTATCAAAACCAATAGTATAAGAAGCCTTACCAATCCCCCCGCCGAGAAGAGCCATTTTCAACATTAAGGGCACAAAGAGGGCATTATCGGCAATCGAACTCCATTGCGGGTCGAGGGTCGTGGCAAAGTCAAACACATAGCCCTTTCCTTCCTGTCGGAGGGTTAGCAATGGGTCACCATTGGCTAGATGGATAAGCGTAGTAGCCTGAGGGTTACGGTGAAGGTTTACATGACGAAGTATCTTGGGTAAGTCAGCGTGCTGGGGCATCTCGAGAATCATATCATCGAAAAAGGCATGTTTCATAGCTAAGTCACTCACTGTCAAACGATTAGTATCAACCACCTCATCATCATGGAAGAAAACCACGCTAGCCCCTTCAGCGGCATCTTCCTCCAAGGTTTGGCGCAAGGTAGCATTAAGTTCGGAGGTTGCACTCACCACAACCAGCTGGGCTTTCGAAAGTACATTCAAGTCAAAGCGATTCGGATTCATCACCACATAATCGTATTGCGGATCATCTGCGAAGACCATCGACACACAAGAAGGAGAGCTGTTGCTGTTCAATTCGACGACAGTCAAAGTTTTTCGTGGCTCTACTACAAAGTGATAAGCATCGTCAAAGGAGATGGGGTAATCCACCAACGAAGCGCTACATCGGATGCTTCCCGTATTTTGGGGCAGGATTTGCATTAGCAGTTCCGTGGTGCCATGAGCTTCCACATCCACCGTCGAAGCGGCCACCACTTTATCGTCCATGCTCAAGTTGATGGGAAGTCCTTGCACCCCTCGTTCTCCCCTATTGTGCACCAAAACGTGCACTTCATTGGTCAGTCCCGCCTGCATGACAGGTGACCCGAGCCACAGGGTGTCAATAGAGAGATTTGTCAAAGGCCCCGCACTCATCGGAACGGCAAAGACCCGTAACGTGCTATCTGCCTTCGCTCCTTCCATCTGAAGCATGTTCCTTTGAAAATCGGAATAGATAAAAAGTGAAGCCCTATCAAGGCTATGATACTGACGAAGCATGGCAAAACGTTCCAACACTTCATTCATCTTCACTGGAGGACCTTCGGAGCGCATCCTGTCGAGCTGACCGAGCATCTCCTCCTGATTCATGGGATATTCGTTTTGCACTTCAAAGCTATTGGTCATCAGCAGAAAACGCGTTGACGGAGGGAATTGGTTGACCAAGTTGCGCGCTGATTCACGAGCATCGTCAAGCAAGGTGGTCTTGTCCGACAATGCCTTCATGCTCATGGAGTTGTCAATATAAACGCCCACCACATCTTCCTCCACTTCTGCACCTGCTTCAGCGTCCTTGGGATAAGGGAAAGCAAAAGCCACCACTAATGCCGCGAAAAAGAGACAACGCAGCAACAGGGCGACAAGATGCTTCAGCTTACGGGTCTTGGCATTCTCCTGATGGATGGTCTTCAGCAACTCAGTATTGCTGAAATACACCAGCTTATGCCGTCTAAAGTTGAACAAGTGGACGGCAATAGGAACCAGCAAGGCCAACAGTGCCCAGAGCAGTGAAGGATAGAGGAATGACAAGAATCCTAGTATTTAGAATTTAGAGGTTAGAAGCCAAAAAGCCCCCTGCCTCTATTATTTCTTTTTTGCATGTCAGACCAGTAGAAGCAGTCGTCTTCAGAGTGAAAATCCAAAGGCAACGCAATGGTGATTGCTGCTTCGATACCACGATTCAAGCGCTTTCCTATAATGTTATAGGCATTGACATTTTGAGCTTGAGACTGGTTATTATGCTCTTGCTCCGAATACGTATCACGGAGCCCCAAATGGTAACCGCCTTCGGCTTTCAACACCAATGAGAAAGTCTTAAAGTTGATTCTGTATCGCAATCCTGCCCCCACCGTGAGACCATAGTCGTAAGGTGACATGTTACTTGAGTCGACGCTCACGACATCATTGAGACTTGGCGAAACCGGAGGCTGAGCATTAGGATTACCATCCAATGAGACTTGCTCGATGGTACTAACCAACGGTCCCACTGTATCCAACGCTAACCCGAACAAGGGTGCAACAAACACGTAAGGCTTGATATTCGGGGTCACTGGAATGGCCACTGAAATGGGCAGCCTTGCTTCCAGGTAATTCACTTTGGCACGATAGCGCATATCGACATCCCTTGGGTCACTATGAAACAATCGAGAATCACCACGACCCGTGAAAGAGACCTCCGGGGCGACAAACATAATGCCATTAAAAAGCGGAATTTCAACATTCAACCCGAGCATCGGCCTGACGCGATACTTTAAGCTATCAAAGGGCAATTCGTTCAGGTCGGTATTTTCAGTATAGTGATAACTGGCTAGATTTCCACCAAACCGAAGACCAATAGCCACGGCTTCACGACGTTTGTTTCTATCATTTTGTTGCGCTGAGACAAAACCCACCAGCGACAGAACCAATAAAGTCAAAAAAATCTTTTTCATTGTCTTCAACGAATTAATTTATACCAATTTTGTCTTACCGCCGTTCCAAATTGTGAGTCGGGGTCATTAGACTTCACACGATAAACAAAAATCCAACCCTTCTCAGGAAGAGAGGCATACTGAGAGGAGCCACCAGAATCCACAGTTTTGTTGACAACGGCAAGTTTGGCTTCTTTAATACCCTCACCGGTTATCGCCCCCGTGAGGATATAACCTCTTGTCAGTTTAAACCCAGCTGTTGCTTGCTCACAATCATACTCTACGGTAAAATAAGCAGTAAAAGTGTTTCCTGCACCTATCACAAAAGCATTGGTAGCCTTTTTATTGTATTTATCACCTTTTTCCATCACGTCCCCGTAGATATCACAAGGGACAAACATATTATGCTGGCCTTCAGGATAATATACAATTGTGTCAGGAACATGAACCACTGTTGTATCCGATACTACAATAGTATCCGTCACCTGAAACATAGTATCCCCAGGATAATACGTGACATCTACCGTATCTATTAAAAAATCAGGATTACCACCGAAACGAAAACAAATAGAATCGTTGGGAATAGCCGGATGACCGTTATTGGCATAAAGCTCCACCGGCTTAAACACAAATTCCCCTTGGATGTCGGGGGGCATGTTACCTTCAGGGAGGTTCAGTACCAAGGTACCACCACCCATTGATTGTTCATCCTTAATAAAGGTCAACAAAGTGTCAGGTATCACCGAATCGATGGGGTGAACCTCCGATTCAGTGCCCAGCAACACGATGGTATTTCCTTCCAGGTTTTCCTTCAAACAACCTGTCAATAGAAATCCCATCAAAACTGGCAACAGCCAAAACAATTTTCTCATCTTTTTCATATTTTAAAACTAGTTGATAACGGATATAAGTTGTGTTTTATTGCCTTTCATCGTACGGACTTCAAGAAGATAAAGCGTTGATGGCAAATCCCCCACGTCTACACTCAACACGGCCCTGCCATTTGCCGAAACAGATAACACCTTTTGTCCTAATAGATTGTATAAGTTTACTTCAAGTATTTCGCTACCTTTCACCATCAATTCGTCCTTAGCGGGATTGGGGTATATTTCAAGATCCACAAGACCGTTCTCGTCAAGGGCATACCCACTGCAATTAATCGTCTTAAATGCTTCTTTCTCGCAAGGGCCGTTGTTCGAGGTAACCCTCAATGTCTTTGTACCCATGGAATACGCCATGACGGTACAAGAGGCCCCGTGAGGTTTGAGTTCCCAAAATCCAGGACCTGCAGGGTTGTCCAACAATTCCCATCGGATATGGTCGGTATCCATACCCGTACTATCGTCCAAATAGTAGTTGTATTCGCCAGGCCAGTAACTGGTAGCTACCGCCACATTACTCAAGCCCAGGATTTCTTCAAAGGGTGGCGAAGCATGCAGGGTCAATTCCAACACATGATGATTATTGCAACCGTTGTCTCCCACAATAGTCGTGTCGTAGGTCTGAGTGCCCAACTCACTATACACATTGCCCATCCACTCATACTGATCACAGGTGTCCTTTTCCAAAAAAACAGGCACGTTGGTATCAAGCGTAAAATAAAGCACACTATCATACTCACAATGCTCTTCGGTCGTAAACGGAAGAGTGTAAGTCGCTGTAGCATCGCATAAAATACGATCATCCCACCAATAAGGGTCGCATGAGGTCTTGTATCTTTCCGTTTTCTCTGGAGGTTGGCCAATGATTAGATGAAGGATATAAAGGCTGTCGCATCCCCCCTCTTGATTCACCACCACCATATAGGTATTACTCTCATCTCGCAACGTGTCGAACCACATATATTCCTTACATGCCGTATCGTATAGGTGAAGCGAAACTGAGGGCCCCTCCATGATGTTCAAGTGACAAACCGTGTCACAACCCTCATTGCCAGACAAAATAGTATCATTGAAGTAAGGAACTGGATACGTGTTCCCACGAAAAACAAATGTGGGCTCGCAGGTGGTTTCCGAAACCGTCAACTCATGCAGGGGATTCACATGAACGGTCACCGACAAAGTATCAAAAGGCTGCACTGTTTTATCAAGGTCACGATACACTACCGCTTCCACATCATAATGACCTATGGAAGCATATTCGTGCAGCACTTCTTGTCCTTCGCCAAAAGTCCCATCACCGAAATCCCATGACACATGGTCGAAATCGTAGTTGAACTCCGTTCTGAACTGAATTGGAGGATCGTTTTGGCACACTGTATAACCGTTAGGCAAGTTGGTTGACAAGATATCATCCACATACAGCAGTTTGGTCAAGGTTTTGGCGCTGGAACCCACCGTATAGGCATAACCTTGCCGATCGCCCATGCCATAGACATGTGCCACCAGGCCACTGGGACAGCTTAGACTATTTTTGCCAGGTGTGGAAAGAAGTACCCGGGCGTATGAAAACTGCGGTGCTCCAGGTACTTGGCCTTCAATATAAGCTTGAGGAACAGGATTCCCATTCAATTCCAGATGCTCTAAATCCTCTGTGTAGCACACCACATTCACGTAATGGGTCAAACTGGCTGCCGAAGAAAAAGTGGAGAAGATAACTTCTTGGAGGGTCTGTTCCACTGGCGAAATCCATACCATGGAAGGATCCCCGTAGGTATTGTTACTCGAGTGGGAATGGTGATAGAGATAGACGGCAACAGGACCACTCGACTCAAGATAGCAGCAGTTTTGTGTCATCCAGAACGCATAGCTCTGACCGGCATCCAAAGGAGGACAGAGGGGTACGCCATCTCGCAAAACTTCGGTATGGTCATAAAGGGCCGTTATTTTTACCCGATCATTCTGCAGATTGTGGGGCCCCTTTGTCTTAGTCACCACAAAATGCTTCCCCCAATTGTCCACCGGCATGGCTTGTTCAAACACGTGGTCATACCCCTCGTTCACCGGTCCATCAGCCACAGAGGTGACGGTGTTTCCGTTGAACACGGCAATGGGTTTATCGTTAAGGCTCTCTATCAAAGTCCCAGAAAAATCACCTTCTACATTGCTAACATTGCCAGGATTCTTGCTCAACACATGATAACACTGACCTGCTTGAAGCGTGATTGAATACGCAACTCCTTGAGGATAGTTGTCCATGGTCTCACACGATGGGGTAATTTGCACTTGGGTATTGTCTTCGGTGGCAATGACCAAGAAAGAAGCCCTGTTATCTTCAGCATGACTACCGCCTGTGTAATAAAGCGATTTATTGGTCTGAACCATGTATTTGCAACCCAGTGCCTCAACGGGCAGCACGTTGGCGGCGTCATACGAATTCTGGGTTTCATTGGCGATGTAAAGAGAGATAGTATCCTCAGCCACCACAAAAAGTCCTTTATTAATTTTGCTCGGATTGTCAAGACCATTATCTTGGTCACAATAACCTTGTACATCTTGAATCAAAAAAGAGGCTACACTATTACCAGGAACAACAAACTCATCCGACCAATGCGTATTGGGATTGCTCACGGTCACCTTACAGCCACGTTTCGCACTGGCAAACAGCGTCAACCGATCCGTGGTCGTTGAAGACCTATAGCCATTTCGCATGAACGAAACCCAAAATCGAGTGCCCTGTGTGGTTGGAGTCTGGGTTTGGGCATACCCCAAAGTGGCACCGACGGCGACCATCAAGAGAAGAACGCAAAGCACTCGTTTCAACATAAGACCACTTCAGATAATCATGCAAAAATAGCACTTTTCTGTTAATAAATCAAGTTTTTAGTATTTTTCCATTCAGGACGGCCTCCCGAAGGACATCCCCTTCATAAGTAAGTTTCAATGAAAAGAACGGAACCTGCTCCTCGATAAGTTTCAAAAAGATCTTATCGCCCTCCCACAGGGTCAGTTCCAAGAGGTGTTTTTTTTCTATCCAATCGAGGTCACCTTCGTTGCATACGATCTGTTCACCAGTCCAGTCGGTACAGACGAAGAGGTGCATGTGTTCGTTTTCCCAGCGGTCGGAGATGAAGGTGACGATGCCGCAGTAGCGCCATTGGGTGACGGTGAAGCCGGTCTCTTCGCGCACTTCACGGAGCATACAATCCTCGGGGCTCTCCCCTTCTTCAAAATGGCCTCCCACACCGAGCCATTTGTCATGGTTCAGATCATTTTCTTTTTTGGTGCGGTGCAGCATGAGGTATTGGGAGCCGCGTTCGAGATAGCAGAGGGTGGTTTGTTTCAATTTAGAATTTAGAATTTAGAATTTAGAGATAAAGCAAAGGCGGCCTCCCGGCCGCCTTTGCGAGATAACCTTTGAACTTTGGTTTAGATGATACCTTGAGCGAGCATAGCTTTGGCAACGCGCATGAAGCCGGCGATGTTGGCACCCTTAACATAGTTAATGGAACCATCAGCTTGTTTACCGTACTCAACGCACATGTCATAGATGTCGTTCATGATCTTGTGCAGTTTCTGGTCAACCTCGGGGGCAGTCCAGTTGATGTGAGCGGCATTCTGGCAGATTTCCAGACCAGAGGTGGCCACACCACCAGCGTTGACGGCCTTACCAGGAGCGAACGGGATGCCAGCGCCTTGGATGGCGGCGATAGCTTCAGCCGTGCAGCCCATGTTGGAGATTTCAGCAACGTACTGGACGCCATTGGCGATCAATTCCTTAGCGTCAGCTTCGTTCATTTCGTTTTGGAAAGCGGACGGGCAAGCGATGTCGCATTTCACCATCCAAGCCTTCTTACCAGGAGTGAAGATAGCCTTGCCGGGGAACTTGGTAGCCATGTCTTCCACCTTGTTGCGGCGTGAGTCACGCATGACCAGCATGTAGTCGATCATTTCCTTGTTGATACCTTCGGGCAGTTCGCAAACGCCGTCCGGGCCTGACAGAGCGACGACTTTAGCGCCGAGCTCAGTAGCCTTGGTGGCAGCGCCCCAAGCCACGTTACCGAAGCCTGACAGAGCGACTCTCTTGCCTTGCATGGTTTCACCCTTCTGGTGGACCATACGGTCAACATAGTACATAGCACCGAAACCGGTAGCCTCAGGACGGATCAAAGAACCACCCCAGCCATAGCTCTTACCAGTCAGAGCGCCAGTGCTGTGTTCACGGGCGAGCTTCTTGTAAGCGCCATAGAGGTAACCGATCTCACGGCCGCCAACGCCGACGTCACCAGCAGGTGAGTCTTGGTCAGCACCGATGTTTCTCCAAAGTTCATACATGAAAGCCTGGCAGAAACGCATGATCTCAGCGTCTGACTTGCCTGTCGGGTCGAAGTCAGCACCACCCTTACCACCGCCGAGAGGCAGGTTGGTCAGGGAGTTCTTGAAGATCTGCTCGAAGCCCAAGAACTTCAGCATAGAGACGTTGACAGCCGGGTGGAAACGGAGACCGCCTTTGTAAGCGCCGAGGGCGGCGTTGTACTGGACGCGGTAACCGAGGTTCACCTGAACTTGGCCTTTGTCGTCTACCCAAGTCACACGGAATGTGAAGATACGATCGGGTTCAACAAGACGTTCAACGATCTTTGCAGCTTCAAATTCGGGGTGTTGGTTGTACACTTCTTCGATGGATTCGAGCACTTCGCGTACTGCCTGTAAATACTCTTTTTCGCCTGGATGTTTGGCCTCCAGAGCGGTCATGATTTCATTTACTTTCATTTTAATGATTTGAATTTTAAAAGGTTATGATAAACTAAAAAGTTTTCTATTCGTTTTTCGATGCAAAGGTAGTGCTTTAAATCCAAATAAAAAAATAAAAGTGAGATTATTTTTTTACCTCGAGGTCCTCATCCCCTATCCACTCTCCATACTCGTAAATCGCAACCCTGGTAATCCTTCCGTCCGGGTTGTAATACACCTCCTTGCCGTGCCTCTCGTTGTCGACATAATGGGTGACCAAGCACTTATAGCCCGACTGCTCATAACTAATCTGCGTCCCGGTACCTTTGTCAAAATCAGCCTTAGCTGCAAGGTTGCCATCTGAATAAAAAAGCATCCACGAACCATCCATCATATCGTCGGTGAACTGTCCTTCTTGAAAGACCTGCCCATTTTCATACCAACGATGAAACGCTCCATTCAACATTCCATCAACATAATACCCTTCGCAAATCAAAATGCCTTTCAAAGAGTATTCCCTATATACACTATCTTGTACTCCATCTTTGTACCACGACTCCTCCATGAGGTTGCCATTTTCGTGCCAACGGCGCAACAGCCCATTCATCGTGTCGTTCCTGTAAGTCACCTCAAGCTGGGGCTTCCCATTGGGCATATACCACACGCTACAACCGTTTAACATCCCATCCTCGTAACGCAGCTCCGACTTCAAGTTGCCATTGTCCCAATAGTCCTTTTTCACCTTCACCTGAGTGTCACACGACACCCAAAAAAGCAGCGACAATCCCAAAAGCAAAAAGCACCTCAATTCACTCATACTCTTCCTCCTCATACACCCACACCGGCTTTAACTCTACCGACGGACTGTCATACTGGTACACGTTCCAATAACGGTTCTCATACCCGTCCTCGTATCGACGTTTGTTGAAGTAAAACCTTGTATGAAGCAATGGGATATGATAATAAGGCAGGCACTCCAAAGGCTGAGGTCCAAACTCCATCAACGCATTCAGAAAATACCAACCCACGTCAAAGCCCTCAAAGGCATATTCCATCGGTTCACTCTCGTATTTTGAGCGGAAATCATCAACAAACTTCAAGGTAATTGAATCGTTATAATCCACAAAATGAGAGGAAAAATACATGGAATTCAAATTCAATAAATTGGGAACCAATAAGTTATCAAACTCTTCCCAATGAGGAAGGCCTATCAAGGTAATAGGATATTTTTGTGCTGATTTGTTTATACTATTCAATATTTTTGTAGCAAATACTATATTATCCCCATAGGCAACTAATACATTGTCACGAGCAGAAGAGAGTCCTTTTTTAAAGGCCTCAGTTTCCGAAAACGTCATGTGACGGAACTGGTTCTCGAAATAGGCTTCTCCTTCAGGATGCTCACCCAAGGCTTTGGTGGAAAAGATCTGGCCTTCGACTTCCAAGGTGGAAAGGACTCTTTTGCCCATTTTCCGCCGTGCACTTTCCTTGATAATCAAGTCCAACATCTCCTCATTGCTCAGCAACACCTCTGGCATCACGGTCGTGTCAAGGATCCGTTCCAGTTCAGCAACCATTGCACTGTCTTTCGCACTACCGGAAGTCATCAAAGTCACCTTGGCTTTAGGATAGTGGAGTCGAATCAGGTCGGAAAGTTCTTCCACCATGGCTTTGGCACTGGGTTTCAGCTTCAGCACATTGGGAGCGTTGACGATGATGCTCTCTCGCTCCGACATGGGGTTGACAATCAAGATATTGTTCGCTGAGGCGTATTGCTGCACCACCGCAAACGACTTGCTGAAAAACGGTCCGACAATCAAGTCAACGGGTTGTTTCTCCAGTTGACTTACTGCGGTTTCGGCGGTAGCAGTGTTCTCATGGACATCAATCACGGTCAGGTCCAGATGCAACCCATAATGCTTTGTCAGTGAGTCAGCTGCCATCATAAAACCTTCATAAAATTGAAGGAATTTCAAGGCGCGACCATGCTTTGATTTCTCCGCTTTTTCTTTTGATGCGTCAATCTTATCTATACTATTAAGATAGAGAGGCACCAAAAGTGCCACATGATAGTGTCGGCTCTTGTTTTCCACTGAGCCATAGCACCAGTCCGGTCGGTATTCTGGCAAGATATAAGGCCCCGACAAAGGTTCCTCCACCACGGTATCCACCACAGGTTCTTCTGGGCTCACCAAGGTATCCGGTTCCGGAGCAGACTCTTGAGGCTGTTCCTGTTGGGTTGTGGCACCTTCGTAAGGTATCAGGATTTTCTGACCCACAAAGACACGGGATCCTACCGTAGGATTCAACAGGCGAAAGTCATCCTCATCCACATTCCAACGGCGCAACAGACGGCTGGTCCTCTCCGACTCTTTCACCGTATGAACGATATACCCATCACCCAACTCATCTCCCTCCTCCAAAGTGATTTCGGGAGCAACAACAGGTTGGGGAGTGACAAGGGTATCTTTTGAGACCACGGGGACAGGAGTAATGGCAGGCTCTGACTGTTTGACAACTGGAATGCCGATGACCATCTCGGCTTGCAATCCCAAGTCATTGATCTCGGGATTCAGCCTGACAATCTCCTCTTCTGACACCTGATACACTCTGGAGATACTATAAAGCGTCTCACCACTTTTCACATGGTGCATATAATACTGTTTATCGCTGATGGTAACGATCTCCGTGGACCTTTCCACCACCACCTGGCTAAACACAAACGTTGGAAGCATCAAGGCCCCAAACAACAGCACCCGTAATATTAATAGTCTCTTTTTCATTCCTCTATTTTTAAAGAATCACCTCTCTCACTCCCACTCAATGGTCGCTGGCGGTTTCGAAGAGATGTCATAACACACGCGATTGACTCCCTTCACCTTATTAATTATATCATTTGATACTTTGGCCATGAACTCGTACGGCAAATGCACCCAGTCGGCAGTCATGCCATCGGTGGAGATCACCGCACGTAAAGCAATCGTGTATTCATAACTGCGCTCATCACCCATCACCCCGACCGACTTCACGGGAAGCAAGATGGTGCCTGCCTGCCAGATGCTGTCATAAAGGTTATCCGCCATTTCATTCGGATAGGATGCGCTCGGCAACTGGCAAGGCCATTCGCGCAGTCCCTTGATAAAGATATCGTCAGCCTCACGGAGAATATGAAGCTTTTCCTCGGTAACTTCACCCAAAATGCGAATGCCCAGACTCGGTCCTGGGAAAGGATGACGACCGATCAGTTCCCGTTTGATACCCAGTGAACGCCCCACGCGACGCACTTCATCCTTGAAAAGGGAACGCAAAGGCTCCACAATCTTGAGGTTCATCTTTTCAGGCAGCCCACCAACATTATGGTGCGACTTAATCTTACAACTCGGTCCATTGACGCTCACACTCTCAATGACATCGGGATAAATGGTGCCTTGGGCCAACCATCGGGCACCTTCAATTTTCTGTGCTTCGGCATCGAACACCTCGATGAAGGTCGATCCGATGGCTTTTCGTTTGGTTTCAGGATCGGTGACTCCTTCCAACTTCTTCAAGAACAAAGGACCCGAATGGACCCCTATCACGTTAAGGCCCATCTCTTTATACGAGTCAAGCACATCTTCGAATTCATTCTTACGAAGCAATCCATTGTCGACAAAAATGCAGGTCAGGTTCTTACCGATAGCTTTATTCAGCAAGACTGCCGCCACGGTGCTATCCACCCCGCCTGAGAGTCCGAGAATCACTTTGTCATCCCCCAGTTGATTGCGCAAGGCTGTCACGGTATTTTCTACAAACGAGTCGGGGGTCCAGTCTCCCTTGCAGCCACAGATGCCCAATGCAAAATTGGCCAGGATCTTCGGCCCTTGCACTGTGTGAAACACCTCGGGATGGAACTGCACAGCGTAGGTCTCCTCACCTTCAATCTTGTAAGCGGCGTTCTCCACATCAGTTGTCGATGCGATGACACGAGCTCTGGTTGGCAACTTGGCGATGGTATCGCCATGGCTCATCCAAACGATACTGTTTGTGTCGACATCACGGAACAAGGGCGACTGAGTATCGGTGACTGTCAGCATGGCACGTCCATATTCACGGGCGATAGAACCGTTGACTTCGCCACCGAAGTGCTGCGAGATGAACTGGGCTCCATAACAAATACCCAACAGCGGCAATTTGCCTTTGATTCCCTCGAGATTCACAAACGGGGCTTTCTCATCACGCACTGAAAAGGGACTGCCGCTGAGGATCACTCCTTTGACGTTATCGCCGATGGCGGGAATCTTATTAAACGGATGGATTTCGCAATAAACGTTCAGTTCACGGAGACGGCGGCCAATCAACTGGGTCACCTGCGAACCGAAGTCCAGAATAAGAATCATCTCCTGCATAACAGAATATTTTTTGCAAAATTAGCCTTTTTCATCAAAGCGTTTGCATATTATTCTTATTTTTGTCAAAAAAATAGAAAACAACAAATCATTTCATCATGCTCTTACTCGCAATTTCCATTCTACCCGTTGTTTTATTACTCATCTATGTCAATCGACAGGATAAATACGAAAAAGAGCCTCCCGGAATGCTTATCCTTGCTTTTTTCGCTGGTATGCTTGCCATTCCGTTGACCCTTCTCATGGTCGCTATCACCAACCACATAATTTACTCCGACAGTGTCTTTTATTCCGCTTTCATCGAAGCAGGACTCCCCGAGGAGTTGAGCAAATTTATCATTTTGTTCCTTATCATTTGGTGGAACAAGAATTTCAACGAACACATGGACGGCATTGTGTATGCGACTTTTGTCAGCCTT
This sequence comes from uncultured Bacteroidales bacterium, assembly GCA_946184615.1. Taxonomy (GTDB): domain Bacteria; phylum Bacteroidota; class Bacteroidia; order Bacteroidales; family F082; genus Limimorpha. The sequence goes on from CAMHFN010000009.1 coordinate 36,644, forward strand.
GGCTTTGCATGTGTTGAAAACATTCTATACGTATTTGGAGGCGGATTGGGCACAGGCATCATGCGAGCCATCATCTCTGTCCCAGGCCATTTCCTATTTGGTGTCCTCATGGGCTATTTCCTATCACTCGCCAAGTTCAGCCATAGTGGGAAGTTCTTCTTGATCCTGCTCAGCATTTTGGTGCCCGCTTGTGTCCACGGTCTCTTCGACTGGTTGCTTATGGCAACCGATGTGGTAGGAACCGGCTTGGGCCTTATCCTTATCCTCCTTTTTATCGTTCTCGACATTTTCATGTGGATTGCTGGAGTCCGATCCATCCGCAAACACCGTGAAAACTCACCTTTTAAAAACCCGACACCTCCTTCGACAAATCTTTATAAAAAACAAATTTGATATGGCTCTGAATTGTGGAATCATCGGCCTATCCAGTACTGGGAAGACCACTATTTTCAATTGTATCTCCAATACGAAGGCAGAGATTGGCTTTGCCTCCAAGTCGAATATAGGTATGTGCGAGGTTGTTGACGACCGCCTGAAAAAGATTGACAACATCTCACACTCGAAACGAATTGTCCCTGCTACGGTCGAAATTGTCGACTTACCCGGCCTGAGCAAAGGAGGACAAGGCGTTGGCAACAAACTATTGGCCGAAGTACAGACCATGGATGCCCTTATCCATGTGTTGCGTTGTTTCGACGACCCCAACATCCCCCACAGCGAAGGCAGCGTGGACCCAGTCCGCGACATGGAACTCGTCGATTTGGAGTTGCAGGTGCGCGACCTCGATCTCGTCACACGCAAACTGGAACGGGTGCAGAAGTTGTTGAAAAACGGCGAAAAAGACAACAAAAAAGCTTTTGATGTACTCAGCGTTTACAAAGAAGTACTTGAGAACATGGGCAACGCGCGAGATGCCCAAGTCGACCCTGACGACAGGAAATACATCCAAGACCTCCAGCTGCTCACCGCCAAACCCATCATCTACGTCTGCAACGTCGACGATGCCTCCGCCACCACCGGCAACGCCTATTCCGAAGCAGTGAAAGCCGCCTTGAAAGAAGATCAGGACATGCTCATCATTGCCGGAAAACTCGAAGCCGAGATCGCCGAACTCGATGCCGACGACCGCCAACTCTTCATGGAAGATGCCGGCTTGACCGAACCTGGTGTGAACAAACTGGTGCGCACCGCCTACCACACCCTCAACCTTCACTCTTTCTTTACCACGGGTCCCGACGAGACACGTGCCTGGACCATCCACGTGGGCGACACTGCCCCTATCGCCGCAGGAGCCATCCACAGCGACCTACAACGCGGCTTCATCCGCGCCGAGGTAATGAGCACCGAGGACTTCCTGAAGTATGGCAGTGAAGCCGCCGTCAAGGAAGCGGGCAAGTTCCGCGTGGAAGGCAAGACCTATGTCGTACAGGACGGCGATATTCTTAACATCAGATTCAACGTCTGATGAGTAGTTTAACTACGAATTTCACGAATAATACGAATCTTAGAGGGCAATTGGCGGGACGCAAGCGTCCGATTTCACGAAAGAAAATAAACGATGGAAGATGTTGGGATAATATACAAAAATGAGGCTTTTCAAATTATTGGTGCCGCTATGGAGGTTCATAAGACCTTAGGGATGGGCTTTTTAGAATCCGTTTACCAAGAATCCATGGAAATTGAGTTGACTAAAAGAAACATTCCTTTTGTTTCACAAAAAAAAATTCAAATCAAGTACAAAGACTCCCTCTTAAACCAATATTTCGTAGCAGATCTATTATGTTATGATAAAATCATTATCGAACTAAAGGCTGTTTCCGCCATCCTTCCTGAACACGAGGCTCAAATCATTAATTACTTGAAAGCTACTGGAACCAAGCTTGGAATTTTATTAAACTTTGGAGAGGAGAGCCTTTATTTTAAACGGTTTCCCAACCTCTACCCCATTCGTACAGATCCGCAGCTTTAGCTGCAAAATCCCTCTCAAAAAACAATTAGTTAAATTCGTATAATTTGTAGTTACTATCATATCTCAATGGAATATGTTGTCCTTGTAAACGAAAACGACACCCAAATAGGGATCATGGAAAAGATGGCGGCCCATATGGTGCCCCGTCTCCACCGTGCTTTTTCCATTTTCATCTTCAACAGCAAAGGCGAACTATTGCTGCAACAACGTTCTTTCTCGAAATACCACTCCCCTGGTCTATGGACCAACACCTGCTGCAGCCATCCCCACAATGGCGAAAGCCTTGAACAAGCTACGGCACGAAGGCTGCAAGAAGAAATGGGCATGACCTGCGACATGCACGAGGTCTTTACCTTTATATATAAGGCCTCCGTCGGCCTCGGTCTCATCGAACATGAATTCGACCATGTATGGTTCGGCCAAAGCGACGATCTCCCAGTCATCAACCCAGGCGAAGTGGCATCCTTCAAATACATGAACCTCGACACTATCGCCGAAGACATGAAAACCCACCCTGAATCATATACCGAATGGTTCAAGATCTCTTTCGAAGAAGTCAGAAAACATACCTGACTTTTTTTTCAAAAAAATTAGTAAATATATTTACTATCAATATTTTTACTATTTTTGCCGCTTGTAACAGTTGAAAGCAATCTTAAAACAATCGTATTATGAAACGTAATTTATTATTAATCATTGCTTTAATAGCAATCAGTTTCCCCATGAGCCTCCGGGCCCAAGAAGCTCTGAAAATCTCTGGTTTTGTTCAAGGTCTTGGTGAGATGGACATCAAGAAAAACAATGAAGGGAACAACATCATCAGCAAAAACACGCTTCAACTCCGCCGCGTGCGTATGTCGATCGACGGCAGTTTGGCCAAAGGTCTGACCTACAAGATCCAAGGTGATTTCTACAGAAGTCCCATGCTAGTCGATGTCTATCTCAAGTACAAAGTCTGCGATGAATTTGCCATCCAAGCAGGTCAATTCAAAACTCCTTTCACATTAGAAAATCCCATCAACCCCGTCAACCTCGAAATCTTCGACTATGGCGAATCGGTAAAGAATTTGGTCGGATACGGCGATGTGTGTGGTGTAGGAGCTCTTGGCCGCGACATCGGTATCATGTTCACCGGTAACCTCATCAAACCTGAAGGCGAAGACTTCTCCCTCATCACTTATAGCGTCGGCATGTTCAACGGAAACGGTGTCAACGTTATTGACAACAACAACAAAAAAGACTTTGTTGGTCGGCTCGAAGTCCATCCTTGGCTGAAGGACCTCACCCTCAGTGGATCATATTACCATGGTTGGTATGATAACAGCAATAATGGCATCCACAACGGCAAACGTCAGCGCTGGACTGCTGGTGCGCAATACAATGACGGCGACCTTGTCGTCCGCGCCGAATATCTTAGTGGCATTACAGGCGACCCAACCGGCACTGTTGATACCAACAACCACTTATTGGAATTCACCAGTGAAGGTTATTATGCCGTTGCCGGTTACAATTTCCGTTTTGGCAAGGACAACAGCCAAAAACTCATGCCTGTGCTCCGTTACGAGCATTTTGCCAAAGACGTCGCCGTCAATAATGGAGCCACGAACTATTACACCGCTGGCATCAATTATTGGCCGCTGAAATCGGTGAACTTCAAACTCGATTATTCACTGATTCAGAAAGGAACCGACAACTCACACCGCATCATTGGCATCCTCAGCTATAAGTTTTAATAAGAAGACAGAAGACAGAAGTAAGAAGTATGAGTAAGAATAACAATTTCAGCAACCTTTGGAAAAAAGAGGACTGGCTAGCCGTATGGATTGGCTTCATCGTCATCGCCGTGGCCTGTGTCGCCGTCTTGACGGGTTCGTTCGATTTCTCCGCTGCCAAGTTCGGCACCTGGCACTGGTGGGAGAACGTGGAAGAGAAGAAATCCCTCGCTGCCCAGTTCAACGGCGACTTCTGGATCAAGTTGCTCCGCACCTTCTTGGTGACTGGCATTTTGTTCGGCATCGGCATCAAGCTACAAGGCGAGAAGATCAAAAAGTTCATCCCAGCATATATCGTGCTGTTCATCATCTGTATCCTTGTCAGAATGATCAGCGCCGAATACACCTTAAAGATGTACCTCGAATGGGCTTTCTGGGCACTGCTCATCGGCCTGCTGATCTCGAATACCGTTGGCACGCCCGAATGGTTGAGACCTGCTATCCGTACTGAGTTCTACATCAAGACCGGTCTGGTCATCATGGGCTTCTCCGTCCTATTCAGCAACATCGCTAAGTTCGGCCTTTACGGTCTCGGCATCGCTTGGATTGTGACGCCTATCGTCATCATCTTCATGTGGTGGTTGGGCACCAAAGTGCTGAAGATCAACAACAAGCCTTTGGTCATCACCCTGGCTTCCGCCACTTCAGTTTGCGGTACCAGTGCCGCCATTGCGACGGGTGCTGCTGCCAAAGCCAAGAAGGAAGACCTTTCTTTGGCCATCTCCATCTCCATCATCTTCACCATCCTGATGATGGTGTTTGAGCCCATGATCATCCGCTGGGCAGGCATGAACCAGATGATGGGCGGTGCCCTCATCGGCGGCACTGTGGATTCCACCGGCGCTGTGGTGTTGGCTGGTGAAGCCCTCGGTGAAGAAGCGGCTCAAGTCGCCTCTTTGGTAAAAATGATCCAGAACATCCTGATCGGCTTCATCGCTTTCTTTGTAGCCATCTTCTTCGCCACGAAGGTTGACAAGTCTGGCGACGCCAAAGTCGGTGCAGGTGAGATCTGGAATCGTTTCCCGAAGTTCATCATCGGTTTCTTCGTGGCCTCCCTCGTTGCTTCCTTCATCGTCAAGCCTTTGGGCGGCGACGTAAAAGCCATCAACGGCGTGCTCGACCAATACAAGAACTGGGCTTTCGTGCTGGCCTTCACCAGCATCGGCCTCGACACCAACTTCAAGAGTCTCTTCAAGCAGATGCAAGGCGGGAAAGTGCTCTGGCTCTACATCATCGGCCAGCTCTTCAACATCGCCCTCACCCTGTTTGCTGTGTGGATTCTGCTCTCCGGTGTCCTCTTTGAGGTACCGAATCTCGATATGTTCAAATAATGAACAAACAACACAAAATATTCAAAGTGATTACCATCATCGTGGTGGTAATCACTTTGTTTTTAGTTGGCTGGATCATGGCCAACCAACTCGGCCTTGTGGAAGGCTACGACTTCGGCGCCGGTGCCTATTACTATGCCGACATCCCCACTGAACAATACTCAGAAATTGTCAACGAGGATGCTTATCAGACCTCCATCCCGAAATGGATCTACTATGTTCTATTCTTCGCCTGGGGTTGGCTGATGTGGCGACTTTGGGTGAAAGTGGAGAACTGAAAACGAATACTTTCCACTCATTCAAACTCCGGATGGAGTTCAGCGAATTTCCTTTCGTATTGACGGATACGGTTTAAAGTGCGTCTCGCCCATTCCAGGCGGACTTCTTCTTTTTCTTCCTCTGACAAATGCCAATCAACGTCTGTCATTTCATGGAGGCGGCGTGTCAGCGTGTAAACAAGCAAAGCCGCTGAAACGCTGATGTTGAAACTCTCCGTGAATCCATACATGGGGATGCGCACAAAACGGTCGGCATGATCCATCACATAGTCCGTGATACCCGTTTTTTCCGTACCGAAGACCAGGGCAACAGGCTTATCCAAAGGCAGCGTCTCCGGCGTGAAGTCATCACGATGTGGACAGGTGGCTACAATCTGATAGCCTTGGTCCTTCAACTGTTCAAGGGCAGTAGGGGTATTGAAATCCAATTCATTGTAACGATGAATATCGAGCCATTTGGTGCTACCCATCACCACGTCAGGGTTAATGTCGAAGGAATAGTTGTTCTCGATGATATGGATGTCCTGCACCCCAGTAAGGTCACAACTGCGAAGCACCGCACTAGCATTATGAGGCTGGAAGATGTCCTCCAACACCACGGTAAGATGCCTCGTACGCCACGAGAGCACCTCTTCGAAACGCTGTTTCCTCTCATCGGAAATAAACTGAATTAAAAAGTCTAGAAAGGCCTTGTCCCTGGGTGTCATAGAGGTATTGTTTGTTCCGCCGGCAAAAATAGCAAAAAAAATAAAGAATTTTGTTGGTACAAACATAGAATTTCCTATTTTTGCAGTCCGAAAAATTTGAATATAAATAATATTGAATAGATATGGCAACCAAGAAAGAACAAGAGAACAAAGGCGAAGAAAGGCTGGAAAACGTTGAATCAGCACTGAGCAAGACCGAACTTTGGATTGAAGAACATCAGAAACTCATCTACGGCATCATCGCCGCTGTTATTGTCATTGCAGGCGTCATCTGGGGCCTCAAGGCTTTGAATGACAAGAAAGACCGCAATGCAAGCAGTGAGATCTTCACCGCCCAAAAATACTTTGAGAAAGAGAATTACGAAGCTGCCCTCACAGGCGACGGCAACTATCTTGGATTCACTGAGGTTTACGACTCCTACAGCAACACCAAGACCGGTAAGCTCGCTGCTTACTATGCTGGCATCAGCTATATGAGGCTGGGCAAATACAACGAAGCCATCGATTATCTGAAGAAGTTCAATGGCAAAGACGACATCCTGGCTCCCATGGCTCTCGGTGCTATCGGCGACTGCTACATGGAACTTGACAACACCAATGAAGCTGCCGCTTACTACATGAAAGCCGTCAACAAATCGAAGAACGATTTCACCGGCCCCATGTTCCTCACCAAAGCTGGCATGACGTATGAGATCCTCGGCGACTATGCCAACGCACTGAACTGCTACAAGACCTTAAAAGCCGACTATCCGTTGAGCAACGAAGCCTTCGAAATCAACAAGAGCATCTCCCGCTTGGAAGAAATGCTGAAAAAATAACTTAGTTTCAACCCTATAAAAAAGCCTGATTCGTTGGAATCGGGCTTTTTTTATCCCATTTCAAGAATCCTTTTTTTTCTTACCTCTATATCTAATGAAAATTATCTATTTTGGAACTCCAGAGTTCGCAGCCTCCCAACTGGAAGCCATCCTAGCGGCAGGTTATGAGGTCGTCGCCGTGGTGACCATGCCCGACAAACCCGCCGGACGTGGAAAGAAAATACAATTCTCGGAAGTGAAAAAGATCGCCTTGGATCACCAACTCCCCTTGTTGCAGCCCGAAAAGCTTAAGGATCCCGTTTTTCTTCACGAATTGGAGGCTTATCACGCCGACCTTTTCGTGGTTGTCGCTTTCAGAATGCTGCCCGCAGCCGTATGGAAAATGCCCCCCTTGGGCACTTTTAACCTGCATGCCTCACTCCTACCACAATACCGTGGTGCCGCCCCCATCAATCACGCCATCATCAACGGAGAGACCGAGACGGGACTGACCACTTTCTTCTTGAACGAAGAAATCGACAAAGGCGAAGTCATCATGCGTGAATCAGTAGCCATTCGCCCAGACGAAACCGCGGGAGAGCTTCATGACGAATTGATGCACCTAGGCAACCGTCTCGTCGTGGAAACCATCCGTAAAATCGAAACCCACGACATCCAAGCTATCACCCAAGAAACACTCGCCGCAGGAGCCGTGCTGAAAGAAGCTCCGAAAATCTTCAAAGATTTCTGCTACATCCGATGGAATCAGAACTGCACCCACATCTACAACCACATCCGTGGTCTCTCACCCTATCCCGCAGCCCATACAGTCCTCCGCTCTGAACAAGGCGATCGGCTCGAATTAAAGGTGTATGCCTCGCAAATCGAACACGCGCTTCCCACCGAACCCATCGGGACCGTAATCACTGATGCAAAAACTTTCATGAAAGTGGTTGCAAACGACGGCTATATCTTTCTGACTATCATACAGCAAGCCAGTAAAAAAGCGATGAAAATCGATGAATTTTTGAGAGGAATTCGAATTGAAAGTGCTTTAAAAGCCGATTTTTGAATTTTTTTATACATAAAAATCACTTTTCACCTTAAAAAAAAATCAAAAATAATTGCAAATTAGATTTTTACACTATCTTTGTGCTCGGAATAAACATTTTCGTTATTAACCTTTAATCCTATTACAATGAACAAAGCTGAATTTATCGATGCCATCGCCGCCAAATCCGGCATGACAAAAGTTGACACCAAAAAGGCTCTTGACGCCATCATCGAAGTCTCCAAAGCTGAAATGAAAAAGAAGGACGGCAAAATCGCCCTCGTCGGCTTCGGCACTCTTTACACTGCAAAGCGTCCCGCAAGAAAGGGTCACAACCCCAGAACTGGCGAAACCATCAAGATTGCTGCCAAGAAGGTTGTCAAATTCAAACCCGCTGCAAACATCCTGAAATAAGATTTCGGATTTTTACAAACACCCGTAGAGACGCAAGCACTTGCGTCTCTATGTTTTTTTGGTGGTCAGCATTTTATGGTCTGGATAGGAACTCCCCGTTGATCTTCAACACCCCGTTGTCGACCATCCAACGGACAGCCTCCATGACATCCTCCTCATCACAGCCAGGACAAGCTTCGGCCACTGCCTGTATCGAAATAGGGTTTTCCCGAAGAATGCTCAACAACTGCCGCTTAATTTGTTCAAATCCACTCGCATCCAACTGATGCGTTCCATGGTTCTTGCACACATCGCACTTTCCGCAAGCTTTGCCACTCTTCTCGTTGAAATAGCGTAACAGCTGAATACTACGACACTCCTGATCGTTACTAACGAAATCTATTACTGCCTTCACCCGCTCCATGGCATCGTTTTTCCGATCCTGATAGTTCTCTTTCGACAAAGCAAAATACCTCGTGTCCAACAATTCTGTCGTTAACTGAAGCTGAGGCTTGTCCTTTCTAGGGTCATAGGAAAGGAAGTTATACGACTCCATCTTCTTTAGCTGAGCCACTACCTGTTCCACGGTCAAACCCGTCTTTTGGGAAGCGGTCTCTTCGCTGAACTTGACAAAGTCGCTCAACACCCCAGGAAGGTTCCTCAACATATATTTAACAAAGGTGTCGAACTGTGGGAAAGCCACTTGAAAACGGTATAGATCCTCACGTGGTGCTTTGATCCAAACCCTCGAAGGCTCGTCAAAGCTGTCCGACAACGTCATCAAACCCTCTTTCTCAAAAAGCTTTAAGGTACTATAGACCTCCATAATGCCAAAACCATAGGTCCGAACAAAATCATTGATATCAAAGGGATAGCACTCGCCTTTTCCCGATCCCACAGGTAGTTTTAAGTAGTTCCCCAAGGCATTGTAAATGCGCTTAATGCGCTCCATCTCAGGGAATGACTGCTTCAGATTGTCTTGAAGCTGCTTGATATCCGTATCTGCAACCAGCAAGAAAGCTTCCGAAGGCTTGAGGTCACGACCGGCACGTCCAGCCTCTTGAAAGTATGCCTCAATACTATCAGGCAAATCCAAATGGATAACCAGTCGCACATCCGGTTTATCGATGCCCATGCCAAAAGCATTGGTGGCCACCATCACCTTCACACCGCCTTTCATCCACAAATATTGACGTTTGTCGCGGGTCGTGGCATCCAAACCCGCATGATAAAAGGTAGCCGAAATGTCCATGGACTGAAGCCATTCGGCAATGACCTGGGTCTTCTTACGGTTTCTCACATATACGATGGCACTCCCCTCCTGCATCGCTTTTAGTTTTCTGAAAAGCACCCCGAACTTGTCAGGCTCATGATACACGTTATAGGTAACATTTTTGCGTTCAAAACTGCTTTGAAACACATTCTTCTGCTTAAAGCCAAGCCGAAACTGGATATCATCAACCACCTTGGCTGTCGCTGTGGCTGTCAACGCCAACACGGGCGTGTTGGGGATATATGGACGGATCTCGGCAATTTTCAGATAAGGGGGACGGAAGTCGTATCCCCACTGTGAGATACAGTGCGACTCATCAACGGCGAGCAAGTTGACCTTCATCCGCTTGATAGCCTCTAGGAAACGGTCGGTAAGCAACCGTTCCGGCGAGACATAGAGGAACTTCAGTCGCCCAAAAACAGCCTGATTGTACGTCAACTCCACTTGGTCGGGATGCATTCCCGAATAGATCACCGCCGCTGGAATGCGCTTGACCAACAAATGCGTCACTTGATCCTTCATTAAAGCGATCAGCGGCGTGATCACCACACAGATACCTTCCATGGCCATGGCAGGCACTTGGAAACAAATCGACTTGCCGCCTCCTGTGGGAAGCAGCGCCAAGGTGTCGCGCCCAGCAACTACAGAATCCACAATGTCTTCCTGAAAAGGGCGAAACGATGGATAGCCCCAATATTGCTGCAAAACGGATCGGGTGAGCCTACTCATAATTTCGTGAAAAACATTCTCCAAAGATAGAGATTTCTTTCCACAAAACAACTATTTTCCCCTAGTTTTTTTGTCAAAGAAAATGATTTTAGATTCCTCTTTTATAAGTCAAGAATGTTTGTTATCTTTGTCGGTTAAAAGTACAAAAAAGACATTTCATTTAAAATGCAGAGTATCAGAAACATAGCTATCATTGCCCACGTTGACCACGGCAAAACCACTTTGGTCGACCGCATTTTATACCAGTCGAAACTATTCAAAGAGTCCGATGAAAACCCTGGGGAACTCATTCTTGACAACAACGATCTGGAGCGCGAGCGTGGCATCACCATCCTTTCCAAAAACGTCTCAGTCCGTTACAAGGACGTCAAGATCAACATCATCGACACCCCTGGTCACGCCGACTTCGGTGGCGAGGTGGAACGTGTACTCAACATGGCTGACGGCGTGCTCCTCCTAGTGGATGCCTTTGAAGGTCCCATGCCGCAAACCCGTTTCGTGCTACAGAAGGCCATTGAATTGGGACTGAAACCCATCGTGGTCATCAATAAGGTTGACAAGCCCAACTGCCGTCCCGACGAGGTGCAGGAAGCCGTGTTCGACTTAATGTTCAACTTGGGTGCCACCGAGGACCAGCTCGACTTCCCTACCGTGTACGGTTCTTCCAAACAAGGTTGGATGTCCGACGACCCCAACAATGTCACCAGCGATGTCTCCTACCTGCTTGATACCATTATCGACACCATCCCCGAGGCCAAGTTCGAGGAAGGCACTCCCCAGATGCTGATCACCTCGCTCGACTACAGCTCTTATGTGGGCCGTATCGCCGTAGGTCGATTGAAACGCGGCATCCTTCAAGCTGGAATGAACGTTTCCTTGGTTAAGCATGACGGAAGTGTTGTCAAATCAACAATCAAAGAGCTTTATACCTTCGAAGGTCTTGGCAAAGAGCGCACGAAGAAACCTATTGAGGCAGGCGACATCGTGGCATTGATGGGGCTGGAAGATTTCGAGATTGGCGACACCGTGGCCGACTACGAGAACCCCGAGGCACTACCGCCCATCAAGGTGGACGAGCCTACCATGAGCATGCTCTTCACCATCAACAACTCGCCTTTCTTCGGCCGCGAAGGCAAATATGTGACTTCGAGGCATTTGCGCGAACGTCTTTACAAAGAAACCGAAAAGAACCTCGCACTGAAGGTGGAAGACACCGACTCACCAGACGCGCTGATGGTCTACGGTCGTGGCATCCTACACCTCAGCATTTTGGTGGAGACCATGCGCCGCGAAGGCTACGAACTCCAGTTGGGACAACCCAAAGTCATCATCAAATACATCGATGACGTCAAATGCGAGCCTGTTGAATGCCTTACCGTGCTGGTCCCCGAGGATTTCTCCGGACGTGTTATTGAACAGGTCAGTGCCCGCAAAGGCGAAATGACCCAAATGGAACCCAAGGGCGACCGCATGTGCCTTGACTTCGACATCCCGTCGAGGGGCCTCATCGGATTGAGGAACGTGCTTCTCACCGTCACCGAAGGCGAAGCCATCATCTCCCATCGTTTCAAAGCCTACGAGCCTTGGAAGGGCGACATGCCCACCCGCAACACCGGTGCCTTGATCTCCATGGAGACCGGCCAAGCCATCCCCTACGCCATTTGGAAGTTGCAAGATCGCGGCACCTTCTTCGTCAACCCGAACGAAGACGTATACGCCGGCGAGGTCATCGGCGAAAACACCCGCTCCAACGACATCGTCATCAACGTCTGCAAGACCAAGCACCTCACTAACGTGCGCGCTTCCGGCTCCGACGAAGCCATCCGTCTGATCCCTCCTGTGCGTTTCTCATTGGAGGAATACATGGAATACATCCGCGATGACGAGTATTTGGAGGTCACTCCCAAGAGCCTGCGTCTGAGAAAGATCATCTTGGACGAGCTCGAACGCAAACGTGCGAATAGGAACAACGAGGGGTGACGAAAGTTAAGAGTTAAGAGTTAAAAGTTAAGAGTTAAAAAATAAAGACATGAAAAAGATCATCCGTATCATTGCTTTTGTGATGCTTGCTGCATCCTTTACTGCATGTGAACAATTGGCCCAAATCGCCAGTCAGGCTGCCCAAGTCATGAACCTGAAGAACTGTACCTTCGATGTCAATGGCATCAATAACATCAACATGATGGGGATCAACCTCAGCAAGGGGATGGACAAAAACAGTCTGAACGCCATGCAGCTCGTCAACGTTACCAACTCGTTGTTGAACAAGAAATTGCCTGTCACCTTCAACGTCAACATTGATGTAAACAACCCGAACAACATTGCTGCTTCAATGGGTAAAATGGACTATATCATTTCCTTAAACAACAAAGAGGTAATCAGCAGCACGTTCTCCAATGGTTTCAGCGTTGGTCCTAATTCCAAGGGACAAGTTTCCATCCCCATCAGCACCGACCTGTTCCAGCTGTTTAGTGGCGAGACCGCTGATGCCGTCCTCAATCTGGCCTTCAAACTGGCTGGAGCCAAGAGCAATCCTGTCAACCTCGGTGTCAAGGTGAAACCTTACATCAAGATCAACAACCAATCACTTGCTTATCCCGACTATATCAGCATTAATAAAGTACTTAATTAATAGAATCGAGAATGATTCTGGCCAACAACAAATAAACAATTCAACAATTCAACAAATAAACAATTCAACATGTTAAGAAACAATTTCATCAAACGCCACAACGGCCCCACTGCATCGGATGCTGAAAAGATGCTGAAGGTCATCGGCGTGAAGTCGCAAGAACAACTTGTCGACGAGATCATCGCTCCCGAAATTCGCCTTCCCAAGCCGCTCAACATCGGCGAAGGCATGAACGAGTACGAAGTCATCAGCCACCTTAAGGCTCTGGGTGCCAAGAACAAACAGTTCCGCACCTACATCGGCTTGGGCTACTACAACACCATCACCCCAGGCGTCATCATGCGCAACATTTTGGAGAACCCAGGTTGGTACACGTCTTATACTCCTTATCAAGCAGAGATCTCACAAGGTCGTCTCGAAGCCCTCTTGAACTTCCAGACTGTCATCAGCGAACTCACTGCCATGCCTTTGGCCAATGCCAGTTTGCTCGATGAAGGCACTGCCGCCGCCGAAGCCATGCTGATGTTCTGGCATGCCCGCAGCCGTGCCCAGGTGAAGGCTGGTGTGAAGAAGTTCTTTGTTGCTGACGATGTGTTCCCTCAAAGCATCGAAGTCATCAAGACCCGCGCTCATTTCCAAGGCATCGAGGTTGAAGTGGCTCCTATCGACCAGTTCACGTGCAGCGAAGCCTATTTTGGCATCCTGCTCCAATGTCCCAACCAGTTTGGTGAGATTGTGGATAACCGTGCCAAGGTCGCTGAATGGAAAGCCAAAGGTATGCAAGTGGCTGTTGCTGCCGACCTGCTCAGCCTCACCCTCATCACACCTCCTGGCGAATGGGGTGCCGACGTGGTCTTAGGTTCCAACCAACGTTTCGGTCTGCCGATGGGATTCGGTGGACCTCATGCCGGCTACTTCGCCACCACCGAGGCCTACAAGCGCGACATGCCTGGACGTATCATCGGCATCAGCGTCGATGCCCTTGGCAATCCTGCCTACCGTCTGGCACTTCAGACCCGTGAACAACACATCAAACGTGAGCGCGCCACCTCCAACATCTGCACCGCCCAAGCCCTGCTGGCCATCATGTCGGGCTTCTATGCTTTGTATCATGGTCCAGAAGGCCTGATCGAAATTGCCCACCATATCAACTGCCTCGCCGGCAAACTGACCTCAGAGCTGGCCAAGCTAGGCGTGAAGCAACTCAATAAGCATTTCTTCGACACCCTGCTGTTTGAATTGCCTGAAGGCGCCTGCACCTGCAAGGTGAAGGAAGCCGCCGAGAAACACGGCATGAACTTCCGCATCATCGACAAGCAGCACTTTGGCATCAGCATCGACGAAACCACGGCTCGCGAAGACATCAACGAGATCGGCCAAGTTGTCGCCGAAGCCCTCGGCAAGGAGCACGAAGAGCTCGTCTGTGACCCGAACTGCCAGAAGTTCAGCGGCATCCAACCTGAGATGCAGCGCACCTCCAAGTTCATGCAAGCCCCGATGTTCTTTAAGTACCGCAGCGAGACCGACATGATGCGTTACATGAAGAAGCTCGAGAACCGCGACCTCAGCCTCAACCGTTGCATGATCCCGCTGGGTTCCTGCACCATGAAGCTGAACCCCGCCACCTCGATGTATGCCCTCAGCTGGCCTGAATTTGGCAACATCCACCCCTTCGTCCCTGCCGACCAAGTGGAAGGCTATCTCGAGCTCATCAACGAGATGGAGAAAGACCTCTGCGAGATCACCGGTTTCAAGGGCATAAGCTTCATGCCTAACTCAGGTGCCAGCGGCGAATATGCCGGTCTGCTCACCATCCGTCGTTACCAAGAGGCCAACGGTCAAGGTCACCGTAACATCTGCTTGATCCCCGCCTCCGCCCACGGCACCAACCCCGCTTCAGCCGCCATGGCTGGCATGCAGGTGGTCGTCGTCGCTTGCGACGAACACGGCAACATCAACCTCGACGACGCCAAGGCCAAGGCCGAGCAATACAAGGACAACCTGGCTGCCTTCATGGTCACCTATCCTTCGACCCACGGCATCTATGAGGACGGCATCCGCACCCTCGTGAAGATCGTCCACGACAACGGCGGTCAAGTCTACATGGACGGTGCCAACATGAACGCCCAGGTCGGTCTGACCAGCCCCGGTTACATCGGTGCCGACGTCTGCCACCTCAACCTGCACAAGACCTTCGCCATCCCGCACGGCGGTGGCGGTCCTGGCGTAGGCCCCATCGGCGTGGCCGAACACCTGAAGCCCTACCTGCCTTCACACATCCTGTTCCACTGCGGTGGCGACAAACAAGAAGGTGCTGTTTCTGCTGCTCCGTTTGGTAGCGCCCAAATCCTCACCATCACCTACTGCTACATCAAGATGTTGGGCGGTGAAGGCCTGAAACAAGCCACCATGGGTGCCATCATGAATGCTAACTACCTGAAGGAAAGACTGAAGGACTACTACCCAATCCTGTATACGGGCAACCATGGCCACGTGGCTCACGAGATGATCCTCGACATCAACGGTATTAATAAGACCGTCGGTGTGGCTGCCATCGACATTGCCAAGCGTTTGATGGACTTCGGCTTCCACGCTCCTACCGTGGCCTTCCCGGTCCACGAGACCCTGATGGTGGAGCCCACTGAGAGCGAGCCGATTGCCGAGCTTGACCGCTTCGTCGAAGCCATGATCCAGATCCGCAAGGAAATCAAGGACATCGAAGACGGCAAGGCCGAGAAGGGCAATAACATCATCAGCCACGCTCCTTACACTGCCGAGATGCTGATGGCCAACGACTGGAACTTCCCCTTCACCCGTGAAGAGGCTGGCTTCCCGATGAAGAGCGATGTGCAGGACAAATACTTCCCGCACGTTACCCGTATCGACGACGCCTACGGCGACCGAAACTTGGTTTGCAAGTTCAGCGCAGAATAAGCCTATCTCACACAGGTTTTAATGGTAGAGACGTGCTACGGTGCGTCTCTACTTTTTATTCCACCTCAATTTCGAAATTTTGGAAAACAATCACCTCACCGGAAGTGATCTTCGCTCTTTTACGCAATTCCACTTCGCCATTACGGAGCACCATGCCAGCAGTCACCACTTCCTGAGCCTCACTGCCGGATTCCACGACTCCCGTGGCTTTCAATAAAGCAATCAAGGGGATAAACACTTCGCCTTCCCTTAACGCAAATACGATTCTGTTTAATTTCTGAGCCATATTCTGTCTTCTTACTTCTTTAAAAATTTACTATAATATGCGCCAGCAGCCCCCGAACACACATGCGATATATTGTTTGCAATCAAAATATCGGTAATGCTGTGCTCCTCCACATAATCCTTGATGTTGTAGGTAAAATAGCGGAAATCAATCACATGGACCTCCTCAAAAGAGCCAAACAGGTAACCTGGGATGGCATTGCCAAAGCTGTCTTTCATCACCAATAGCCGACGAGGACAATCCGACGCTGTCTTCACCTGAGTGATTCGCGCATCGCTGCCCATGAAGGTGCAATAGGCCGATGATGAACCCGAAACCTTCACGAAGAAGTCACCCTGATGCGGCTTTTCCTCCCCTACAATCTGGAAATCCTCATCCAAGTCATATTTTCGATAAGTCGTTGTATATTCAATTCCACGAGGTTTGTAATAAACAAAATCCTCAGGTGACTTTTTCACGTTGACGTCTTTCGAGAAGCCATACATCGACCCCACATAGTTTTTAATTGTGTCCGCCTCGAAATTGACTAATTCTGGCACCTCTACATCCGCAACCAGAGCAAACTGTCGTGCCGCATAATATGCCCCCAACGGTGCCCAGTGATGGTCGGTACGAAGATAAATATCCTCATCGACATGCTCTCCCAACACCCTATACAAATCCACCACATAAACCGCACTGTCAATCAAGGAATACAATTCCGTCAACACAGGGAACTCCGGATCCGTACAGCTCTCGGCATTTACTGGACAGTAATACTCCACCGCAGTGGGAATGATCATACAATATACATTCGCCACGGAACCAAACGTTTTCTGGTATGCATTGACCACCTCTGCGAAAGGTTTCTCCCCTTTGTTTTTGTTTTTAAACGCCATCAAGGCTCGGGCACTCGGCGAATTGCCCACCACAATGACACCAGCATTTTCCATTTTGGCATTGGCGTTCACAGAATTATGGAACTCCTCAATCACCCGCTGGTCGCCCAATTCGACCTCCTTTGGCAGCGAGTCCATCACCATCGTGGTTTCCGGCTCTTCCTGTGCAGCGTGGAAAGTCACTGCCGACTTGGTTTTGAAAGCCATCTGTGATTTCAATTCCATGCTCCCACGCATGAGCACATCACGGAAAGGCTCGCTGTCGCTGAACCAGTTGGACACCTTCTGTGTGAAATTGCCCTCGCGAAGGCTCTGCCAACTAAAATTAGGAAACCGCAATAGGTCGCGCTTTTCCAACTCGGAATAACGGCTTCTAGGCAGTGTGCAGAACACCACCACAAAAGCAGCCATCATTAAAGTGATGAAAGCGACCAAAAAACGGTTGTGACGCATCATTTTTTCTGAGTCAAGAAACGCTTGTAGTTATTATATGAGGTATTGCCACAAGCATGGGTAAGGTTGTTGGCAAAGACCACATCGGTGATTTGGTTCTCTTTGATATAACTGATGATATTCCGGTCGAAGAAGCGGAAGTCGATGACGTGGACTTCCTCAAACGAGAAGAAAAGGTAACCAGGAATGGCGTTGCCGAAACTGTCTTTAAAGATGATGATACGACGTCCATTGTCGACACTTGTATGCACTTTGGTAATCTTCGAGTCGCCCCCCATGAACGTGTTGTAGGCGGCGCCACTACCATCGTCGTAATGCTTG
Source organism: uncultured Bacteroidales bacterium (assembly GCA_946184615.1). Lineage (GTDB taxonomy): Bacteria > Bacteroidota > Bacteroidia > Bacteroidales > F082 > Limimorpha. Next base: position 54,448 of record CAMHFN010000009.1, read on the forward strand.
AAGAAATCCCCTTCCGCGGCAGGATGTTCACCAGTAATCTGTCCTTTGGAAGTCTTATATTGAATATAGGTCGTCGTATATTCGCAATCGCGAGGTGTATAATAAAAGAAGTCTTCAGGAGCTTGTTTCACGCAGTTCTCTCCTGAAAAGGTGGCCATCGTCCCCACAAAGTTATGAATGACATGCTCATCGTAATGCGAAAGATCCTCAAACGGGACCCCAGCCACTTGGCAGAGTTTCATGGCAGCATAGTAGGCTCCCCGAGGAGCCCAGTGGTGGTCGGTACGCGAAAAGATACGCTCAGCGGCATGTTCACCAAGGATATTGTAGATGTTGACCACTAACACCGAATCGGAGCAAGCCGCAAACATGTTGTTCAACACGGGAGCCTCAGGATGGGTCCAGCTTTTGGCGGCATCGGGGCAGTAATACTCTATGGATGTCGGGATGGGCATGCAATAGACATTGATGGTATCCCCGAGTTTGCGTTTGTAGATGTTGCAAATATCGGCATACGAGAGGCCGTTATTGGCCGACTGGTTACAAGGGTTGCAGGCCCGCAGCGTATCACCCCCACCAATCAAGATAATGCCCGCCTTGGCAGCTTTACGACAAGTAGCCTTAGGGGTCAAAGTGTTGGTGTAAGGTGTAACACGACGCTCCGTGCTGTCCTGCGGCAATAGGCCTTGCGCACGAAGGTCACAACCGGCAAGAATCAAAACAGACAAAAGAAGTTGAAACAAGTATTTCATGGTTTTGTTTTTAGAATCGTGTATATAAAAAAGCATTATTGGTGGCCCCAACCAGCAAGGCCACACTTGCTGACAACAATAAAAATGCCAAAACGGAGCGTGTCACCAACAATAGAACCGGACGTGGTTTTTGCCATCGTGAGACCCAACGGTTCAGCCATTCACGCAATGGCATACTGAATATGATGGCAACGACCCACAGCCACCCGTAGGAGGATAAGGTATTCACTGCCGCGAAATCGGAGAACGCCTCTACCCTTCCAAAGAAGGCACGGAAGAACTGCTTCATCTGACCGAAGTCCTCAAAATAAAAGATGCCCCAGCCTATCACCACCAACAACAAACTGTAGAGATGCAACAACACTTGGGGAATCCGCTTGATGACTTTCAGCAAGGTGTATTTCTCAACCATTACGATGATTCCGTAGAAAATGCCCCACAAAAGAAAATTCCAACTAGCACCATGCCAAAAGCCTGTCAGCATCCAAACCACCATGATATTGAGCGCTTGGTGCCGACGGTTGCCGCCCATTGGGATATAGAGGTAATCGCGGAAAAAAGTACCTAGGGAGATATGCCAGCGACGCCAAAAATCGGTGATGCTCACACAACAGTAGGGATGGTCGAAGTTCTCATTGAAATGGAAGCCCAGGCAGCGACCGATGCCGATGGCCATGTCGCTGTAACCCGAAAAGTCAAAATAGATTTGGAAGGTGAAAGCCACGATGCCCACCCAGGATCCCACCGTGGAAAGGTTCTCCAACCCGCTTCCTGTAAGCAGTTGGGTGGAGATCTCGGAGAGTTGGTTGGCAAGGATGACCTTCTTACCCAATCCACGCAAGAAACGCATCATCCCCTCAGCCAAATCCTCGCTATTAACATGACGGTCATTGATTTCGTGTGCCACCGTGCCATAACGGACAATAGGTCCAGCAATCAACTGCGGAAACATGGAGATGTATAGCAACAAGTTCTTGAAGCTTCGCTGTACCGGCGTGGTACGACGGTAAACGTCTATCAGATAGGAGATAGACTGGAAGGTGTAGAAGCTAATGCCGATGGGCAAGGCAATGCGAGGAACGCTTACCGGTACACCCAGCGACAACAGCTCGGCACAGAAAAAAGAGAGGTATTTGAAGGTGGCCAGCACGCCCAGGTTAAACACCAGGCCAAAAACCAAAAATGGTTTCCCCTTTTGGGCGATTCCCAATCCCACAAAGTAGTTGACCACCACGCTGGACAGCATCAGCAGTACATAGACAGGCTCTCCCCACGCATAGAAGATGAGAGAGAAAAGTACCAGCATGGCGTTACGCCAGCTAAACGAAGGCATGGTTTTTCTCCTATCAACCCATGCGGCCAACAGGTAGCTCAGCGCAAACACTGGCAGGAAAACGAAGAGGAAGAAGAGGTCGGAGAAAACCATGGTTTATTGCTACTTAAAGAAAAACCGCCCTCTTTCGGGGGCGGTTTTTTTGAAATCGTATCACATAAGTGACCTTATTCAGCTTTAGGTTCGTCCTTGGCAGCTTGTTCTTGCTTTTCAAGGTTTTCCTTCAAGCCAGCGAGCACTTCGAGGTCGCCGAGGGTGCTGTGTTCAATGGTCTCATTGATTTGTTTCACAGCGCGTTTGGCCTGCTTGGCAGCCTTGTCGGCAGCTTTGTCGGCAGCGTCCTTCACTGCGGCTTCCTTCTCTTCAAAGAGTTTGGAGTGGGCAAGGATGATCTTCTTGCTTTCCTTTGAGAACTCAATGACCTTGAAGTCGAGCGTTTCGTCAACCTTGGCGGTGGTGCCGTCTTCCTTCTTCAGGTAACGGTTCGGGCAGAAGCCTTCGACGCCGTAAGGCAGAGAGACCACAACGCCCTTGTCAGCGGCGCTGATGATGGTGCCTTGGTGGACGGAACCCACGGTGAACACGGTCTCAAACACTTCCCAAGGATTCTCCTCGAGTTGTTTGTGGCCGAGGCTGAGGCGGCGGTTTTCTTCGTCGACATCGAGAACAACGACGTCGATGCTTTCGCCGACCTTGGTGAATTCAGCCGGGTGCTTGATCTTCTTGCTCCAGCTGAGGTCGCTGATGTGGATCAGGCCGTCAACGCCTTCCTCAAGCTCGACAAAGATGCCGAAGTTGGTGAAGTTGCGGACCACGGCGGTGTGCTTGGAACCCACCGGGTAACGGTCTCTGATGTTGGCCCAAGGATCCGGGATGAGTTGCTTCATGCCGAGGCTCATCTTGCGTTCCTCGCGGTCGAGGGTGAGCACCTTGGCTTCCACCTCGTCGCCCACCTTCAGGAAGTCCTGAGCGGTGCGGAGGTGCTGGCTCCATGACATTTCGGAGACGTGGATGAGGCCTTCGACGCCAGGAGCGATCTCAATGAACGCACCGTAGTCAGCGATGACCACCACTTTACCCTTGACGATGTCGCCCACCTTGAGGTTCGGATCGAGAGCATCCCACGGATGAGGAGTGAGTTGCTTCAGGCCGAGAGCGATACGTTTCTTGTTGTCGTCGAAGTCGAGGATGACGACCTTGATCTTTTCATCCAACTTGACGATTTCTTCCGGATGGTTGATACGGCCCCATGAGAGGTCGGTGATGTGGATAAGACCGTCAACACCGCCGAGGTCGATGAACACACCGTAGGAAGTGATGTTTTTAACCACACCTTCGAGGACTTGGCCCTTTTCGAGCTTGCTGATGATCTCGGCTTTCTGGGCTTCGAGTTCATCCTCGATGAGTGCTTTGTGAGAGACCACCACGTTCTTGTATTCCTGGTTGATCTTCACGACTTTGAATTCCATCACGCTGTCAACGAATACGTCGTAGTCACGAATCGGCTTGACGTCGATTTGTGAGCCAGGCAGGAAGGCGTCGATGCCGAACACGTCGACGATCAAGCCACCCTTGGTGCGGCTCTTGACATAACCATTGACGATCTCGCCGCTTTCGAAGGCTGCGTTGACGCGATCCCATGACTTGAGGATGCGGGCCTTCTTATGGGAGAGGACGAGCTGACCGTTGGAGCCTTCTTGGCTCTCGACGTACACCTCGACTTTGTCGCCCACAGCGAGGTTGGGGTTGGTGCGGAATTCCGCAATCGGAATAACACCATCAGACTTGAAGCCGATGTTGACAACCACCTCACGGTCGGTGATGGCGACCACAGTACCTTCGATGACCTCATGGTCAGCGACCTGGTTCATGGTAGCAGCATAGGTGTCTTCGAGTTTGGTGCGCTCTTCAGCGGAGTAGTTGTCGAATTTCTTGTGCGAAGTGCTCCAGTCAAAGTTTTCATCCGGAACGGGTTTCTGTTTCGGGGCTTTGGGGGCCTTGGGTTCATGAGTTTCAGCGACTGGGGTTTCAACGGCCTTTTCTTCTACTGGCATGGCTTCGTTGATGATGTTTTCGTTTTCTGCCATTGGTTTGTTTTGTTTTTACTTGTACCCGTCAGGACGCCGGACGATCCTTCCGAGGAGGTTACACATTTGATTATCAATCCCGACCGCTGATGCTGCCATCATTCCGGACCGCGGTCTGAATCGGGCTGCAAAGATACAAAAAATAAAAACAATAGTATTTTTTTGAAAAAAAATTTATTATCTTTGCATCAACTAAAACTCCTTACCATGAAAAAAATCTTACTCTTTTCCTTTGCATTATCTATTGCCTTAAGCAGTTGCTCCGTCCTCAACGACGTGGCTGGAAGCGAGATTGCCGGACTTATCAGCGACAACCTCACTGAACAGGTCACATCGCATTTCGAAAACCTTGACCCCAACGCCGTGGCTGCCGCTTCGAACGCCTTTGCCTCTGCCTTGACCATCAGCGATGCTGAAATCAAAGCCCTGTGCAGCGAGTACATGGTCTCAATGGACACCACTAACATCGTCCTCCCTGCTGACGACCCCTACACCATCCGCCTCAACAGGGTCATGAAACGCTTCAGGAACCTCGGCAACCTAAAGTTGAACTATGCCGTCTACGACGATGCGAATACTGTCAACGCCTTCGCCAGTGGCGACGGTAGCGTCCGTGTCTACTCCGGTCTCATGGATATCATGACCGACGACGAGTTGTTCGCTGTCATCGGACACGAGCTGGGCCATTTGATCAACAAAGACGTACGTGATGCATACCGCACCTCGTATCTCGTAGTTGCAGCCCGTTACGGCATCTCGTCGTTCAGCGAAAAAGCAGGGGCCATCTCCATGGGATTCTGGGGCGACCTCGGCGACGAACTGGCCAACAACGCCTATTCGCGTCATCAGGAGACCAAGGCTGACGAAAAAGCCTTCCAGTTCTGCCTCGACAACAACGTTGACCCCTATGCCATGTACCACGCCTTGAACGTGCTGATGGAAATCGGCGTTGACAACGACGAACACACCGTGCTAAGCAACATGTTCTCTTCACATCCCGACACCGTCAAACGCGCCAAGCACATCAAAGAGATGGCAGAGAAAGCTGGATATACCTTGGAAGATTAACCCTTCTTCTTTCTCCCGCTCTTTTTCAATGCCTCGGCAATAATCCACTGAAGTTGGCTGTTGACGGATCGGAATTCGTCAGCGGCCCACTTCTCCACCGCCTCCATCGTGTCGGCATCGACACGAAGCAGGAAAGTCTTGGTATTGGCACTATTTTCCTTGTCCTTTGCCATAACTACCTCTCCAACGATGCGCCCAAGGTCTGCGAACAAATGCCTTCCTTGGCGATGTATTTGTCATAGATCCGAATACCCAAGATCGTCAAAGCCATGGTAATAAAACCGGCCAAACCCGGCATGCCGTTCAAGAAGTCGTTGCCACCCAAGGTGAAATAGATGACCACGCCAGCAACCGCATTGAAGGTGCCATGCATAATGGCGGCCACAATCATCGACTTGGATTTCAAGACGAAATACAACTCAATGACACCCAACAGGATACACATCACTACCATCAGCAATACGCCCCAATAGGGCTCGTTCGGGTAGTTATGGCCCATCAAGATGAGCGGGAAATGCCAAATGCCCCACACGATGCCGATGAACAAAGAAGCCTTCCAGAATTTGACTTCGCGTAATGCTCCGACGAGATAGTTGCGCCATCCAAATTCCTCCCCGAAAGAGGCAATGGCATTGACGGACACACCCATTGTCAAACCGCTAATCAATATCAACCCCATCATCACCCATGCCGGCAGCTTCCCAAACTGCTCACGAACCAAATCCTGTTGATCTTCAGGGATATGGTATTGCGAAATCAACTGCTCAGCATTGTACTGCAATGACACACCCGGCATCATGCCGTTGATGAGGATGCAGATGAAAACCATCGCCACAGGCAGCAGCCAAGCCACCAGCCACGACCATTTGATCTTGAAATTGACCAAACCGGTATGGTTGAATTTTTCCTTGTCGATGGCTTGCAGCACCAAGGCGGTGAGCATCGGGAAGAACATATATATGGTCGAAAAAACCATCAGCCCCGTAGGAGTATTCGCCCCCATGCCGAAGCCCCAATGGGCCACGGCGGCCATTGCCCAACTGAACAGGCAGACGGCGAGGGAAAATCTTATCGCTTTTTTCATGGTTGTAGGTTTTTCAATGTTTCAAACAGTTCCAAAGTCTTTTCCTTGTCTGAAAGGTTCAAGTAATAAAGGTCGTTCGTCGTGCGCAGCTGAATGTATGGGGCTTGCTTATGGATGAAAAGCATGCATTTTTCACCATTTTTAAACTTGAAATGGCCTTTGGCTTGGTTTCCCGTATCGGACCCATTGGTGCGCATGGCGATGGGCGGCATCTCCTCGAGCAGATCCACCGAGACGATGTCGGAAACGGGAATCTCGCGTCCATACATGCCTGAGATCTTGACAACCTCCTCCCCCACCGTGATTCGGGTCGGACGGAAGCTCAAGGCCAATACAAGAGCCGCACCCACCATGACAACCCATGCAAAGCACCAAGCGACTCTGGCGGCATTGTTGGATTTCACCAGTTTACCGGATCTATCGCGGCCAAAGGCGTTGTATCGCTTCATGGCGATGGACAAAGGCACCATCATGGCGAACACCAGCACCATGAGCGTCACGCCACAGACGTCTTCGTCGATGACCTTGACCATGTGCAGGGTGGCAGTGATCACCAAAAGGAAACCCGTTATTCCCAAAATGATGGCGCAAGCCTTCTTAAGCCCTTCGATATCAACCAATTCCTTACGCTCCGGCGGCAGGTTTCCGTAAGGATTGATCAAATTCGGGTATTGGTAGCAGGCCCATGCCACTACTATCAAAACCAATCCCGTCGCTAAAACTGTATATCCCATAATCTATCGATTTAATAAAGGCTTCCCGTATTGACCACCGGTTGGGCCGACTCATCGGCACAGAGCACCACCATGAGGTTGCTCACCATGGCGGCCTTGCGTTCCTCGTCGAGTTCGACGACGCCTTCGGCTTTCAATTTGTCCAAGGCCATTCTGACCATGGACACAGCGCCTTCCACGATCTTCTCACGAGCCGAGATGATGGCAGCAGCCTGCTGACGACGCAGCATCACAGCAGCAATCTCAGGCGAATAGGCCAAGTAGTTGATGCGGGCTTCAAGAACTTCCAGGCCCGACATCGCCAATCGTTCGTTCAGCTTTGACAACAGCACTTCATTAATCTCCTTTCCACCCGAACGCAGCGTCAGCTCATCGGCTTCCGCCTCGTTTTCATCATAGGCATACATACCGGCTACCTCACGCAATGCGGCATCGCTTTGCACTTGGATAAAGCTCTCAAAAGCCCTCATGCGGTTGGAGACTGAGACCGTGGCCGTGTTGCCTGCCGCCCCACCCGCCATGGTTTGCGAGTCGATTTCAAACATGGCCTTGTACGTGTCTTTTAATCTCCAAACCAGAATCTGTCCAATCATAATGGGATTACCCGTTTTGTCGTTCACCTTGATGTTGTCAGGATTGAGGTTACGGGCGCGCAGCGAAACTTTTTTGGAAGTCATAAAAGGATTGACCCAATGGAAACCCGTTTGGGTGAAAGTGCCCCTATATTTACCAAAGAAGATCATCACCATAGCCTCGTTAGGTTCCAACTTACGGAAGCCAATAGGCCAGATGATCACAGCCAACATAAGGACGATAATTGAAAGCACCAACATGATCGGAGATAACTCTGAGAGGACAAGACCTGCTACACCCAATCCAAGAATGGCAAATTCAATAAACAAAGCAAGGAATCCATTCATTGCAAAACCTTTAAATTCAAATTCTTTCGTTTCCATAGATAATATTATTTTGATATCATTTTGATGCTGCAAAAATACAAAGATTTTGAATTATGCAAGGTTTTTTTTGATTTTTTTTATCTTTGCAAAAAAATCACAAAAAAGAACACCTATGAAAAAATTCTTCTTCGGAGCATTATGCGTCATAATGATGACCGCTTGCTCTTCCCTTAATGTCGTCGACTCCAATTCTGCCATGAATGCTGGAGCCGCTGCTTTACAAGCCTTGACCATCAGCGATGCCCAGATTGCTCAACTATGCACTGAATACATGGCGCAGATGGACAAAGAGAACACCATCGCCCCCGCCAACAGTGAGTACACCCAACGCTTGAATCGTGTGATGAGTCGTTTCCACAACATCAGCAACTTAGGGCTGAACTACAAAGTCTACCAGTCAAGTACCGTCAATGCCTTTGCCAGTGGCGACGGCAGTGTGCGCGTTTACAGCGGGCTGATGGATGTGATGAACGACGATGAATTGTTTGCTGTCATCGGCCACGAGCTGGGACACCTCATTAATAAGGATGTCCGCGATGCCTACCGCACCGCCTATCTCGTTGTGGCCGCCCGTTACGGCATCGCTGCCGTCAGCCAAACCGGAGGTGCCCTCTCCACGGGATTCCTTGGAGACCTCGGGCAACAGCTGGCCCAAAACGCCTACTCTCGCCGTCAAGAGACTGAGGCCGACGAGACCGCCTTCCAGTTCTGCGTCCAAAACAACGTGGATCCCTTTGCCATGTACCATGCTTTGAATGTGCTCATCAGCATCAGCGGTGACACCGGACATCAAGGCACTCTGGCCCAGGCTTTCTCGGATCACCCCGACACCCAGAAACGCGCCACACACATCAAGGAAATGGCTGAAGCCGCAGGCTATAAGCTCACCACCTCTGGATCTGTTGCGCCCGGCACAAAACCCTCAAGTTCAGGAGTGAAGCCCTCAGGATCTACGGGTGTGAAGCCTTCGGGCAACAAAACCAACGGCGTCAAAGCGGGTGGAAAGAAATAACAAAACTGCGACTAAACAACCCCAAAGTCAAAACTCTCGCGCCAGCTGCTTGAACTTCCCACCCCGTTCCTCGAAGTTCTTATACTGGTCATAACTGGAAGCGGCTGGAGACAACAGGCAGACATCCCCTGGCTTTGCATGAGCTTGGAGATAATCAAAAGCTTCTTCCATTGAGGCATAGGGGACTTTTTGCGCTTGAACATCGTTCATCAGGGCCATCATCCGTTCGCCAGCTTTGCCCGTAAATAGCAGATGTGGCACGGGATGCGCTTTCAGGAAGACCACCAACGGTGTATAGTCGATGTCCCGATCGAAACCACCTAACAAAAGAAAATCTACCCTTCCCAAGGTCTGACAGGCGGCAACAGTCGCCTGAGGGATCGTAGAAATACTGTCATTGATAAAGGTCACACCCCCGAAAGCACCCACGGGTTCCAAACGATGCTCCAGAGGCTTAAAGGTATAAAGATGAGGGATCATCTCCCGAACATCGATGCCGTATGCTTCACAGGCGCATAAAGCAGCCTTAGCATTCATTAAGTTATGGGGTCCAAGAATCGGCAACGCATCCTCATCCATATCATATTCCATCTGGGAAAACACCACGCTATTGATTCCCAAACCCAAAGTCTCCATCATCAACGAATCATGCACCACAGCAAAGTCATGTTCACCCATGTGGCGCAACAAATTGAATTTGGATTGTTTGTAACGTTCAAACGTACCGAAATGGTCCAGATGCTCCTCAAAAACATTCAAAAGCACCCCCACCCGTGGACTGTTGTGCACATATTCCAATTGGTGGGCCGAAAGTTCATACACCACAATGCTATTGTCATGAATATGCTCCATGACATCAAAACAAGGAATCCCAATATTTCCCGTGAGGATGGCATCTCGACCTGACTCCTTCAACAAATGATAGATCAAGCTGGTCGTCGTGCTCTTTCCCTTGGTACCCGAAATTCCTATGGTCTGGGTGTGGAATTGATTCAAGAACAGGTCGGTCTGCGAAGTGATTTCAACGCCTTTTGTATCGAAATCCTTCAATGAAATCCCTGGGGTCTTAATGACGATATCATAATCGAAAATGGCTTGTAGATAGTCGCCTCCCGAATGCTTTACCCCTTCCATCGGGTTTTTGTCCGCTACGGCCACCTCAGCCTCTGGAAGGTATTTGTTCAGGAAAGTCTTGGTGGAACGCCCTTCGCGACCATAGCCGAGAATCAAAATGCGTTTGCCGTGAAGCCGATTCAAGATCAAATCAAACATGAAGCTTCGATTTAAGAATGGTTACAAACTGTAAGGGAAGGAAACTCTCCTCGTTGAAACGCTTCAAAATGGATTCCACCGAGGCATCCGCATGAGGTGAATCCTCCACGATTGTACCTTGTTTGTCCTTCATGAAATCCACAACGGCTCTCACCTCCTCCACCGTACCCACACACTCGAAGGGCTTCACGGCTGAGGTGCCATTCAACTCTTCAAAAACAGGTCTTAACTCGGCATCCACCAACAAGTCTTTGCCAAAGATAGCCGTCAAGCGATCTCTAGAAAGGAAAGGCGAAAGAATCAACCAAGTGAAGAGGCATTTGGGGCATTTTCCGCACCATGAATCGGTCTTGCTGCCTGCATTACAGCTGCGGAACACTTCGTGATAGGCCTCACTCTGGCTGAACAACGAAGCGATTTGCATTTCGTTCAAGGGCCTCAAGAAACTGAAATACTGCATTTCCTCATTCAAATGCTGTCTCACATAGTCTCGGAAATCGCGCTCAAAGTCAATCGATTTGCTATATTGGTGATTGATATCCGTACCTGGGACCGTGCTCTCGTTGGCACTTGATTCGTTTGAAAGGGCAATGTATTTCGAACCCGTACCAGCACTGATCAACAAGGTCAAGAAAGCCAACAAGGCCGAGAAAGGTGTATGTCCGTTGAGGAAACCTTCGTTATTCAGTTTCAGCATCGTTGGATCAAGCGTACGGTTGATGACAGCGACATCGTCTAGGGTGAAGCCTGCTGCCTCAATACAGCTGACAGTGGCACCCCGAGGGTTCAAAATCAAGGGAATGACTGGAATCGCGTTGCGGAGACATTCCAGTGTAACTACCGAATCCTTGCCTCCCCCCACCGGTATCAAGGTCTTCTCTTCCAATGGCACATGAACAGACTTAAAGTCACGATTGGTGCCTGATTCCATGCGCAGGAAGTCATGCTCTGAGCATTCGATGCCGTTCAGGTAACGGAATTCACCCAGCCCTTGGTAATACAAATGTCTCCACCATTTTTTCTGGCAAAGCTTTAGGTCGAAGGGTTTCACCACGATGGTTTTGGGACAGGCAAGCTTCCAGTAGCTCACCAACTCTACCATTCCGATTTGGAAAGCCAAGGCCTCCAACTGGTCTTGGGAGATGGCTTCCCAATGATAAAATGGACGAGCGGGAATGCTCATCGTAGGATGAAAGTAATACTGGTCATCCAAGCTGAAATGAAAGGTCATATTCAGCACACCGTTGTCAAGACTCACCTCCTGTTGATAAAAGGTGAAGTTCTTGAACCGGTCGCGCAGGGCCTCAAACCGTTGTTGATTGTCGCTTCGTTTCAATTCAATCAATTTTTCTACAAAAATAAGAAATTGTTGAATTGTTGGGTTGTTTATTTGTTGAATTGTTGATATTTTTGCGCATTAAACCACACAGTCGATGGACATCAAGGAACTCTTTCTAATCCAAAGCAACACGCTTGAGCCTAAAGCGGGAGACATCCTGCTTTCGGAGCCCACCATGAACGACTTTCATTTCGGGCGTTCGGCAGTGCTGTTGATTGACCACAACGACGAGGAGGGCACGTTTGGCATCATCATGAACAAGCGGCTCAACATGAAGCTAAACGAGCTCGTGGATGTCTTCAACGACTTCGATGCACCTATTTTTTATGGGGGTCCCGTAGCAGAAAACCAAATCTTTTTCATGCACACCCTTGGCGATCTCGTACCCGGCTCGTGCAAAGTCTTAGACGGCCTGTATTGGGGTGGCGATGCCGAGGTGCTCAACCAATTGATTGAACAAGGATTGGCCAACAACAGCAACACCCGTTTCTTTTTAGGCTATTCAGGATGGCAAGCCGGGCAACTCGTCGATGAACTGGAAAGGAATTCCTGGGCCGTCTGTCGAACCAGCGCCAAGACCTTGTTTTCCACGGCCTCTGACCAACTATGGAAAGCCCTCGTCACCCACATGGGCCAACCCTATGGCATGTGGAGCCGATTCCCGAAAAACCCAGAAGACAATTAAACTAATTATTCAAGGGGTAGGCCTGGTAAAGCACGTCATGCAACTGAGTCCTGATGCTTAAGTTCATCAGCTGCTTGCAGTCGGAACTTGGATGAACTCGGTTTGAGAGGAAGACGATGAGGAGGTGATTCTCGGGATCGTTCCAGAAGAAAGTGCCCGTGAATCCTGTATGTCCGTAACTGGCCATCGAAGCCGATTTGGAGGGGGTTGCCGGACCCTTCTTTCCCAAGGGCAGCTTATCAAAGCCCAATCCGCGACGGTTGTTATTGTCAGTGAATGGTGCTGTAGTAAAATACTGTATCGTTTCAGGCTTCAGCAGTTGTTTCCCTTCAAACTTACCCTCATCGAGCAACATCTGGGCAATCACCGCCAAGTCGTGCGAGTTGGCAAACAAACCGGCATGACCTGAAATGCCACCCATCAGAGCAGCCATCTGGTCATGGACATCACCCCACAGCAGCTGCATACGGAAAGTCTTGTCGTCCTCAGTGGGCACGATGGTTTCGCGAGTACGCCAATGCAAGGGACAATACCCTATACTGGTCAGGTGCATCGGGTCATAGAATTTCTCATGCAGATACTCCTCCAGACTCTTGTTGGTGAGCAGTTTCACCAGCTCTGGGACAAAATAAAAACCCATGTCGCAATACACATACTTCTTTTCCTTCATAGGGCTCTTCATGATGGAGTCGATAATCTTCTCCTTATAATCGTTCACCAGATAAAGGTTCTCGGCCACACGTACCGTATGGGCCTCGTCAATCGTGTCGGTGAAGAACTCTGCCTTGGGACCGTTCTCGTCAATCAGCTTCGTATGGAAGGGAATCCAAGCCTTCATACCCGACTGGTGTGTGAGGATGTCAATCATCTTGATAGCACCTTTGTCGGAGGTGTTGAGATAGGGGAAATAATCCCCCATGGTCTTGTTGACATCGAGCAAGCCATCTTCATACAGTTTCATGATTGCCAACGTGGAAGCAAATATTTTGGTAAGTGAAGCAATGTCATATACATCTTCGGGGACCACTTTCGCGCCGCCTCCGTAGGTGAACGTACCAAAACATTTGTCGTAGACCACCTTACCGTCTTTCATTGCGAGGATCTGGCATCCCGGGTAGGCACCCACATCGATGCCCATACGGGCGATGGAGTCGAGCTTGCGTTCATATTTTGCTTCCATGGTACCTTTCGGCAATGGAGTTTGGTCGATAGAAAGCGAGCCTTCCTTCAACAAAGGAGCCGAAGCTGGCATCGGTGTCGGGAAGCTGTCGGGGACAATGCCGTCGCCACAAGCGAACTTCGCTGTGGAAACGGGAAGTTTGCCATGGGCTGCTTTACGCCCCGTCAGGATGTTGTTGACGGTATTGAGAGCACATGGGTCATCTTGGTAGGCCACTAACAAGCCTACGACACTATTGTTGATACGGAACTTATCAAGGGCATAAGGACAAGCGAAAAGATTCAGTATCACGTCGTTCTGTGCTACCAACTTGTTAAAGAACGCCACCGTCTCATCGTTGATGCCAAAACCTTTGGAGGCATTCATGGAGGTCTGCATCACATTGACCACTACCATATCGTAATCTTCCAATTCCTTCAGCCAGGCCTGAGCATCGACGGCATTGTTTTTATCGACTCGACAAGCTTTCACCGTCACGCCGATAGCTGTCAGCGCATCCGTCATACTCTTGGAACTTTCGGCATCGCCGATGGTCACCACGGCTACTTTGTCGCCCGCTATCAACGGGAGTGCCTTGTCGCTGTTGCGAAGCATGGTGACCGCTTCATCATAAAGTTGCTGTTTTAAATCGAAGTATTCTTGCCGGTTCAGGTTATCCTTGAGCCGTGCCGTACTGATAGGCTCGAAATGCGATAATCCGGCGCGGTATTTGTACTTTAATATCTTTTTGCAGCTCTCTTCCACACGGGCGGCGATTTCCGTGTCACGTTCTGCTCCTTCTTTGATTTGCTTGATGGCCTTCGGCACATCGTGAGGCAGAATCAACACGTCGTTACCCGCCAAGAAAGCCACATAAGCCACACTGTCAGCCGGAATGGTCTGCGACACGCCCTTCATGTCCAGCCCGTCGGTAAAAATCAAGCCTTCAAACCCCATCTCGGTCTTCAAGAGGTCGGTGACCACGCCTTTAGAAAGCGATGAAGAAGTATTCTCCACTTTTTCAATAGCTGGAAAATAAAGATGACCCACCATAGCCCCGTTGACCCCACGTTCAATCAGATAACGGAAGGGAGCCAGTTCGATATCCTTGACCTCATCGTAGGAGCGAGTCACGGTAGGCAAGGTAAGGTGCGAGTCGGTATCGGTGTTGCCGTGGCCCGGGAAATGTTTCATGGTGGTAATCATACCTTTACTCTGCATTCCGAGGGCATAGGCGGCGGCCTTCTCCCCCACATTGCGTGGATTCTCGCCAAAGCTCCGCACCCCAATGACGGGATTGTTGGCATTGGAGTTCACATCGGCAACGGGGGCAAAGTTAGCCTGGATACCCATGCGCAGGCACTGGTCAGCCACCTGCTGCCCCATAGTATAAATCAGGTTGTTGTCGGTTATTGCCCCCAAGGTCATCTGATAAGGATAGGACATCACTTCTTTAACACGCATGGCCACGCCCCATTCTGCATCGATGCAGACCATTAACGGAGTCTGTGCCATGGCTTGCCAGGCATTGGTCTGTTCCACTTGGGGAACCGCATCGGCTTTGAAGAAGCATACACCCCCGATGTTATACTTTTTGATATAATCCGCGACAGCGCTCTCAAAAGGCTTGCCTGGATTGTTTGCCCTCATGCAGATCAGCTGACCCACACGCTGTTCCAACGTAAGACTGTTATACACTGAGTCGACCCAGCGGGTTTCCGCGTCTTGGGCGAGAAGGACGAATGATAATAATAATCCGATTACTAAAAAGAGAGCTTTCCTTGTATTCATATTATTTGTTTTCTATTGTCTCACTATTTCTGTCTTCTTTCTCCTGTCTTCTCAACAACTCAAATTCATCAAAGTCGTATGCTTCGCCTATGATATTTTTATCTTTATCAATCAAAATCACTGTCGGAGTGGAGGTCACATCATAATCCAGGAAAGGTTGGCTATCCCAACCCGCTTCATCGAAGAAATGCCAGCCATGGATACGCATACACCGAGCCTTTCTCCGCACCTGTTTAGGTGTTTCAGCCAAGGCAAAAGTCACTAGCTCGTAATCGTTTTTCAAATCGACATTTCGGCGAAGTGCTTTCAGGAAGTCGTGACAATAGTCGCAGTCGACGGCCCAGAAACAGATGATAATTCGTTCTGCTTGCGAATCATAGAGATGATACTCTCGACCATCGACGGTGACCCCTTCAAAATCACGAGCTTTGTCGCCAGGCTGATGAAGGAATTGCGCTCGCATCGTTGTGGCAACGAGCAGTATCAAAGAAATCGCCAACAGTCCTTTATGTCTCATTGTCAATAGATTGCGTAGTTAAACAAAGCATTACCCACACCCGTCACCAAATTGATTTCTTGGTCGCTGTGCAAACTACCTACTGCAAAAGGAGTCTCTCCTACCAGCCCCGAGTTCACAATCATATTGCCTTTGCGATCAATCAGTGTTATCTCTCGCGCTTTCTCTGAAACAACGCCAAGCAAACGTTTATTACGTGAGATTCGGAAGAACACCGGCTTGGTCTTGATTTCCACATCAAAATGATGCGCGAACAACTCCTTTTTGAAACGGTCGAACACATGGAGTTCTTGCCCATCCAGGTAAATGAAATCAGGATCCTGGTCACCGTTGAAATCCTCATAAAGGAAGAAATGCTTCTCAGAATACGTCCCGAAGTCGGTGCGGTTCAGGCTCCCATCACCCGTAATATAAAGCAGTTTGCCCTCCTTGTCCGAGGTCAGGAACAAGCCTTTCTTGGTATTGGTGGCATTGGTATAGATGTCGTTCTGGGTGGACTTCTGCATGTCGGAAGTCAGCGGAATCCGGATACGTCCCTGACGGTCGAGGATGCGCACACCGCCATTGGCATCCGACACAATGAGGTAATCCTTGTTGTCAGCCACCAGATGTCGTACCGGAAGCAAGACCTGATCCTCGGCGCGGTGACGGTTCCAGCCTTCCACCTCGTTGCCCTTGATGTCATAGTTGTAAAGCAGGCGATCGGTACCAAAGAGCAGGATGCGATAGTCGTGGTTGTTGTTGTAATCGACGACCGAAAGCCCGTTGGAAGCTTCAAACGGCAGCCGGATAGGATAACCCGCGGCGTTGTTGCCATTTCGATCGATAAGTTGCAGGGTATGCGCTGTATTGAACAAGATTTGCAGTTGCCCGTTGTTTTGGGCATCCACGGCAAACACTTGGCTCACCGGAGTTTCTTCAATTGATTTCTTCCATAAAACAAGACCTTCACTGTCGATGAAATACATTGTATGTTGCCGGTCGAAGGCGACTACGCATTTGTTTGACGAAGCATGATCCTCCACGATATAAGGCTTACCCTCCAGTGGGGCGTCGAGGTTGACTTTCCAGCGAATGTTGTTCTCGCTTTCCACCTCGGCATCCCGATTGATGCAGATATTGGTATAAACCAAGTCTTTCGACGAAGCCAACTGCAATGCCTCTTTCCGGTCCGTCTTGACTTCAAAGAAGGTGACGTTGGCCGACTCCAACATCTTCTGTTGGAAGGAACGGAAGCCCTCATTGAGATCGAGGGTGCGACCCGAACGGTAGCAGGCAATGATCTCCTGTAATGTTTCCATATCCGATGCCATCACCAGATATTGGTCCACAATGGCATAGCAACAGCGTTGCATCTTAACGAAATCCTCACCAAATATATCCGGGACGAAACTACTTTTGCCCAAATCGTAGAGGGCATAGCCCTGACAGTTTTGCGAACCGGCCTCCCCCATTTTCGAAGCCAGGCGGTCCATGAACTTGATCACTGCCGAAGGGTCGTTCATCCGACCTACAAACACCTCGCGTTGTGTCTTCCCAAATTTGTTGAAAGAGACTTCCGAAAGGAAAGCCAGCAACTTGTTCTCCACATCGGTACCATATTTCTTATTGAAGGCAGCCACTTTCTCCTTGTCGCAGAACGACTCCCAATAGGAGGCATAGTCTGACATGCCGAGGTGATGCATGTAACGGGTGTCGGAAGGCAAAATGTTCACCACCGAGTTCTTCACGGGAAGCTGGTACTTCAGCGGACGCCAGGTCGAAATTGAGTCGCCAGCGATGGCATAGCCGTTCATCACCATGTTGCGGCCCTCGGGCAGTACGTCGATCATGGTCCAGCCATCAGGTTGTTTATAATACAGGTGCGCCTTCACATTCTGGCCCAAAGTCTTCTGAAGTCGGGCAAAGTCGGGATGGGAATAGATCTTTTCGGGGTTCTTCCGTTGTTGATCCACCGCCTCGATTCCCCGATAGTCATTCCCGAAAGCCTTCACCCCCTTCTTGTTGGGTTGGGTCAGCAGCAAAAAGTCGCTTTTGTCCTCGTACGACAGTTTCACGAGGGCCATCGGCATCCCGTTAACGACGTTCTCAACATGGACATTCGCCCCCAGCAAGGAGTCGAACCACATGATAAGCGTAGAATCAGACGATTCCACAATAAGTTCCGCCTCCGCTGGCACTACATCAAGCAGCGAAGCTTCTTTTTTAGAGCAGGAAAACCATAACAGGCTATAAAGTACTACTATCCAAGGGATCCATTTGCGCATAGCGCAAAAATACAGCTTATTCCTCTAATTCTCAACGACGATTTTTCAACAATTTTGAACGACCGAGGGATCTACTTGCAAAAGCACAATAGGAAAAGAGCTGATGGCTATTTAAAGACTTACGGAACCGCATCTTCTTCAGGTGCGGTTCTTGTTTTATAGAAAGTTTTCATTGCCAAACGTTTCCTACCGGTTCGAGTACATTCCACGTAATCTTTCACGTCCTCGTCCAACCCAGCGTAAAGATACATACTTTTTTTATCCTGTCAAATGTTTTTGAAGAAAATTTTTCAGTAAGGCAGAAAAAAATTGTAAATCCTGCTTATGATTTTGCCCATTTATCACTGATGATGAAAAAAAGCGTAAAGAGCTTGTTGAAACAATGATGAAGAAGGAGCTGGAAAAGCTGAAACTGGTGAGCATCGTGGAGAGGCTTGGCGAGTTCTGGTATTGCAAAAACACGTTTTTTTGTTTGTTACGCAAGGTTTGAACGAAATTATATATCTTTGCAAAAAGTTATTATATGAACGACATTGCATTTGAAACGGTGAAACGTAAGTTTGCCTTGCAGACATCATTTGTTGTTGAGTTTAGGAAGCGTTACGGGTAGTATTAAAAAAGCCGTCCTTTCGGATGGCTCTTTTAAGATTGGAGCAGGGGCGATACGGTCTTACTCCCACGCGGAAAATACCGGATTAGTCATTTCTGACACAGCAAAGATATGAACTTTTTTGTTTACACCGCAAGTGTTTTGGTGAAAAAAGTAAAAACCGTCGTAACGGCAACCGCAATTTTCCGTTTTTCATATAGCAAATGCGGAAGAACAGCAGACCTTGAGATAGCCTTTTGGAAAAACAGATTGCGCTTTGTCCCTATATCAATGACAACGACAAGGAATGGTGTAAAGAGTTTGCCGAAACAATGATGAAAAAGGAGTTGGAAAAGCTGAAAATGGTGTTGGAAGAGGTGGTGACGGAGTAGGAAGATGACTCATTAAACAACAAAAAGATTGCAAGAATCAAAAAGTTATCAACAGGCTTCTCGCGTGCATGCGTGCAAATTATTAATCGCGCACATGTACGCACAAGAAATTTTTGCTGTGTTGATAACTAGATTTGACCTAATTGTACAAAAAGCTTTTTCTTTGCAAAAAAATGATTTTTATGTCAAACTTCATAGTAACAACCCGAGACAAAAATGTCTCACTCGAAGAGCTTCGACACATCCTTGATAGACATTTTAACCCCCCGTACAGTCTATCCTCTCCCAGCCAATTTTGCGAGGAAATGATTTCGTGGATAAAGCGCAATCTAGACTACAGCTTCTCAAACATTAGAAGCGTAATTGACGATTGCCATACGGTTATCAGTCAAGGGTTTTCTGTATATAATACTGCATGGGCAAGGGTAACACATTTCTTGTTTCACGATTTGTCATTCCTTCCTTATGCTCGAAATTTGGACGATTGGCCGTCATGCAAGCACCTTCTCGACTTCTCACCCAAGGAAATAGCGGAGAAAGAAAAAAACCTAATAATAGACGAACGGTTGAAACAAGCCATAAAACAAGCGTTGAACCTTGATACGGCTTTGGATGTTATCAATGTGATGAGCTTGGCGGATTTTTATTCAGTTTCGCTAAGTTCCATAAAGAGCGAAATTTGCAGATGTAGTGCAGACCCACTGAGGAACAAACAACGGTTACACAATAAGTTTTCAAAGGAGTTGGATTATTGTGTGCAAGTCCTATGCAAAATAGGACAAGAAGTAGTTTGTGAAAAGTACAAAGAAATGCTCCACGAAAAGCATAAAGAACTGAATGGCAATGGATTGGCAAACAATACTATTTTTGTGCCTGAAGGAAGTGCGAATTGATTTCTCTGTTTTGATGGTATTATGGATGGATACAGTTTGGTTTACAATCTTTTATCAACTTCCTTATGCGAGAGGACTTTGTGTGTCTTTTAATGAATTAACAGTATGTTGAGAAATACTCGCTGTTTTAAAGTAATAATCGTATATTTGCAAAGAAAATACATATCATAATGACAAAACAAGAGTTTTACGAAAGAATTAGAACAAACCTTCCTATAAAAAGAAACACAGACAGTTTCCTTGAAAGCGTTAAACAATTCTACAAAAAATATATTGATGATATCGAAGCACTAGATAATAATGGATTTACTTCATGTGCCTCTAACAAAATACAAACTATTTCAAAAGTGAAAGATTGTGTGAGTACAATACAAGACGTTATTCAAACATATCTAGACAGTTGTCACAGCGAAGCTTATTCTTTATTGAAAAACAAAATAGTTAATCCGGATGGCACTTTGAAAATTAGAATCATCAGTATTAAACCCACCAAAGACCAAGATTCATATTTTTATCGCTCCAGAAAAGATGATGGGACAATCAGATCGTTTAAAGACATGTTTCATGTCCCAAACCACAAACGGGGATTAATTAAAACAACACGTTTTAGCACCCCTGGTTACCCATGTCTATATCTAGGAAACACTATTTATGATTGCTGGGAAGAAATGAGAC
>CAMHFN010000010.1 GCA_946184615.1 uncultured Bacteroidales bacterium
ATCGTCGACGAGGTCGACTCCGTGTTGATCGACGATGCCCGTACGCCTTTGATCATCAGTGGTCCTACGCCTCGTGGCGACCTTCAGGAATTCGATCAGCTGAAGCCCGACGTCGTCCGTCTTTTCGAAGCCCAGAAGCGTTTGGTCACCACCATCCTCGCAGAGGCCAAGCAGATTCTCAACAACCCCAGCGCCTCGGAGGAAGAGAAGAAACATGGCGCCGATCAGCTGTTCCGTGCCTATCGTGGTTTGCCCAAGAACAACGCCCTCATCAAGTTCCTCAGCGAAGAAGGGATGAAAACCTTGATGCAGAAGACCGAGGGCTTCTATATGCAGAACCGTGGTGAAAACATGCATCTCATTGACGATGAACTCTATTTCGTCATCGATGAGAAACTCAATACCGTGGACCTCACGGAAAAAGGTATCGACGCCCTTTGCGCTGCTTACAACAACCCCGACTTCTTCGTGATGCCGGATGTGGGTGCCGAGATTGCCGAGTTGGAACACCAGAACCTCACTAACGATGAGAAAGTGTTGCGCAAAGCTGAACTGATGCGCAACTTCTCCGAGAAGTCGGAGCGTCTGCATACGGTGCGTCAGCTTTTGAAGGCTTATACGTTGTTTGAAAAAGACAAGGATTATATCATCCAGGACAACAAGGTCAAGATCGTGGATGAGCAGACCGGCCGTGTGATGGAGGGCCGCCGTTGGAGCGATGGCCTGCACCAGGCCGTGGAAGCCAAGGAAAACGTAAAGGTGGAAGCTGCCACACAGACCTACGCCACCATCACCTTGCAGAACTACTTCCGTATGTACCACAAGTTGGCCGGTATGACCGGTACCGCTGAAACGGAAGCGGGTGAGTTCTGGGACATCTACAAACTCGACGTGGTGGTCATCCCGACCAACAGACCCATTGCCCGTATCGACTACGAGGATATGATCTTCAAGACCAAGCGTGAGAAGTACAACGCCGTCATTGACGAGATTCAAAAGCTGGTTTCGGAAGGCCGTCCTGTGTTGGTGGGTACCACTTCGGTAGAGATCTCCGAGCTGTTGAGCCGTATGCTGACCCGTAAAGGCATTCCGCATAATGTGTTGAACGCAAAATTGCACTTCCGTGAGGCACAAATCGTGCGTGAGGCTGGTCAGGCGGGTACCGTCACCATCGCTACCAACATGGCAGGCCGTGGTACCGATATCAAGTTGGGACCTGGCGTGAAAGAAGCCGGTGGTCTTGCCATCATCGGCACTGAGCGTCACGAGAGCCGTCGTGTGGACCGTCAGCTGCGTGGCCGTTCGGGTCGTCAAGGCGATCCGGGTAGTTCCCAGTTCTACGTCTCTCTTGAAGATGACTTGATGCGTATGTTCGGATCCGAACGTATCGCACCGCTCATGGACCGCATGGGCCTGAAGGAAGGTGAAGTGATTCAACATCCGATGATCACCAAGCAGATCGAGAAAGCTCAGAAAAAGGTCGAAGAGAACCACTTTGGCGTTCGTAAACATTTGCTTGAATACGATGATGTGATGAACCAGCAGCGTACGGTGATTTATAGCAAACGTCACCACGCCCTCTTTGGCGAACGTCTCTCCATTGACATTAATAATATGATGTATGACTTTGGCGAGAAACTTTTGCTGGATGCCCGCGATGCCAAGGATTATGAGGGTCTGAAGATGTCCCTGCTTTCCTCTATGGGTATCGATGTGCCTTTCAATGAGGAGGAGTTTGACCGTAGCAAGACCGACGAGCTGGCGCAGAAGATTTTCGATGCTGCTTTGGAACACTATCGTGAGAAGTCGCGTATCATCGGAGAAAAGACCATCCCAGTCATCAAGAACGTGCTGGAACGTGAGGCTCATTTTGAGAATATCGCCATCCCGATCACCGATGGAAGACATGCGATGAACGTCATTGTCAACCTCCGTAAGGCAGCAGAAAATGGAGCCCGCGAGGTGACCCTCTGTATCGAAAAGAGCATCACCCTTGGCCTTATCGACAATGCTTGGAAAGAACACCTCCGTGAACTCGATGACTTGAAGGAGTCGGTGCAGAACGCCACTTATGAGCAGAAAGACCCGTTGATTATCTACAAACTCGAATCGTTCAACTTGTTCAGTGCCATGATTGAGAAGATCAACGAGGAGGTCATCTCCTTCTTGATGCGTGCGGACATCCCAGTTCAGGATGCTGACAATGTCCGTGAGCATCGTGCCCGTGGCATCGACCGTTCCAAGATCCGTGAGCAACGAAACGACTTGCTTTCACAAGCCCACAGCAACACCCAGCAGCGGGAGATCACCCAGCCGATCCGTGTAGAGAAAAAGGTGGGCCGTAACGACCCGTGCCCGTGTGGTTCAGGCAAGAAGTACAAGAACTGTCACGGCAAGCTGGAAGGCGGCGCAGAATAAAGGCCCTTTTGGTAAATATAACTTAGGAAGGCGAGGTATGACTTCGCCTTCTTTGCTTCCGGTTCGGTGGGTAATTCTGAGGGCTCCAGCAGGAAGTCGTCTTGCATCCGATAGCATTTCGCCTCATCGGTCATGAGATCCCAGGTGATTACTTTGTCGTTCTCCATCCAGATATGGAGGTTGTCGTACGTGTTCATCGTGGCAAAGGGTCGGTAGTCGCTGGCATAGAGATTCCGGCCAATACAGGGGAAGCTGCCTTGGTATCCGATTTCCGATAGGAGGGTCGGCACGAAGTCCATTTGGGAGCACACGGCGTCGAAGACCGTGTCATGCCGGCTTCCGTTCAATAGCAGGGCGGGAATGTGAAACAGTCGGAACTGATGGTCGGCTTGGGAGTACACCTCGCCGTGATCGGCGATGCGCAAGATTAGGGTGTTTTCGTAATCGGGCAAGGTCTTCATCTTGTCCATGAAGGTGCCAAAGGCGTAATCGGCATAATAATAGGAGGCTTTCGAATCCTGGAAATCGAGCACTTCGGGATGGTTTTCGGCGTAATAGGGTGGAATGTCGAAAGGCAAATGGTTGCTCATGGTCAGGATCACCGTGAGGTGGGGTTGCGTGGCATCGCTGATCTTCTGGAACGCGAAGTCGAACAGGTCTTCATCGCATACCCCCCAGTCGTTTTTGAAACGCCAGGTGTCGAAGTCCTCCACGCCATAGATGTGCTCGAAATTTCCTTGACGTAGGTAGTCAAGCATGTCGTCATAATTCACGTCACCTCCGTGGATGAAATGGGTCTCGTATCCTTGGGGTCGAAGGGCATCGGCGATAGTGAAAAGGGCATTGGTCTCCCTGCGTCGTATAAGTGAGCTCCCGATCACTGATGGGAAGCCTGACAGCACCGAGACGAGTCCGTGTTGGGTCCTAGGGCCGTTTGAAAAGCAATGGGTGAACAACACACCTTCTTTGCAGAGCGCATCAAAATAAGGGGAATAAGACCGCTCGTCCTGGCCGATGACACCCGTCAAGGTGGCGCTGAAGCTTTCGCAAATGACGATGACCACGTTTTTGGGTGCCGTAGGCTCGCTGGGTTGCTTGAACTTGCGCAAGGTGGGCATGATGGAAGGCACGGGCGTTTCCTCGGAGGAACGTAGGAAAGCCAGGTTGTTGTCCATGTCGTGGAGGACAGCCTGTTCATCAAATGGAAACAGGTCGTCATGGTAATTTCGCATGACGCTGTACGACTTGGCCAATGTATAGGCACCGTTGCTGGCCGCCTGGTTCAGCATCTCATTCGAAGAGAAGGTGGTGAGCCTCCAAAAGGGTGGGCCGTAATACAGGAACGACAAGGCGGCAAACGTCAAGAGCACGGCCGGGAAAGTGGTCCATCGTTGCCGCATCTGTGCGTCTTTGAAAAGACGTTCGACGACCAGCCACAATAGGATCAGGGCGATGATACATCCAAGGATGATCCAAAACAGGGGGAAACTGTTCCAAAGCATCTTGAAGTTTTCACTGAAGTTTTCGAAGAAATAACGTACCAGATTGTAACTCAACCGGGTATTGTAGTACTTGTAGTAAAACAAATCAACCACGTTGATGGCTGATACGGAAAGCAAGGCTAATGTCAGGCTGATGGTCAGCGTTTTCTTGCCTGCTTTTTCAGCGATCAGTGAAACCAGCAATCCTAACAGGAAACATGCGATGATACAACAGGACATCACGCTCGAGTCTATGACGATGCCGATTCCCAAGGCTTTCAAAGCCTCTACCAACGACCATCCTGCCTGGTGATGGACACCAATGAAAACAATGCGCAGGAGGGTCAGAACGGAAAGGCTGATGCCATAAAAAGCCAGCAGTCGTTTGTAGAGCGTGGTTTTCATCGCGTCATTCAGCGAACAGTTTGATGATGTTGAGGATCACCTCTGCCGCCTTCTCCATGCTTTCGAGCGGCACGTATTCCAGTTTGCCGTGGAAGTTGTGTCCGCCAGCGAAGATGTTGGGGCAGGGCAGACCCATGAACGAGAGGTTAGCACCATCGGTGCCGCCACGAATGGGTTGTACCTTGGGCTTCACGCCGGCCATCTCCATGGCCTTGATGGCTTTCTCCACGATGAAAAAGTGGGGCTCCACCTCCTGGCGCATATTATAATATTGGTGCTTGAGCTCCAATTTGACCACCTTGCCGTATTTCTGGTTGAGGTATTTGACCACCGAGGTCATCAGGGCCTTCTTTTCTTCGAACTTGGCGCGATCGTGGTCACGGATGATGTAGCTCATGGTCGTTTCTTCCACGGTGCCGTTGATGCCGATGAGGTGGAAAAATCCTTCGTAACCTTGGGTGTAACGCGGACGCTGTTCTACGGGGAGCATGGCATCAAGTTCCATGGCAATGAGCATGGAGTTCACCATCTTGTCCTTGCCATAGCCGGGGTGGATGTTGCTGCCTTGGATGTGGATCTTGGCACCAGCGGCGTTGAAATTCTCATACTCCAGCTCTCCGATCTCGCCACCGTCCATGGTATAAGCGTATTGGGCACCAAATTTCTTGACGTCGAATTTGACAACACCACGACCAATCTCTTCGTCAGGGGTGAAGCCGATCTTGATTTCGCCATGTTTGAACTCCGGGTGTTCCATCATGTATTGTGCCGCATACATGATCTCAGCCACGCCAGCTTTGTCATCAGCACCCAGCAAGGTGGTACCGTCGGTGGTGATCATGGTCTGGCCCTTGTACTGTAGCATTTCTGGGAACTCTGCCGTGCTCAGGACAATGTTTTTCTTTTTGTTCAGCACGATGTCCTTGCCGTCCCATTTCTTGATGATTTGGGGCTTGATGTCCTTGCCCGAGGCATCGGGAGCGGTGTCGACATGGGCGATAAAGCCGATGGCCGGAATTTTTTTACGGGTGTTGGCCGGGATGGTGGCCATCACATAGCCGAATTCATCAAGTTCGGCTTTAATGCCCATTTGGATCAACTCATCGCGCAACAGGCGGAGCAAGTCGAGCTCTTTGGCTGAAGAGGGTTGGGTTTCGGAGTCTTCGTTCGAGGTTGTCTCTACGGCAACATAACGAAGGAATTTGTCAAGGATTTTTTCCATATTCAAAGCATTTAAGATTAATATTCATGGAGTCGGGGAATGTAAACGAGTGATTCGCATTCATATACGAAGATGTTTCGCACCGTTTTTCCGTTTCTTTCGATGGGTATGGTTGCTATCTTTTTGATATTCAGGAAGTTGGTGTATTTGTAGATTTCTTCAGGGTCTAGCATGAAATGGCTGTCGGCGAGATACCAGTAGTTTCGGCCTTTTTCAAAGCCCCCCTCGATGTCATTAATCCACATGTATTTATGAATGTCTTGCAAGGAACCATAGCCTAACATGTTGATGCCTAGCGGTCGCGCGACATAATAGTGGAAACTGGCGGTGGGGAACCATTTGTGGCCGATGATGGCATCGTCGGGTTGCATGTTGCCTTTGGCGACCTCTTGGCGGTAGATGTCGGCAAATTTCTCCCCAGCTTGACGCCAGCCGTACACGTCGAGGGTGAGATCGTCCTTGCCTAGTTCGGAGGCTACGGTGTGATGGTCCAAAGCGATGAACCCCGTCTTGATCTCGGCTACCCCCAATACGATCACCAAGACAAGTACGCCCAAGGCAGCTGTCAACGTGCGTTTGGCTTTTGGGGGCTCAAAGGTGCCCATCCATACCGCACTCATCGGGATGAGCATGGTGTAGGCCGGACCCGACCAATGGGGCAGGGTGGGGTGGGTGAGGGAGAAAAGGAGGAAAAGGCTGATGAAAGGCAAAGCGGTGATCAGGATAAGACGCTGGCAACCCAGGTCGATCGGGAGCTTTTTGCGAAAAGCGGCCGTGATCGCCATGATGGCCAGGATGACATTGACAGGGTTGTTGTAGAGGAATTCGCCTGCTATTTCAGTGAAAAAGCCAGCGGGATGAAGCGGGCCGAAAAAACCCACACGGTCGCCGTGGAATCGGAAACTAATGAAATCGTTCTGGATATTCCACACGATGACGGGAAGGCAACACAAGGCGGTGATGAGCAGGGCAAGGTAAAGATAGGAGTTGCGGAACTGCCGTCTGTCGAAAAAGAAGACATAGAGCAGAAATCCTGCCCATAAGAGGGCACCTGTGTATTTTGACAGGATGGACAGGCCAATGAAAAGACCTGCCAGCAGCAACTGTTTGTTCTGACCTTGTTTGAGGTATTTGATGAACATCAGGAATGCCAATAGCCAAAACAAGTTCAAAGGCGTGTCGGGGAGGATGAAGACCCCCGTAACGACAAAGGCATAGATGGATGCGGTGTAAAGCAAAGCTGTCCAGAGCCCCGTTGTTTCATCCTTGAGTTCCTTGCCGATGTGATACATGATCCAGGTGTTGAGGGTCATGAACACCACCGAAGCGAGGCGCATGAAAAACTCGCTTTCAAACAACAGGTTGAGCGAGAACAGTTGGATGACCCAGCCCACCATGCCAGGATGGTCGAAATGGCTCCAGTCAGGATACTTCGCAAAGGTCCAGTAATAGGCCTCGTCGGTGCCCAACTCAATCCATCCCGCTAGCAGGGTGCGGATCATCGCACTGACTACCAATAGCAAAACAAGCTGTTGGTTGGGTTTTCTAATTCCGCTGTCCATGCCGATATGGGTCATTTCTTTTTAAATAATCTAAATATAATGATTATAATAACTACTATATAAACAAAATAACATAGAATAGTCAATGGCCAGTTGATTTCAGCGGTGCTTCGGTCGATGGGGTTGGGTGTACTGTGTCGTGTGATAGGGTTGAGGTAGAAATAGGTCATGTTATGGACCATGAGCTTCACGCGGATATAGGAGTCTTGGGGCTGTAGGGTATAGGTTGCTTTCCAGACGTTTTCTTCGTGTTTCAGCACCTTGCCCTCTTGTCCAATGAAGTCGGCGGTTTGGATGTAAGGAGCCGAGGTCTCAATGACCAGCGAGTCGCCAATCAGCTCACAACGGGTTAGGTGGAACAGCTCGTTGTGCATCTGTTCCACTTTGTCTTTGAAAGGCTCGTTGTAATGTGGGTGGAATTCCACGGTGTAGGCACAGCCGCGATCCAAGGCGTTGTACACACTGTCGGCGGACATGTCGGCGGTGTTGATCATGGTGAAGAAACGGCCTGACTCATTGGGGTCGAGCACGTTGTGTGTATCGTCGTCGCCGATGCCATACACCCGATGGCCTGTGGAGAGGGCGGCATCCCAATGCTCGAACGCTGTGCCGTAGGGATTGCCGACTTCCAGTAGACGGTAGCCGCTGAGGTAGTGCATGTCGCTGACTTTGTAGCCACCATGGAACGAGGCGTGAGCAGGAACAGCGAAACGGGTATGTTGTTGCAGGATATTGAGCATGTGCTGCTTCATATCAAGACTTTGCACAAAAGGGAAGTCCATCATCACCACTTCCTCAGCTCCGATGCAGAGTTGGTGCGTCTTGCGGAAAAAACCGTAGCCATGTTCGTAGGCAGGGATATAATCCTGTCGTTCCTGACCATGGGTGTTAATGTGCATGTAG
The DNA here is from genome assembly GCA_946184615.1 of uncultured Bacteroidales bacterium. Lineage (GTDB taxonomy): Bacteria > Bacteroidota > Bacteroidia > Bacteroidales > F082 > Limimorpha. Next base: position 7,992 of record CAMHFN010000010.1, read on the forward strand.
TCGGAAATGCCGTAGTGATCATAGCCCCAAGCTTGGTACACACTGTCAATGTCGGCTTCCCGGCTTAGTCTTCCATTGGTGATGCCGAAATGTTTACGAGAATGGCAGTGGAAGTTGTATTGTTTCCACTGGTCGGGATCCATGTTTTGGTAAGGATTGTAAAGGTATTCTCCGCTGAAAGGCCGTCCCCCCGAGAACTGGTAACGTGGTGCCAAAAGGTAGACAAATAGCCAATAGCCAAGCAACAAGTACAATGGGATGGAGAGCACAATCAAACCACCCCTCAACCATCGGTTCTTAATTTTCTTGTACATAGCTCTTAAACGATTTGCAAATGTAATTCTTTCTTTTTGATTGCCAATTCGTAAATAATGGTTATTTTTGCACGTTATTTAAAATTATTCTTAATTAAGATAAAAAATGGAGTCAAATCCGAACGAAAACATTATCAATGAAGTCACTAACAAGGACTATGAGTTTGGTTTTGTGACCGACATTGAGACCGATTTTGTGCCAAAAGGTTTGAATGAGGATATCATACGGTTGATTTCCAAGAAAAAGGAAGAGCCGGAATGGCTCCTGGAGTTTCGCTTGAAGGCCTTCCGCCATTGGTTGACCTTGAAGCAACCCCATTGGGGGCATCTCGACTTGCCGGAGATTGACTATCAGGATATTATCTATTATGCTGCCCCTCGCAAGCGTCAAGAGAAACAGAGCCTTGACGAGGTGGATCCTGAACTGTTGGCCACATTTGATAAGTTGGGTATCTCGCTTGACGAGCAAAAGAAACTTTCTGGCGTGGCCGTGGATGCCGTCATGGACAGCACCTCGGTGAAGACTACCTTCCAAGAGACCTTGTCGAAGCATGGAGTCATTTTCATGTCCTTTAGTGAAGCGGTGAAGCAGCACCCGGACTTAGTAAAGAAATATCTGGGCAAGGTGGTGCCTTACACGGACAACTTCTTTGCTGCCTTGAACTCTGCCGTGTTTAGCGACGGCTCGTTCTGCTATATTCCCAAGGGCGTGCATTGCCCATTGGAACTTTCCACCTACTTCCGTATCAATGCCGCCAATACAGGGCAGTTTGAGCGTACGCTGATCGTAGCCGATGAAGGTGCCTACGTGAGCTATATGGAAGGCTGCACTGCGCCGATGCGTGATGAGAACCAACTTCATGCCGCCATTGTGGAGATTATCGCCGAGACCGATGCCGAAGTAAAGTACAGCACTGTCCAGAACTGGTATCCCGGCGACAAGGAAGGCAAAGGAGGCGTCTATAACCTCGTTACCAAGCGTGGTCTTTGCCGTGGCGACCGTTCCAAGATCTCATGGACTCAGGTCGAGACGGGTTCGGCCATCACTTGGAAATATCCAGGATGTGTGTTGTTGGGCGATCATTCCATAGGAGAATTTTACTCTGTTGCCGTTACCAACAATTATCAACAAGCCGATACGGGCACCAAGATGATTCATCTCGGTAAGGACACCCGAAGCACCATTATCTCGAAAGGCATTTCAGCGGGTCATAGTCAAAACAGTTACCGTGGCTTGGTGAAGGTGGCTCCCAAGGCGGTCAACTCGCGTAACTATTCGCAGTGCGACTCCTTGCTGATGGGTGACCAGTGCGGCGCCCACACCTGGCCCTACGTGCAATGCGGCAATGACACAAGCATCCTCGAACATGAGGCCACTACCTCCAAGATTTCCGAGGACCAGCTTTTCTATTGCCAACAACGCGGCATCCCCACCGAGAAAGCCATTGGCCTCATCGTCAACGGTTACGCCAAGGATGTGCTGAACCGCCTTCCCATGGAATTTGCCGTCGAAGCGCAAAAATTGCTGTCCATTACGCTAGAAGGCAGCGTAGGTTAACTTCTTACTTCTGTATTCTATATTCTAAAAACTATGTTACTAAATATCAAAAACTTACATGTATCCGTCGGAGGAAAGGAAATCCTGAAAGGATTGAATCTCGGCGTCAACGAAGGTGAAGTCCACGCCATCATGGGCCCCAACGGTACGGGCAAGAGCACTTTGGCAGCGGCCATCACGGGTCGTGAAGGCTATGAAATCACCGAAGGCGAAATCTGGTACAAAGGCAAGAACATCGTGGGCATGTCGCCCGAGGACCGTGCCAACGAAGGCATCTTCCTTAGTTTCCAGTATCCTGTGGAGATCCCAGGCGTGAGCATCCAAAATTTCATGCGTACTGCCGTCAACTCCAAACGTGAGTATCTGGGGCTTCCCGCTTTGTCCACCATCGAATTCATGAAAATGATGAAGGAGAGGCAAGCCATGGTGGAAATCACCGAAAAGCTTCAGAACCGTTTTGTCAACGTGGGCTACTCCGGTGGTGAGAAAAAGAAAAACGAGATCTTCCAGATGGCCATGCTGGAACCCAGCCTTGCCATTCTCGATGAGACCGACTCGGGTTTGGACATCGATGCCCTGCGTATCGTGGCCAATGGGGTCAACCAGCTGCACACCAAAGACAACGCTTTTGTGGTGATCACCCACTACCAGCGGCTTCTCGACTACATTGTGCCTGACTTCGTACATGTCATGTACGACGGACGCATCGTCAAGTCAGGAGGCAAGCATCTTGCCCTTGAGTTGGAGGAGAAAGGCTACGAATGGATTAAGGAAATGAACCTGTAATGCGCGTTGCGATGGATTTACTTGAAAACAATATTGTAGTCGAAAGCGGGCAGTACCGGCAGATCGTGTTGTCGGACGACACGGAGCATCTTCAGGCCAACGAGGAGCATTGCGACATCGTGGTCAAGGAGAACGCCTCCTTGGAGATGTACCGCATCCAGAACCTCGATGACACGGCTCATCTGAAGACCCATATCCACATCCATCAGGAGCGTGACAGCCGGGTGCATTTCGTAGTCATCAGCTTCAATGCCGGCGACCTTCGAAACAGCATCACGGTCGATATCGACGGTGAGGGCTGCGACACCCAAGTGTATGGCTTGTATCTTGTGGATAAGAAACAACATGTCGAGAACTTTCTGAAGATCAATCATAATGTGGCGCATTGTACCAGTGACACCCGCTTCAAAGGCATCATGGATGATGAAGCCTCGGCGGTGTTCAACGGTCATGTGTATGTGGCTCCTGGAGCGCAGAAGACCGACGCTCAGCAGAACAACGCCAACATCATCCTGACTTCCACGGCGAAGATCGACACCAAGCCGTTTTTGGAGATTTATGCTGACGATGTGAAGTGCTCGCACGGTACTTCTACTGGACAGCTCGACCAGGAAGCCATGTTCTACATGCGGCAGCGTGGCATCAGCCAAGCCAATGCCCGGATGTTGCTGATGTATGCCTTTGCCGCTGAAGTCAGCAACCACATCAAGATCGACAGTTTGCGCGATACTATCGAGGACATGATCAAGCGCCGCCTGCGTGGCGAGCTCTCGAGTTGTGACCGTTGTGTGTTACATTGCAAAAACCCAAAAGGATTAACCGCCCCACAGGGGTAATAGCTCATAGGCCAAGGCAACGCCTTGGGGATTTGAAATGGATATTAACGAAATAAGAAAACAGTTCCCCGTTTTGGACCAGCAGGTCTATGGTAAGCCCTTGGTTTATCTCGACAATGCCGCGACCACCCAGAAACCCCTCTGTGTGATCGAGCGGGAGCGCGACTATTACCTTCACGAGAACTGCAACATCCATCGTGGGGTGCATTACCTTAGCCAGATGGCCACCGAGGCTTACGAACACGCCCGCCAGACCGTGGCTCGTTTTATCGATGCCAAGGAATCGCATGAAATCGTTTTCACAAGAGGAACCACCGAGTCGTTGAATTTGTTGGCGTCTTCTTTGGGTCAATTGATGTCGCCTCAAAAAATCCTGATCACCGCCATGGAACACCATTCCAACCTTGTTCCTTGGCAGCAGATGGTGCAGCGATGTGGTGGACAACTTCTCGTGGCTCCGATGGACGACAAGGGTGTGCTGGACCTGCAAGCTTACGAAGACTTGCTGAAGCAAGGCCCTCAGATTGTGGCCATGGCCCATGTCTCGAACACCCTCGGAACGGTGAATCCCGTGAAGGAAATGATACGTTTGGCCCATCAGTATGGTGCGATTACGGTGGTCGATGGTGCCCAATCGATCGCTCACTTGCCTATTGATGTGCAGGACTTGGACTGCGACTTCTTCGTGTTCTCCGGCCATAAGATGTATGCTCCCATGGGCATCGGTTGTTTGTTTGGTAAGACCGAGTGGCTCGAGAAGATGCCGCCTTACCAGTTCGGTGGCGAGATGGTCGATACCGTGAGCTTCGAGAAGACTACCTTTAATAAATTGCCCTTTAAGTTTGAGGCAGGTACGCCCAATGTGGGTGCCGCCTTGGGTTTGGAGACCGCCATCCAGTTTTTGGAGCATCTGGATCGCAAAGCGGTGGAAGACCATGAAAACCTGTTGGTAAAAACCACCATGGAGAAGCTTTCGGCGATTGTGGGTATGCATTTCGTCGGCCAAGCCCCTGAGCATAGTGGCCTGGTGAGTTTCATCATTGACGGCATCCATCCCTACGATCTTGGCACCATTATTGACAAGATGGGCGTGGCCGTCCGCACCGGTCACCATTGCGCCGAGCCTGTGATGACCCGTTTCGGCATCCCTGGTACGGTGCGTACCTCGTTCGCTTTGTATAACACGTTGGAAGAGGTGGATGTGTTGGTGAAGGCAGTGACACGTGCCGCGAATATGTTGAGGTAAGAAGACAGAAGTAAGATTATACTATGACAATAAAAGAAATACAAGATAGCATCGTTGAGGATTTCTCGATGTTTGACGATTGGATGGACCGTTATGCCATGCTGATCGAGATGGGAAAGGAGTGCCCCATCATTGACGACCAATACCGCGATGAGAAACACCTCATCAACGGCTGCCAATCCCGGGTGTGGCTCCATGCTGAGCTCAAAGACGGCAAGGTCTATTTCACCGCTGACAGCGATGCCGTGATTACCAAGGGCATTATTTATCTATTAATTAAGGTCTTCTCAGGTCAAACCCCGAACGACATTTTGTCAGCCGACCTTTCTTTCCTTGATGAAATCGGCTTGAAAGAACACCTAAGCCCCACCCGTTCCAACGGCCTGGTCTCGATGGTGAAGCAGATGATGCTTTACGCCGAGGCCTTCAAAAGCATTTCTTAATTATTGAAGAAAACAACATTATTTTAGCCGTTAATAACCGAGCGAGTTTTTATCTTATTTTTTGTGTTCATGTCAATCTGCTCGCTGGGATTCTTTTTAGAATGAAAAAACAGCCCTAACCAATCGTGTCTTAGATTTTCCGAGATAGCTATTGCTGGAACTATCTATTACGCCTATTTTGGTGTTCAGATACCATGCGTGAAATGCTGATATTTCTGTTGACGACCAGTATTCTCCATTCAACTCAGTGCCGCCAGCGTTAACAATTCCAGCGTTTACTGTCATGAGATTGCGATAAAGTTCAACGAGTTGCCCACTTGAGGGTAAATACCATCCATTCTCGAAATCGGCAGCCAAGAAGGCAGTATAATAATCGTCAAGGTTCTTGTCCCACCAACTAGACCATTTCCTGACATTAATAATGGCATCAAAAACAGCGCTTGTGTGTTCATAACCAAATACATCAGCAAGAGCATTTTCGGACGTGACGCAGTTGGGTAAGGGAGAGTCGAATATTGCTCCCCAATTGCATTTTCCCTCATCGTTCAAAGCCACCGCCCATCCGTGCTGGCCAGTGCTGTCAACATAAAAGGCGATTCCCTCTCCTAGAACGAGGTCGCCAATATGAATTTCCTGTGCCTTTAATAAACTCGTGACTGAAGTCAATAAGAGTGCTGCAAAAAGAAAAAAAGATTTCTTGGTAAACATAGCTTAATAAAGAAAATCCGAAGCGGAGTAATTGTAATCCCCATCCAAACCTAATTCGGCTTTGGCTTCGTCCGACAGCATGTTGATATCCCATACGGGGTCGAACGTGAGTTCGACCTCGACTTTTTTTACGCCCATGATGGCCTCGATGCGTTTCTTTACCTCGGCGGGAAGCACCTCTGCCACGGGGCAGTTCGGCGCTGTCACGGTCATGAGGATTTTCACGTTGCCTTCTTCGTCAACGTCAACGCCGTAAATCAGGTGCAGGGTCCAGATATCGATTGGGATTTCCGGGTCGTAGATGGTCTTCAGCACGCTGATGACCGTTTCCTTGAGTTGGTTGGTTTCTTCCTGGCTCATAACGCTGTCAAACCTCTAAATTTTAATTATCAATTCTCAATTAAGTCTTTCGCCATTCCTAAGAACATCAATGCCACGGCATTGAAATCCATATTCAAATCCTTGCTCAGGCCAACCCTGTCTTTGAAGATGGCCACGTTGTACCATTGCAGGCATTGGAAGGCGCGGTGGAAGTAGAGGCGATGCAGCTCGTCCTCGGTGGGTTTGTGGCCCACGTAGCATTCCAGCAGGGCCAAAGCCTTGTCGAAGCCTGCGTTACCGTAACAGGCGATGTCGTAGAAGGGGTCGTTCATGCCGGCAAATTCCCAGTCCAACACGTAGAGCTTGTCGCCGCTGATGACGAGGTTGGTCGGCTGGTAGTCGCAGTGGCAGGGCACCATTTTTACGCTCTTATAGGCTTTGCGCAAGGCTTCCAGCTTGGCTCTTAAATCAAGATACTCCTGAGGATGCACAAATCCTGTCTCATGGCAGTAACGTTCGTCGTCATCGAGACGGCCGAAGGCGTTGTAGTCCTTGAATTTCAGGTCGCTGCCATGGATCTTCTTCAGGGCTTTCACTGACATCTCATTATAGGAAACCACGTCAGTGGTGCTCATGATGGTGCCTTCCACGTATTCGGCCAGCTTTTCACCCGAGAGGATCTCCACGTAGGTGGTCACGTTATTGAGGCCGAGGCGGTCCACTTCTTGGATGTTATGCCATTCGTCCACGCGGTCCACGAACTTTTCGGCGAACTTGCCGGGGACGCGGTAGGTGTATTTCTTTCCGAGGGCTTCCACCACGTAGGTATAGTTGCTCATGCCGCCTTCGAGGCGCATGACGATGTGGGCTTCTTGCGTGTGTAACAATGCGTTAACACGGGCGATGATATATTCTTCGACGTTCATAGCAGGTTGAATTTTAAAGAGTTGCAAAAGTAAAAATATTTCCGCATTCCAACCGCCTAATTCCGAATTATTTTTTACCTTTGCCGCTTGAATCAGAAAGGGGATTTAGTTCATCTGGTAGAACGTCAGGTTCGCAATCTGAAGGTGGCCGGTTCGAGTCCGGTAATCTCCACTTTGGGGGACAACAGGTCAACTGCTGTCCCCTTATTGTTTTATAAGCGTCTGAAAACTTACGGAATATATCAAAAACTTCGTTCTCTTTTTCAGTTCGATAACCATCCATTTTCTTGTCATACAAAATTCCGTCTGGAAACACCAAAGATTGAAGGTTTTGCCTTAATCGAAAGTCGCCATTTTCCCATAAACTTCCTAAATTACAACACATTGCAATTACCTTGTCTATATACTTCACTTGGTTCGATAAATCTTCGGACATACTTCCCAATTGCACCTTTATTTCAGATAGTATATCCTCCAATGTTGACATGGTGACATCATACACATCTTCACTGATTTCACCAATTCCATACCTATACTTCGCTGTCTTGATTTTATTCTCCACTTCGCTTTTCTGCTTGTTGAGGAGGTTCGTTGTTTCAACTCTGTTCTTGTTGCTTTGGTCGAATAACTTCGTTAGCACCTTCTTCAATATGGGGCGAAACTCTTTTGGGACACCATAACTTTTTTTCTCCCAAAAACAAATACAAACCGACTTTACTTTGCCCAAATTATCAAAGGACACCTTGCTTTTACCATCGCGACGATAGTGACATCTCATGTTAGTGCTACATTTTGACGCTTTACCAAACATCTCATAAACCTGATAGTCGTAAGGTCCTTAATGCCGCTTTGACAGAAGCCGATTTGATTATTAACGATAAACCGTCGAATCTTGAAAAAACAAGAGCTAAACTACTTTTTTTTCTTCCATCGCCATTAAGCCGTCGGTTTCACAGTATCCGTTCCCCGTTTTCCGTTCCTGCCATCGCCCTCACGATCTCCAAGGCCTGCGTCACGGTGCTCACTTCTTTCATGGTGAGGATGAGTTTGCTTTCGGTCTGCTTGAGGGCGCAGCGTTTGGGATGGCTGATGATGTACTGCATCACCTGATGGTAAGTCTCCGTCTCATAATAAGGCGACTCTTGGTTGCTCACGAAATGGGCAGTCATCAGATTGTCGCGCAAGGCGATCTTCTCAAAGCCAAGGTCTTTGGCAATCCAGCGTAAACGAACAGTATTGAGCAGGTCGTTGACGGGTTTGGGGATGGGGCCAAAGCGGTCGATGAGCTGGTCGGTGAACCTCATGAGTCCTTCCTCGGTCTTGATATGGTCGAGCTCGGTATAGAGGCTGATGCGCTCGGCCGTGGAGCTGACGAATTCGGAGGGTAGCATCACCTCCATGTCGGTCTCGATGGCGCAGTCGGTGACATAGACCAGTTCTGTCTCTTTGTCGAACAAGTCGGCGAACTCGTTTTCCTTCAGCTCGGCGATGGCTTCGTCAAGGATCTTATGGTAGGTCTCAAAGCCAATATCGTTGATGAAGCCGCTCTGCTCGGCGCCGAGGAGGTTGCCGGCACCGCGGATATCGAGGTCGCGCATGGCGATATTGATGCCGCTGCCGAGGTCGGAGAACTCTTCCAAAGCACGGAGACGTTTCTGGGCTTCCTCGGTAAGGGTGTTCAAAGGTGGCGTCAGCAGGTAGCAGAAGGCCTTCTTGTTGGAACGACCCACACGGCCACGCAGCTGGTGAAGGTCGCTGAGCCCAAAGCGATGGGCATCGTTGACAATGATGGTGTTGGCGTTGGGGATGTCGAGACCCGACTCGACGATGGTGGTGCAGAGCAGCACGTCGTATTCGCCAGCGATGAAGTCGAGCATGATCTCCTCGAGTTTGGAGCCTTCCATCTGGCCATGCGCCACGGCGACGCGGCAGCCAGGCACGTAACTCAGGATCATGTCATGCACGTCCATGATGTTCTGCACCCGGTTATGGATAAAAAACACTTGGCCGTTACGCGACATTTCGAATAGAATGGCTTCACGAATCAATTCGCCATCGAAGGTTCTGAGTTCGGTCTGCACGGGATAGCGGTTGGGTGGTGGGGTGTTGATGACGCTGAGGTCGCGGGCACCCATCATCGAGAACTGCAAGGTGCGAGGAATCGGCGTGGCAGTGAGGGTCAGCGTATCCACATTGGCCTTCATCTCCTTGAGCTTCTCTTTCACGGCAACGCCGAACTTCTGTTCTTCGTCGATGATGAGCAGGCCGAGATCCTTGAATTTGACGTCTTTCCCAGTAAGTCTATGCGTTCCGATGATGATGTCGATATGGCCTTCTTCCAGCTTTTTCAGGATTTCCTTCTGCTGTTTGGCCGTCTTGAACCTATTGAGGTATTCGATGTTGACGGGGAAGCCGTCCAAACGGTTTTTGAAGGTCTGGTAATGCTGCAAGGCGAGCACGGTGGTGGGCACGAGCACCGCCACCTGTTTGCTGTCGGTGGCGGCTTTAAAGGCCGCACGGATAGCGACCTCGGTCTTGCCAAAGCCCACGTCACCGCAGACGAGACGGTCCATGGGGCTCTCTGATTCCATGTCGCGTTTCACGTCGTTGGTGGCCTTGAGTTGGTCGGGGGTGTCCTCGTAGAGGAAGGAGGCCTCAAGTTCCGTCTGCAAGTAGCTGTCAGGGGCAAACTGGAAACCCTTGCTGCGTTTGCGCTCCGCATAAAGTTTGATGAGCTCACGGGCGATGTCCTTGACTTTGCTCTTGGTCTTAGACTTCAGGCGGTTCCAGGCATTGGATCCCAAGGTGCTCAACGAAGGTTCGGCGCCATCCTTGGAACTGTATTTTGCGATTTGGTGAAGCGAGTGAACACTTATATAGAGTGTATCACCATGATTATAGGTTATTCTCAATACCTCTTGCTCCTTGCCGTGCAGCTCGATGGTCATCAGTCCCTCGAACCGTCCGATGCCGTGGTCGATATGGGTGACATAGTCGCCAGGCTTCAGGTCGTAGAGGTCCTTGAGGGTGATGGCCTGTTTGGTGCTGAAGTTGTCGCGCAGGTGATAGCGGTGGTAACGCTCGAAGATCTGGTGGTCGGTGTAGCAGCAGATTTTTTTATCGTGGTCGATGAAGCCAGCATGGATGGCGATGAGCTTCCGCTCGAAATCGCTATGCAGCTCGTCGTGATGCTGGATGTCGTTCAGGATGGCTTGGATGCGGTCCAGCTGTTTGGAACTCTCCGAGTAGAGGACGATGCTATAGCCCTTCGACTTGTAATCGTTGATGTTCTCAATGAGAAGGTTGAAGTTCTTGTTGAAAACAGGCTGCGCCGTCGTATGGAAGATTCTGTCTCCTGTCTCCTGACTCCTGAATTCTATGGTGTTATGCTCCTCTAAATGCTTCAGCAACTCTTCAGACTTGGCAAACAGTTTACCTGGATTAATATTCTGTCTTCCGTCTTCTGTCTCCTGACTTCCCAACTTCTCCCACGCTTCCACCGCCCGCTCGTATTCCTTGTCGATTTGTGAGGCAAAGAAATTCATCTGCTCGATCCACACGGTCGTTGAGTTGGGCAGATATTCCAGTATCGACTCGCGTTCTTCGATGAAGGCCTGTTGCTGCATGTTGGGAAGTAGCACGATGTTGTTGAACCGTTCGATGGAGAGTTGGCTGGCGATGTCGAAGCTGCGGATGCTGGCCACCTCATCAAAGTCAAATTCAATACGGTAAGGATTGTCGTTGGCGAAGGAATACACGTCGATGATGCCGCCACGGATGGCGAACTGTCCCGGCTCCACCACAAAATCCACGTTCTCGAAGCCGTATTCGTAGAGCAGGTCGGTAAGGAAATCGAGGTTGATCTTGTCGCCTTGTTTCACCTTGAAGGTGTTCTTGGCGAGCAGTTTTCTAGTGAAGACCTTTTCGCTCAAGGCTTCGGGATAGCTCACGATGACCGTGCGACGTTCGCTAGTGGAAATACGTTGCAGCACTTCGGTGCGCGAGAGGATATAGGTGTTATCGGGACGTTCCGGTTCGTAGGGGCGTTTGTAGGAGGTGGGGTAGAAGAGGATTTGCTTCTTGCTGTAGTCCATCTCCCTTTCGCCGAAGAGGGCTTCCAGATCGTTATAGAAATAGGCTGCGTCCTCTTTTGAGGCGCAAATCACAAGATGCTGTCCGCCGTTTTGGCGGAAGTGCTCTTCTACGGCGAAGGCCTTGGCTGAGCCTACAAGGCCGGAATAAAGAAGGTGTTTGTTGTTCGATTCCATTTGAGGCCGCAAAGATAACTCAAAAAACGCCCGTTATGGTCTTCTCAACCAAAAAAAACGTATCTTTGCAATCATGGCAGGAATGTTCAAGCGATTGTATGACTCCCCAAAGGTTAGGGAGTTTGTCAGATTTGCCATCGTTGGTCTGATTGCCACAGTTATACATTACGGCATATACTATCTTCTCAATCTGTATATCAATGTTAATGTTGCCTACACGATCGGCTATGTGGTTTCGTGGTTTGTAAACCTGTATTTGACAGCGCATTTCACATTCAAGAGCGGATTGTCCTTCAAGAAGGGAGTCGGTTTTGCCCTTTCACACCTCGTCAATTATCTACTGCATATACTTTTCCTAAATCTGTTCCTTGCGTTGGGAGCAACTGAAACAATCGCGCCGCTGTTTGTGTATGCCGTGGTTGTCCCCATTAATTTTCTGCTTGTTAGGTTTGTGTTTAAGTCAAAAATAAGTTCCTGACCATGAAAAAAATAACTATCCTAATCCCTTGCTATAATGAAGCAAAATCGTTATTAATATTGTATGAAGAAATCATCCGTGTTATTTCTGTTTTGAATGATTATACATGGGAGATTTTATGGGTAAATGATGGCAGCCAAGATGAAACTTTGAAAGTTATCGTTGCATTAAGAGAAAAGGATACACGTGTGTCTTATGTGGATCTAAGTCGCAATTTCGGTAAGGAAAACGCTCTTCTTGCTGGTCTAGATTATGCGCATGGAGATGCAGTCATCATTATGGATGCCGATATGCAACATCCTCCACAGGTGATTCCTGATATGGTTCGTAAATGGGAGGAGGGATATGATGATGTCTATGCAAGGCGCAAAACTCGTGGAAAGGAGTCATGGCTGCGAAAAAGGTTAACCCTGTTTTACTACAAACTGCTTCAAAGTAGTTCGCGTTTGGATGTGCTTCCCAATGTGGGGGACTTTCGTTTGCTTGATCGTAAATGTATCAACGCACTATGTCAGTTGCGCGAGTCGGGACGCTATACCAAAGGGATGTATTGTTACATTGGATTCAAGAAAACGGGTGTTGAATTTGATACCCAAGACCGAATTAATGGAGAATCAAGCATGAGTTTCAAAAAACTGCTAAAGCTTGCTTTGGAAGGGATTACGTCATACACAACGGCACCATTGCGCTGGGCAACTATTGCTGGATTGATGGTTTCTTTATTTGCCTTTGCTTATATGGTGTTCGTGTTTTTGAAAGCATTGATTTACGGAGATCCAGTGGCAGGTTATCCCACGTTGATTACAGTAATACTGTTTATTGGGGGAGTACAATTGCTTACTATAGGTATCATTGGAGAATACCTGGCCAAGGTGTTTGTTGAGGTGAAGAACAGACCGGTTTATTTTGTCAGAGAGTATAAGGGAGAGAACACGAACGAAAACAAACCTGATTAGAATTGAACAATTGATTTCGAATTATGGGAAAGGATAGATCTTTTTGGCTCAATGCTCTTGCTTTTTCAATCATTGTCATTGCATTCTTTATCATCTCATGCTGCGGTTTCCTAATGGGGGATGATTATTGGATGAAGAGTGACGTGTCCACCTTGTTTGACTTGGTTAAATATACTGGAGCGTTTTATTTTAATTATGGCGGACGTCTGTTTTCAGTAGCTTGTCAATATCTGTTTAGCGGGGTGCTCGGTGACCATCGGATTTGGTATGCTATTGTGAATACGGCGTTTTTCATTTTGTGTATGGTGACTTGCGGGAGGCTGATTAAGGATAAAAAAGAGGGATCCATGTCCGTAGTCTTGTTGTTCGCTTTATTGTTTTGGTTTTTGTGTCCTGTTCCAAAGAACACCCTGTTTTGGATTGCAGGTTCACCGACTTATATGTGGGCAAACACTTTGTCTTTTGTTTTTTTGTTGTTTTACCTCAAATATCAGGATGGCAATTTCAGTGGCTCGGGAAAACTGGGGTTGTTTGTCTTGTCTTTTCTAGCAGCTTCTGAATTCATTACCGCTGCCTCCATTAGCGGTGCTTTCGTGGTATATTATGCATTCAATATCAAGAAACTGAAGGGGAATGCAATTCCTCTGGTGATTGGATTTCTTTTAGGGTCAATGTTCCTGTTATTTGCACCGGGAAATTTTCGGAGAGCTGCATGGGACCATGGAAGTGCTTCCCTTTTAGATACATGGTATTTGCTGCATCATCCTTTTGTGGAGATTGTGAAGTATAGGGCCTTATGGATTTTCTTGGCTGTTTTGGTCATAGGGCTGATAAAAAACAAAGGGGCTGTTAAGAATTGGATGAAAAACAATGCGATCCTATTGTTGTCGTTGGGATGGAGTGTTATGGCTTGCAGTGTGGTTTTTAGACCGATAAGGCGTGCTTTCTTTTTCACGGAAACGGTGTCGATTATCCTGGCTTTGAAGTTATTGTATGATCATTTTGACTTGAAGGGATGGGTTAGAAACGGGGTGATAGGGGTGTTGTTTGTTTTGTTTGCCGTGGATTCGGTGTTTGCGGTACGTGAAACCATGAGACTGAGAGCGTTTCATGAAGCATCCATGAAAAAGATAATGGATTCGGGAGGGATTGTTGTGTTGGACCAGGCGCTTTCTTCACATCGAATGGCCTATGCTCCAATTTATGGCTCTCTTACCTCTCGGTATTTGGAAAAAATTTATAATATGGATACCGTTTTTGTTTATCCATACTATTGTCTCGATAAGTATTATCATCAGGATCCTCCTTTGGAGAATGTCTATGTCGCCGATGATTATTATGCGGATGATCCGGACGTTCCTAAGAGCGTAGTCGTTTTAGTGATAAGGATTGAAGAAGACCGATTGCAAACAGAAGGGGGTCATGTTGTCTTTACCATAAATTGTGATCAACGTGATGAGCCTTTGGTTTTCGAAAGGCAAGAGCCCAGCTATTGTGTCGGAGGATACGGCTATTATCCGTTTAATTTTGACCGCAATGACGCACGTCATCTGAAACGTGTTCGGTGTGAGTTTAAATAACCCCCTTCAGTTTTGCCTTCGAGTTTAAAACAATCCTTCCAGGATCTTGTCATCCACCAAATTCGGCATGGTGACCCTCAACTTGGGTTCGCGTTCCATGGCACGCTTGATGGCGAAGGTGGCGCCTTCGTTGCGGGCCCAGTTGCGGCGAGCGATGCCGTTGTTGACATCCCAATGCAACATGCAGTGGAGACGACGGTCAGCCTCGGGAGTGCCGTCGAGGACCATGCCAAAGCCGCCGTTGATGACTTCGCCCCAGCCGACGCCGCCACCGTTGTGGATCGAGACCCAGGTAGCACCACGGAAACCATCGCCGATGACATTCTGCACAGCCATGTCGGCAGTGAACGATGATCCGTCGTAGATGTTGGAAGTCTCACGGAATGGGCTGTCGGTGCCGCTCACATCGTGGTGGTCACGGCCAAGAACCACGGGACCGCTCAGGCGACCGTCGGCGATGGCCTTGTTGAATTCGGCAGCGATCTTGGTGCGGCCTTCGCAGTCGGCATAGAGGATACGGGCTTGCGAGCCGACCACCAGATGGTTGGCCTGGGCGCCGCGGATCCATTGGATGTTGTCGCGCATCTGCTGCTGGATTTCGGCAGGAGCCGTGCGGGCGATTTCTTCCAGCACGTTGCAGGCGATGTCGTCGGTAACGGCGAGATCCTCAGGCTTGCCGGAGGCGCAGACCCAACGGAAGGGGCCGAAGCCGTAGTCGAAGCACATGGGACCCATGATGTCCTGCACGTACGAAGGATAACGGAAGGTGCCGTCTTCTTTCAGGATGTCGGCGCCAGCGCGGCTGCTCTGAAGCAGGAAGGCGTTGCCGTAGTCGAAGAAGTACATGCCCTTGGCAGTGAGCTTGTTGATGGCGGCCACGTGGCGGCGCAGCGAAGCCTGAACCTTCTCCTTGAAGAGCTCGGGGTTCTCGGCCATCATGGTCTTGGATTCTTCGAACGATTGTCCAACAGGATAGTAGCCACCCGCCCAAGGATTGTGCAAAGAGGTCTGGTCGGAGCCAAGATCGACATGGATGTCGTGTTCGGCAGCGTATTCCCAGAGGTCAACCACATTGCCTTGGTAGGCATAGCTTCGGGCTTCCTTCTTGGCAAGGCTTGCGTTGACGTGCTTGAACAGTTCCTCGATGTTGTCATACACCTCATCGACCCATCCTTGCTGATAGCGCTTTTGCGTGGCTGCTGGGTTGATCTCGGCGGTGATGCTCACCACACCTGCGATGTTACCCGCCTTAGGCTGGGCACCGCTCATGCCACCGAGACCGGCGGTGATGAACAGCTTGCCAGCAGTGCTGCCACCATGTTTACGGGCGGCATTCAGAACAGTGATGGTGGTGCCGTGGACGATGCCTTGAGGTCCGATATACATATAGGAGCCAGCGGTCATCTGACCGTATTGTGTCACGCCGAGGGCGTTGTAACGCTCCCAATCGTCGGGTTTGCTGTAGTTCGGGATCATCATGCCGTTGGTGACCACCACACGGGGGGCATCTTTATGTGAGGGGAACAAGCCCATCGGGTGACCGCTGTACATGGCTAAGGTCTGTTCGTCGGTCATGTTGGCGAGGTATTGCATCACCAAGCGGTATTGCGCCCAGTTCTGGAAGATGGCGCCGTTGCCACCATAGATAATGAGTTCGTGCGGGTGCTGCGCCACAGCGGGGTCGAGGTTGTTCTGAATCATCAGCATGATGGCCGCGGCCTGTTGGCATAGGGCGGGATATTCCTCAATCGGACGGGCGTACATCTTATAGGAAGGACGGAAACGGTACATGTAGATACGTCCGTATTTCTCCAATTCCTCAGCAAATTCAGGGGCCAAGGTGGCATGCCACTTCTCAGGGAAGTAACGCAAAGCATTGCGGATGGCAAGTTTTTTCTCAGCTTTTGTCAAAATATCCTTGCGCTTCGGGGCATGGTTGATATTCGGATCATAGGGTTTCACCTCGGGCAGTTCATCGGGGATGCCGGCGAGGATCTCTTTCTGAAAATCGTTGTATTCTATCATGATTTAATTAATAAATTGAATTTGCAGTTTGAAAGGGCAAATTTACGTTTTTTGTTCATTGGTTTGACAAAAAAGTTTTATCTTTGCACTCCTAATTTCGTTCCAGAATGCCTATGAAAAGAAATCAGCTTCGTTTGTTGGCAATCATTACCTTGGTACTATTGGCCTCTCCTTGGGGGGCGTTGAAGGTGCTGGGGCAAGATACTTGCACAATAACAACTGATATGAACCAAATCCGGCTGACGTGCAGCAATAGTGATGCGGACAATGGAAGGACAGCACAAGTGAAGGTCAACGCCAGTAATGGCATGCCTCCTTACACCTATTATTGGGAAGAAGGTTTCGGCGCTGGTCGTTGGTCCCCGTTGAGCCTTATGCACGTGTCACCCACGGATGCGTCTGTGGCCATTGGTCTTAAAGCCTATAAGTGGTATCGTGTGGAAGTCACCGATAGTCACGGATGTACTAAACTGGATAGTATTTATACCCGTGCTTATTTAGCTCCTGTGATTGAGATTACCTGCGACCCTGGGGATACGGTTTTCCTCCAAAATCCGGACGCTACCTTTTCCTTCGAGAACCTTTCTGCAGATACCTTGAGCATCGACCATTTCTTCTGGACGTTCGAGCATGAACTGACTTCGACCCAAGAGGAACCTGTCTTCACCTATATCGAGACGGGTACGTTCTATCCTACTTTGACGGTTTACGATGAGTTAGGATGTGATACGGTGTATATGAAGGAAATTAATGTCAATCCAGTGAAACTGAAGATTCCCAGCGTGTTCACTCCTAATGGCGATGGTATCAACGATACTTTTGTCATTACTCTTGCCAGTGGAAATGATACTCCTGGAGGCGATGACAGTGGCAATCGCAGCCGTGCTCAGGAGGCCGATGAGAAACCTTTGAGCGTTTATTATAAATCTACCGATTTGATGGTCATGAACCGTTGGGGTCGGGTCGTATATCATTCCACCGATTACCAAAACGACTGGGACGGTGGTGGCCTCCACGATGGGACCTATTTTTACGTGCTCAAATGCAAAGGCCTCAAGGAAGAGATCCAATACCAGGGATCCGTGATGATTCTTACAAAATCGAGGCAATGAGAGAGATAAAAGATAAGATATAAAAGTGATGAAGGTTATTAGATTATTGACGGTAATGGTCTTGGCGGTGTTGATGTGCTCTTGCCATAATAAAGACCAAAAGCTCTCCAGCGATTTGGTGACCAATCCGAAATCGGCAGAGAAATCGACGGACAAGGTGCCGGTCATCCAGTTTGAGAAGACGGAGTATGACTTCGGTAAGATTCTTCAAGGCGAAGTGGTGTCCTATACCTTCCACTTTACCAATGCTGGCAATGTCCCGCTTATCATCACAAGCGTCGACAAGAGTTGTGGTTGCACCGCCGGTGATTACCCGCGTGAGCCGATCGCCCCAGGGGAGCGTGGCGACATCAAGGTCACTTACGACAGTAAAGGTCACTTTGGGTTCCAGTCAAAAACGGTCGTCGTCAACTCCAACACGATGCCATCGCAAACGGCTTTGCGTATCAAAGCGGAAGTGAGAACACCGGAACAGTTATAGTTAAAAGTTAAAAGTTAAAAAGATAAACGTATGTTACTAAGCATTTTATTACAAGAAGCACAGCCGAAAGGCAGCATGTGGTCCAGCCTGATTTGGATCGTTTTATTAATCGTTGTTTTTTGGCTGTTTTTCATCCGTCCGCAGTCAAAAAGAGCCAAGGAACAACAGAAATTCCGTGATGAGTTGAAGAAAGGTGACAAAGTGGTCACTATCGGCGGCTTCCATGGCAAGATCACCGAGGTGAAAGAAAACACCGTAATGGTTTCGCTCGCTCCTGAAATCACCGTTGAAATCGAAAAATCAGCACTGGTGCAGAATGCCTCCCAAGTGGGCGGACAAGGCTGATATGCGTGTCGACAAGGTAAAGGAAGAAATTGCTGGGAAGGACAAGAGCAAGTTCTTGACCTTCCTAGTGTTTCTATTGATTTCGACCGCCCTGTGGTTCCTTATCAAGCTTACCAAGGTTTACACGACTACGACGGATTTTACTGTGGCTTACACGGAAGTGCCCACCAGCAAGTGGATCTCAACACCAGAGCAAGAGGTTAAACTTTCGTTTGAAGCCGACGGCTTTGCTACCTTACGTTATCATCTAGTTCGCCCACAGAAACGTAAGGTCTACCTTTCCCTTGGTGAGGTGCCCTACCGTGTTGAAGGAGGAAATACCTATTCCTACAGCACACAGTACGTGGCTGAGAAGGTTGCCGAATGGCTGGATATACCTAGCGGCAGTGTCACTGTAAACGATGACAAACAGTATTTCAACATGGAAGAGCTTCAATCGAAAGAGCTTCCTGTTGTGGTACCGCTTGAGGTGAAGACCCAACGGCAATATCTTGTGTATGGGGCTCCGAAGGTCGTTCCCGATAAAGTAACCGTGTACGGACCGAAAAACGTTCTTGACACTTTAACGGCCATCCATACGGCTACTTTTCAGGCAACTAATGCTAGCGGACAGCTTTCACAAACGCTCACCCTCGACTTTTTTGGAGGTGCGGTGCGATCCGAACAAGTCACCGCTGAAGTTGTTGTGGATGTAGAGCAGTATACTGAAACCGATATTGAGGTGCCTGTGCGAGTGACAGACTCGCTGGTTTGTCGCTTCTTTCCTGAAACGATGAAAGTGAAGTGCCTGGTGCCTATTCGCGATTTTGCGGCTGTCAACGCTGCATCGTTTTTGGTTTTGGCCGACACTGCCCAGTTGCACCGTCTTCAGCCTTTACTCGACATTCGCTTGGAACGTGTTCCAGAGCATGTTCAGATTGTGAAGACAGAGCCCGATCAGGTGGAATACCTTATCGTGAATTGAGCATGGAGAGGCTAAGAATCGGAATTACAGGTAATATTGGATCGGGGAAGAGTTATGTCTGTTCCTTGTTTAAAAACTTGAGTATTCCTGTCTTTGATTCTGATGAAGAGGCAAAGCGTCTATATGACCGTCCTGAGGTTCGTCAGCTAATGATAGAACGTTTCGGCGAAGAGATTTATCATCCAGATGGTAAGCTTAATCGCCGTTTGATGGCTTCCAAGGTGTTTTCTGATCCTTGCGACCTGGGGTATGTTGAATCGGTGCTCTATCCTGCATTGAACGTCTGGTTTGCGGAGTGGACCGAACAACAACGAACGCCATACGTGCTTTATGAATCGGCTCTAATCTTTGAAAAACATATAGAGGAGAGGTTTGATGCAGTCATCGTAGTGGCGGCCTCAGAGCCAGTTCGTATTCGCCGAGTAATGCTTCGCGACGGTTGCACCGAAGATCAAGTGCGGGCACGGATGGCTCATCAGTTTTCGCAGAGTGAGAAGTTAAACAAGGCGGATTTTATTGTCGTTCATGAAAAGGACGATGAAGATGCCTACCTGATGGAACAAGTTCTGCAAATCCATAAATCACTTGTTTTGAGGGCTGGAGAAGATTAAAGTTTTGTCCTCAAGCGCTTTTGATAGATAGATGTAACCATGTCCCGGTTCGAGGTTTTTCAATGAGCCTCTCCAAGAGGTGCCATTATACGTGGCATTGGTGGTTCCAGATTTGATATTGTCTCCTGAAACAGGCTCAATTCCAGCAAATACAGTTTGGATGGGCATGCTTTCGAGAAGTGGGAACCCGATCCAATTGGACCCGTATTTTAGGGTGATTGGCGTATCCGCTGCGTTGATGGGTAGCCCCTCCAGTGCGATCTCACAATTGGTGCTTATATAAATCATGTGCATTTGGCTAACATCCAAGGTCTTTAAAGACCCCCTCCAGGTATTGCCGTTGTAGGTTGTCGTGTTGTTTTTTGACTTGATGATAATGGTGCTGTTGGGTGTGGCTTCCGCAAGGACGTCTTCAAGCTGAGCGATATCCAAGTTGAGGTTGGTGGACCACCAATTCCATCCTTCGTTTAATGCCACAGTTTGTTCTATTTCATAATCTGTGAGTTCAGTCCGACGGAAAAGGCATACCTCTAACTGTCCTGTAGTGTAGCATGAAAAAATATCACTGGTATTGTTGTATTTTAGTAAATTATGGGTATAACTTCCCTGTGCTTGGATGGTCGTGCTACCATTTGCGTTGAGGGAGATCTTCCATCTGCCATTGGCATTGTTTGATGCTTGTGTTTTTAGTTGATTCGCACTGCTGCTTGCAGCATATAGATATCCTCCTTGACTGCCCCAAGCGGCGTCAAAAAAAGTCCAAGAGTCAGGGCTTCCTCCTAGAGTCAGTTCGCAAACGCTGCTGCTGATAGTGGATATGATGTCGTCTTCAATGGTCACTGCGGATGCTGAACGGTTGTTGTTGTTTTGTGTCGTCCCCAAGGCTTTCCCATAGGCTAGGTTGACAATCAGGTAGGTTCGTCCTGCTACAAGTTGATCCAGCGAGGTGACCCGTTGGTATTCTTGAACAAAACTTTGTTGTGAGAAGGAAAAAACGGCGCTTACGGTGACGTTGCTGGCGGGCATTTCAAATTCGTTTTCAATGACGGTGATGTCATTACCTGATGCATCGGTCACGGTCCAATAACTCAAAGCGTATAAAGGATCAGGTGTCGCCGTTAAGATGATCTCAGTCCCTTCAAAAGCTTGTGTGGCACTGACGCTGATGTTTCCGTGATTGGGTTGGATTAAGGTAATGGTGAAAAGCGGGTTCCATTGGGCATAAAGCGTGATGTCTTCCAGCAAAGTGATGGTGGCTTCATCAGCGTAATAGTCTCCCGATCCATCGGCGGAAGTGTTCCAACCGTCAAAGACAAAACCCGTTTTGGTGAAGGTGTTGGCTTGTAATGCTATGGGTTCAAATTCATTGGCCGACTGATCATTCATTACCCCTTCGCCGCCGTTATTGTTAAAATGAATGGTGTGGGTTGGGATGGCAGTGTTGGCGGTTTTTTTGTACAATTGGATGGCTTGTTGACCGGTGTAGGTGCTTGATTTGAAGTAGCGGAAGCGTTCTTGACCTGAATTGGCGTTGTATCTGAGATAGGCTCCTCCTGAGCTTTTTATATCCACATTACCTGAGTTGTATGACAAGGTGTTAACCAAAGGGGTGTTGCTGGAATCCAAGGCGTTGGAGTTGGAGCCATTCCCTATGTATTTTCCGCTAGCCGCTTGAATGGAATAGCCTCCAGTTACGGGGAGTATGGTGAAATGAGCAGCGTTGGTGGTTGTATTGGCCTCAATAGTATGGTTGTTGATGGTGACAGCAATGGTGTTCCCTGTGGCGTCTAGTGAAGCCAATCCTCCGTTAAATGCCTTATTGCCATTTTCGTAAACAATCAGATACTCACCACTCCAATCTGTAGGTGCCGAGGTCACTTTCACATAATCGCCATTGCCAATTTCACCCTGCACGAATGTGGCCATTACGGTAACGTTAAAGGCGGGCATGATGAAACTGTTGTTACTGACGGAAACGGTGGCGTTCATGTCCCCGGTTTTGTAAACATACCAGGCATAGAGACTATAACCTGATGAGGGTGTGGCGGTTAGACTAACAGGGGTGCCTGATTTTGCCGTGTCGGTACTGGCACTGATACTGCCATGAGAGACAGCTCCTAGCGTTATATTATAAAAGGTGTTGTCTTGCATGAAGGTCGCGCTGACGGTGACGGCGTAGCTGGGCATGGTGAAAGTGCCGTTGCTGCTGACTGCAACGGTGGTGTTGGGATCGTCGGTTTTATAAACGGAATAGGTGTTTACCGTAAAGCCTGGATCAGGTGTGGCTGTGATGACCACCGTGCTGCCTTCTAGAGCGTTTGCTGGCGCTGAAATGCTGCCGTTTTGTAATCCCGTGGCGCAGGTGATGCTGTAGGAATTACCTTGAGTCCAGTTGGGATCCCAAATCATGCGAGCGTACTCTGGATGGTCGATGAAGGGGTTCCTGTTGTTCTGGTAGCCATAAATCGCGTTGTTCCTGTCCATTTCTTTTTGACTCACAGGGTCTTCGTCGCTCCAACGTAGGAGCATGGTCATGGCCCAAGGTAAGATCTCCGACTTGTTGGTCATTCCACTTGTGCCCCAGCTGCTGTCTTCGCTATAATAGCGGACACTCATATAAAAATAGCTGCGAGCGATGTCTCCTTTATATTCATCGATGGGTTCAAAGACTTTGCCACTGTAGCCTGGGGTGACGCAAGGGCCTAGTTTGGAACCATTGCCAGAGGTGTAGCTCGGATGGTTGACTTCACCGTAGGGGTAGTTGCTGCGTTGTCCATTGACAAAGCCATCGGTTGGATACACGTGAAAAAGGTCGCTACGGGGTGTGGAACTTTCGTTGAACCAACTTTGAGGCCAGGTATGCTCACGGTTCCAACAGTCACCTTCTTCCTGGTAGCTTCCACAGACACCGTTAAGACTGTAGTGATAGTTGGAATAGATGTCCCAAATTTTGCCATTGGAGTCACAGTCGGTGTAGGCAAAGGCATCGAGAAGACCTCCGTAGCTGACGATGTGGTGTCCTTTGATAATGCTATGCAAGGCAAGTTTTAGCTCATCGCCAGTTTTCCCCAAGGCATTGTCGTAATAGCCATTGGGAATCTGTGCTTGTGTCGCGATACTGACGAGAGCCAGCCATAAGATAAAGAAATGCTTTTTCATTGAAACAGGTTGTTGGACTGCAAAGATAAAAAAAAGAGCCTCACGGATCACCGCAAGGCTCTTTTTTAGAATTCAGAAGTCTGACTTTCTTACTTCTCGTTTCTCTTCTTCAGGGCATAGGCTGCGCCGAAGCCGATGAGAAGGAGTGCACCACCGGCGAGCGGTGTTTCCGTGCCGTCTTGGCTACTGGTTTCACCATGGCCAGGGACGATAGGAATCAACGGATCGGTGAGTGTGCCACGGAGTCCCGTGCGGGTGCCGTATTCGTCATAAGCGTTGCCATATTGGAAGAGACCGCCCTGAGCGAAAGCACCAAGGCTCATTCCAAGAACGATTGCGATTGATAATGCTAATTTTTTCATATTGATTCAATTTTTAGATTATTTTACAATTTATTTCACAACGATCTTCTGGGTCATGGTGTTCTCGCCATTGACGAGTTGGATCATGTAAACACCAGCTGACAGGTTTTCAGTGGCGATATGGTTGACGCCATTGCTGCTGCTGACCAGACGGCCCATGGCATCAAACACGTTGACGATGCTGTTGCCGTTGACACCGTTGAGGAGGATCCCGTTGTCGCTGATGAAGGCGAAGTGCTCATTCACACCCGTGGTGTTTCTGACATAGATCAGTTTGAAACGTGAGGCGTAGTCGGACGTGGTAGCCTCGAATTTATAGCTTGGGGTTTCGAGCAAGTCAATGTCTGCTCCTGTCATGTTGTCGATGAGATGGAGGTAATCCAGGTCGGCATCCTGGAGGTTGAGGGTGATGTCATAGCTGCCATTTTTCTCTGCTTTGAAGTTGAGAGGCATTTCGGCTTGAGCATCGCCATAGATTACAGCAAATTCTTCGTTGTCTTGCTGGATGCTGAGTTTGGTGCTGTTCGGGTTGAGTTGGAGTTTGGGTAATTTGTGACCATCGCCAAAGCCCACGATGGCACGGTCGATGACGCCGCGGCCTTGGGTCACGTTGAGGGCGAGCATGGAGGCCTTACCAGGGGCTGTGGTGGAGAAGGTAACAGTCTCTCCTTCGCCTTCAGCGATCACGAAAGCACCTTCCATTTCCGGGATGCCTTCGGTGGCGTCGACTGCGATGAATTCGCCACGACCGGTCTCTACGTTCATGACGTAGTGCTCACGGTTGATATAGGCCGTCTCCAGATAGGGGTTGCCTACCAAGTTCCAGCCCTTGAAGTCGACAGCATCGTCGTAAACAAGGTCAAATTCTCCGTCACCATCGTAAGTCGTGCCGCTGAATTCCAGTGTGACATCGGTGCCGTGGGCATAGAGGTAACCCTTGCCGAACTCGAGGTTGAAGAGATCCTCTTTATAGTTACGCCATTCAAGGTCTTGAGTCTGGTCAAAGGCATACAGGTCGTAGTTGCCAGTGGTCATACCCGTGACAGCAGTGGGGTCGGCGTCGGCAACAGGAGTGGCAATCAGGTAGTAACCACCAGCACTCTCACCATAGCCTTCAATGAACTTCTCATAGGAAGCCACTACAGGAGTAGCGAAGTTGAGGATCGGGGCGTTATCAAGGTCACCCATGTAAATCTCAACGTAGTCGTAACCCGTGTAGTAGTCGTTGTTGGGAGTGCACTCGGTGTACAAAATGCCATTGGCATGGTCGTACATCATGAAGGAGAGCAGATGGTCGTTGTCGCCTGCAAGCATACGGTAGACCGAGATCTCGGTGATGGGGTAGTCCTCACCGTCATCAACCAGGAAGGAGTGGCCACGGCAGGTGCCGCTTTCATCGAAAACACCGATTTCCATGGCTTCGTAATCCATATCATAGGTGACGAACTCGCCGTCAATCTGTGCGAAGGGAACGATGCAGTCTGGATATTCGTAGGGATTGTAGACATGAACATTCAGTTGGTCAATCCAGTAGGATTCGTAAATGTCAGAGTTGTACTGGGCGAAAGCCGAACCCAGAAGTGCGAATGACACGATTAAAGTCAATACTAGTTTTTTCATAATGTATTAGATTTTATGGTTTATTATCAGTTTTTATTTGCTTTGTTTATTTGTTGGGGGAAAAGATGAGCGTTCTGTCTTCTGTGACTGAAGCAGCCGACTTGAAGATATAGCCAATGCCGGGTTCCAGCGTGTTAAGAGCACCTCTCCATCTACCATTGTTATAGGTTGCTTGGCCAGTTGTTGTTTTTACCATGTCGCCATTTACAAGAGCAAATCCGGCAAAAGCATCAGTGACGCTCATGCTCTCGGTGAGCGGGAAACCGAACCAACTGGTACCAGCAGGGATAGTGATGGGGGACTCAGCAGGATCGATGGGCATGCCTTCAACTGGGATTTCAATAGCAGGGCTGTTTTCAACCACAATCATATACATCTTCGTAGGATCCAAAACGTTTAATGAGCCTCTCCATCTGGCTCCGTTGTACATGGTCTGGCCACCCACCAGTGTTTTGATAGTGACACTGCCACTTACGTACGCAGCTTCAACGGCAGCTTTCAGGTCATCTATAGTGATATCGACATAGAATGAAACGTAGTTGGAACCCTCGTTCAGGGTGATGGGTTGGGTGACGGGAGTTTCTTCATCTACTTTCTTGTAGAATGCAAAGGTTTGATCAGCAATATTGGTTTGAAGGGTTCCGTCGCTGTTTAGTTTGTAGCATCTCCAATCTTGCGCATTGAAAATTCCGAGATACCTTTGGTCTGTGGTCTCTGTTGTTGTTAAATACCCCAATTCTTCATCCATTGTAAAATGTTTGGCTTCACCTTTGCCCACACGAACACCATTGTTTGTATTGGTGCAATACAGCCAAATATTGGTGCTATCGTTTGGATAGAAGATGTAGCCGTCTTCGGTGATGCTAAGATTCCATTGGAGCGTATCAGCGATTTCGCCTGATAAGGTGTTTTCAGCAACAAGGACCTCGATGGCAGCAGGTGCTTTCGTGGTGCCGTTGTTGTTCGACATGGCGTATGAAGCACCATCTTGTGTTGTGCCCACGATAACAAAAACATCGTCTTCAGTGAGGTCTGCTAAGCTGGTCAGTACCCAATTGCCAGGGACTGGGGGGATAAATTCCACTGCAGTGGCAGTAATGATGACATCATGGGTCGGCATGGTGAAAGAATAAGCATCGGTTTCATCAATTTGAGAAGTGACATCTGTGCCATCAACGATCAACGACTGGAGGACATATCCTTCTTCCACGTCAATGCTGATGAGTACTTGGGTACCGTTGTAGACTTGTGCGGAGCCTTCTCCTTCAAACAGCATCTCGTTTTCATTGTCGCCAAAGACATAGGTGTTGACGTGAGACAGGTCGCTGACGGTCAAAGTGTATTCTTCGACTGCAACTTCCTCGATGCTACCCAGCATGGTATTATAGTAGGTGTTGGAAGATACACCAACAAAATAACCCGTCACTCTGACAAATTTGTCACTCAAAGCCTCGATTTCTTCAACGTTAAGAGGGTAGGAAACACTACCTATAGCAGTTTGGGCACCATCAATGGCGGTGATGTTATAGTGAGTAGTATTATTATTATCAGTGGAGATGGAAAGAGTTCCTTCATATTGAATGAAGCTTGACAGTCCAGCAGAGGCAGAGGAGGCCACTCTAGCATCCATGTCGGCACCGCTCAACATGGTGGGGTCTTCTTCCACGTAGTTCGATTCATCCACGTAGGTGATTTCAGTGGAGCTGTTAAATTCAAATACTTTGCCAAAAACAACGACGGTACCAGCCAATTTCACTTTATCGCCAATGTCATAATCTCCAGGTTCAAAACCATTAGCGCCATAGTAATAATACACATAACCTGTGCCGTCACCTAAGATGAAACCTCTATTGTTGATGGCTACGATAGTGCCTTGTACGATATATTCACCAGCGGCTGTGATTTCAGAGATGTTGTTGATCATATTGGGGTTGGCGGCTTGTGTCACCGTAACGTTTTTCGTTAAGGTCTGATCGGTGTTGAAAGTATAGGTAAGCGTAACAGTAGCCGTACGTGAAGCCGTCGTTGAATTGGCGGTGCAAGTGAATGGAACTGTTGTGCCCACAGTGCCAAGGGTAAGCCAATCGCTTTCAGTGGTGGCAGTTAACACACCGTCATTCGCAGGATGGTTGATGGTGTACTCGATGGCACCGGAAGTGGCATCGTAGTTGAGGTCGACATTCTCAGCAAAAAGGGTTGGGTTGTCGTTTGCAATCTCCTCAATACTGCCCAACATGGTGTTATAATAAGTACTGGTGGATATACCAACATAGTAACCTGTCACTTTAACATACTTGCCGTCTAACGTTGTGATTTCATCCGTGTCAATGGGGAAGGAGATGCTTCCAATGGCGGTCGTTGCACCAACAATATTCGTGATGTTATAGTGAGTGTCATTGACGGAAAGAGTACCTTCGTACTGGACATAGTATGACAGTTGGGGAGGTGTGGTAGAAGCTACGCGGGCATCCATCTGTTCGCCTGTTAGAACCGTGGGATCCTCTGCCACATAATTCGAAGTGGTCGCCATGGTAACGGTGGTGGTGTTATTAAATTCGTACACGCCGCCATAAACGACAACCGGTCCAGCTAATTTCACTATGTCGCCAATCTCATAATCCGCTTGGTCGTAATTTTGGTTGTAGTAATACACATAACCTGTGCCGTCGCCAACGATGAAACCTCTTTGGCTCTTGGCTACGATGGTTCCTTGAACATTATAGGTACCAGTAGCAGTGATCTCAGAAATGTTGTTCATTGCATTGGGGTTGGCTGCTTGCGTCACCGAAATGTTCTTTGTAACGGTTTGACCGTTGTTGTAAGTATAAGTAAGGGTCACGGTAGCGGTACGGGCAGCAGTGGTTTGGTTTGCTGTGCAGGTGAAAGGAACGGTCGTGCCTACGGTTCCCAACGTAAGCCACTCCGAAGCAGTGGTCGCCGAAAGTGAACCTCCCGTAACTCCATTGTTGATGGTGTATTCGATGGCACCGGAAGTGGCATCGTAAGCGATCTCAACGTTCGAAGCTGTGATGGAAGGATTGGGGATGCCACCAGAGGTATAGGAAACTTCGATTTCCGTAAGGAAAACTTTTCCCTTATTGCCTGACGTTTGGCTAACAGAAAACGCTACTTCTTCACCGCTGACATTCACAGAAGATCCAGAAGATATGGTGTTGCTCCCGAATAATAATATGCCATTGTCCTTTAAGGTGAAAGTAGGCGTCACTGAAACGAGAGAGCATCCAGAAGGAACGGAAATCGTAAGCGTAGCACTTTCGTTTGCATAGAGTCTCCAACTTTGATCATTGGAGTAATACTTTCCAGTATTGCTACCACCAATTGCATTGAAGGTAACATCATTAACAGAAGCCGTAGGGTATTGGACTCCGTTTTCCCAATTATTCGCTGTAGCATAATCCGCTATGTTCAGCGTGGTTTGCGCCCATGTAAGGCCGCTGAGCAGCAAAGCTGCCAATAGGAAGGTAAGTTTCCTTTTCATTGTGATTGAGTTGTTTAGGTTGTTTATTATTTTAATGATAAAAGACTTTTTTGAAAGTGCTAAAATAGCACAAAAACCGCTTGTTTGCTATACCTATGTTATTTTATTTATAAACAGACAGAAAGATAATGTTGATAACTTTTTTGGTTTAATAACGGAATAGCCCCTAATTCATTTTAATTTAATGCTTAACTCTTTCCTAGTCTTCCGCTAATCCGGAGTAAGGGAGTAAAAATAGCAAAAAGGAAATCCCAAAGAATCAAACTGGGCAGGAGTCCATGCTCGCCCAGCCGGCGTGAGGCACCACGGTAGATGATCAGTTGCGTGACGTAACGTAATAAGAACAAAAAAGCCAAAATGGGGAAGTAGTAGGTGGGGTAGGGGATTTCAAGACCTAACGTGAACGCTGGGGGTAGCAAATATAAGGCGATAAGGCTTCCGTAAAAAAGGAACTGCGACCAGTAATGCAATGCAGCAAAGGCCCGTGTCCCGTTGCGGTGCATTTTGATGGTGGTGTAGCGGCGGGTCTGACGATAAATCCAAAGTCCGAAGGTGGTCGGGGCAGTGCAGATCACGGTGTTGTCCGCATCGATATGTACCCTCGTGTTCTTTCGGGTGGCAGCCTGACTCACAAAAAGGTCATCGTCGCCTGCTTCCATGGTATAGTGTGAGGTGAATCCTTTCTGTCTAAAAAACAGTCGCTGACGATAGGAGAGGTTCTTGCCGATACCCATGTAGGGCTTGCCCGCCAAAGCCGCTGAGAGATACATCAGTGCTTGTTGCACAGAATCGAACCGTATCAACAGATTCAGCAGACCTTTAGTGCGAAGATAGGGAGTATAGCCGATCACCAACTCGGTGTCATCGTCGTAGCATCCTACCACACTGCGCAACCATTGGTTGCTGGTGGGACGGCAGTCGGGGTCGGTGAACACCAGCAGGTCGTGTGAGGCCGACTTGATCCCCATGGAAAGAGGAAACTTCTTGCCATTGAAAAAGTTGAGGTGTTGTCGCAGTTGAACGGGCTTGATCCTGGACTCCTTACGTTCCAGGTCTTCAAGGTAAGCCCCCGTTTCATCATCGCTGCAGTCGTTGACCACCACGACTTCGAAATCGGGATAATCTTGGCTGAGCAGGGCAGGGATGAGTTCTGTGAGTTGTTCGTGGGCATCGCGGGCACATACCACCACCGAAACGGGCTCCAAAGTTTCGTCGGCTTTCATCTGCGGCCGCCGTTTGGTGAAGGCTAACCTCGAAAAACGTATCCAATGGATGCAAAGTTGCACGAGTAGTGAAACGATGAAGATAGCCAAGATATAGAACGACAGGCGGTTATAGAAAAAATTGATGCTCACGGCGGTTCCTCCAAAAAGTTGCGCAAAGATATGCGATTTTCTTTACCTTTGCAAAAAATATCTGACGATGAAATACACCCTTTCCGCCCATGACCCGAAAAGCAATGCTCGTGCTGGTGTGTTACACACGGATCATGGCCCTATTGAAACTCCTATTTTCATGCCAGTGGGCACCGTGGGCTCCGTCAAGGCTTGCCACATCCGCGATATCCGTGATGAAGTCAAGGCTCAGATTATCTTAGGGAATACCTATCATCTTTACCTTCGTCCTGGCCTTGATGTATTGGAAGCGGTAGGAGGGTTACATCGGTTCAACGGGTGGGATCGTCCCATCTTAACCGACAGCGGCGGGTTCCAGGTGTTCTCCCTTACGGGCATCCGTAAAATGAAAGAAGAAGGGGTCACCTTCCAGTCACACATTGACGGTTCAAGGCATCTCTTCACTCCGGAGCGGGTAATGGATATCGAGCGCAGTATCGGAGCCGATATCATGATGGCCTTCGACGAATGCACTCCTGGTACCGCCGACTATTCCTATGCCAAACAGTCCATGGAGCGTACCCACCGCTGGCTCGACCGCTGTGTGCAACGTTTTGGCGAAACCGAGCCGAAATATGGTTACGAACAAGCTCTCTTCCCTATCGTTCAGGGCTGTGTTTACCGCGACCTTCGGGAGCAATCGGCGGAGTACATCGCTTCCAAAAATGCTGCGGGCAATGCTATCGGTGGACTCGCCGTGGGCGAACCCACCGAGAAAATGTATGAGATGATCGAGCTGGTCAACACCATTTTGCCCAAGGACAAACCCCGTTATCTCATGGGGGTCGGCACCCCGGCCAATATCCTCGAGGGCATCGAAAGAGGAGTGGATATGTTCGATTGCGTGATGCCTACCCGAAACGGACGTAATGGTATGATTTTCACATCGGAAGGAATCATTAATTTGAAAAACGAGAAGTGGCGCACGGACTTTACTCCCGTAGATCCAAATGGAGAAACTTTCGTGGATGTGCAATATTCGAAGGCCTACCTGCGTCATCTCTTTGTCGCAGGTGAAATCCTCGGCCCCATGATTGCCAGTCTTCACAACCTTGGTTTCTATCTTTGGCTCGTTAAAGAAGCCCGAAGACACATTGTTGAAGGTGACTTCACCTCTTGGAAAGCTGACATGATGCCTAAAATCACACGGAGATTGTGAAACGACTCGACCGTTACATATTATTCAAGTTTATCGGTACCTTCTTCTTTGCCGTGTCGATGCTGATGGTCATCATCATCGTATTCGACTTGTCGGAAAACATCGACTCATTCCTCAAGCATGATGCGCCTTGGCAGCGTGTTGCCGTTGACCATTACCTGACCTCGATACCCTATTTCACCAATCAGTTTATCCATCTCTTTGCTTTCATCTCCGTCATCTTTTTTACCTCGAAGATGGCCAACCATTCGGAGGTGGTGGCCGTGCTTAGTAGCGGTGTCAGTTTTTGGCGTTTTCTTTATCCTTACCTGGTGGGGGCTTTTCTGCTCACCATGATGTCACTATATCTCGGCAATTTTCTTGTTCCCAACATGAACGAAATCAGGAGAAAGTTCAAAGACGAATATATTGAACATCTTACCAAGAGTTCGGGTCGTAATGTTCACCTGCAGACCGATAAGGATGAGTTTGTGTATGTGGAGTACTATAATGTGAATCAAGATCTGGGTTATTGCTTTTCCGTGGAGCGCTATAAGAATAACGAGCTGGTTTACAAGTTGGCGTCGGATGTCATTTATCACGATTCCATTGAACCGCATAAGTGGCGCATCGATTTCATGACAGAACGCACGATTGATGGCGATCGGGAGAGTATCGTGAATTATCGACGACTTGACACCATTATTGAGAAACTGAGCGCAACGGATTTCTATAAAATGAAGGAAGACTTTGAAGAGATGAATTTCTTTGAGTTGCGTGACCACATTCGTACGATGCGGCAGCGGGGCACCGAAGGCATCCGCAACTATGAAGTTGAGATGCACCAACGCATGGCGCAGCCCGCGGCCATCCTTATTCTCACCCTTATCGGAGCGGCCTTCTCCAGCCGGAAAATCAAAGGAGGCATGGGAATGCACTTGGGCTTCGGTATCGCTATTGCTTTTTTATATGTGTTGCTCGGACAGATAGGAAAGGCCTTTGGCGTGAATGGCGTGATGGCTCCCGTCCTTGCTGCCTGGATCCCCAATGCCATCTACATGGTGTTGGCCATCATCTTTTTAGCTCGAGCACCAAAATAAAAATAGAATTCAGAATTCGGAAGGTAGAATTCAGATTTTTTATTATTTTCGCAGATTGAAACAATATTAACGTTATGCATATCGCTATTGCCGGAAATATCGGGGCGGGAAAAACCACGTTGACCCGCCTGTTAGCCAAACACTTTGGGTGGACCCCGCACTTTGAGGAGGTGGACCACAACCCTTATCTCGCCAGCTACTATGAGGACATGCAGCGCTGGTCGTTCAACATCCAGATCTTCTTCCTCAACAGTCGCTTCCGTCAGGTCATTGACATCCGCAACAGTGGCAAAGATGTCATCCAAGACCGCACTATCTATGAGGATGCCATGATTTTTGCCCCTAACCTTCATGCAATGGGCCTCATGGAGACACGTGATTTTGAGAACTACAAATCGCTTTTCGAGTTGATGACGAAGTTCCTCCAACCTCCCGACTTGCTGATTTATCTCCGAGCCTCGGTGCCTACGTTGATGAAGCAGATTGCCAAACGAAATCGTGACTATGAACAGTCGATACGCCTCGACTACCTGAGCAACCTTAATGAGCGTTATGAAGAGTGGATCAGCGGTTATAAGGAAGGCAAGCTTTTGATTATCGACATGGATAAACTTGAATTGGATAACCCCGAGGATCTTGGTGTCATTGTGGATAAGATCGAGGCCTCGTTGAACGGTCTGTTCTAATGAGTGTGATAGGCATCATACCGGCTCGTTACGGCTCCACGCGGTTCCCTGGCAAGCCGCTGGCTTTGATTGGGGGAAAGACGATGATCCAGCGCACCTATGAGCGCGCCGCCTTGTCATCGCTTGATATGGTAGTGGTAGCCACCGATGACCAACGTATCTTCGAAGAAGTGCGGGGCTTCGGAGGAAAAGTCGTGATGACTCGCTCCGACCATCGCAGTGGTACCGACCGTTGCCGCGAGACACTTGACCTGATCGGCGGTGGTTTTGATGCCGTGGTCAACATACAAGGTGACGAGCCTTTCATCGATCCTGAACACATCAACGGTGTGGCCGATCTTATCCGATTGCCCGACGTGGAGCTTGCTACGCTCGCCCAACCGCTAGTCGACCCAGAAAACCTATTCAATCCCAATATGGTCAAGGTGGTATTCGACCCCATAGGCAACGCCCTTTATTTCAGCCGGCATCCTATACCCTTTGTCAGAGGACTTGAGCCCCAACAGTGGTTGAAGAAAGTGGATTTTTACCAACATATCGGTATCTATGCCTATATGTCGGACACGCTTCGGGCGATTAGCACCTTATCTCCCAGCCGACTTGAGCAAGCGGAGTCACTCGAACAACTCCGATGGCTCGAAAACGGCTTCCGTATTCGAGTGAAAGTGGTGTCTAAAGGTAATACGATCGCGATTGACACTCCTGATGACCTCCTCCATATTCCTCAAGAATTACTCCAATGACCACCATACCTTCCGCCATAGCATCCTTGCTCTACGACCACGACACCGTTATCGTGCCTGGCCTCGGTGCCTTTGTGCGTCATGACCAAAGTGCTCAAGTCAATGTGATTACCAATGAATTTCAATGCCCCTCATCCACGGTAAGCTTCGATCCGCAACAACGCGAAGAGAATTCACTTATCAGCACCTTCCTCATGGCTTGCGATGGCTGTTCTGACGAAGAAGCCCGAACCACTATTGTCGCCTTCGTGAACGACTGCTATAATCGTATCAAAGAAGAAGGCTCAGTGACGCTTCCCGACTTGGGCGTTCTCGGTTTCGACGACCAGCATGACCTCGTGTTTGAAGCCATGGACAAGGCTAATTTCAATACTGATGCGTTTGGCCTTAACGATTTTACCCCACAACCGGTGTTTGGAACGGAGAACGGAGAACGTAAAACGGAGAACGGAGAACGGAACGGCGTAAGCTCTCATCGAACGGAGGGAGGTAAAACGGAAAAGGACGAAGTGGAAGAATCGAGGGAGAAACGGGGGCGTAGGTGGTGGATTTGGGTGTTGTTGCTTCTCCTTGCCGCTGCGGGTGTCGCTCTCTGGTATTTCAAGTTCCGTCCCGTGCCCACCAAGCCTTGGACCTATGACTTGAAACTTCCGGAAAGACCTGTACCTGTCATCCAACGATCCGATACCTTGGTCCGTTCTCAAGACCGTATCGAGGAACCAACTCAAGAGAATACCGCGGAACAGCCACCAGCGGAGACCCCAGATAGTCCTTCGGTGGATGCTCCTGTGACTCCAGTGGAAATTATCGTACCAGAAGCCACGTCCAAAGCCTTCATCGTGGGCGGATGCTTCGAAATTGAACAATACGCCTTGAATATGGCTAATGGGGCCAAAGAGAAAGGTTGTGCCGATGTTTTTGTGATGAAACGTGGGAATCAATATCTCGTGTGTTACGGACAATATCCTACCACCGCCGATGCCAAAGCCGCATTGCCTGAGATTCTTGCCAACTATAATGAGAAAGCCTGGATTTTGACGAAATAATCATAAGCGATGAGTAAGAAGAACAAACTGCAAAAATTCGAGGAGAATAGGAGTTTCGACAATCTGTTCCAATACTCCTATGAGCGCATTATGGAGGAGGGCTTCCCTTTGAAAGGTCGTTGGGGTACCGACTTCTTCCATAACGACCATCCTGTCGTGCTGGAGCTGGGCTGTGGAAAAGGCGAATATACCGTGGGACTGGCGCAGGTGCATCCCGAAATCAACTATATCGGGGTTGACATCAAGGGTGCTCGCATGTGGCGGGGCTTGACCCAAGCTCGCGAAGAAGGTCTTCACAATGTGGCGTTCATCCGTACTCGTATCGACCAAATTGAACATTTCTTTGGCCCTGGGGAAGTCCAGGAAATCTGGGTTACTTTTCCAGATCCTCATCCCGGTGAAGGCGAACGTAATGCCCGTCATCGTCTAACCTCGCCCGAGTTTCTTGAGCGTTATCGTAAAATTGTCACCTCTGACGGAATCCTTAACCTCAAGACCGACAGCCCGATTATGTATGCGTTTACCCTTCATGAGGTGATAGAAAAACAAGGTCTGCCCTTGCTTTATGCTACCGATGACCTTTATGCCAATCAAGACGACCTTGAAGTGAAGAATATAAGGACCTTTTATGAGCAAATGTGGCTCAACCAAGGTTTAACCATAAAATACCTCCGTTTTAAAATCAATCTTTAAATCTTTAAATCCCGATATATATGTTCACGGAAGATAGACAATTCTATGTTGCTCATTGCGACAACGGGCCAATCTACCTGGTGGGTAAGATGGCGAACCGTCACGGTTTGATTGCCGGTGCGACGGGTACGGGTAAGACCGTTACTTTGCAAGTCCTTGCCGAGTCCTTCAGCCAGGCTGGCGTCCCTTGTTTTATGGCTGACATGAAAGGTGACCTCAGCGGCATCAGTCAGGCAGGACAGATGAGTGGTTTCATTGAAAAACGCTGCCCTGAGTTTGGCATCGAGAATCCTCAGTTCCGTGGTTGTCCGACACGTTTCTTTGATGTGTACGGTGAGCAGGGACATCCGCTACGGGCGACCATCTCTGATATGGGACCGCAGTTGCTCGCACGTCTGCTCAGTCTCAATGAGACCCAAACGGGTGTGCTCAACATTGTGTTCAAGATTGCTGACGATAATGGCTTGTTGCTGATCGACATGAAGGATTTGCGCCTCATGTTGGACTACGTGGCCAAGAATGCCAAGCAGTTCACCACCTCTTACGGTACCATCTCTTCGGTGAGTGTGGGAGCCATCCAACGTGCTCTGCTGGCACTTGAAGCTGAGGGAGCCGATCGGTTTTTTGGCGAACCGGCATTCAATGTGTTTGATTTCATCCAGACCGAAGGGGGACAGGGCGTGATGAATGTGCTGGCCGCCGACAAGTTGATGCTTAACCCCAAGCTCTATAGTACATTCCTGTTGTGGTTGCTGAGCGAGCTTTATACCCAGCTTCCCGAAGTGGGTGACTTGGAGCTGCCCAAGTTGATCTTCTTCTTCGACGAGGCCCACATGTTGTTCAAAGATACTTCTAAGGCCTTGGTTGATAAGATTGAGCAGGTGATTCGTCTGGTCCGTTCCAAGGGTGTGGGGGTGTATTTCGTCACCCAAAGTCCCGACGACATCCCAGATGCCATTGCTGGACAGTTGGGCAACCGTATCCTTCACGGACTTAGAGCGTATACTCCCAAAGAACATAAAGCCGTTAAAGCAGCGGCCCAGACCTTCCGTGCCAATCCTACCTTTAATACCGAGAGTGCTATTCTTGAGTTGGGTACTGGTGAAGCTTTGGTGTCGTTACTCGATGAAAAGGGGGCTCCCTGTATTGTGGAACGTGCCAAGATTCTCTTCCCTTTGAGCCAAATCGGTGCCATTACCGAAGAGCAGCGTAATGCCCTCATTCGTTCTTCAAGACTCTATGGCACATATGACAAGAGCTTTGATCGCGAGAGTGCCTACGAAGTGCTGGTAGCCGAGCAACAACAAGCTGAGAAACGCGCTCAGAAAGAGGCTGAGGAAGAGGCTAAACGTAAAGAGAAAGAAGCCAAGGAGAAAGAAAAGGCCAAAAAGTCAACGAAGAAATCCACTGGACGCAAGGCCGTGGAGAAAACCATCAACACCACAGCAACCACCTTTGGGCGGCAGTTGGGAAAATCGATTTTCCGTTCCCTGTTGGGAGGAATATTTAAGTAGGAGAGCGACTTAATCGCTGGCTGTGCCGGTTAGCATGGGTACGAATTTGAAGTTCCCGTAGGCTTCGCGCGACAGGGAACCATCGGGCATTTTGGTGATTCTCAGCATGGTCTGACCTCCATCGGGGTTGTCCATGGGGATGACCATGATGCCGTTCGGCTTCAGCTGGTCGACGAGCTTTTGAGGAATGCAAGGTGCCCCTGCCGTGATAATGACACGGTCGAAAGGTCCGTAATTGGGCAAACCCTCGAAACCATCGCCGAGAAAGGTCTTGACTCTAAAAGGGAGTTTCTCAAGGATTTCTTTGGTGCGAAAATAAAGGTTGCGCTGTCGCTCGATAGTGAACACCTTGGTGCCCATGGCGGCGAGCACACATGCTTGATAACCTGAACCGGTGCCAATTTCTAGCACTTTCATGCTGTTTTCCACCTTTAACAATTTGGTTTGAAAGGCCACGGTAGAAGGTTGTGAGATGGTCTGTCCCGATC
This sequence comes from uncultured Bacteroidales bacterium, assembly GCA_946184615.1. Lineage (GTDB taxonomy): Bacteria > Bacteroidota > Bacteroidia > Bacteroidales > F082 > Limimorpha. The sequence goes on from CAMHFN010000010.1 coordinate 45,392, forward strand.
CGATGGAGAAAGGCTGATCGGAATAGGCGTACTCTACGAACGAGGAGTCGAGGAAGACATGGCGCGGCACTTCATTGAGGGCGGCAAGCACTCGCTCATCGTCAAAACCTTCGCTGCGTAGTTGGTTGACCATCTGTTGCCGAAGGCCTTTGTGCCGATAATTGTCTTCGATAGTGTTCATTTTGCGTGCAAAAATACGGTTTTTCCTGCATTTTTTCTTATTTTTGCCCAAATTTACCTTTTATGTTGAAAATTGGAGTTTTAGGTGCCGGGCATCTTGGGAAGATTCATATCAAGTGCATTCGTCAAACGGCGTGCTACGAGTTGGTCGGCTTTTACGATCCGGACCCCGTCACGGCCAAAGCCGTGGAGGAGGAGACAGGGGTGCGTTGTTTCGCTTCGGTGGAGGCTCTTATCGATGCTGTGGAAGTCGTTGATATTGTGACGCCCACGGTACAGCATTTCGACTGTGCTTCCAGGGCCTTGGGACACCGCCGTCATGTGTTCATCGAAAAACCTATCGTGGCTACACCTGAGGAGGCTGCCAGACTTGTCAAATTGGCTGATGAAGCGGGTGTGAAAGTCCAGGTGGGCCATGTGGAGCGGTTTAACCCCGCTTTCATCGCGGCCGAGCCTTATATCAAAGCACCTAAGTTCATCGAGGCGCATCGCCTTGCGCTCTTTAATCCTCGCGGCACCGATGTGCCAGTTGTGCTTGACCTCATGGTGCACGACCTCGACATTCTTTTCTCTGTCATCGACTCGCCCGTGTCTCGAGTGAGTGCCTGCGGCGTGGCCATCGTCAGCCCCACCCCCGACATCACCAATGCGCGCATTGAGTTTGAAAATGGTTCTGTGGCCAACCTCACCGCTAGTCGCATCTCCCTCAAAAACATGCGCAAGACGCGAATCTTCCAAACGGATGCCTACATCACCGTCGACTTCCTAGAGAAGAAAACCGAAATTACCCGAATTCACGATCAGGAAGTCAGTGGTTATCCCTATTCCTTAACCCTCGACCTGGCCAATGGCACCACCAAGCAAATCACCCTTGAAAAACCGGAGATACATCCCCTTAATGCCATTCAGACCGAACTGGAAAGCTTCTATGACAGTATCATCCACAACACGACCCCTGTGGTTACGATCCATGATGGCGTACGTGTGCTGAATCTCGCTTATGACATCCTGAGAGCCGCAGAGGAAACCAAGGAAAAAATCATCGAACATAAAAGTTGATCACTTCAATACTAAAAATCCCTTTTTTTCGTTATACTTTAAAATGTTCTCTATGAAGCGAAACGATACCCTTTTTTTGTTTCTTTTTTTTGTTTTTGCCACAGCTTGTTTGACGTCATGTAAGGACTTCGAAGGCGACCAGACGGTGCCTGCTTATATTCGGATAGACACCATCGGTCTTGCTTGTGACTACTATACCTATGGAGCCAATACCCATCGTTTTGTCGATGCGTGTTTGTATATTGACGAAGATCCGAAGGGAACTTTTGAACTTCCTGCTACTATCCCGGTACTTGAACAAGGACCGCATAATGTAAAGGTGTACGGGGGTATTGCACTCAATGGGATCAAAAATGCAAGAGTCGAATATCCTTTCACCGCGCCGGCTATTTTCAACAACGTTGATTTGGTACCCGACAGCATCGTTACCCTTACTCCCATCGTCAACTACTGGCCTCTGGGCGAAAACATACATATCTCTTGGATGGAGGATTTCGACAAAGGCACCATCAGCATGGAAACCACCTCGCAAAGTGACGTGCCTATGATTCGTACCTCTGGCCCCATGGCCTGGCATGACCCCGAAGGTGTCCACTCCACGTATTCAGCCAAGTTTGTTTTGAACTCAGATACCGCACAGTTCTTCTTCGCCAATACGGAAGAAATTACTGACATCAACAATGTTTATCAATGTATTCTTGAGATGGACTACAAATGCTCCGACACTTGCTGCGTGGGCTTGTACTACATGCTAAACTATACCCTAAGCCAAGAACCTCTTGTTCGCTTGAGACCTACTTGTGCCTCGGGTGAAGATCCTGTGGAGTGGAGGAAGATTTACATTAATCTCACCCCTTATGTGCAGGAATACAAAGACGCGGATTATTTCAAGCTTTATCTCTCTTCGTGGAATAGCCGAAACAACGGTGAGCAGTCTTTCTATTTTGACAACTTGAAAATCATCTACTACGATCGATGAAAAAGAATCGCCTTCTGCCCTACGTATACGGTTTTGTCGACTGGATTCTCTCGGCAGTCTCCTGGACTTTGTTCTATTATTTCCGGAAGACCTATGAGGTTGTGAATGCCAATATGTGGCAGCGTTTCAGCATTGCCTTCCACGACAATAGTTTTTGGCTTGCCATGGCGTTCATCCCCATCGCCTGGGTGGTGCTTTATGGGGTCACGGGTGCTTACCAAAGTGTTTACTCCAAGTCGCGCGTAAAAGAACTGTCACAAACTTTCTTCATAACGCTGCTGGGAGTCACAGTGCTGTTTTTTGTGGCCATCCTTGATGACCAGATTGAGACCTATAAGACGTATTATCAGTCGTTTATCACGCTTTTTGCTTTGCAATTCTTCCTGACCTATATTGGAAGATTGGTCATTACGAGCATCGTAAAGCATAACATCAAGACGGGTAAGATCGGATTCAATACGCTCATTGTAGGTGGTTTCGACAATGCAGTGGCTATCTACAAGGAGATTGCCGAACAGGAGAAACCTACCGGACAGCGTTTTGTGGGGTATGTGAGTGTCAAAGATGTGCCACAACGCCCTTTGGATGCCTATTTGAAGCATCTTGGACCGGTGGAGGACATCGTTGACATTGTTAAAAAGTATGAGGTAGAAGAGGTGATTATCGCCATCGAGCGTTCGGAGAAAGATTGTATGAATATCATTCTCCCGGTGATCAATTTGACTGATGCCGAGGTGGAGATCATTCCTCAAATGCAGGATTTAGTGTTTGGAAACGTGAGGCAGTCTGCGATTTGGCGTGCCCCATTGGTGCAAGTAAGTCCTGAGTTAATGCCGATTTGGCAACGGGTCATCAAGCGTTTGTTTGATATCGTCGTGTCACTGTTTGTGCTGGTGGTGTTCTCGCCCGTGTATCTCATTACGGCGATCATCGTCAAGGCGACATCACCTGGTCCTGTGTTTTACGTACAGGAACGTATAGGGAAGAACGGCAGACCGTTTAAAATGGCCAAATACCGTAGCATGAGGGTGGATGCTGAAGCCAACAGTACGCCGCAACTCTCTAGCGATGATGATCCGCGTATCACCAAGTTCGGAAAATTCATGCGCAAGGTGCGTCTTGATGAGATTCCGCAATTTTGGACCGTGTTGAAAGGTGATATGTCAATAGTCGGCTATCGTCCTGAGCGTCAGTATTATATCGACCAAATTGTGGAACGAGCCCCTTATTACAACATGCTTCTGTTAGTGAAGCCTGGCATTACAAGTTGGGGCGAGGTGAAATTTGGTTACGCTGAAAACGTGGATGAGATGATCGAGCGTCTGAAATACGACATTCTCTATATTGAGAATGTAAGCATCAGCCTAGACTTGAAGATCCTCATTTATACTGTCCTTATCGTTATTCAAGGGAGAGGGAAGTGAGGCCGTCAGATTTGTCCTCTTTCCAATAAGGTGGCGATGACATCGATTTGTTCGTCCTCGGGATCGTTCTTCGGGTCGAATTCTGCTTTGAGGTTGTAGCCCCAGAGTCGTGCGAATCCTTGATAGAAGAATGCTCTCACTTTTCCACGGAGTTCCTGTACGAGTTTGTAGGAGGTGTTGCCCGTCTCGCGGTCAATCAGGCGGATGAGGATGGCCCCTTGTGTAAAGGTGAGATGGGTGAGTTCCTCGGTGTATTGTTCGGATAGTTCGTCTTCAGCTTGGCGCATGAGGCGACGGCGTTCAGCATCGCTGTCGGCATTTGCCAGGATAGTATCGTATTCCTGAAGTTTGTCGCTGGCAAGTTTTGCGTAGGGGTATACCTTTCGTACGTTGCTGACAAGTCGGCGGCCTTGTCGGGTCTCAGTGATCTGAAAATAACGGCTCATGAGGTCAATGTCGACTTCGGGTAGATGCACGATGAGAATGGTGTCGTTGCCCTCGATGCGGGCATATACTACACTCTTTTTGGGCTCTTCGGTGGAGACAGGATTGGCTTTGGGCCTGTTTACAGGGCGTGCGATAAATTGGCAAAACGCTGTGGCAGAGGCCAGCATGAGTGCGATGACAAGGAAGGCTTTCTTCATGGCTTTCGTGTTTTCTTGAGATACAAATGACTCAAAAAACAATTATTGTGCCAATTTGGAATTCTTTGAGAGTTTCTCTTCGGCGTAGGCGCGGTTGACGATGAGTTGGCGCGGTCCTTCGCTTGAAGGCATTTCGAACATGGCATCGTTAAGGATGGCTTCGACGATGGAGCGGAGACCACGGGCGCCCAGCTTGAATTCAATGGCTTTTTCCACCATGAAATCAAGGGCATCGTCCTCGAAACGCAGCGTGATATGGTCCATCTCAAATAATTTGGTGAACTGTTTCACAAGTGCATTCTTGGGCTCGGTGAGGATGCGCTTGAGTGCCGAGGCATCGAGTGGGTCGAGGTGAGTGATGATGGGCATGCGGCCAACAATCTCGGGGATGAGACCGTACTTCTTGAGGTCGGCAGGGGCTACATATTGGAGCAAATTGCTTTTGTCGAGTACATCGTCACTGTTGGCGCTGTAACCGATGATGTTGGTGCTTTTGCGAGCGGCGATGATGCGCTCGATGCCGTCAAAGGCACCTCCAGCGATGAAGAGGATATCTTTGGTGTTGACAGCAATCATCTTTTGTTCAGGATGCTTGCGCCCTCCCTCGGGGGGTACGTTAGAAATGGTGCCTTCGAGGAGTTTGAGCAAGGCTTGTTGCACCCCTTCACCCGATACGTCGCGGGTGATGCTGGGGTTGTCGCTCTTGCGAGCGATTTTGTCCAGTTCGTCAATAAAGACGATGCCGTGTTCAGCGGCGGCGACATCGTAGTTGGCAGCCTGAAGTAGGCGCACCAAGATGTTTTCCACATCCTCGCCGACGTAGCCTGCCTCAGTAAGGACCGTGGCATCGGCGATGGCAAAAGGAACGTTGAGCATCCGTGCAATGGTGCGTGCCAACAACGTTTTGCCTGTGCCTGTCTCACCGACGAGGATCATATTCGATTTCTCAATCTCCACCTCGTCGGCAAGCACTTTTTGGCTGATGCGTTTATAGTGGTTGTAGACGGCTACCGCCAATGTGCGTTTGGCTTCGTCTTGGCCAATGACATATTGGTCCAAGAAGTTTTTGATTTCCTGAGGCTTTTTCAGCTCAAGCGCTGGCGCATGGGCATCCTTCTTTTTGGGGGATGCCTTGGCACCAAGTTCCTCTTTGATAATTAGGTAAGCTTGTTCAGCGCATTGTTCGCAAATTTTGGCCTCCAAGCCTTGGAGAAGCATATAGGTCTCATTGGCTGGACGTCCGCAAAAAGAGCAGTGATCCTGTTTCTTGTTGACCATTTTATCTCTTTCTGATCAGCACCTCGTCAATCATTCCATATTCTTTGGCTTCCTCGGCGGTCATCCAATAATCGCGATCGGAATCAGCCCACACCTTGTCATACGTTTGGCCGGAGTGTAGGGAGATGATTTCGTAAAGTTCCTTTTTGAGTTTCTGTATTTCGCGAGCGGTGATCTCAATCTCCGTGGCTTGTCCCTCAACACCGCCCATGGGTTGGTGGATCATGATACGGGAGTGGGGCAGGGCAGAGCGTTTCCCCTTGGTGCCAGCGCACATCAACACGGCGGCCATGGAGGCGGCGATACCCGTGCAGATGGTGGCCACGTCGGGGCTGATGAACTGCATGGTGTCGTAAATGCCCAAGCCTGCATAGACGCTTCCGCCAGGAGAGTTCAGATAGATTTGGATGTCACGTTTCGGATCGGTCGATTCCAGAAAAAGCAACTGGGCTTGGATGATGTTGGCCACATAATCGTCGATGGCGGTGCCGAGGAAAATGATGCGGTCCATCATCAGGCGGCTGAACACATCCATTTGCGCCACGTTGAGCTGCCGTTCTTCGATGACGGTGGGGCTGATGTAGCCGCTGTTGTTGATTTGTGAGATGTATTTCTCAAGGCCAATGCTGCTCAGGCCGAGGTGCCGGGTGGCGTATTTCTGGAATTCGTTCATGTTAGTATGGGGTTAGGAGTTAGTTGGAGGTTTTTCTTTTACGGGTTCCTTTTTTAGGCTCCTTATTGGATTCCTTTTCGAGGTCTTTGATGAAATCGTCGTAGGTCTGGTCGGTATAGTTGATGGCGATCTTGGTCTTAAGGAAGTTGGTCATCTTGATGTCGGCCATCTGGTTCTTGACGTTGTTGATTTGCTCCTCGTTCTTGAGGTAGTTGTCAACGATTTTGTCAAGGCGACCTTTCATGTCATCGTCCATGGAGGCGTAGTCGAGACCGGGGAAGATCTGGCTGCGGAGGAAGCTGCGCACCTCTTCTTCAGTGATGGCGAGTTCCATGTTGTCCTTCACGATGCTGTCTTCGATGAGCTGCCAGCGGAGGCCTTTGCTATAGTTGCTCTCGTAGTTTTTCTCGATGTCGTCCATGGAGAGCTTGCCTTGGTTGTTTTCAAAGATCCAGCGTTTCAGGAACTCGTCGGGCAGGGTGAAAGGAGTGTTGTCGACGAGGGCATCGATCATCTTGGTGAACAGGATGCGGTCGGTCTCGTTGGCATATTGCTTTTCCATCTCTTCTTTGACACTGGCGCGGAAGGCATCGAGATCTTGGATCTCCTTGTCGGGGAAGATGGTCTTGAAGAACGCTTCGTTGAGTTCGTGCGTTTCTTCGTGGCGAATGTCATCAATGATGATATTATAGTCGCTGTCGGCGGGAGCGTCATTGCCGAGGATCTTGGCGGCTTTTTCGTTGGAGCCAAGCATGACGGAGAGGTTGACGATGAATTCGGAGCCGACTTGCTTGCCGATGAATTTCTTCTTGTTCGTCTTGGTGCGGATATCTTTAATATCAAGTAAGACATAGTCTTTCTGGTAGCCACCTTCGAGTTCCTGGCCGTTTTCAGCCTCGCGGACCTTCAATTCGAGAATGTCGTCTTCACCGACCGTCTCGGGATGGGTGATGTTGGGGTTGCGGTGGAGGAGCTCCTCAATGGTCTTGTCGATGGCAGCATCGTCAGCGATGACGTGAGCGAAGTCGATTTTGGCTTTGCTGTAGTCCACTTTGATTTCGGGACGCAGGGCGGCCTCGAAGAAGAAGTCGAGTGCGTCTTGCGTGTCGAAGTCGACGGGTTGCTGGTGATCGGGGTCACTGAGCGGGAATCCGATAAGGTCGAGCTTGTTCTCGATAATATAGTTGTTGAGTGTTTCGGAGACGAGAGTGTTGAGTACCTCGATGGTTGCCTGAGGGCCGTACATCTTCTTAATCATGCCGAAAGGCACCATGCCGGGACGGAAACCTGGAATTTGAGCTTTCTGCTTCAGTTTGTTGAGTTCTTTCTTGACCTGTGGCTCGTAGTCTTCCTTGAGCACGTTGATCTGGATGGAGATCAGCTGTTCTCCCTTTTGCGATTGTGTAGTGTTCATTCAGTTTCTTTTTGTTTTGTCTGTTGGTGCGGATGAAGGGACTCGAACCCTTACTTCTTTCAAAACCAGATCCTAAGTCTGGCGCGTCTACCAATTCCGCCACACCCGCATTTGGGCCGCAAAGATATGAATAATTGTTTAATGTTTAATTGTTGAACTGTTTATTTATTGATAAGGTAGAAAAAAAAGAACGACCATGGCCGTTCTTTTTCTTGAGGGTGGAATGTGGGATTCGAACCCACGACCCACGGAACCACAATCCGGTACTCTAACCAGCTGAGCTAAATCCACCATCTGTTAGCGGGTGCAAAGATACATCTTTTTTTTAATATGCAAGTCCTTTTTGAAAAAAAATCTATCTTTGCATCATGATAGCGAAAAGAAATCAGCAGTCGCCTCGTGCTTTGGCATGGCAACGTTTCAAAAAGAACAGGCTAGGTATGGCCTCGTTGTTTTTTATCCTAATAGTAGCGGTGCTGTCGCTTTTTGCCTACTTTATCATCCCCGATCCAACCCCTAACGCCAATCGTCAACTGCTTGAACTCAGCACACGGAAGCCCGGATTCGAAGTCGACATGCTCGTTCTTCCCAAGGAGAATCCACCTGCTGAACCAGGCTTTTTTGACAGATTGATTCATGGCCGTCCCGATGACTGTGTCTACTTGCCTTTTGATAGCATTCAGGTGTTTGAAGATCACACCTTGGTCTATCTTTTCAACCCAGAACATAGCGGAACCGTGCGAGTGCAAGAGATACCCAATAGTGAGATTGCAGGGGTAAAGCACCAAAAGTTCTTGCTGGGCACCGACCAGTTTGGGCGTGATTTTCTCAGTCGTCTTGTGTTGGGGAGCCGGATCAGCCTTATCGTTGGTTTCATCGCCGTGGCCCTTAGTCTTGCCATTGGTATTTTTATCGGTAGTCTCGGGGGCTTCTTTCGGGGCAAAGTCGACGATGTGGTGGTGTGGCTTATCAATGTGGTGTGGTCCATTCCGACCCTGTTGCTGGTGATCGCCATCACTTTTGCTTTAGGCAAGGGTATCGGTCAGGTGTTCATTGCTGTGGGGCTCACCATGTGGGTCGAGGTGGCTCGTATTGTCCGTGGTCAAATCTTCTCGGTGCGCGAGACAACCTATGTGGAGGCTGGCAAAGCCCTGGGATTCAAGAATGTAAGAATAATTCTAAGGCATATCCTACCTAATATTATTAACCCCATTATCGTAGTCTCGGCATCTAATTTCGCCTCAGCGATCTTGTTGGAGGCGGGCTTGAGTTTTCTCGGTATTGGGGTACAGCCCCCCATGCCTTCGTGGGGTAGCATGATCAAAGAGAACTATGCTTTCATCATCTTGGATGCTGCCTACCTGGCCATCCTTCCAGGCATCGCCATCATGTTGTTGGTGCTGGCATTCATGCTGGTGGGTAATGCGTTACGCACGGCGATTGATAATAAATAATTTTTGTATCTTTGCACCCTGAAAAATGGATTATGGCAAGAATTATGGCTATCGACTTAGGTAGGAAACGCTGTGGCATCGCAGTTACCGATCCGCTTCAAATCATTGCAAACGGCCTCACCACGGTAGAGAGTGGCAAGTTGGCTGACTGGGTGGTGGACTATGTGCGTAACGAGGAAGTGGATGCCATCGTCATCGGTGAGCCCAAAGACATGCACAACCATCCATCCGATTGTTCCAAATACATAGAGCCTATCGTCAATCGTCTTCGCAAACTGTTGCCTGACATGAAAATCATTCGTTACGACGAGCGTTTCACCTCGGTCATGGCTCACCAAACCATGATTGATGCTGGCTTGAAAAAGAAACAACGTCAGGATAAGGCATTGGTGGATGCGGTTGCGGCCACCATCTTGCTTCAATCCTATTTGAGTTCAGTGAAAAATTAAGAATTTAGAATTAAGAGGCATATTACATTATTATGATACTTCCAATAGTTGCATACGGTCATCCGACCTTGAAGGCAGTGGCCAAAGAGATTGACAAGAATTTCCCCGAACTGGAAAAGTTGATCGCTGATATGTGGGAGACGCTGGCTCATTCCGAAGGGGTGGGACTGGCCGCTCCGCAAGTGAATCAGTCCATACGGCTTTTCCTCGTTGATGCCAATCCTTTTTATCCTGACTATCCAGATGCGAAGGACTTCAAACGAGTGTTCATCAATGCCCAACTGATTGATACCTTTGGGGACGAAGTGCCTTTCAAGGAAGGGTGCCTCAGTTTACCAGGCATTTATGAGGAGGTGATGCGGCATGATGGCATCCGTCTTCGTTATCTTGATGAGAACTTCGTGGAACACGAAGAAGAATTCACAGGCATCAAGTCGCGAATCATCCAGCATGAATATGACCATTTGGAAGGCCACGTGCATGTTGACCGTGTTGCACCTTTACGTAAGATGTTGCTTCAAGGGAAATTGCGTGACATCTCCGAAGGAAAATGCGATGTGGACTATAGGATGATATTTCCGAGAAAAAAAAGAAGATAGAAAAGAATTTATAATTAATAATTTAGAATTTAGAGAGGGTAAGATATATGAAAAGATACTTTTTTATCATTGCGGTGATGGCTGTCCTGGTAGTGGGATGCAACCAAAACACGAAGACTCCTAAAACCACTGTCGACGATGTGAAAAAGACGGAGGCTGTCTTGTATAATGCGGACATGACGATTAATATGGAAGCCATTCCAGAGGCTGTGGCAACATACGGCAAATATGTCGACGACAACCCTGAGGCTGCTGATGCGCCAGAGGTGCTGTTCAGGGCCATTGAGGTTGTCGTCAATACGAGACAAGATGCCCAGCAAAGTATTGACATGGTCAATCGTTTGGTGACCGACTATCCTAAGTTCGATAAGAATCCCGTTGCTTTGTTCATGTTGGCCACCTTTGTTTACGACGAGCAGCAGCACGATTTGGACAAAGCTCGTGAGACCTATCAGCGTATTATTGATACGTATCCCAGCAGTCCTTTTGCCTCTGACGCATCCATCGCCATCACCCAACTGGGAATGACCCCAGAGGAACTGGTCAAGATGTTTGAGGAAGCAGGGAACTGATCGCTGTTTCTTTAAGAATCCCGATTCTTGTTTAGAATGCTTTCTTGAAACTGTCGACCAAGTCGAGTTTCTCCCAGCCGAAGAACTCCACGTTCTTGTAGGTCTTTTTGTCTTCGGTGAAGGTCTCTTTATCTTTGTAGAACACTTCTACTTTGCGGGTCTCAGGCTGACGCCCGAAGTGGCCGTAAGAAGCGGTTTCCTCAAAAATGGGGTTGGTGAGTCCGAAACGTTTCACGATGGCGTAGGGACGAAGGTCGATCAAGGCGCGGATTTTTTCAGCGATGGCTTGGTCGCTAAGGACTTTGCCGTCGGTGTCTTTCACATGTGCGGTACCTTCGGTGTTGACGTAGAAGCCGACGGGTTCTGCGATGCCGATGGCGTAGGCAATCTGCACCAGAGCTTGGTCGCAGAGGCCGGCAGCCACCATGTTTTTGGCGATGTGCCGTGCGGCGTAGGCTGCGGAGCGGTCCACCTTGGAACTGTCCTTGCCAGAAAAGGCACCGCCGCCGTGGGCACCACGACCACCGTAGGTGTCGACGATGATTTTTCTGCCAGTGACGCCGGTGTCACCGTGAGGCCCTCCGATGACAAATTTTCCAGTAGGATTGACGAAGATCTTCATGTCTTGGTCGAAGAGTTTGCGGAGCTTGGCTGGCAATTTGCGTTTTACCCTGGGAATGAGGATGTTAAGAATGTCGGCTTCGATTTTGTCGACCATGCGCATATCGGCCTCTTGTTGAGCTTCCTCGGTTTCATCACTGGGCTTGATGAAGTCGTCATGTTGGGTGCTGATGACGATGGTGTCGATGCGTGAGGGTTTCCAACCCTTTTCATATTCTACGGTAACCTGTGACTTGGCATCAGGGCGAAGGTATTTCATCTGCTTGCCTTCGCGGCGAATGGCGGCAAGCTCCTTTAAGAGGAGATGGGCCAAATCGATGGTAAGAGGCATGTAATTGTCCGTCTCATTGCAAGCGAAACCGAACATCATGCCTTGGTCGCCAGCCCCTTGTTCCTCGGGCTTCTTGCGTCCCACTCCCATGTAGATGTCGTTGGACTGTCCATGAAGGGTCGACATTACGCCACAGGATTGGGCATCGAATTGATACTCTGATTTATTGTAACCGATGCGGTTGATCACACGGCGCGCGATGTCTTGGATTTCGACGTAGGCGTTGGTGCGGATTTCGCCGGCCACGACGACGAGGCCAGTGGTGACTAAGGTTTCGCAAGCCACTTTCGACTTGGGATCGTTGCGAAGAATCTCATCCAATATGGCATCCGAAATTTGGTCGCAAATCTTGTCAGGATGGCCTTCCGAGACGGATTCTGAAGTGAAATAATAACCCATAACAAATTGATTATTAAATAGTTAATAAATTAATTTGTGTGGGAAGTTGTTGACTGAAGGAAAAGGAAAAAGCATTGGTTTAGCATTTTTTCTTGTGGTTGCAATCAAAACAAATCTTTCCACGAATGACGCTGCAAAGATATGGAAAATTTAGAATTTGGAATTTGGAATTTAGAGATTTTTTTTCGCGCTCTAAATTTTAAATTATTAATTCTTCGTAAGTTTCTGGAAGGCTTCCTCGATACTGATGTCTTCTTTCTGCAAAGTTTTGATAATCAAGCCGTTGTTTACCGACCAGTGCATGAGGTTGGCGCGGATGTCGATCTCGCCTTCGGGTTCGATGATCCAGTGGTTGTTTTTCACGCGTTGCACTTTGGATACTTGTGGGATGCTGAGGAGTTGGTTTTGGGAGACTTCGCTTTCAAACTCCACGATGACCACGTTGGCGGTGGTATTGACTTGTTTTAAGTTTTCAATTTGGTCATCGGCTACCACAACACCTTTATTAATAATAATGGCGCGTTCGCAGATGGCTTCCACTTCCTGCATGATGTGGGTGGAAAGAAGCACGGTTTTTTCCTTGCCGAGGCTGGAGATGAGGTTGCGGATGTCAACGAGTTGGTTGGGGTCAAGGCCCGAGGTGGGCTCGTCGAGGATGAGCACTTGTGGATCGTGCATCATGGCCTGTGCAAGTCCCACGCGTTGGCGGTAGCCTTTGGAAAGGGCTCCGATTTTCTTATGTGCTTCGGGCTGGAGGCCGGTTTCTTCAATCATCGCATCGATGCGGTTCTTGGCGGCTTTGCCTTTCAATTGGTGGATCCCGGCGATGAATTCGAGATATTCGCGTACGTACATATCGAGATAGAGGGGGTTGTGTTCGGGCAGATAACCCACGATACGCTTCACTTCCATGGGTTGTTTGATAACGTTGAAGCCGTTGACGCTTACCGAACCCGAGGTGGGAGGGATGAAGCTGGTGATGATTTTCATCAAGGTGGATTTGCCTGCTCCGTTGGGGCCGAGCAATCCCACAATCCCCTTGTCAATGCTTAGAGTGACATCGTTTAGAGCGAGTTGCTCGCCGTACCTTTTGGTGATATTTTGGATCTCGATTGACATTTTTTTTCGGTTTGGTGTGCAAAGGTATGAAAAAAATTCGTACTTTTGCGCCCTCGTTAGTAAAAACTGTTCTATCTATTTTTGTAATTAAGCGTAAGACCATAGGCGAAGATGATGTTACGCGAACATGAATTGGATAAACGTATTAAAAAGAAAATGAACTACTTAAGTTACAAAACAGTCAGCGTCAACAAGGAACATGCCAACAAGAAATGGTATGTCATCGATGCTGAAGGCCAAATTCTCGGACGTTTTGCCTCCGAGGTTGCCATGATTCTCCGTGGCAAACGCAAACCCTGCTTCACTCCCCACAGCGACTGCGGCGATAATGTGATCATCATCAACGCTGAGAAGATCCAGCTGACGGGTAACAAGATGGATGAAAAATACTATGTCCACTATACCGGTTATCCGGGTGGCCAGCGCATCCGCAACGTCAAGGAGCAGCTGAAGAGAAAGCCCATCGCAGTGCTCGAGCACGCCATCAAAGGCATGTTGCCGAAGAACAAGCTGGGTGATGCCATCTATCGCAACCTCTATGTCTATGCCGGTCCAGAACATCCGCATCAGGCACAACAACCAGAAGAACTCAAAATTAACACTATTAAGAAATAATCATGGAAGTAATCAACGCTTTAGGTAGAAGAAAGACCGCCGTTGCACGTATCTACATGAAAGTCGGTGACGGTAAAATTACGGTGAACAAGCGCGACTACAAGGAGTACTTTCCGACAAGCATCCTCCACTATGTGGTTGAACAGCCTCTGATGCTTACCGATAACCTCGGTAAATTCGACATCAAGGTGAACCTCGACGGTGGTGGTATTAACGGTCAAGCCGAGGCCCTGCGTCTCGCCATCAGCCGTGCGCTCTGCGAAATCGATCCTGAAAATCGTCCTACCCTCAAGGCCAAAGGTTTGATGCGCCGCGACCCACGTATGGTCGAACGTAAGAAACCCGGTCAGCCTGGTGCCCGTAAGAAGTTCCAATTCAGCAAACGTTAAGCTATTCTCAGCCGAGCGATTTTGTTTAGTATCCAAATTGTGGAGATTTTTCATTATGAAAACTACTCTGCAATTGTATTAAGTGAATGTAAACATTAAAAAGAAAACTCATGACACAAGTAACTTTTGAAGAATTATTGGATGCCGGTTGTCATTTCGGCCATCTCAAGAGAAAGTGGAATCCAGCCATGGCTCCTTACATCTTCATGGAGCGTAACGGCATCCACATCATCGACCTGTATAAGACTCAGGCCAAGGTCAACGAGGCTGCTAACGCAATCTGCCAACTGGCCAAGTCAGGCAAAAAGATCCTCTTCGTTGCCACCAAGAAACAAGCTAAAGACGTTGTAGCTGAACTCGTCTCCAAAGTCAACATGCCCTACGTGACCGAGCGTTGGCCCGGCGGCATGCTCACCAACTTCGCCACCATCCGCAAGGCCGTGCGTAAGATGACCAGCATCGACAAAATGATGGTCAGCGACGCCTACAAGAGCCTCTCCAAGCGTGAGAAACTCCAAATCGAGCGTGAACGTGAAAAACTCGAGAAGAACCTCGGTTCCATCAGCGATTTGAGCCGTCTGCCTTCAGCTGTTTTTGTCGTCGATATCATGAAAGAGCATATCGCCGTCGCTGAAGCCCGTAAGCTTAACATCCCCGTCTACGCTATCGTCGACACCAATACCAACCCCAACCTCGTCGACTTCCCCATCCCGGCCAATGACGATGCCAGCAAATCCATCGCCTTGATCGTCGGTAAGATGGTCGATGCCATCGAAGAAGGTCTCAACGAACGCAAACTCAACAAGGAAAACAACGTTGAGGAGCCCGAAGATGTCGCTGAAGAGATGACCGCCGTCGAAAACGAGGAAGAGGAAAACAAGGATGATCGTAGACCCCGTAACCGCCGCCCGCGCAAACCCGTAGCAAAAAACTAACCCTTAAGCAACAATAATCCTATGAATATTACCGCTTCTCAAGTCAATGAACTGAGACAAATGACTGGTGCAGGCATGATGGACTGCAAGAAGGCTCTCGTTGAGACCGATGGCGATATCCAAGCCGCTATCGACATCCTTCGCAAAAAAGGTATGGCTAAAGCTGCCAAGCGTGCCGACCGTAATGCTAGCGAAGGCTGCGTCCTCTCCAAATGCACCGACGACCACACCTATGCCGCTATCATCATGGTGAATTGCGAAACCGACTTTGTGGCTAACAATGCCGACTTCGTGAAATTCACTAAAGATGTGCTTGACAAGGCTGTCGCCAACCGCGTTAAAGACATGGACACTCTGAAGGCCATGACCATCGACGGTCAAACCGTTGAAGCTCTCGTCGCCAACCAGAGTGCCGTGACTGGTGAAAAGACCGAACTCGGTGGCTTCAAGGTGCTGGAAGGCGTTTACGTGACCAACTACAACCACCCAGGCAACCGCCTCGCCACCATCGTCGAAATGAACAAGTCCTTCGACGGTATCGAGGAAGTCAGCCACGAAGTAGCCATGCACGTCGCCGCCATGAACCCGCTGGCCGTCAGCGAAGAGTCCATCCCTCAAGAGGTGAAAGACCGTGAGTTTGCTGTTGCCGTCGACAAGACCAAGGAAGAACAAATCGCCAAGGAAGTCGAAAAGGCCCTGCGCAAAGCCGGTATCAATCCTAATCATGCTGACAGCGATGACCACATCAGCTCCAACATCACTAAGGGTTACCTCACCGAGGAACAAGGCGCCACTGCTCGTGAGATTAGAGCCACAGTGCCTGGCACCGTGCAGATCAACGAGATGATGGTGCAAAACATCGCTAAAGGTCGTCTCGGCAAGTTCTTCAAAGAGAACTGCCTGCTCAACCAAGTCTCCCTGGTAGCCGACCCCAAGACTGTCGGTCAGTACATTCAAGATGCTGACAAGGAAGCTACTGTGAAAGCTTTCTATCGCATCAAATTGGGTGAATGATTCATTGACGGGATTCGATGATAAAAAGGCTGGCCGCGAGGTCAGCCTTTTTTGTTACCGATAGACACCTCAAAAGATGCGTGTATGGGTAGCGATGGAATAGGCGTATCGTTTTTCGTTATTGACAAAAGTTGTTACGTGCTCGTCACCAAGTAACAACTCATGGAGATCGTGGGTAATCCCCGTCCCCCTTAATTTGAATACCGCCTCTTTCTTGGTCCAATATTCGGTGAAGGTTCTGATGGGATCACCACTCTCTTGGATGATGCGCCGTTCCTCTTCGTTCATGGTGTAGCGCAAAAGACTATCGCTGGCTTCCCGATAGCTCTCAATGTCAATGCCTATGGGTTGATCGGAAACCACTACGGCGATGCCGTTTTTGCAGTGGCTGAGATTGAAATGCACGTCAGGATGGTCTCTTAAGAATGGCTTGCCGTGCTCGTTATATCCAAAGTGGAATGGATGTGTGAGGCCTTGTCGTTCAAGCATCTCTCGGAGCATTACATAGGATTTGAGACAGGCAAATTGCCCGAACAAGTGCTTGTAGCCCAATGCTTCTTCGCGGCGCTCCTCCGAAACCAAAGGCAACAATCGTTGAATCTCCTCTTCGGAAATCACCGCCATGTTATCAAATACATAGACCTCTATTCCCAAATAATCCACTTCCCGTTCTCCGTTTAATGATTCAGCGCTTCGGCACCGCCGACGATATCAATCAATTCGCTGGTGATAACATTTTGGCGGGCGCGGTTATACTCGCGTCGTAGTTCTTGAAGTAGGGTGGAAGCATTGTCGGATGCGATGAGCATGGCGGTCATTCGGGCTCCGTGTTCAGCGGTCATGGCATCGAGCATCACGGCATAGAAAACAGTGCGTATTACCTTGGGTATCAATGCGTTGACGAAGGCTTCCTTGGAGGGTTCCACCAAATAATCGTAGGTTATTGATGCGGAGTCCCTATGGGTTGCGATAGTGGTCGCCAAAGGCAATACGATCTCTGTCTTAGGCTGTTGCACACCTGCGTTTTTATGATGGTTATAGACCATCACCACTCGGTCGATGTGATGTTGGAGGAATTGTTCTACCAGTTGGTCGCTGAGTTGAGTGGTCAGCTCAAACGACAATTCTTCACTGACGCTTTTGTGAGAGGAAGTCACTGGGATGTTGTTTTTTTCAGCAAACTCTATGATTTTTTTCCCAAATAGGTGGACCTCCACGTGATCAGGACCCAATGCATTGGCATAGTCAGAGTAGGTCTTGAGGAACACTTTGGTGACGTTGGCATTGTAGACGCCACAGAGTCCTGAACTAGAGGAGAATGCAAGAAGAGCGATGCGTTTCGGTTCGCGTTGTTCGGCCAAAGGGATGCTCACCGACTCTTCCAAGGTGCCAAGATAGTTGGAAAGGGCCTCGTTGAGTTTATTTTTGTAAGGAAGAAAACGCAAGGTGGTGTTCTCCGACTTCTTCAACTTGGCGGCGGCGACCATTTTCATGGCATTGGTAATCTTTTCCGTGGAAGCTACGGAAGCGATACGGGCTCGTATTTCTTTCAGGTTGCTCATGTTGTCAATCCCCCTGCTACACTATGCCGAGACACATTGTTCTGCTGTTTCTTTTAACGTTTTTTTGATTTCATCATTGACGATGCCTTGCTTCAATTGGTCTAAGACATCTTTATGCTTGATTTCCAATATGTTGAGGAACTGTTTCTCGAACTCATGTACCTTGTTAAGAGGTATGTTGCTGAACAGTCCGTTGGTACCGCAGAAGATGATAGCCACCTGTTTTTCGACCGGCATGGGACTGTATTGGGGTTGTTTAAGCAACTCCACGTTTTTGCGTCCTTTGTCGAGGATAGCGAGGGTGGCAGCATCGAGTTCGGCACCGAAACGAGCAAAGGCTTCCATCTCGCGGAACTGGGCTTGGTCGAGTTTGAGGGTTCCAGCGATTTTCTTCATGGACTTGATTTGAGCATTACCACCTACTCTAGATACGGAGATACCCACATTAATGGCAGGCCTGACACCTGCATTGAAGAGGCTCGTCTCAAGGAAGATTTGTCCATCAGTGATCGAGATGACGTTCGTGGGAATGTACGCTGAGACATCACCGGCTTGTGTTTCGATGATAGGTAATGCCGTCATGGAACCGCCTCCTTTAACGAGGTCTTTGATGGAATCGGGAAGATCGTTCATCTGTCGTGCCACATCGTCGTTTTTGATGATTTTGGCAGCGCGTTCGAGTAGGCGGCTATGGAGGTAGAAAATGTCGCCCGGATAGGCCTCACGTCCTGGGGGTCGGCGTAGGATAAGGGATACTTCGCGGTAGGCCACAGCTTGTTTGGAGAGGTCGTCGTAAATGACCAGGGCATGTCGTCCA
Organism: uncultured Bacteroidales bacterium; assembly: GCA_946184615.1. Taxonomy (GTDB): domain Bacteria; phylum Bacteroidota; class Bacteroidia; order Bacteroidales; family F082; genus Limimorpha. The sequence goes on from CAMHFN010000010.1 coordinate 63,919, forward strand.
GTGTCACGGAAGTACTCGGCAATGGCGGCACCGGCATAAGGGGCGTAGAACTGCATGGCAGCAGGATCAGAGGCTGTTGCCGAGACGACAATGGTATAATCCATTGCACCGTGGTCTTGTAAGGCTTTCACGAGGTTTGCCACCGTGGATCCTTTCTGTCCGATAGCGACATAAATGCAATAAACGGGGTTGCCTTGTTTGAAGTTCTCGCGTTGGTTGATGATGGTGTCGATGGCGATGGCGGTCTTTCCTGTCTGTCGGTCGCCGATGATGAGTTCACGCTGTCCCCGTCCAATGGGAATCATGGCGTCGATGGCTTTAAGACCGGTCTGAAGCGGCTCGTTGACGGGTTGGCGGAAGATGACCCCAGGGGCTTTGCGCTCGAGAGGCATCTCGTAGGTAGTACCTTGAATGGGCCCTTTGCCGTCGATGGGTCGTCCGAGGCCGTCAACCACTCGTCCAAGCATTCCTTCGCCAGCCAAGACCGAAGCGATGCGTTGGGTGCGGCGCACGGTCTCGCCTTCTTTGATGCCTTCGGTAGGACCCAAGAGAACCACACCAACGTTATCTTCTTCAAGGTTGAGCACGACCCCCATGGTGCCGTTTTCAAACTGCACCATCTCGTTGGCTTGAACTCGGTCGAGGCCATAGACATGTGCCACTCCGTCGCTTACCTGCAGCACCTTGCCAATCTCTTCAAATTGGGTGCGGTTGCTCAAGTTCTCCAATTGCATTTTCAAGATGCTTGATATTTCGCTTGCTTTCACCATTAACTCTAAGTTCTTAATTCTAAATTTTTAATTCTAAATTGCTCCAATCGGCCTTTGATGCTTGCATCCATGCGATCGTGTTCGATGTCAAGGATAAAGCCTCCAATGAGAGAGGGGTCGATTTTTACGTGTAGTTCGGCATCACAGTGGAAGGTGTCACGTACATAGTTGCGGATACTATCCAAAGCTTGTGCGTCAAGTTCGGTAGCGGTGGTGACATCAGCACGGAGCAACTGTTTCACTTTTCGGTACATCTCCTGATACTTCAAGGCGATGAGGAAGATTTTGTTTTCGCGTTTCTTTTGGGTCACAAACGCAAGAAATCGGTCCAGGCAGGGATGTATGGGCTCGCCGATAGCGGTGTGAAGCAGTTGCAGTTTTTCCTCGTCACTGGCGATGGGGTTGGAGAGGGCTTCGTTGAATGGCTGGATGGCCAAACTGTAATTGGCCGTCAGTTGGCACAACTGTCGATAGACCTCAGTCTCGCAGTGCTGTTCGGTGGCATTGCTTAGCAGTGCCCTGGCATATCGTACCGAAATCTTTCCGTTGTCCATGGCTTAAGCTTCAATGCGTGGTTGGTTTTCTTTCAGGATCTCCTCCACGTAGCGGCTCTGCGCGTTTTTGTCGGCGAGTTCTCGCTGGAGCAGCTTCTCGGCAATGTCGACGGAGAGGGTGATGACTTCGGCCTTGATTTGGTTCATGGCCTCGTCTTGTTCCTTCTGTATCTTTATTCGGGCGTCAGCCACAATCTTCTCGGCTTCGGAGCGTGCTTCGGCACGGGCTTCTTCGATAAGCTGTTTGCGAAGTTCTTGGCTCTCGTTGATGATGCGGACCTGCTCGGCCTGCTGTTCGGCGATGGCTTTCTCTTTGGCGGCTTCGATGCCTGCCAGCGCCTCGTTGGCCTCCTTTGCGGCCACCAGCGAGTCGCTGATATGCTGGTTGCGTTTCGTCACTGCACCCATAATCATCGGCCAGCCTACCTTGGCTAAGATGAAAAGTACGATGAGGAAGCCGATAAGCATCCAGATCATCAAACCGCTTTCAGGAAGAAACAGTTCCATTGTTCCGTTTATTTGACGACAGCCAAGATACAGACGACGACGGCGAAGAGGGTGGCACCTTCGACGAGGGCACCGGCGATGATCATGCTGGAACGGACATTGCCAGCCGCTTCAGGCTGACGGGCGATGGCCTCCATGGCGGATTTTCCAATGCCTCCAATACCCCAGGCAGCTCCGAGAACAGCAATAGCAGCAGCAAGGGCGGCGATACCAGGTACGTAAGCGCCGATTTCAAGTAAGGTTGTTAAGATGACGTTTAACATGGTTTATTGATTTAAGGATTTAAATATTTAATGATTTAAAGATTCAATTTTCAATTTTCAATTTTCAACTTTCAACTTCCTCTCCCTCCTGCGCCATTCCAATAAATATAGAACTCAACATGGTAAACACATAGGCTTGGATGTACGCTACCAGACACTCTAGGGCGGTCATAAACACCATCATGAAAATGGAGATGATGGAAGTGGCGCTGCCTAAGCCTGCACCGTACATCCCGCCGATGATGAAGATTAAGGCCATCAACACCATGATGATGATGTGTCCTGCCAAGATGTTGGCAAACAGACGAATCATCAGGGCGAAAGGCTTGGTAAGGGTCGAAACGAGTTCTATGATGGGCATCAAGGGGATGGGAAATTTCAAGAACAAGGGCACATCGGGCCAAAGGATGTCTTTCCAGTAATGTCGGTTTCCGAAGATGTTGACCGCCACGTAGGTGCAAAGAGCCAGCACCAAAGTGATGGAAAGGTTGCCCGTGACGTTGGCACCAAATGGGAAAAAAGGGATGAGCCCGAAGAGGTTGCAGAAGAAAATGAAGAAAAACACCGTTAATAAATAAGGGGCAAACTTCGGCACTTTGCTCTTAGGAATGGAAGGGCTGATGATGCCGTCGAGAACCATATAGGTGAGCCACTCCACCATGCCTTGGTATTTGGTGGGCGTAGCCATCGGGTCCTTCTTGTATTTTTTGGCCGCAGGCAGGAAAAAGGCCAACATGAAGCCACAAACCAGGAAGATGCCGAAAGCGTTTTTCGTAAATGAAAGGTCAAAAGGCCTGGTGGCTTCTCCGGATGCGCTGACTTCCATCAACTTGCCTGGGTGTTTTGGGTCGGTCATCGGGGCGATGAAGAAACCTTGGTAGGTCTCGCCCTCGCGGAGTTCGCAAACGTGTTTCGACGAAAAACAATGCCAGCCGCTCTCCTTGCTGTGAACGATGACGGGAAGCCATACGCACACAGGCTTGCCTTTGATTTCAGTGATGTGGAAGCAGTATCCATCGCTGGTGTGCCCAAAGATGAACGACTTTACATCGAGAGCTTCTGTCTCTTCGGCATGCAAAGCTCCCAAGCTGACAAAGGCTAGTAGCAGGAAAAGGATAATATGCCGAAGGAGAGTCTTCACTGTTTAAGATGTTTTAAATAATCCATAAAAATGTAGGTTTCTAAAAACAATCCGATCAAGTAGGCGATGGCGGTAATGAGTACGAAGGCTTTGGCACCGTGTTCCACAAGGAAGATGTAGAGTACCAACATGACGATGGTAAGAAGCATCTTGATGCCTTTATAGAGGTAGAACCACCCTTGCTTGTTTACTTGTGCATCGAGGTTCTTTTTCATCAGAGGGCAAAACAGTGCTCCTAGGATCATGTAGAGGTTGGGAGCAGTCACCATCCAATTAGTCCACCATTCTTTCTGACTGAAGAAGCAAAGAAGGATCCCTAACTCAATGATATTGACGAGAAGGAATAATGTTAAATAATATGTTATATTTCTGTTTTTCAATTTTCAATTCTCTGCACAGATGATAACCAGGTTGTCGTGTTGTTCGCAGAATCCTCCTGAAATGGGGAATTCGTGTTGTTCGTTATGGAGGTCGGTCAGCATCACTTTGCCTTTTTCAAGGATGGCCACGATGGCAGCATGATGCTCCAGCATGGTAAAGGGTCCTTGTAAGGAAGGAACTGTCACCGAGGAGGCTTCACCTTTATATAAACAACGATCCGGTGTGATGATTTCGACATTCATAATCCCTAACCAGCTAACTCTAAATTCTAAATTTTAAATTCCTCTTATCATCTCCTCTCCCTTGGCAATGGCTTCTTCGATGGTCCCCACGAGATTGAAGGCTGCTTCAGGGTATTGGTCTACTTCTCCGTCCATGATCATATTGAATCCTTTGATGGTGTCTTCGATGGGAACCATGACTCCTTTCATGCCGGTGAACTGCTCGGCCACGTGGAAAGGTTGTGATAGGAAGCGTTGTACACGACGGGCGCGATGTACGATGAGTTTGTCTTCTTCGGAGAGTTCCTCCATGCCAAGGATGGCGATGATGTCTTGCAGTTCCTTGTTGCGTTGCAGTAGTTGGATGACACGCTGAGCGGTGTTGTAGTGTTGTTCGCCAAGAATATTGGGATCCATGATGCGTGAGGTGGAGTCGAGAGGATCGACGGCAGGGTAGATGCCCAATTCGGCAATCTTACGGCTGAGCACGGTGGTGGCATCGAGATGCGAGAATGTGGTGGCGGGAGCGGGGTCGGTGAGGTCGTCAGCGGGGACGTAGATGGCCTGTACCGAGGTGATGGAACCGTTCTTGGTAGAGGTGATGCGCTCTTGCATCTGCCCCATCTCGGTAGCAAGGGTGGGCTGATAACCCACGGCGGAAGGCATACGGCCTAACAGGGCGGATACCTCAGAACCTGCTTGGGTGAAACGGAAGATGTTGTCGATGAAGAGCAAGATGTCGTTTTGGTCGTCGTTGGTGTCGTCGCGGAACGACTCGGCCACGGTAAGACCTGAGAGGGCCACCGAGACACGTGCCCCGGGTGGCTCGTTCATTTGGCCAAAGACCAAAGTGGCTTGTGAGTTGGCTAAGGCATTTGGGTCAATTTTGGAAAGGTCCCAGTCGCCTTCCTCCATGGCTTTGACGAAGGCATCACCGTATTTAATGATGCCCGACTCGATCATCTCACGTAGCAGGTCGTTCCCCTCACGGGTGCGCTCACCTACTCCAGTGAATACCGAGTAGCCGTTATGTCCCTTTGCGATATTGTTGATGAGCTCCATGATAAGCACGGTCTTGCCCACACCTGCGCCTCCGAAAAGGCCGATCTTGCCTCCTTTTAGGTAGGGCTCCAACAGGTCGATAACCTTGATGCCCGTGAAAAGCACTTCCTTGGAAGTGGCCAAGTCTTCGTATTTTGGGGGTTCGCGATGAATGGGGTATTCGGAGCTTCGGTCAAGGGCACCAATGCCGTCAATGGCATCGCCGGTGACATTGAGGAGTCGCCCTTTGATTTGGTTGCCGATAGGGATGGAGATGGGCTTCCCGGTAAGGGTTACTTCCATGCCGCGCATGAGGCCGTCGGTGGAGTCCATGGCGATGGTGCGCACCGAGTCTTCCCCGATATGCTGTTGGCATTCGAGTACGACGATACGGCCGTTGGGTCGCGTCACATGTAGGGCATCGTGTATCTTGGGAAGATCGGCCTCTCCGCCATCGAAGTATACGTCTACAACGGGGCCGATGATTTGTGTGATGTGTCCGATGATTTTTGTTGACATTTCGAGTCGTTTTTCTGTTCCGTTATCTCTTAATGATACGGCGGGTCTGTGTCAGGCCTTCGGATTGTGTTTTGAGGAGATAGATGCCAGCGGGCAATGGGCTTAGGTCGACATTAAAACGGGTGGCATCGACATGGCGTTGAAGTACCATTGCGCCGTTGATGCTGTACAGTTCGTAGTCGGTGACGTTTTGTGCACTCTCGACCTTCAGCATGTCGCCGGCAGGATTGGGGAATACCGTAACGAGAGCGGCATGGCTCTCAGTCACAGCATCGTAAGATCTGTTGAGCGTGATGTCGTCAATGTTCAACATGAATTGGTTGGTGCAGTTGAAGTGAAGGATGGCCACATAGATTTCCTGTCCTTGGTAGTCTCTAAGGTCGACATCGTATTCATACCAATTGCCGGCTGTTTTGGCAGTCATTTCCGCTTCCCAAATGGTGGTGAAATCATTGGGATCGGTGTTGCCCGTAGTGGAGACGGCCACTCCAAAATGTTCTGCTGGAGCAGTGATGTCTTGAGCACATGCTTTGAAGATAATCTGTTCACAATCCAATTTATATGGAGTTACCAGGTAATTGTCTGGGAACAGAACCATGCCCGTCAAATCGTCATACGAAGCAGAAGTGAGGCTGTAGGGGTTGTCATTGTTTCCCCAGTTGGGGCGAATTTCCCAATTGTACCCATCGTCGTCTGCATCAATGGTAGTCCATTGCATGATGCCGTCGTTGAAATCGAAGAAGATGTTGCCTTCGGGAGGGGTGGGCACCACAGGGGTGTATTCCCCTAAAGCATAGATGCCAATCAAGTTCGGGCTGCGGTCCACATCACCAAAGAAGTAGATGGATCCTTCGCATTCGCCAATATAGGCACCGCCGGCAGAGCAGGTCACCCCCCAGCCAGGGACCTCAGAGAAGTCGAAAATATAGTTCGGATTCATGCTATCCGCTTCAATGTCATAGTCGAACACATGGGCAGAAAAGCCTTGCACGGCAAACAGATAGAGATGGGTCCTGCCGCTGTCGTCGGTGAAATAGGCTGTGCCATGCACACTGTGTCCGCCTAAATTGTGCGCAGTAGCGGTTTTGATGACCTGCCCACTGCGGTTCACGAGCTTAAGGTTGAGACGGAGGTTGGGACTGTCGCCAGTGCATCGCTCGCCGACCCAAAACGCATCATAAACAGGGTCATAGCTGCAATGTCCGAGTTCCGACAAGGAAGTGTTGATGGCATGAGAATTCACCAAAGTCTTATTGTGGAGGTCGTAACACCAAATCTTGCTTGAATGGGCATCGCAACCATAAAAATACTGTCCGTCATAAGTCATGTCGCGCAAGTAATTGTCGTAAGAGGAAACATCAGGAACGTCGAATTCCTCGATGAGATTGCCTTGAAGATCGTACTTGTAGAACATAGACTGTACCGTTTCTGACTTGCTGTGGGAACTGGTGTAAATATATTCACCGTCGTAGACAACACCGTGTTGGCGACCCGTAGAGCAGGAGAAAGAGTTGACCAGGTCCCACATTTTGGTTTGTGGCAGAGCTGCTTGCGGAGCTAGAAGCGCAATCAGCATCATTGCAAACAAGGCTTTTTTCATGATGCTTCTGTTTTAGTTTTAATTCGACCTCAAAAATACGCTTTTTTTTGAAATGTCAATCTTTAATTTTTTATCTTTGCACTCAAATAAAAAAGGTATAACAAGAAAGAATATGCAGAATAAAATTCAAGAATTGACGGATAGGCTTTATAACGAAGGCCTGTCGAAAGGAAAACAGGAAGGTGAGGAACTGCTGCAGAAAGCTCATGCTGAGGCGGAAGCCATTATTGCCGATGCTAAATCCCAAGCCGAACGCATCATCGCCCAAGCTAACAAGGAGGCGGAAGAACTAAAGACTAAGGTCACTGCCGACGTGAAGATGGCTGCCACTCAGAGCATCGCTGTCACCAAACAACAGATCGAACAGATGGTGGTTTCCAAAGCAGCCCAACAAGGGGTAAAAGCTAATTTGGGGAATGTGGAATTTGTTAAAGAGATGATAATGAGTGTGATACGTGCATTCAATCCCCAAAATGCCTCTCCTGTTGGTCTCGACCTTATCCTGCCAGAGGCTTTAAAGGCTCAGGTGGAGCCTTTTGTTCAGAATGAGATCGCCCAACAGTTTAAGGGCGAGGTAAAGGTCGACTATTCCAAGAAGATGAACGGCGGCTTCAAGGTGGCCCCACGTGAGGGTGGCTACATGCTTCAGTTTACTGATGAGGAGTTCACCCAGCTCATCGCCAATTACCTGCGTCCTGCTACCAAGAAAATCCTTTTTGGCTGATGGATAATTACGTGTATATTGTGGCTGGATTGCCGGAGCTGACCGCCAACTACGAGGGCAGTGACTTCGACTACAAGTCCGTCAGGGATTCCATCATGGAGCTGCTCTCCGAGAAAGACCAGAAACTGGTCGAACTCATGGAGGAGGGCTTCGACGAGAACACCCTTGGCGCCGACTTTTATGCCAAGGCCGCCAAAAGCAAGAATCGCTTTGTCCGCGAATACTTCGACTTCGATGCCCGTTTACGCAACATCAAGGTGTTGTACCTGGCCAAGCGTCTGGGTAAAAAAGGCGACGATTTTCTGGTGGAGATGCCGGATGCCGATTTTGAAGAGCAGAGCCAAATCCAGGCCATCCTCGAGAATGTCGATTTTGTGGACCGTGAGCAAAAAATGGATGAGCTCAAGTGGGAGAAAGCCTCCGACATCGCACGCATGGATTATTTCAACATGAATGCGATCCTGTCGTTTTTGGTGAAAGCCAAGACGGTTCAGCGTTGGGCAGAACTTGACTCCGTGAAAGGGGAGGAGATGTTTAAAAAACTGGTTGAAGAAGTCAGAAACCAGAAGACAGAAGACAGAAGTAAGAATTAAGCATTATATATATGAAAACTACAGGAAAAGTTACAGGAATCATTGCAAACCTCGTTACTGTGGAGGTGGATGGGCCTGTGGCGCAAAATGAGATCTGCTTCATCGACCTCAATGGGGTCGAGCTGATGGCAGAGGTCATCAAGGTGAACGGGAACAAAGCCTCCGTTCAGGTGTTTGAGAGCACCCGCGGCCTCCAAATTGGCGACAAGGTGGAATTTCAAGGCTACATGCTTGAGGTGACCTTGGGACCTGGCTTGCTTTCGAGCAATTTCGACGGCCTTCAGAACAACCTCGCCACCATGGAAGGGGTGTTTCTGAAACGTGGTGAATATACCAAAGCCCTTGATGAAGAGAAACTTTGGGATTTCATGCCCATCGCTAAGGCTGGCGATCAAGTGGTAGCTGCCGATTGGCTGGGCGAAGTCAAAGAAGGCTGGCTGCCCCACAAAATCATGGTGCCGTTCAGTTTTAAAGGTTCCTATATCATTAAAACGATAGCTCCTGCTGGACAATATAAAATCACCGACACCATCGCCACACTGACCAACGCGGAAGGCGAAGAAGTGAAGGTGACGATGATGCAGAAATGGCCCGTCAAAGTGGCCGTGGGCGGCTATGTGGAAAAGCCGCGTCCTTTCAAAGTCATGGAAACGGGTGTGCGTTGCATCGACACGCTGAATCCCATCGCAGAAGGTGGCACGGGTTTCATCCCTGGGCCTTTTGGCTGTGGCAAGACCGTGCTGCAACATGCTTTGGCCGAGCAAGCCGATGCTGACATCATCATCATGGCAGCCTGTGGTGAGCGTGCCAACGAGGTCGTGGAGATCTTCACCGAGTTCCCCGAACTGAAGGACA